>JBEBRK010000001.1:0-362923 GCA_040394885.1 Gemmatimonas phototrophica
TGGATGATATGGATATCATCGAAGTAAATGAAGCATTCGCAGCTCAGACTCTCGCAGTTGCAGATGAGCTTAAACTTCCGATGGATAAACTGAACATACACGGTGGAGCCATAGCATTGAGTCATCCGCTTGGTGCATCTGGTGCCAGAATCACCACTCACCTTTTGCATGTTCTAAGAAACTCCAGCAAACGTTATGCTCTCGGTTCTGCATGCATCGGCGGCGGTCAGGGGATAGCTATAATTATTGAGTCGTTATCAAACTCTTAAGCCGCAAGCGAGCTTCTGACTTGCCAAGCTACGAACAAGTTCCAACTCTTAAATGTTGATTGTGCCCAAACGATATCTTCCAGTATTCGCAGCAACACTTGCGTTAGGATTTACAGCCTGCGCCTCTTCAGGTCCAATTCCAGGTTCTGCCGCCGAGCGTCAGGCACAGGGTCAACAGGTACGAACTTCGTATTGGGGGATTAAAACACGCGAACACGTTGATCTGTGGTTACATGGGTTTGCACTGCTACAAGTTGACACAGCAAGAATCCCGCTGTTCGACAAAACCTACAGAGATGAAATTGTAGTAGTAAAGAACAAAGCCAATGTTCTTACACAGCTGGATGTAAATGTTGAGCGGCTCCAAAAGACTTTAGCACAGACTCCTGCTCTGATCAATGCTCAGTTTCTGCCCCAGTTCTTTACTTCTGGGGCTACTATGCGCGCTACTATAGATGCTTTTGTTGCAGCAAATGGCAATCCTAATGCAGCATCATCGCAACAGGAAGCATATTTATTTCAGTCGTTGCTCAATTACTTCCCAACTCCTGTAGAGCGTCAGTGGCTTGCTCTGTTTTCATCATCTCTCTGGGACGAAAACGAAAAATTCTTTAACTCATACTGGGTTCAGCAGCAGCGCGAGCGCAAACAGGTTCTGGACTCATTACACACTTTATGGACGAACTACCTCCATCCGAAAGTACGTAATTACCTGAATTCAACTAAACAGGCCAACGGAGAGATTCTACTTTCGCTGCCATTGAAAGCAGAGGGGCGTACATCCAACATCGGCTCTGGGATCGGAACCTCTGTCGCCGTGAACTTCCCTCGCGATCTCGCTCATATAAACGAAGCGGTATATGGTGTTGCACACGAAATCATCATCCCGCTAGCGTATCTGGCTGTAACAGATAACACAACGCCGGCACAACAGCGTAACGGTGAAGCCGATCTGATTGTCTCAGCTGCTGCGGTTCGCGGTGGATATACTCTATTAAGCGAAGTAGCTCCCGAATATGCGGAGGGCTATGCACGCTTTTATCTCAATGCGATTGGCAAAACAAAAATTACCAATCCAAAAGAGGAATTAGTTAAGGAATTTCCTGTACCTCAGGAGATTATGAATAACATCTCCAGCCAACTCGCAACAATCAGTGGCGGAATTTAGCGTAGCATGATCCAGAACTTCAAAGGCATCTTTCGAAACGATATAGATGCGCGGGCAGCATACTCGGAAGCTGCCGATATATCCCAACTGATCCCTCAGGCAGTTGCGGTTCCGGAAGACGATGCAGATGTTATCGCCCTTCTGGAGTGGTCTCGTAAAACGAAAACTCCGATCACAGCACGCGGATCTGGGAGCAGCATGGGTGGCGGCGCTATTGGCAGCGGCGTCATACTCGATATGAGCCGATTCAACTGGATTGGCGATATTGATACTGCGAACAAAACGGTTCGTGTTGGGCCTGGCGCCATTCGCGCTGCGGTGGACAAGAAAGCGAGAGAGTTTGGGTTACGCTTTCCTCCGGATCCATCGAGTGGGAGATTCTGCACCGTTGGCGGGATGGTCTCTACAAATGCAGCAGGATCTCATACTTTGGGGTTCGGCCCCACAAGGGATTGGGTTCAATCAGTAGATTGCATACTGGTTGATGGTTCAACCGCGAGGTTTGAACGTGGAAAGGCGCCGGTGTTGGACCATCTTAGTAGCTCGGAAACTTCGCCGGCTCAAAAAGCTGATTCGGAACCTGGCAATGCCGTCGCTGAATCAGGCAGCAACTCGAACTTGCATGCACATGAGCTGTTTAACAAGCTTGATATTGCTTTGCAGGAACAGCTTAGACCGCTTTACGATCGTGGCCTTCTCTCCAAACCGAATCTTTTCAAAGAATCTTCAGGCTATGCATTAAGCAAGTTTGTTGAATCCGGCGATATTCTGGATCTAATTATTGGCAGCGAAGGAACGCTGGCAATTATAACCTCCATAGTTCTCAAGTTGTCCGAAGTTCGCCCGGCAACAAGTTCTGTACTCGCTTCGTTCGATTCATTAGAAAACGCAGTTGCAGCAGCTATAAAGGCACGTAATTTTGGAGCAACTGCCTGCGAGCTGCTGGATAAAACCTATCTTGAGATCGCAGCCAAAGGCACCGATCTTTCGACTATTCCGGCGGGAACTGAAGCGGTTCTGCTAGCCGAGCTTGAAGGAGACAGCACAGAAGATTCTTCTGCGCAGGCCGAACGTCTTGGGGATGCTTTTAGATCTCAGGGTGCGACCACTGTTACTCTGGCGTTATCTGCAGCAGCAGAACATGAGATGTGGGAGATGAGGCATGCAGCCAGCCCCACGCTCAACAAGCTCGGCCCAACCCACACTTCGATGCAATTCATAGAAGACTGTGGTCTGCCACCAGATAAATTCCCGGAGTTCATTCGTGGTATCCGCGAGATTTTTGCGATACACAACGTTCCTGGGGTAATCTTCGGGCATGCCGGAGACTGCCATGCGCACGTGAATCCTCTAATCAATGTTCACGCACCAGACTGGCGCGAAAAGGTAACCTCTATCCTCAATATGACAGTGGACCTTACAGCGAGACTGGGGGGTACGCTGGCGGCAGAGCACGGAGATGGACGGCTCAGAGCCCCTCTACTTCCAAAAGTCTGGGCACCGGAGACAATCGCCGCATTTAAGGCAGTGAAGGAAGCATTCGACCCGGACAATATTCTAAACCCAGGCGTTATCGTACCGTTATCGGGACAAAACCCGCTTTATAACATCAAATACGATCCAAATCTGCCGAAGCTCCCCACAAAAGTCCGTGAGATGCTGGATACGATCTCGACTGAGAGAGGTTACTCCAATTTCAGATTGGACTCGATTTGAGCAAGGCGCCTCGACGATATTAGATTTACCAAAATCAAACGCTTCACAAAGGATATCGAAACAAGTGTTCTATACTGAGCCAAAAGTCACTGTCATATCGCGCCCGAGTTTTTCGGAGCCTCAACATCTCTCCGTTAACTGGATCGGAGACAGTACCGACGGCGAGCGTCTAGCCGAATTCGCCGGGAGAATGTGCTATATGAGTCAGCACAATCCGGCCAGCCGCACGACACATGACTACCTCAATAACATCAAGAAACAGGGTCATGGTAGCGTACTGGAACACGCCAACTATTCGCTACTCTTTGAAGGAGTAAGCCGTTCACTCACACATGAACTGGTTCGGCACAGAGCAGGCTTTGCATATTCTCAGCTCAGCCAGCGTTATGTAGATGAGTCCGAGGCTGACTTTGTTGTCCCTCCTGCAATCATTGGCGACGAAGCTGTATATGAAGCCTGGAAGAAGCAGATCGACAGCGCAAAGCAAGCTTATATCGATCTTGTTGAGCAGCTCATGAAACGTTATGAGTGGGTTGAAGATCGTGTACACCGCCGCAAGATGGCAAGAGAAGCAGCTCGCGGGGTATTACCAAACTCGACCGAAACCAAAATTGTCGTAACTGCAAATGCCCGTGCATGGAGAACGATGCTTGAGCTACGCAGCGGCGAAGGTGCAGAGCTTGAGATTAGACGCCTCGCAGTTTTAGCGCTGAGAACACTTCAGTCCGAAGCACCTGCCTTCTTTGCAGACTTTGATATTTACACAGCAGCCGACAAACACGAAGCTGCGAAGTTACAGTATCACAAGGTCTAAAAGACCCAGTCTAAAAAAGACGTGGTCTCAAAAAGGCATAGGATATAAGGCCTAGATGGATATAAAGGATATCTCAGTTCGGCCCATAGGCCGCTGCGGTTTCCAGTATCAAAATACAAATATGAAAACGAAATGATCTCCAAAAGCACGGACGTTATGTCCAGCTTTTGGAGATCATTTACTACCGCACACTCGCCGGGTCGATCCCTCTTGTCATAAAAATTCTGGCGACCGCATCTGCGATCTTATTGTTTGGTGTACTGGCACCTGCAGTTAACCCCACTCTAACCGGCCCATCTGCTGGCAACCAGTCTGGAGTAGCGACATCCTTACTACCCATCTGAATTCGATGGTTGATCACGCTGTTTTCTGGGTCGATGCAGTTTGCATCTTCAACATGGTAGGTAGTCACCTTTTCGGCACAGAGAGCAGCGAGAGATATTGTGTTACTTGAGTTATAACCACCAACAACAACCATCGCATTAAGCGGCTCGTCCAGAAGATCACGAACAGCATCCTGCCTATCCTGGGTTGCGCTGCAGATAGTGTCGAATGTCCTGAAGTGTTCTTCGGTATGTTCCGGTCCGTGCGCACGAAGCATTGCATCGCGCACCTGTGCGCCAATTGCAAGACTTTCACGCGCCAGCATAGTTGTTTGATTTGCAACACCAATCTTTTTCAGATCAGTAGCTGGATCAAAGCCTGGTGATGAAGCGTGACTGAAGCGTTCCAGTATATCTTCAGCGGTTGCCTTACCTTCGATGTAATCACACACCATTAACGCTTCGCTCATATCCCGCACTATAAGATATCTGCCACCTGGATATTTCATCGCCTGCGAAGCTGTGGCGCGCGTCTCCTCATGGTAATACTTGCCATGAATGAGCGCTGTAAAATCTTCCTTTGCGTACTTTTCGACGCGCTTCCAAACATTGAGTACCGATCCGCAGGTCGTATCGACCATGACACATCCAAGCTCCCGCAGCTTCTCAAAGTCTGTAACTGTAACACCAAATGCCGGCAGGATTACAACATCTTCTGGAGCGACTAAAGAAAAGTCGAAGGAGCTTTCCTTTTGATCAGTACGGTGCTCCAAAAAGATCACCCCCATCTCGCGCAGCTTCTGGTTGATGTGCGGATTATGAATAATCTCGCCAGCCAGAAAAATTCTGCGATCGGGAAACTTCTTGTGCGTCTGATAAGCGTAGTCTACTGCGCGTTCGACCCCATAACAAAAACCAAACTCCTTGGCGAGCCGAACAGTTACACCATCCACAGTTAGCGAATAGTCATTTTCGCGAAGCAGATCCACCAGACGACCATCATAATCCGTGGCCAGTTCGTCCTGAACTGCGGATTTTAAGCCAAAACCTTTTCTGTAATAAGTAGGATCGGATTGAGGTGTAGAGGCCGCGGGATTAGCTCTTTCGCTAATGCCGCCTCCCAAATTTACCGTGCTAGAATCTGACATACTCTCAATTTAACAGATTAACAGATAGGGCCGACTTTGAATTTACTCCGCCGCCCTGCCCCCCCCCCGGATATCGGCCTCTGATCAATTCAGCTCGGCAATAGAATACTACCCCTCCAGAACCACCGCATCGATATGTGCGCACCAGGCATGCAATACCATCAGATGAACTTCCTGAATATGCGCCGTTATTGAGCTAGGCACCGCAATCACATAATCGCACTCAATACCGGCCAATCCTTTTTCACCGGTAAGCGCTATGGTCACCAGGCCAAGTTCACGGGCTTTTTTAAGACCACGAACAACATTTTCGGAGGTGCCACTCGTTGTAAACCCAACTGCTACGTCGCCAGGCCTCCCAAGGCCTTCAATCTGACGTTCGTATAAGGCGCCATACCCAAAATCATTTGCGATACAGGTCACCGATCCAACATCGCCACCAAGTGCAACAGCTGCATATGCACGACGTGATTGCTTATACCGCCCAATCAGCTCACCAGCCAGATGACTGGCTTCGGCAGCGGAACCTCCGTTACCGAAGCTCATTATCAGCTTATTGTCGACAACTGCACGAGCTAACGCACGCCCAGCCGCCGATGCCACATTAGCGAGGACGCCGGCGCTGGCTGTTACGACCCTTAGGTTTTCCTGGAAATGGCTTGCGATCAGATCTGCCCGCGCGGACTCGTTTCCGCTCGTCAGATCCGGACCCGTCGGAGCTACGAACTCGTTCCGACCTTCTGGACCGACCGCTGGAGCTGCCTGATCTATTTGGTCCTTGTGATCTTTGTGACCTTCTTGACCTATGTGACCGTTCTGATCTTTCTGATGCATAAGGTGAATCTGATTCAATTTCAGCTGGAGACCACGGACGATCGAGGAGCTCCTGCAACTCCTCCAATGTATCAGCTCGAACGCTTCCGCGCTGGCCCCGATTCACTGAAAATCTCAGCGGACGGTCAAGCTGTGGAATCTCTTCGCTGATAACATTCCGAGCGATCTTTTCAGGAATGCGGAGTCTGGCGATGCCAAAGAGCGAACCATCTTCGCGCTCCTCAACATCATATTCGATCCAGGCCTCTTTATCCCGAATTAAAACAACACTTGGCAGACGCCCATACAGTTCGCGCTGTTCAACAGAAACAAAGTTGGAGATGTTGATCTCAAAACGGGCATTTCTGAAGTCATCGATCGAGTTGATACCGTGGCCAACAGAACCCTCATCCCCTCGCATCTGCGCGAGATACAGCTCGGTCAACTCCTTAAAACCCAACCGCGGCGTAATCCCGCCCGACCTGCGATAGACCTCCCGAATGGCATCTATCTCAGCACGATTCTTTTTCACCGACAGATGACGAGCGCTTCCGTTTGCCAGCGCCTCCGCCAGCACTCGATAAATCTCCTCGCGATACTCTGCAGGAAACTCCCGAATCGGTTGAACTTCACGGTCTAAATCAAATCCGAAATATTCAACTCTGCTGCTTAGGACGAGCTGATCGTGCTTACGATCAGGATCATATTTTACCCGTGGTTTTGTGCGCGTTGAGTACTTACGGACTGCATCAAAAGGTATCTGCGTCCCTTCAATACCAGCTCGCGGTTCACCATTACGACCAGCGAAATATCTGATATCGCCAGCCACAACTCCCCAGTTTCCGCAAACACTCGTCTTCGAAACACGTGCATTGATACCGTCGGCAGTCTGCTCATCGATAACAAAATCAAATGGCATCAGCTTCGCCACCAGATCTGTAAACTGCACGTAAATCTTGCTGCGAGCCTGCGGAAGTGTAGCGGGCAGAGGCATGTTCAAGCTGCGATAAATACTCGCCATGCCAAGAGCTGTGTCTTCAATAGACTTGACTAAAACTCCACGCGCCTCCGCCCAATCAGCGATAGTCTCGTCAAACTGATGACGAGCGAGACCATAGACCTGACCAATAGATCCACACTCTTTCAAAGCCTCGGCATAAATATTATAGGCCGTGAGATGATCACTGCCAGGAACTATAAGTCCTTCGAGATTGCGCTCTTCTCGTGTCATGCGATGTAAAGACTCTATCGAACTCATAACTGCGAGATACGGCACAAGTTCATCATCAGCATTAACAATCAACTCTGCCCAGGCACGCTCGACCGGCAAAGCTTCAACAGCACGACCATAGCGAGTTAGCTTGCCGTCATCAATAACACCACGTCCGGCCAACAGTACAAGAGCATCCCTATATGCACGCTTGTCTAACGGTACAGGGAGATCCAATTCATCTGCACGAACACCAAGTGCTGCACAGGTTAGCGCAACACGTTCCGAATCACCTGAAAGTTGAAACTCCGGTGCAGTTGGCTTTAACGAATCAAAATCGATCCGTCTGTCACTGAGAATAAAAACACGGCCACCGTCAACGCGCCCGTGAACGCGACCTGCCATCTGCAGAATTTCATTGGCGCCGAGGTGTAGCTTGGTTAAAACATTCTTTCCACCTTCGATGATGTTGGTAAAACGCGTATCATCGATGATTACAGTATCCAACCCCTGAATATTTAACGCACTCTGCCCAGCAGATGTCATAGCCAGGAAAAACGGTCGCTGCGCTGTTCCATCAAGGAACGGACGAATAACACGGATCGGTTCACCACCGTGATAAAATGCCGAGTTAATACGCGGAGCCCGATAGCGCACCATATCTGCGCACTCTTCAACACCAGCACGAGTCGGCATAAACATCGCGAGTCCACGCCGCTCTTTTTCTACAGTCTTTAGAAACTTTTCATCCAAAAACATCTGCGCCCCTTTGTGAACAACCTTCACACGGGCCGCTTTCTTTGGATCAAATGCAGAACTCTGAATTACCGCTGCCGAATTCAGATATCCCGAATAAAAGGTGGGATCAACAGTTGCCGAGAGCCAGATAAATGTACAGCCAACGCGTTTACCAAGCGCAAGACAAAGCTCCAGCTCCGCCGATGTCTGATGGATTTCATCCACAACAAGCGTATCGCTAGGCAAAATATCATTATCCTGAAACCAGCGACGCGCAATACCTGTTGTAACAATTACGACATTCCAATTTGGAGTGTCGGGTGTAGCTTCGCGCTCACGGTTTATAACGCCGACCCGCAGATCTTTTGTGCGCAGAATTGTCTGAGCAATTGGTCTGACAGAAAGTGTCTTACCAGTCCCTGTTCCGGCAACTATGCCAAATCCAAGACCGTTTTTAGCAAGCTCCTGAATCTCTGAGCCATGCTTTTTCTGTAAAACGGTTTCAATCTCAAGCGTTAATGCCAGCTCGATCGTTTCACAGGCTGCCCGTGTAGGGGCAATAATAATTACACGCTTACTGGTTGCACCACGCGCAACTATCGCCTCGTGATCCGGAAGATACGGATCACGAACCTCTCTATTTATATGATGATCCATTACTGAGGAGAACTATCGCCAAATGATATCCCAATCGCACGTGCAGTAAGCACAGTGTCGTGATTAGGATCTACCCGCTTTACGTTATTTAGCGCCTCTTCAATAGGTATTGTTACAATATCGGGGGATTGCAGGGCGACCATCTGCCCCCACTTCTTGTCAGCTATCGCCCGGACGGCAGCTGCACCAAAGCGAGTGGCAAGCAGACGGTCATACCCTGTTGGTTGACCCCCACGTTGCAGGTGACCAAGCACCAATGACCTGGTCTCTTTACCTGTACGCTCCTGAATCTCCTCTGCCAGCACCTGAGCGATTCCACCAACTCGAACCGCCTGCCCCGGCATGGACTTTCCCATCACACTCTGAACACCACCAATAGGCGCGGCGCCTTCAGCAACTACTACAATAGAGAAGTTTCTGCCGGCTCTATCACGCGCAAAAATCTTGTCGCAAACCTTATCGACGCTAAAAGGAATTTCCGGAATCAGAACGACATCCGCAGATCCCGCCAAACCGGAATGCAACGCTATAAAACCCGCATCGCGCCCCATAACCTCGACTACAAACACACGCCCATGAGATTCGGCGGTCGTATGAATCTTGTCGAGGGCGTCGAGTACAGTACTTACTGCAGTATCAAACCCGAACGTGTTAACGGTTCCGCTGACATCGTTATCGATAGTCTTTGGAACGCAGACAATCTTCATCCCTTTATCGTGCAACTTCTTTGCAATTGCGAGCGAACCATCGCCACCAATCGAGATAAGGGCGTCAATTCCCAGCTCGTCCGCATATGCAACCATGTCGTTAGACCTGTCGACATTGATGTAGCTTCCGTCAGACTGTCTAATAGGATAAGCAAAAGGATTGCCGCGATTTGTTGTTCCCAGCATCGTTCCGCCCAGATGCCCAATCCCGCGCACACTGTCGCGAGTTAAAGGAATTACCTCGTCTTCTCCGAGGAGACCGGCATAACCCTTACGTATCCCTAAAACTTCCCAACCCATCCCAATAGCTGAGAGCACCGCGGATCTGATGACCGCGTTGAGGCCAGGTGCATCACCGCCACCAGTGGAAATTGCAATTCTCAAAATGGATCCTTATGACTTTCGGATGTTCGAACTATAGAGACTATAGAGTTTATAGCCTTTGATGCAAACATTGATCCCTCAATTTCGCAATGAAACGATAAGGGCGCAATAATCTGCTTATTAATACTAAATAGCAATGAATTAATCTACCTAAATGGAACTCCTGCATACCCGTACCCCAACCGGCTACACAACAATAGAACTGGTTGTGGCTCTATGTATTATCGGCATTCTGGCATCTACCGCACTGCTGACATATTCTCATATCAGAGACGGGATTGCCGTAAACTCAGCCACGGATGAAATAGTTACAATCCTCGGAACTGCACGGCAGGTAGCTAGAGCACAGTCGCGCAATACCACTATTTTAATAAAAGATGACCCTGCCACCCTGTCGATGATTCTGGGAGATCATCAGATATCAGCACGAGAAATCGGTTCCCTTTACGGAGTAAAGTTAAAAACCAACCGCTCATCTGTGACTTACGCACCTAACGGATTTACAACTGGTGTGGCCAACTTCACTCTGACAATAAGTAAAGGAAGAGCTGCAGATACTATAAGCATGTCGCGACTTGGCAGAGTTAAGCGGAGTTAACTCGATAGTCTACTATACCACAATCACTATACCGCCAGCCACTATACCGCGAAACAACGAACTGATCAATTGGGAGCCAAGATTCAGAGCCAGCTAGAGCCCTAAACCGAAGTCCCAAAATCATATCCAGGTACAGATATGCGAGGTATTGCCTGACCGATAACACGTTCGATAGTACGAACCATTGCTATCTCATCCGGCGCCATCAAGGTATATGCATCACCACTTTGCGCAGCACGACCTGTACGACCAATTCTGTGTACGTAATCTTCGGGCTCGGCAGGAACATCAAAGTTGATAACATGTGTAATTCCCGAGATATCCAGACCACGCTGTGCTACGTCAGTGGCAACCAGAACCTTTATCTTTCCACTCTTAAAACCTTCGAGCGCACGAGTTCGTTCGCCCTGGGTTTTGTCACCATGCATTGCAGTGGATGGAATACCTGCACTATCAAGATTACGTACAACCTTGTCAGCACCGTGTTTCGTGCGTGTAAACACTAAAACGGAATCCATCTTTTCTTCCTGCAACAGCGACACTAACAGTTCAACCTTGCGTGTACGCGGAACAGGATAAACTGCGTGCATGATTGTGTTAGCAGCCATCGATCTACGCCCCACCTGAACGACCTGCGGACGGCGCAGATACTTGCGGGCCAGCGCTTCAACCTCTGGAGGCATAGTCGCGCTAAACAAAAGTGTCTGGCGGTACTTTGGTATCTGCGCAACAATCTTATTTAACTGCGGCGCAAAACCCATATCCAGCATCCTGTCAGCTTCATCTAAAACAAGGACTTCAAGATTATCGAAGTTGACGTGATGGCGTTCCATATGATCCAGGAGTCTGCCAGGAGTTGCTACTATAATATCAACACCTTTCTTAAGCAGCTTTGACTGGGGTTCGAGCGCAACTCCACCAAAAATAGCTGCAACTCGCAGCCTGGACCCCTTACTGTATTTCTGAACACTCTCTTCAACCTGAACAGCCAGCTCACGAGTGGGGGTCAGAACAAGAGCCCGAGTACAGGAAGGCCCATCCAAAAGGCGCTCAATAAGAGGAAGGGTAAATGCGGCGGTCTTACCGGTACCAGTCTGCGCCAGGCCAATCAGATCACGTCCCTTTAACGCCAAGGGGATAGCCGCCGCCTGGATGGGAGTTGGATTTGTATAGCCAGCTTCGGCAGTCGCTTTTACCACCCGAGCGGACAACCCTATATCTGAGAAAGTAGGCCCAGTAGACGGGACGATTGGAGCTATCTCACTAAGGGACGGCTCTATTTTGCTGTTTTTGGCATCAATTTGTGCGACAGCTGCTGCGGACTCTGTCTGAGCCCTGGAGGTCGTTTTCTTACGGCCCCCTTTTCTGGCCCTCTTGCGGGCCCCAATTGAATCATTACTCATTTTCTCATTAAATCTAACACCTCTGCAACCACCCGCGCTGGGACTTCATCTGTGATGGCATGCCCCACCCCTTCCATCCTGATCATTCTAGCCTTCGGAATCACGTCGCCGTACCGTTTGGCAGCAGCCTCAGAGACGAGATTGTCCTTGGTAGCATAGAGAATTTTCGTCGGCGCAGTTATGGCAGCCAGATCCAGCTGCTTTGCCATCTCCCAGTTAAAGTTCAGAAGACAGGCGCGAACAGCATATGCATATCTCGGATCACGGCTCGGAGCCCAGTATTGATCGACGTGCCTCTCCGTAATACGACTTTTGTCACCAAATGCCATTTTGAGCATGAGTTTGACAACGCTACGAGTAATCAGCTTTGGAAGTGCGGCCGCAACAGAGCCTGGCCGCGTTGCCGCAGCTGCAACGTTCATCAGCGAGGTACGTTCAAAACCAGCAGGTGCGATCAGGATGAGCTCCTCAATCAGAGAGGAATTTCTGGTGGCAAAGTATGCCGCAAGAGCCCCACCCATCGAATGCCCAACCAGAGAGATCTTTGAGAGCCCCAACTGATTAACTACATATTCAACTATACCTACCAGATATTCCGCAGTATAACCCGACTCCGCTGACGCCTGGTCGAGTTTATATGAAAGCCCATGACCAGGAAGATCTATTGTAATCGCACGGTTACCTGCGTTGACAAGTTCAGGGATAATATCCGCATATGAAAAGGAGGATGCTGCCCAGCCATGTAAAAGCAGATAAGTCTTACCAGTCGGTGAATCATTTTTTAAATCGGCATACTTATCCTTCAGCTCAGCGTATCCACTATCCGACTCCATGTGCTCGCCGTCCAACTCAACGTACTCACCCTTCAATTCCATAGATGAACTAGAAGAAGATACCTTAACCCCTTCTATAACTCTGATTCGACTTGCGAAATCAGAGTACTCGTCCGACGACCCGCTTCTATTTAAAGAAGCAGGATCACCACCTTCATTAATACCAGACAAAGAACCGGAACCGCCTTTTCCAACTCCAGACATTGACTGAGGAACGGACACAAACGACACCTTATAACCAGGGTCGTTACCTGGAAATATTTCCTCCGGTGGAATGCGCCCATCATGCAGATCCGAACTCATAAATGTCATGTGAAGTTCCTGGCTTAGATAAAACTGGACAAAGCTGTATACCTGTCACAATCTAAACTAAGAGCTAATGCAGCGAGATCGCCCTATCTAACAAACTTCAAACTCTCGCCCCAGATATCTGCCTACTAACGCAATCCTCAGATTTAAATCAACCTCGCACTCAACTCCATCCAACACTCTTAAACAATCCATCACCCATCCTGGCGGTAATTTCAGAGATTCAACAACTCTGTATTCACCATTCCATACGCCATCTATTGGGTCACACGCATCTATAACACGCTGATAACGCTTTACCCAGGCCGGGTTCTGCGAAAGAAAACCAAGTTTTGCTAAGACCTCTAACCAGAACAGCTCATATCTCTCTGCCAACCCGCCACCCATGTTATAATGGACCTGCAACGGGTCACCTGTAACAAGATGGGGTTGCTCAATAATATCCTTCCCCAACAGCTGTAATGGTGCTGCTCCATCTATAATATGCTGATGTGGCTTACGAGCCAGATATTTTATCAGCCTGCGCATTTCGGCTCGATACTGCGTATGAATACCAGGCATGTGTGCAAGCATCTGCAACATATAGACAGATGGCGCAGCTGCATCCGCAGGAAGAACATGAGAAGAGCCTATCTTTACCCACTGTTCGTAGTTTGGCTTTGACTCATCCATTCCAAAGACCCGCTGAATGAACTTATCGACCTTTTTGATCAGCTTGGCCGCATATCCGAGCAAACGCGGATCTGTATCGTATCCAGCTTGCGCAAGCGCAGCAGCCGCAGCTTCACGAGCAAGTTCGCGGTAGCTGGCATTCGAGGATAGCCGTTCTGGATCCAGGTCATCCGAGTTCTCGTCGCCTTCTACGGAATTATACGCACTCGAAAGTATGTGAAAGAACAGCCTGCTAGTCAGCCGAACTGCGGCATTTTCTTCACTCCAACCCAGATCCAGCAGTCTACAGTATGCCGAATACGTAGAAATCACTTCGCCCTCGCCTTCATAATCACGCAACGGCAGCAAGGCGTTACCCCAGCGTCCTTCAGGCGTTTGTGAAGCGTTAAGGCTAAGTGCCTCAGGATTGTTCAGAATCTCTACTTCAAGATCATTTAGCGATGGCAACAGATCGAAATCGAGAGCCTGATCTTCATCCAATAGCTCCCCCATAACCCTGTAAAGCGCGGCTGGCCTGCCATATTGAGCAAACCATTTTAGAGGGAGCAGGACCTGTCCCTCCTCTAAAACTGGAGTAGAACCGATGCTTTCGACTAGTGAAACGCCTTTATCCTCAGGCTGGTATTTTATAGCTGGTAATTTAGATGCCAATTTTATAGACCTGTTTTCATATCATATTAGTGACAGATCTGTGGCGGAAATAGATACACGGGAACCACGTATTTCACCGCCGACCCGCGGGATGTAAATTCCAGAATGACCACTTTAAACTCCGCTCAGTTTCTAGATAAAACAATCAAAGACTTCGATAACATCGACGCTCGCACTCAAAAGCTGTTGTCGGGACTCTCTGAAACTCAGTTCAATCATCGGCCCGAGCCCGGAAAGTGGTCCATTGCACAGTGCCTTGAACACCTAATCCTTGTAAATGATATGTATATAGATGCTATCGGCAAGGCGTTAGGTTCCGCCCCTACACCCGTACAAAACTCTGCCGATAAATTTGGCACAAACCGAGCCGAAGAGGTGAATCACTCACTATTTGCTCGAATGTTTATCGCGAGCCTTGCCTCACCGCCAAAGTTTAAAATGCCTGCACCGGGTCGAGTGCAACCGCAAAATGATCAATCAGAACTGGATACGGTGAAAGATCGGTACCTGAATACACATGAAAAGATGCGTGAGTTTGCGAATATCTGTGTAAGAGATGGAGTTGATATACAGAGGTTAAAGGTTCAATCTCCAATTTCTTCGTTAGTGAAGTTAAGCCTTGCGGCGGTTTTTGATGTTTGTGTTGCTCATGAGAATCGCCATTTGTGGCAGGCGGAGAATGTGAAACTGAAGCTGGCTTAAGCTTGGTTTTCCTCAGAAAAAAATAGACGAATAGCTTTTTTCTACACAAGCTCATTCTAAGCCGCTGAGCCAGGTAGAAAGCTATATCTCGCCACAAGTGGGTAAATTATGGTAGTTGTGGCGGGATATACTATTTCATATCTCGCCATAAGTGGGTAAATTATGGTAGTTGTGGCGAGATATACCATTCCATATCCCGCCACAAGTGAGTAAACCCTGGCAGTTCTAGAGAGGTAAGACTCTCTATGGACTATAGAGCCCTCCCCAAAAAGGCGGCAATTATGAAGCATATCATAGGGCGTAAAGAGGAAAAAAGCATACTTGAACAAGCTCTCGTGTCGCGGGAAGCTGAGCTGATTGCGATTTATGGGCGACGGCGAGTTGGTAAGACATACCTGATCCGTAATACCTACCAAAAGAACCTTATCTTTGAGTTCTCTGGAGTACATGATGCACCATTAAAAGAACAGCTGCTGAATTTCAGGAATGCGTTGGCTGGGGTCATGAACCTGCCTGTTGCTCTCGCAGTGCCCCGGAACTGGACCGAAGCATTTTTGATGCTCAAGGACTATGCGGAACCTCTTCTGGCAAAGAAAAAGTGCGTAATATTTATAGATGAATTACCGTGGTTGAGTTCGCGAAGGTCAGGCTTTTTGCAGGCTTTTGAGTACTTTTGGAATTCATGGGGTACTAAACAGCCGAATCTGATCCTCGCCATTTGTGGATCAGCTGCATCATGGATGATACAGAAAGTGGTTAACAGTAAGGGAGGTCTGCACAACCGGATCACGCGAAAGATCCGTCTTCTTCCTTTCACTCTCGCAGAAACAGAAGAATATTTAAAAAGCAAGCATGTTAACCTGGATCATTATCAGATAACACAGATATACATGGCACTTGGCGGAATACCGCATTATCTACGAGAGATAGAACCAGGCAAAAGCGCAGCACAGAATATAGATCGCATTTGTTTTAGCAAAGACGGATCTCTACAAGGAGAGTTTACAAATCTGTATCAGTCTCTGTTTACGGAAGCTGATAATCATATATCGATCATTCGGACACTAGCTGCTAAACCTGCTGGAATGACACGACAGGAGATCATCAAAGAATGCGATCTCAGCAGTGGTGGTGGATCGACAGTGTTAATTGAAGAGTTGCTTGAATCAGGATTTATAGCCGGGTACTTACCATTTCAGAAGAATGTGCGCGACACCATCTATAAACTGTCAGATGAATACTCCAGATTCTATCTGAAGTTTGTAGAAAACAGACGAGCTACCGGTTCAGGAACATGGCTTAAACTCTCGGTAACACCCTCATGGAGAAGCTGGAGCGGGACAGCGTTTGAAAGCGTATGCCTGAAACACACTAATGAGATCAAAGCAGCATTAGGTATATCAGGTGTATACTCAGAAGAATCAGCGTGGAGGCATTCCGCTCAAAAAGGCGAAAAGGGATGTCAGATTGATCTTCTTATTGATAGACAGGATCATTGCATAAGTCTTTGTGAGATGAAATTCTCGATCTCTGAATTTACAATAGACAAGAAATATGCGGAGGAGCTACGAAACAAGATCAACGTATTTAAGAGCAAGACAAAAACGCCAAAGACTTTATTCTTAGCTATGGTAACAACGTTTGGGGTTAAGGACAACGCTTACAAGACAGGACTGGTACAGAGTGAAGTACGGATTGAGGATCTGTTTAAATAAGTAGAATCAGCCCAATGACACTGCCTTAAATAAGATCAGCGCTCTGATCTTATTTAAGGCTTACCTGCTAAGCCGTTGTGCTGCAACTACTTAGCAACCTAAAACAAAACGCTCTACTTCTCCTTCGGCGATCTCGATAGTGCAGCCACTATAGAACCCACCGAGGTTAGCAACAGAGGTATCGCTATTTGTAACTGTGGAACAGCGGTTGTTATGGCATCTAAGATTGGAGCGCTAGGCCAGAGTGCTGTCAGTACGCCAAGAATGGAAGTGGCAACCGCTGCGACGGGGGTAAAGCGCGACGTGTTGGATGAAGTGGATGGAACCGGATGCGAAGTTTCCTGGAACGTTTTGTCTGTGGTTGATTGCATATGGTTGTATTTTGCGAATAGGTGAATGCTGCTGTAGTTGTCTGTAGTTTGCCGATAGTGACGTACTGCATTTCACAGCAACTGTTATTGTGGTGGTGGAAATAAGAAGTATCAGAAGAAGCCGAAAGGGATCTGGAGGTTTGAGCAGAATCATATGGTTCACAATGTCGTATTTAGCACATCAGCGTTAACGGCTTCTTCTGTAACACTACTAGAACCTGAACGCCTTATACGCGACGCACTCTGCCATGCATGAAGTGTTGCAGGACCAGACTCCGGATCCTGCAAGCAACTCCTTTTAACAACCGCAGACAGGCATTTTCTGGCAGACATACCGTTTGCAATTGCGCTTGCAATACCCTGGCTCGCAGCCGTACGCTTTGAAACTGCATCTGCATGTATAATTTTTACATCTTTTAATGATGTAATTGCAGCTTCCAACTGCGCGAGGAAATCCGAGGGCAGACCACGGGAAATAAACTTGTCCCGATACGGAAGAATATCACGCAATGCCGCGTTTGCCGCAGCAATAAGCCTGCGTTCAGTTCCTGCCTTTCCGGGTAGATTCACCAGCGAAGGAAGTCCAGGAGTTTCCTTTTCTATAACTCGACTTACGTCACGTAGCGGTTGAAGATGCTCATACCTTAGCTGATTACGCAGACGTCTGCGCAACTGTGTAAGCTGTAAGGGATGACCGGATTCCTGATTAGTTGCATGCTGCGATGCTTCTTCTATAGCACTGCGCAGAACAGTTATCTGTTCCTGAAAACCTGCAGGAGCGTTTTCCAATGGAGGAGGGAGAGAGCTGTCGGTAACGAAAACCAACATTCGTTCCATTGCATCGAGTTTGTTTTTCTGGGTTACATTCATAAACCGTCCTCATTGAGTTAACGTTTCGGATATGCGTCTATTAAAGGCGCTGCGAACGTATTACATGAGTCTGGCTCAGTGAGTTTTGTGCAACAGGATAGGATTTTTCTTCTTGAGCAGGACTTACTTGCTGAAGATACATAATAGCAGATAGTTGCCCGAATATTTTCTATAACGCGGGTCTGCTTTTTTAGTGTTGATACATAGTGTTAGAACGCACAGGTGCGTTTTTCAAGCTTATTGGCATGATCTCCCAGCGAGCAGCGATTAAATACTATTGGAGACTCCGTATTTTCCTTACGGTTAAATGACATAGCAGACAACAACAGGCATGCTATTACACTAGCGATGCAGATTATTGAACTTTCAATGTAAAGTTCTATTGCCCTGATCGACATATCCGGATGGCAGATGCTGATTTACCATCCGAATATCGAACTTTAACTTATATAGCTCCCATCTTTACCAGCTGCTCTCTCTTTTAAGGAAACGAAACATTCTGATGCACGAATACTGACAATCAACGGAGCTTTCGCTGATAATCAACAGAAGCTCCGTTGATTATCAGCGAAATTAGGATAAATTTAAGCTATGGCAGAATCCACATTCAGAAGACCAGGCGACGTTCTAACCAGAGCCGTAGGGCCTCTTTTCGAAACCGCCTTGAGCACGATGCGGGTAGTAGTGGTTACGGGACCAAGGCAGGCAGGAAAGAGCACGTTTGTGCGCACACATCCACTGACAACCGGCCGTCCTTATTTCACACTGGACGATGCTGCCACTATGCTGGAAATCAGCTCATCGCCACGGGCTTTTCTTCAAAGTGAAACAGAACTGATTATAGATGAGGTTCAGCGTGATCCAACTCTGATGCTGGCGATGAAAGCGGTCGTGGACGAAGCCGAGACCCATCAGCCAGGCAGATTTGTTCTTACAGGTTCTGCCAACCTTCTAATGATGGATGCGGTGGGAGACTCGCTGGCAGGGCGAGCATACTATCTACGATTATGGCCGCTGGCACGCAGAGAGCAGCTGGGGATGGGCAGCGCAGGAATATGGAGTCAACTTTTTGAGACTCCCATGAAAAACTGGCTCAATCTCATACGCTCCGATGCAGCGCCGGGCGAGGATTGGGAAAGCGCAGTAAAGCGTGGAGGATTTCCTCACATCGTTCTTCATGCGGATTCGGACAGGGCAAGATCGATATGGTTTGATGGATATATAGCCACATATCTTGAGCGGGATCTGCGGGACCTCAAAGCCGTCTCCAATCTGCAGGATTTTCAGGCTCTCATGCAGGCAGCTTCGTTGCGCATAGGAAATCTTCTGAACCATGCCGAGCTTGGTCGTGATGTGCGTATGCCAGCAAGTACGGTTCACGATTATATGAACCTTCTGGAAACGTCGTATCAAGCGGTGCGACTACAGCCGTATGCACGGAATCGAACCACGAGGCTTATCAAGAGTCCCAAGTTATACTGGTCCGACACAGGGCTGGCATTACATCTGGGCGGCGGCGAACCCACAGGCGCGCACCTGGAGAATTACATATTAAACGACCTGCTAGTGTGGCGTGACACCGAAACACCACGACCGGAGATTACATACTGGCGTACAGCAGGGGGCGCGGAGGTCGATTTTGTCGTTGAAAGGAAGCGATCTATAATTGCGGTTGAGGTCAAGAGTGGTAAGACATTAAAGCCTCGGGATATTGCTCATCTGAAGTACTTTTGCGAAGAGTATAAGGACTCGGTACATGGGGCCCTGGTACTGTATGGAGGAGACAGATCCTACTTCATCGCGGATAATATTGTAGCTGCGCCGTGGTGGTCGGTTATATAGAAACGTACTGGAATCTCAAGGCATACTTTTGACACGACGCAAATGACATATCCGGACGGCTGATACTGATTTACCATCCGGATATCGAACTTTAACTTATATGGTTCCCATCTTTACCAGTTGCTCTCTTTTAAGGAAACGAAACATTCTGAACCGGATGCACGAGCGTATATACCCAATTGTATTACTTGCATTATAAACCGGCGACGATCTACTAGCCTTCCATAGCGCTATATGACCCTCCTGCTCAAGATCTTCGGCGAGATCGTAGTCAGATATCGCCAGTTTGCGAGCAAGCACTCTGATCCAGCGATCGTATATTATGCGCAAAGTCTCGTAATCTTCTATAGAGTGTGCTCTGGAAGAATTAACAATATTCATACTCACGCTACCGCCCTTTTAATATTTCCTTTAACTACCAAAGCACGAACTCGATCCAACGAGCGGTTAATCCTGTTATAAACTGTTCTTCGACTGATTTGGCTTAGTCCATATCTGGAAGATATATGCTGCTGGAGATTTGAGATTGTTGGTGGCCATGGCCCTTTATACGACTCGGGTCGCGATATAGCAAAGTGGAGAGACAGAAGCTCCCTGTCCTGCGATGGAATTTTGCTGAGGATAATATCTACCGACAGACGATCTAGCAGTTTGTCTTCGTTGCTATGCATAAACTCTCCATGTTTTCAGGTTGAACGGGGGGCAGCCTAAGAGATGACTGCTCTACATGGAGACTGTCGATGCCAGAGATAAGACCGGGGGCTTGACGTTAATAAAGCGTTATTCATGTGGGGGCAAGACTGCTGATCCTTTTTCGCTGACAATCAACGGAGCTTTCGCCGATAATCAACAGAAGATCCGTTTATTATCAGTAGGGAGTACAAAGACTCGGTGTATGGGGCGCGGGAGAGAACCCTTGCCTACAGCGAGCCACCTAGCTAACTTATTAGCTAATCAGTAAAGGAGCCAGAAAATGTCTATCGTTACAATCCATGTAGCCAAGACCACCCTCTCACAGCTTATTGAGCGTGCTCGCGCTGGGGAAGAAGTCATAATTGCACGTGGAGCTCAGCCAGTGGTAAAACTTGTAGCGCTTGAAACCCAGCAACCACGGCGTGTGTTTGGGGCCTTAAAGGGGAAACTGGCCGTTGGACCTGAATTCTTCGAACCTCTCCCTGCTGATGAACTTGATGCATGGGAGCAGTAACACATGGCATCCAGAAAGCTTTTGATTGATACCCATGCATTGCTATGGTATCTTGCCGGAGATGAGCAACTTTCTCAAGCAGCTCGAATCATGATTGATGACCCTGATGTAGCTGTGTTCGTTAGTGCGGCCTCAGCATGGGAGATCACAACAAAGTACAGAATTGGAAAGCTGCCGTATGATTACAGCGGATTGGCAGCGGATGTTGATGGCATTATTCAGCAACAAGGGTTTACGGCGCTACCAATCAGCCTGACTCATGCTCAACGAGCTGGCGCCCTGCCAGGTCCACATAAGGATCCGTTTGATAGAATGCTTATAGCCCAGGCGCTGAGCGAAGGAATACCAATTGCGAGCAACGAAGAGATCTTCGATGTTTATGGGACGGTTCGGATTTGGTAAGTCTTCCTGACAAAAACCTAAGCCTCCAGCACATTCTTAATCCGTCTATTCTTAAAAATACGATAGATCGAAAAATCCCCATCAATCGAAATCACTCGGTCAATACCCAGCTTCTCACATGCATGTACTACAGTAGCATCAGCGAAATCCATGGGGCGATCACGATATTTATCCATCAGGATTCTGATATGATCAATATCAGTGTTGTCTATTTCAACAATCTGAATTCCACCTCTGGAAATAAACTCTAGAAAATCTGACTGAGCGCGACTGTCAAAATCGAGCATATATGATACTTCAGTCACCACAGCCAAAGTAGTATAAAGCTTGTCCGTATTGCGTTTGATAAACTCGACTACTTTCACGTTATAAGCATCAGAAGAGTCAAACAATGCTATCAACGGACCACTGTCACACAGGATTGCCAGATTCATCCTTTAGGCTTTCTTGCGCTTCGATCGAATCTTCTCGCTGATTAATCGCTTGCGATCAACAGAAGCCCTACTATTCCCACTACCATATTTCGAAAAAAGCTCCTTCCCCAATTCCCAGGAGCTCTTCTCTTCTCTACTGCTCAAAAATTGTACAATGCTTTGTCGTACAAGCTCGGATTTGGATACTCCAATTGACCTGGCAGTTGCCTCGATCGATCGTTCCAGCTGTGAATCGAGTCTTAATGTAATCATACCTCCTCCTTGTAATACGCAATGTAATACAGGAGTGGGTTGTGATCAACCAGGAGGATAAGAACAGATGAGTGCAAAATTATTACGTATAGGGATTGCAGGCCGTTCTGCCTCTGCCTTGATAGTAAAGAAGTAAAGACTCTGGTATGACCCACTACCACTTTTGCCTAATACTGGCCGCTGAGACTTCCACTTTTTACCCAAAGTGGTAACCTATCTTACCACTTTAACGAGATATTTTTCCCTCCAGCCTGCAAAGAAATATGATAGACACTTGCGAGATCGAATACAAACGCGAAGAAGGTTTATTGTATAGACCACTCTCTTACTAGATCCGTAGCATCTGCAGCAGCAACCAATTCGGGACGGTTGCTGGAGAATCTGGTCTATATTACGCTGCGCAGGATAACTCCGGATATATTCTATGTGCGCACAAATGGCTCAAAAGAAGTTGATTTTATTGCAATAATAGATAGAAGCGAGAAAATACTGGTTCAGGTGTGTGAATCCATAACAGACCAGAAGACTAAAGAAAGGGAAACGAGAGCTTTGAATGAAGCAATGGGTGAATTGAAAATAGATAAAGGGATAATTGTAACACGTTATGAAGAGGAGGTCTTAACTTTGGACCATGGTACAGCAGAGGTGATACCTATATGGAAATTTATGTTGCGATATTGATCTTCCCACAGACATTGATTGGGGGAGGGTCAAGAACCTTACCCAACCCCCACCATCTGCCTCAGCAAGTTTATTTCCTCCTCATTATACTCATCAAAAAGCGCATAGGAGTATCGATACCTACCAAGATTAACGGTGAGATCAGGACGTTGCTCTAAATCACGCCTCATTCGAATATTCAGGTCGATAACATCCCCGAACGGACTATCCACTATAGGCGGTAGTGAATGCAACGCACGCTTCCTGTTTATATCCTCAAGAAAGCTCTTAATACCATGTGAATAAAGATCAGCCGCAATATGCTCACGCGCTGTGTTTATTATACTGCGTACTTGCTTGTTCTTTAACTGAACTATTTTGCCTATAGCACCAGGAGTGCGCCCTTCATAGAAATGCAGAATACAGATCTCTTTATGAATTGAGTAAGGGATACGCAGTATAGATTTTTGAACGAGCAAATCAATTGAGGGAGCAACAAGCGGGGAAGCAGATGTGTTGAGGATAGTATCATTAGACGGTAACTGATCTAGTCTTAATTCCCTGATATATGTATCACTCCTCTCCCTCAACCGAAGATGATCTATTACACGCTTTTTTACAGCAGAGGTGAGATAGGCTGGAATGGATACAGGATTCCAGGTGTCTCTACGAATCCAGATACCCAGAAGTACATCGTGAATAATGTCTTCTATGGATTCGGGTGATAGGTCCCTGTTTTTGCGGGATAGGTAGCGAGTAAGATAAGGGACGTACTTTGTGTATAGTTTCTGGTAAGCAAGTTCATCCCCGGCTCTTACCGCGGCGGCAAGGTCGGGACATGGCATGGAGGGGGTTGCCAAGAATTAGTAACTATCTATCCCGTCACCATATTTTAGATACTTTCTCTGGTGGCAATACCATAGCATCGCCTTGCTTGCACCCAAAAGCTTCATTGAACTCAGGGTTCTGCATGGCAACTGCGTTGACGCGTGCCCAGTGAGGGCCGTGTACGCCATTTGAGATACCGTTCTTTGTCCATTTGGAGCGCCAGGTTTTACCCATGGCTATGAAGAACCGTTGGTCCGGGGTATATCCTTCTATTGTCTCCTCCTTATAGTTCGGGTCTTTTGCAAGTGTGGCTTTCCAGGCGGCATAGGCAACTCTTGAACCGCCTAGGTCAGCCACATCTTCGTTAAATGTTCTGGCACCGTTTGTTTTCCAGCCTTCGAATTCGCCAAGGGAGGTGTGGAACGCCTTGAAGCTGTCTGTCTCTGCCTTCATTCGAGGGTCAGCTATCATGGGAAGCTGCGGAGAAATGCTGTGGAATATTTCGTGGCCGATTATGTAGCCAACTCCGGCGAAGTTATACAGAGCTTCACGATCACGATAAAAGAATGGAGGGGAAAACATGATTGTTGGGATTTCAATAGCGTGATCGCCAGGCATGTAAAAAGCATTTGTCTCCAAGAGACTCGCCTTCCATTTCTCCCGTAGATTTGACCCGATTGAGTTAGTCCATTGAGAGTTGTTAAAGTTGGCTATTATCTTCTTGTTTTCGTGAAAGTTATTATCAAGTAATTTCAGCTCCGAATAGTCTACTTCTGTCTCTGGTATACCTACTCTTAGAATCAACTTGCTTAGCCGGTCGAGAGCGTACTCTTTTTCAACATCCGACATTATAGTATTGGATTTCAAACGCTCTTCCACAGCCACACGAAGTTCCGAGAGAAGTGTTTCCATCTTCCCTACTGCTCCTGAATTTTTAAGATCGTTTACAAATGCCTGCCCCGCTGCTCCACCAATCTGCTCAAGCGTCTGCGATATGCATTGTTTATTGCGGGGTGGTTCAGGGGTCTTTCTGTTTCTTGCGGCTCTGTTCCGAAAAAAGCTGGACTCAAGAGAGTCAGCTGTCATGCAGGCTTCGTAGAATGTACCAAGCGCTCTAACTGTAGGATCAGTGGTAGTAGAATAAACCAGGCGAGCAGAATCAAGAATTTCCTCCAGCCGGTCATACATACGCCTCTGAGCATAGCTGAAAAAGTTAATCATCTGATAACGCCTGTCTCTCGTGTCTGGCATCTTCACCGCATCACGCCAACCGCCATTGGCAAACTGGTAATGATCTTCACAAGGAGAGATTGTAGTATCCAGGCCATACGTTACGGAGTTGCCATTCATACTCATTACGAGACTATCGAATTGGTCTCTTAACATCGATGCCCTCTCTGCTGCAGAATCTGATTCAGTTGAATCAGTTATCCAGCCATGAACGCCCTGTAAAGACAATCCATGAAAATACGATTTATTCTCTGTAGCATTTGCATCGTAGATATTCCATCCTGCCAGAGAGACAATGGAAGCACTTAACATCAGCCATAAAAATTTCATAAAACCTAATTCTTTATTCTTAATCTTGCTTTATAGTTAGCCAGATTACGTTTGTATTGGGGATCTCGAAAGTGTCTAACAGGCATGGAATCTACTTTTAACAACATCTCTTTAGCCTTAGCCGTATCACCGCGGGAGAAGCTAACCTGTCCAAGAAGGAAGGCGTAACCCATATTGTCAGGGGCAAGCTTGTGAGAAAGCTCTAAATATTTCATGGCGCTATCCCAGCTTATCTGCATAAATATGACTGAATCAGCGGATGTGATGACACTATCTTTTAGATGCTTGTTTACCGTGATAATGCGCAGTTCCTGAATAGTATTTACTTCCTCCAGATACCATTTCGCGAGCATTCCAGCACAATCTGCGCTTTCCAGAACAGCATCGACACACGCTTTTATTGTTCTGTATCTATCAGTTACCTTTTTAGGATCATGACTGTGAACTGACATGTGATCTATGTCAATATACTGTGCGCGAGCAATACGTGTTTCCTTGCTACTCGAGTCAACATTGTTTAAGCGATTAATGTAGGATTTAGCAATACTACCATAGTCCTTTCCTACTTGGTACACAAGATCTTTAGATTCAAACAGATCCTTGATAAGGGTAATTGTTTTTAGTAACAGTGGAACGTTATTAGAATCCAATTCCAAGGCAGATTGATACGCCTTAAGAGCATCCATACCGTGAAATTCAGCCAGGGCTGAGTCTCCCACGGCAATATAGTCCGCAGCTTTAGTCTGGGCACCGGCAGTAGTTGCGAAGAAAACCAACCCTATCGCTACACCTAAATTAATACAGCTCAATTGCACTCTCTTTCGCATTTGTCCAGTTACTCTTCTTCCAGTATACGGTTTATAGTCAGTACAAGAGGCTTTCTATCATTTTCACTTCGTAGATTACCAAGCCACCTGATTCGCCCCTCAGAATCTGTAAGAATAGCATTTACCGAACCAAGCTCATTGAAAGTATGAACAATAGGTGCCAGATCCCTTAGAACACGTCCATCCTCAATAGTATAAACTGGCGCTTCATCAACAAGAATTGCAGCCGATAGTTTATGAAAGCCGGTAAAATACTTTGCTATAGCTTCTGCCTCTTCCCTTGGAGTAAGCACCCCAGATGCTGGGGCATAGCCCTGAGTAACAGAAATAAGTGTCAGATCAAGCTTATCACCATATATCGCCTGAAGGCGTTTAAGAGCTATGAATTGACTGACGCATCTAATAGCAGTACCACAATTATGATTAACCATCACGACAAGAGATATCTTTCCTGTTGTAGGCCGAGGAACTCCCTGGTTATTTAGCCAGAATGCCCCCTGCAGCGGCTGAGTCTTTCTTCCATACATAGAGCGGCGAATATCCACTGATCTCGTTGTCCGATCGAGCCACGATCTGCCATCATCCTGGCGCCATTCGGACATAAGTTCGCGCGCAGTATCGAGAATAGCTTCCTGTGCTGCTACATCACCTCGTTCGTTTGCAATATTGATCAGGTTTCCGAAGAGTGAATGTATGGGAACCATATCCTGTTCCGTTGGATCCATATATCTGTATATCTTTATAGCTTCACTCGCGTATTTTTTGACACTGTCAACGACATATTTACGCATCCAGTGATTAGCAATATTATTGCGAATATTGAATCGCACCACCTGCACTCCTGCCCCTGTAACAAGAGAGTCCAGCAATCGGGCATAATAAAGAGCTAAATCCAACCGCGTCGGTGTGACTTCCAGATAGAGCGTCATAGCTTTACCAAGAACGTGCATGGTATCAGCACGAGTTTTGCCGTTGACGAGCAATTTATCGATCGGTTTTCTTGATCTTTCGTCCTCGTTTATTGCTAGCATAGCTCTCACCAAACTCCACGTTTGACGAGGATCTATAGAGTCGGTACTCAGTGTGCTCAGGCAATTCTTTACAACTTCAACAACCTCCTCAGGCAACGGTGTATCGACATCTTCTCGAATCTGCAAGATTGTATCAGGATCATATTTTCTAGTTTCGTAACCACCTGTGAGCATTGCGGCTCTGTCACACATACTGGGACGGTCATAACGACTAAAGTCTTTATGTCCCCATGCCATACGACCTGTATCTGCAGACGACGAGAGTACCTGTGCCCGAAGAGGTAGTACGAACGAAACAAGAAATAATGCACCTATAGAAAGTGACTTGAATAATCCTACCGCTTGGCTAAAAAAACTATCAGTTAGATTTCCAATACTGTTGATTATTAACTTTGACATAGTATTAAATTGCATCCACCGTAGCAGTGAAAGAAAAGTCCTGAGCACGAATTGGGGGTGCAACAGCAGGAGTTCCAGGACTAAACACTCTTTCTGGTTTTCCCATTTCAAGCAAATTATTAAGAACAAATAAAGGAGACTCAGTGAATCTCAAATTCTTGACGGCCTGGGACACTTTTCCCTTTTCTATTAACCAGAGCCCATCTCGTGTTACACCAGTTGCCAATAGCTGTTGAGAGCTTATAACCCGTTCGATCATCAGCCGAGTAACCAATAATCCCCTTTCAGTATTGGAGATCATCGTCTCAATTGTCGAATCTCCCCCAGACATGGAGTATGATCCTTGTGAAGGTAGGGCATAATCTCTGCCAAGTTTTTCCACACCATATCTTCTGTTATAAGCTAGCTCTTTAAGGATACCATTTTCTATCCACTTGGTCTCTCTATAAACCTCTCCAAATTGGTCAAACGGTGGAAACGAGCAGTTAGGATCCAACGGATTAAACCTTATGGTTATTCTGGGATCTACGATCCGTAATCCTATCTTGGAATATCCTCGCCTTAAAGCATAGGGACCACTAGGGACCTGAGTGTCTTCAGCAATCTTCCTTTCAAGAATACCTCCTCCAAACATTCCCGATACTAAATCGTGAGTAGCTTGAGGCTCCAAAACTACCATGTACCTTCCCGGTTCAATTGCCACAGGATTCCTTGATCTTAAACACTTATCAAGAGCAGTTTCTACGATCTGCTTCCCATCAATTCTGTTCCAATCGTTCCAGTCTATTCCGGCCCAGCCTGATCCGTAATTTTTAGGATCTCTGACTGTTACGCTAAATTGAGCCTCGGTAAAACGGGTATAAGGTGAAGCTCCAACTTCTCTCTGACGAGATAGACCAGTGCCAGAGACCTGAATATACCCTGCCGACAGCACTCCAGCTTTAGCTGCTGGCTGCATAAGATCATGTGCGAGATCGGCACGTGCTTCGGCCAGCAGTACATAAGTGCTATCAAACCAGATCTTTGGTTCTTCATATGGTGCCATATAACTATCCATAATATCTGCAGGCGCTTCTGGACGCAGATTAGTCAATCTTTCGGCGCGATGAACTGCTCGCTCCAAAGCACGCAACGAAACCTCATTTATCGTTACATTTGCAGCAGCACCATTTATACCTCGGCCTACCCTCAAGACATTGGAGCGAACATCCCCACTGGAAATAATGTTATTCCGAGCCCAACGTATATTACCCATCCATTTGCTTTCAATACGAAGAGCAGTTATGCCGCCACCATTTGCAAACTTACGAGCTTCAGAAGCTATAAACGCACATTCTTCTTTTGATAGAAACCGGTCTGCGGGTTTATTGAATAAATCGTCCTGTGTCATGAACGTCTCGATGGATCTATGATTGCTATATCTTTGATGCTGATTGGCACCGTACTTACTGAATAAGATTTGCTTTGAGAAGGCTCTCCCTTAGATGCTCCTGATGCAAACTGCCTCTGAGTTGTTTTATCTCCTATTTCAATAACATTATTCCATAGTTCATCTGAGCGAAAAAGAACCCCTATTCCAGGTACAAAATTTCCAAGCCTGCCATTAACTATCTCCCGGGCATAGCTATAGGGACTGCTAGCCGCAAAGCCATCTCTACCATTAAATGAAGTACTCATATAATAGCTAAATAGAGCATATCCTCGTTCTGTATTTGCAACTAGATCTTCGAAACTCATAGTTTGGGTAGAGGGAGATAACTCAAGATTGGGACTAAATATCATTGGCAAATCCAATCCTGATCCCGATGATGAACAACCACGAGAACCCACATTCATACCTTGGGAGTTATACCACTTACGCAATTCTGCCGAGAGTTCACGATCAGTCTGATAGTCCATAAGCTTACCATCTTTGACTATATCGAATGACTGAGGAACGACACCTTCATCATCCCACTTTCGGGTTGCGAGCCCTGATGATTGACTTCTATTTGCAGATATTGTAACTGATGAAGCAGCTACTGGGTTTCCAAGAAATTCGTAAGGGTCCGGGCCCAAATAACTCGTCCCACCTGCGTTTGCCTCATTCCCAATAGCTATGTCTAATTGGGTGGTTTTCCCAAACGTTGATGGTAACAAAATGCTTACAGTACGCGCATCCAATACCAGATTAGATCGACCAATATCCACCGGACTAACCCCAAGACCGGCTGTCTCCATAGATTTTTCTATCATTTCAGGGATGCGATCCTTTAATCTGGCGTTGAGCAATACTTCCCAGCCACCAAGCTGCGGATCAGTATTGTCCCGCATGCCTTGCAAACTCACAGGAAAACCTTTTCCCTTTACTGGAGATCCTGCCTGGAGAGCAAAGTACCCGGAACTATTGTAAAAAATTTGTTGCAGTTTAGCTCCTTCACTACTGCAGAAACACCACTCATATCGGTTGAATCCTAACCTGCTTTTTTCAAGTCCCACTTTGTGTATACCATCGTGATACTCAGATACATCCACTCGCCAGGCATTGACGAAATCAAGCTTTTCTTCGAGAGTAACACTCATGGGATCAATGCCTGGACATACCCATGCACCTCTCTCAACTATAGGTCCATCCCACAAAATGTTTCGAGGTCCACGAGAAGCGTTGGCCCGCGCCTGACGAACAGCTTCCTCTGCAAGCAATGTCGCTTCTTCTGCATCACAATAGGGACTTGCAGCAAATCCCCAATAACCATCTATAAGAACCCTTACATTTATACCAAGAGTTTCCTGGTCAATTACATCGGCACTTACTTCTCCCGGAAAGATAATTATCTGTTGCACATTACGAATAATTCTTACATCAGAATAGGCAGCTCCCTGTGCCTGCGCCACTTCTACAGCACGGGATGCTATTGATGCCACCTGATCGGGATCAAGCAAATCGACGAATGGACGACTTTTACTGGAGTATTTATGCAAATTGTTTCCACGTAACACGCTTGGCATAGTTGCAACGGATAAAGCTCCTGTACTACCTATCAGTAATTTTCTTCGATTTATATTGAATTTTAACATTTTTTAGTGGCTTTCAGTGTTTTCACTACCTACCTTACCTTATAAGTAAGCTTCACTTTACTAATAATTCCCATGCGTATCGGTTTCTGAGGAGGAGGACGATTTCCAAGAAATTCAGACATAGCTCCTAACCACCCGATATATGTTCCTTCCTTTAACCCTTTGGGAACCCTTACGATCACATTCATTTTTATTGTAGAATGGGGTTTAATAACAACTGAATCGGGAAATCCAAAAAGCCAGCTAGACAGTGACATACCTTCCGACGAATCATCTTTTTTAGCCAATAAAGACCCACCTCGTTTTTTATTAGCGATTTCAGAATCATTGCTATCCAAAGCAATTCCTACAGGAGGAGAAACATCGTATGTTTTCCATAGACCTATTATGACGGTATCTGTTCTATTGGAAAGCTCTAGTGTTATTACCACGGTATCTCCTTTAATAGAATCTGGAGAAATGCTTATTTCATCAGGTGATATAAACACATGACCGCAGAACTGTCCACGGCAGGTTTTATCTGCAGTATCCCGTTCGGGCTTCTTTGGAATAGCTTTCTGAATAAGGTCCCCCATTCGAATCTGAGCGTGGGCGGTGTCATATGGAATTAACAAAGCAAACATAACAACCAGAACTGTACAGATGGTACTTATATATGATCCTGCTGCTTTATTCTTATTAAATAGTTTCATCATCTAATTTTAAAGGTTATTCTGCTACCAGATTTTGGACATACTGTCTGGGTGCATGTACATCAAGTCCTTGACTGTACATCCAAACGCCTGTGCAAATTCAGGCATCTGTTTTGCTATCCCGTTTGTCCGTGCAAAACCAGGAGCATGTGGCATTCTAGGCGGTTCTCCTTTCCAAACTGTTCTCCATAATCGAGCTATTCCCACGAAATACAGTTGGTCCTGAGTAAAGCCTTCTATCGATATATCTGTAGGTGAGGGCTTAGATGTTGACTTCCACGCTGAATAAGCGATTCTTGCTCCTCCAAGGTCCGCAATATCCTCATTGAACGATCGCTTACCGTCTACCTTCCACCCATCCAATTCCCCCAACGAACTATTGAAAGTTTTAAACCGCTCCAACTCGCTCTTCATTTCTTCCCGCTCCATATCAAGTATCTGAGGAGCTACGCTGTGGAAGATTTCATGACCGATTACATAGCCTATTCCTGCATAGTTCAAAACTTCAGGGCCCTCATGATAAAAGAACGGAGCCGAGAACATAATAGGTGGAACCTCTATTGCATGTTCAAATGGCAGATAGGAAGCATTGGGCCTCAGCAAACTCATTTTCCACAGCTCTCGTGTATTTGCTCCGAGATTACCTGCCCACTGAAGATTACTGAAACTGTATATCTCCTTCTTATTCTTCTCATAGTCATTCGGACTTAACTTGAGGTCCGAATAATCGACCATTTCCTCCGGAATACCAACACGCAATACAAGACGAGACAACCTCTCAAGTGCATACTCTTTTTCATCCGCTGTCATAATGGAGTTATTCTTTAAGCGGTCAATAACCTCCCGGCGTATGTTTGTCAGAATCTCCTCCATATGTGTTACAGCCCCAGAAGCTATAAGCTCCTTAGTATATACCTGACCGGCAGCCCCACCCAAATACTGTAGAACACGATTTCGGCACATCTCCTGGCGAGTTGTATCCTTTACTGGCTGAACGACAGTATCTTTTAATGAGCGAGAGAACATTCCGGAGCTATTCCTTTTAATGATTCTAGGATTTTCAAGGGTATCGGCAGACATACAGCTCTCATAGAATATTCCAACCGCCTGCAAGGCTGGATCAGACAGACCATCTATATTCTTTCGAACCGAGTCAAAGACAAACTCCATTCTCTTGATCATTCTATCAAAGGCGTATACAAATGAGCTTACGGATTTGAAAGAAGCGTTAACGTTATTAGGAAGAACAGCCTTATCTCTCCAATACCCGTTTACATGACGATAGAAATCCTCGCAGGCATGAATAGCTGTATCCATGCCGTAACTGATAGACCCTTCTATAAACATTGATGGAGATACAGTATCCACTATCACCGAATCTGCTATGCCGCTACTATCAAGAGAAACGGATGGCAAGGCCCTGACAACACCATAGCTATATACAATGGAAGGTATCAGAATACCTGCAATCAGGAAAGATTTAAGAATCATCAGTTCTTATTTCCTAATCCAGCCAACCTAGGAGACTTTCGATACCATTCCATCATGGCATTAACCACATTGATGCTATAAGAAGTGGCCATGATTTTTCCGCCAGGAGCAACAACTAGCATTTTTGGTTCCCGAGGGTACATGCCGCCAGTCATTTTTACAATCCATTGGAGAAAGTCAACGGAAATGTCTACTCTGCGCATATCAAGAGTGTCAGGCATATTGTAGAACTCGGTATTATACATAACTATATCTGCAGAAATACCGTAAAAGTCATGTAAAGCTTTAACCAGTTCCCTGGATTCTTTTGCTGGTGATTCTGTTAACATAGTACCTACCTGACCTCTAAAAGGAGTCCACAAAACAACTTGGATATCCGGATGGTTCCTGCTAATCCACTTAAGGGCTTCCATTAGTTCTAGACAAGAGGATACCTTTTCAATAAGGGATCGGTGTGCCAGAGTTGCCATTGAAGCTTTCGAGTTGCACAAACTTTCCATATAAACAACTACATATGGCTTGACAGAATCATATGAGTATGATTCCTCATTAAGGAGTTGTTCATGAGTTATCCCTTCCGATAACAAGAACTCTCCATCCTTATAAACGACCGTTCCAGGAAGTAATCTCATCTCTCTACCCGTACCTCCATTACGCCCTACTAGACCTGGTAGCATCGCATCTCTAAAACCCGACTGGTGCTCAATGCTGACCAGCGCATTGATATATTGATCGGGTCCTTTATCCTTTAAAACACCAATAAGACTATCACGCCTAAGTGCTAGTAGAGCTTTCCTCTTTCCGTATTTTATAGTGAATACAGCGTCACTAAATGGATGATCTTTATCCTTATCATAATCCAGGTCAGAGACTCCCGTACTGTCTATCTTCGAGACAAGGCCACTAAGGATTTTATGTTCTCTAGGCCGACTATACCGAGAAAGAATGTTCGCCTGTCCCAAAAGGGAATTTATAAGATTGGCAAATACCTTCAGGTCACCATTAGACTGAGCATACTGACCTGTAACAATAGTAGTGTATAATGAATCCCATAGATTGAAATCATCATCATTTACAGGCAAGAATGAGAACATAGCATCTGTCACTCTCGACATAACACTATTTACTGCATGAGGAGAAACAGGCATTTTTTTTTCTAAATCATTATCAATAATAGAGAAAAACCAAGTGAGATCCCTCGTAGCCCAGGCAAGCAATAGTGCATCCGCAATCTGAGCATCCCTGGTCTCTTCATAGACGGAATCGGTGGGGACCTTCATATTCTGAAATTTCTTCCCACACGCAGCAAGCCGCTCACGCACACCTGGTGGAGTAGTATCTATCACTATCTCTGCTAGTATATCACGTATTATAGATGTTGAATCCTGCCAAGTCGACAGCTGTTTTTCCAATCGTTTCTTGAGAGCAATACAATGCTCTGGTATGGAATAATTACTGAAGTCAGTAACCTCTTTAGGAATCCTGAATGCAGCCTGTGCAGACACCGATTGATCAGGACACATTAAGCAAACAAATGCAGAGAAGAATAATGTTCTTTTTGCAATGAGGCTGATTTTTTCAAACAATGACATCATCGCTATACCGCATCCACCGTTGAGGTAAATGAGAAATCCTTTATTTTAAGACTTGGAACTATGTATTGTGGTGCAAAATTATGAATCAGCATACCGAAATCGAGCCAAGGTTCTTCCTGTCCGGCATAATTGACGAATACTTTTTCCGGAACTCCGAGTTCCTCAATACTATTAAGAATAAAAAATGGAGATTCCAGAGTACGGAAGTTACGCAATGCATTAGTGATCTTGCCGTTCTCAACTAGCCAAAGACCGTCACGTGTCATACCAGATGCCGACATACTTCCGGAGTGAGTAACCGCTGCATCTGAGAATCTTGTTACTACAATCCCCCTTTTTGTACTTTCTATCATTTCGTCGATGCTCATAGTGCCACCACTCATACGAAATGATTTTCTATGAATCTTGTTGTTGTTTTCGGTACTTAATCGATTCACACTATAGACTTCACCATGGGCCAACTCTGTCAACACTCCATCTTGGACCCAGGTCACAGGTCCCATTCCATGATACTTATCTACATAACCGACTACACCAAGTTCCGGATCCGATGGATCATGCCAGACGCTTATACGTTCATCAAAAACTCTCAGCCCAAGTTTAGTAAGCCCCAACCCTGACGCCATATCCGGTTGGAGTGAAAAGGGAGTTTTGCCTAACTCAGCATCTGCTCTATCCATTGTATTGCGATCGGCAAATAGCAGCTCAGCAACCAACCCAGCTACAGCCTGTGGCTCGAGAATAGCTGTATATCTACCCGGTTCCAATCTAACGGGATTCAAGGAAGCCTTACATTTCTCAAAAGACTTTTTTGCTATTACTTCTTCATCAATGTTCTGGAAATCAATATCTGATTTACCAGCCCATCCCGAACCTTGCCCTTTAGGCTCTCTAGCGGTTATGGAGCACTGCCCACGTGTAAGACGTGTAAAACCACGATCGACTTTTCCAGTTGTTTCATTAGACCTGATATAGGCTGTCGAGAAAGCTGTACAATCGATATATCCTGCCGCGATAAGGCCATCCTTTTCAGCCCAGTCACAAGTAAGCTGTACTATCTTACCCGAGTCAAAGAAGCTGTAGCCAGCAGTGGAGTCATTCCACACATTGGCCTTACGATCGTTCACCGGCGGTAGCTTAATAGGGAATTCCTGGGGAAAAATCTCCCTGTTTTCCTTCTTACTCAGCCACTCGACATACTTAACAGCGTTCTTCAAAGATTCATCATCAATCTGATTCAGCAAACATAGCCGCCAGTATCCCTTGGATTCACCTCGCGCAATTATGACTGAGTAATAGCTCCTGTTAGAGGCCATTCCTACTCTGTTTCTGGCCCACCTAGTGTATCCCTGCCAGTAGGAGGATACACGAAAATCGAAGACACCTCCGTCTGTCTTGTAGCTCATTATTTTATCGAGAATTGAGTTTAGCTCATCTTCCGAAGCAACTCTGTCTGAGTTTTTATCAATAGCTCGCATTTCTATTTCCTGTTTGAATCAATAATTGGAACTTCGTCGAATATCATGGCAGGTGCTGTAACGCTAAAGTGAGAATCTCTACTTGGCTCGCCCTTAGTGCTCTTGAAGCCTAAACGAATACTGCTCGCTTCACCGCCAATCTCACCTATTTTTTTCCATAGTTCTGATGTTCTGAAGAGCCCGCCCATACCGTATATCCTGCCAGTTATCTTGCCCTTCCTCACCTCATATGCCTGAACGCCATTAATCATTCCGGTTGTAAGCTGCCAGTCTGCACCGAACCCGGAATACTTAAGTGCAATGCCACGATCCATGGATTCCACCAAATCGTACCATGTCTTGCCGCCCTTTCGGGGCTCAAGTACAAGGTTTGCGGAGTGTACCATTGCTGGATAAGATGCATCAGGAGCAGACGATGACCCGGTTGTTATCTTTGATTTATCCGACACGTAGTGCGACATTTCACGATCGGTAAAAACAGTGTTAAGAACACCGTTCTTTATAAAGGTGCCGCTTCTGCCTACAGAAACTCCTTCGTCATCCCATTTTCTTGTTGCGGCTCCACCAGGCTCGTCTCGATTATAAGCGACCTGAATCTCTGGAGATGCCATTTCGTAGGATCCTACCTGGCTTTCGGGCTCATTGATATAACTGCTTCCAAATGCATTAGCTTCAAATCCCAGAACTCGATCTAGTTCTGCGGCAGATCCGAGAGTCCCTCCCACAAGACCTGCTACACCAACGGCATTAACTACAACCGGCCATCTTCCAATATCGAGAGGTACACGCCTAAGACCATTTCGGGATGCTGCTTCATCATACCCTCTCCGCAACATACCATATAAATCCTGATCTGTGAAAAGCTCATACCCCATACCTGCTGGCGATATGGTTTCAATCATTACCGTCTCACCACTCTTAACGAAGCTCATGTTTCCCCAGGAAAGATATGTTTCCTGATACTGCCTGGAACCGTTAGTGGAGCCAAACCACTTCATCTGTTTGTTAAAGTTGACTTCTAACTTAACTTGCTGCATCCACGGAAGTTTAGTCAGAAAATCATAAGCACCTTTAACCATATCAAAATACTCATAGGGACTACGCTCGAACGGATCGTATTTAACAGGCATCACCCAACTGCCGGATTCCGTATGGGTATTGAAGCTCGACAGATCCACATAACGATCCGGCCCCTGAGCATTTCCACTCGCCTGCTCAAAAGCAAGATCTATCAAATTCATAAGTTGTTCCTCAACCCATATTGAGGAACTCGCAAATCCCCAATATCCCTTTACCAGAACTTTTATTCCAACTGCAAAGTGTTCACGTGGATCCATAGCCTGAGGGGCGCCGACCATAAGCTTTTGAGTATAGGTAAAGCGTATGTCAGCAAAATCTGCCCCCAAGTCCTTGGCTCTGTTTAGTGCCAACTCCCGCAAACGAGATGCTTTATCATCAAGTGGCAAGGCAGCAGAAGTATACATATCGGCAGCACGTGCCACGCTCCCAATTGGAACAAACATCCCTAGTGATGCCAGAGATGCTGTATGAATAAAGCTTCTTCTATTAACTGTCATTTAACAATCTTTGTCTAAGGATATATACATGGGTACTAAAACTCAGGTTCTTTAACAACATAACGACCATTAAATAGTATCTCCTTTGTTGCGGCATCTCTCACATGCCATTTTACTTCTCCAATCGTAGAGGATTTCCTGACAATTCCCTTATCCGACTTCGACCAGTTATATATATTCCCTCCTAATACCTCTAAATATTTACTTGTGTCGACATTGCCAGAATCACAATCCGAAACATTTGCTGAGTCATCAAAAACGATATCTAACGGAGGATACCTAAACTCAGGATATAAGAGTTGAATTAATTCTTCGTTACCACCATTGATATAAATGACTGCGCATTTTTGAAGAACTATATTATTAGAAGAAACAGTATTTCTCCAAACACTATCAGTTTCCACTCTGGCATACAATGGAGGCACACCATTAATTGGATCAAACAGCGCAGTCCAACTAAAGCCAGGATTCGCTATTCCCTTACTATGATAGTAAACAGATTCAAACTCCAGACTATCGCTTACTTCATTACCATACAAATTACCTGACAATCGTATCATAAACTTACCGATATTACGACTTCCAGATAATACACGATAAATCTGGGCATCACGGTCAAAATTAAATATTACTCCAACAGGAGCTTCTAATGGGAGAGCTTCCGAAACTATAACTGGCTCTCCATCATAGAATGCTTCTATTTGAATTCTGGGAGGGGTTGTTCCACGCCCACCACCATCAATAGGTACTCCACCACCAGAAGAGGGTGTATAAGAGATCCTTGTACTATCGAGCGAAATCAACTTAATCTTGCTTATTTCTATTTTACCATCTGTAATGTACACCGGTATAGAATGATTTTTTGTAACCAACCCATATTTTAAAGAAACTGAAACATTAACAGGAAGAGACGGTGTATTAGCAATACCTTTTATCAAGCCAGTGGAATCGACTGTTACGATGTCACCGTTTGTAGTTGACCAAGTAATGTAATCAGCCTGACTAACATCCAATTCCGAGCCTGTAGAAGAAATCGCCCGTGGGGACAACTGAAGACTATCACCCCGTTGCATCATAACAGTATTGGTAGATATTCTTACCTGGTAAAGAATCTGATCTGGTGGTACAGAGCCAATCTGTGGAGATTCAATGTCCGAGCATCCGGGCACGACAATGAAGACTAAGGCACTCAGAATCAAAGGCATCTGTCGAGAAAGTACAAAAGCAGCCATAATTATTTTATCTTTTACGGATTATAATGTTCACAGCCTGCGTATTTATAGTTGTAACGATATTCGTTTTCTGGCGGTGCGAAGACAAAATAGTTACCATAGAATTGCAAGTTTAGGTACTGTGAAGTACTCGGAGCCTTGGTATATATACCAAAAGGATATACATCAGATACAACGCGCCCATATTGCCTAACCAACCTACGCATATCACCTAGCCGGCTACCGGTGAGATAAAACCAGAATGCCCTTTCTCGAAATAAAAGATCCACTCGTGCATCTGAACTTCCTGGGTCCGTTGTATCGAACAGACCTATAGATCTTCTTGCTTCATTAACCGGCTCCAACCAGGAAGTTCCGGATAGACCATTCTGATTCAAAATTGCTTCAGCCTCTATCATTCTGGCATCTATCCAACCTGCGAGTGTAACCGTTACGGCGCCTCCAACGAACTTCCTCTGTTGAGGGAATAATCTAAAATTATTGGAGACCAATTCAACTGGGATACGGGGATCTTGGATATTCGCTACTGAAGATATCCAATCAATACCATTTTCCCCTTCCGAATTCTCAACATACACATAATCCAACTCGGATCGTACACTCTCACTACCTGATGATGAAAGATTTCTATAAGTCCAAAACCGTGTATACGGGATACTATCCCTTGGAGTAAATGCATCTGTATAAGCAAGTGTAAATGATTTATCCTCCGAATCCATTTCACGTACAGATAATAAAGCACTATCAAATTTACCCAACCCAAGATATGCACGCGCGACCCCCACCGAAGCGAGTGTGTAGAAATGAGAACTATCATGTTCAAATGATACAGCAGAATCGAATAGCGCTACAGCTTTACGAAACAGATCGGTAGTAGAATATCCTTCCGTATATTCTACAGATCCCTCAAAAGGTATATATGTTAATGGAATTCCTGAACATCCATTCTCTGCCAGAAATACTATTGAGTAAGCCTCAATTGAATACGCATTTGCAATAAGGGCTTGAGTTGTAGAATCACCGTACTCTTTCAATAGCACCCGAGCCTGAGCAGCTCTTATTCGAGCTGCATTTAAATGTTCATATAAGTTATCTTCGAATCGAGGCGATAGACCACCTCCCATATCAAGCTTTGCGTTATTTCGACTATCCAGGGAAGTGATGTCAGATGCCCAGGAATTACTATGCTGCCCATTATAAGGCATGGACTGAATTTCATCCGTGAAAAAAGCTACATCTCTAGACAGAAGAGACAACGCATCTCTCAAAGAGGAAACGGAAGAGTAATACACTCCTATCGCACCATCTTTAGACTTAATATAGCTGTGGTTCAGTATACCATCTTCATTCCCATAGGCAGCACCATCCAAAGAACAGGATATAGATGATATAAGGATGAATACAACAATCAGAGTACGCATCATGTTATATTCCCCATCTGAGCTCTACAACAAATAATCTAGGACGAGGCATTGTGCTTCCGTTATCTTGAAGTAAATCTCCTGAACTCGAACCCAGCAGACTGGAGTTTACACCGGGATCTCTTCCGGAATAATTGCTCCAAAGTGCCAAGTTGCTTCCCTGAAATCGCAATTGTAAGGACCGCGAATTAAGTCGTTGAGCAAAAGAATATGGAAGATGGAAAGTTACACTAGCAGAATTCCATCTGAAATCGGATACTGTTTGCGTTCCTTCCATATTACCATCACCTCTAAATCGAGCCTGATACATTGCCTGAATAAGTAGTGGAGAAGTTATATCTTCCCTACCACGATATCCATTAAATGTGTAGCTCTGAGAATATCTACCCTGATATGAAAATCGTGAATCGAATGTGACTACGTTGTTCAACCCTAAAGACACTCCAAATGAAGATCTATGCCTCGGTTGTGACCATCCGCGGTATACAAGGCTGTCAGAGATCACAACTTCATCCCTAGATATTACTCCATCTTCGTTAGCATCACGATAATCAAGGACTACCTTACTCCATTGACTAGCTATGGGGTATCCCTCAGCTATTCTGCCAGATTCCGTATTAAACGGCGTTATTCTATTGCCTAACTCAGCCACCTTATTTTCGCTTAATGTAAGGTTATAGTTAGTTTGTAGCTGCACGATTTTATTTTCTATCAATCTTGCAGTTGCAGCCAATTCAAAATTTTTATTAACTACTCGGGCTATATTCTGCTTACGCGATGCACTTCCCAAACCAGAAGAAGGAGCCAAATTCCTCGTTACAATAGCATTTCTGTTTTCCTTATGTGCATATGTAACAATCAAATACACCTTCTCGCTAAACATTTCCGAGTCAAAGCCTAGCTCTACTTCCCCTGCCTTTTCGGGAACAAGCATACGATTGGGTGCGCTACTTAGGAGAACACCTCTTATGAACCGGGAACTATCTGTATAAATATCCCTGTCCATATACACACCAAGAATGTCAGTAATCTCTGGTTGTACCGCCGCATAGCCGATGGCACCTCGAATACGGAACAAGTTGACTATGTTATTCTCTGGCCAGAAAGATTCATCTGACATAAGCCAGGAGCTGCCAAGTTTTGGCAGTCCGAGAAATGGTAGCCCACCGGTTCGAGAAGTTGTTGTTATAGCACTTCCTAAATCCTGACGTATCCCCAAATCAAAATATAGTCGCTGAAGAACCCTAATAGTTGAATTTATATACCAACCGGCACTTACACTTGTAAGGCGATTATATAATCCCGATGTTGCGATGGAACTATTTTCGGTGCGTCTAAAGTCACCGCCTATAGACGGCTGAAGTTGGAGAAGTCTGCTAAGACGCCCTAAATTCAATATAGTAGAACCAGACAGTCTTGAACTATAACTATTCCTTTCCATACGTCTCACAACACTGCCGAAACTATTCATCGAATCTCGGCAACTCAGATCATTTGAACAATATATGCGGCGTGGATTTGTACTCCGATCATTGACACCATGATCCAAACCAAGATTTCCAGAAAATCTTAACCCTAAGCCTGGCATCCAGTTAATAGAGCTATTTAATCGAATACCTGAAGTGTGCAATTTTTCTCTGTATGGTTCAATGACGTGGTCCTGAGCTGCACTGAGAAAGACGACGGTATCCAGCGAAAGAGGCTGAGCCTCACCAATATCAGGAAGACCTGCCAGACTGCGAAACCACAAGCTATCTCTTCCCTGTTTTCCTTGAGATGCTGCTACTACGACAGATACATCAAGGTTCTCTTGAGGACGTACCGTAAAGTTAGTCGTGATGTCACGCCTATTTAGAGTTACAGGACGTTCAAAATCGCTTGCATCATAGAGACTATTAGCCCCCATTTTTCTCAAACGTACAAACTTTATTGGCTGCTCTCGTCTGGCTCCAATCTGATCCTGACTGCTAAACATCAAACTATAAAGAAGTTTCTCGGTCCCTCCAGATACAGAGAAATTCATTCTGTGGTTTGTTTCTACTGCTTCATTGTTCAGGAGAGGGTGATTAGGGTCATAGATAGATACAGAATCCTGAAAACAGGTACCATTCATAACAGAAACACCAGATATTACCTGGCTGAGTGCGGGACAATTGATTGTTACTAGTGAATCCAGTTCAGGATTAGGCCGTCCTATTCCGAAGTAACGTACAGGTTTTTTGCCTGATATTTGCCCCCAGTCATACCCATACCCAAATTCCCATCTAGTGGTACCGGGTCGTCCTTTCTTGGTAGTAATTACTATTACACCATTGGATGCATCCATACCATACATGGTAGCTGCAGATGGTCCTCGTACTATCTCGATCGTTTCGATACTCTGAGGATCGATGGCATCAATTCCTCTCGCTCCCTGATTATCGCTCTTGTTATCAATCCATACACCATCCACAATTATCACAGGATCATTGGACTGCGAAATACTACCAATACCTCGCATTCTTATACGGGTTGGCGATCCCGGCTCACCACTCCCCCTTTGCACTAATACACCTGGCACCTGCGCGGCTTCAAGCATATCTGTAACTGTTCTGACAGGAGTACGTTCTTTTATCTCCTCTGCATCTATCTTGACAATATCACTAGGAACCTCAACCCTCCTCTGACTCCCTGTAGCCGTAGTAACCACCTCACTTAACGCCGTCGCACTCGCCACCATTCTAACATCAATCTCAACTCCGCGAGATTCAACAACCTTGACACTACGTCCAAGCGTCTTAAATCCTAACGCTTTAAAACTTATTGTCTGATTACCAACGGGCACATCTTTTACCTGAAACTCCCCCTTCCCATTGGACACCGCAGACAATGCAGTTCCCACAACAACTACTGTCGCTCCAACCACTGCATTTCCGGATGCAGAGTCTATCACACGCCCTCCAATTGACCCCATCGATTTCTTTCCGGTTCCCTTACCATCAAGAGTATCCAACCTCGGCCTTACCCTCAATGTCTCATTATCAGATCCAATCATCACTTCCAACTCCGAACCTTTTAACGCAACAGCAAGGGCATCCATCACATACATCTTCGAGATATTCACCGAAACTCTAGAATTCAAACCAGGGCTCAATTCATTAACAATAGGCTTAAGCCCCGCCTGCCGCGCAATCTCATGAATGACCCATCTAACTGTGCTATCCCGGGCAACCAATGTAACCTGTTTTTTCAGTGCACTGTTATTCTGGGAAACAGCTCTTGATTCAGCGAGTTTCATGGGGCCGTCTACTACTTCATAGTTTCCCTGTGCAAAAAGAGCGGAATTGAACGGTGTGATAGCTGAGCATATGATTACTACCGAGACAACATAATCCCTTAGTGCCCTACACTTGCTTTGTAACTCTACTGTCGCGAAAACCATCATGATCCTCGATATAAAGTTAGAACGCGCCCTTCACGAACTACGCGAAAATTAAATGTCCACTCTAAATGTTCTATTAAATCCGATACAGACCCAGCTGCAAAACGACCACTTATTCGTTCCTTCTGCAATGCTGAATTACCTAGCCTGATATCGATATCATACCAACGATTCAACTCAATAATCGCATCGCTCAAAGGCATAGGATTAAGAGCTAACACGCCAGTATTAAACGAAAACATTCCAGGCTGAATTGTTTCTATCTTGCCAGCACCACTCGCACCAACGGTTATCATCTGGTCCTGTGTCAGCACCTCCGACTGAACCATCACTTTCCCTTCACGGACGGCAACGGTCGCAATGGTATCTGTGGAGTAGTGCCTCACAGTAAATTGAGTGCCAAGCACTCGGGTTACACTGGGGCCTGCCTCTACCGTAAAGGGTGCATCTGAATGATTAGTTACAGAGAACAAAGCTTCACCTTCAAGTTCAACTGTACGATTTCCCATTGCGTAATTTGATGGGACACGTAGCTGACTACCGACATTCAGCGTGGCAGTACTTCCATCTGGAAGCGTTACGGTAGCACGTTCGCCATTCGCGGTTGCATAAACAGAAGTGTGCGCTGTGAGATTAGAGTTAATAAGATTACCGTTTACAAACCAACCGATAGCAATCATAGCAATGCCCAGCATTACTGAGGACGCAGCGTACCATCCTCGTACCCTAGGCACAGGTGTGTTGTTAACTGCACTCTGGCTATTGCCTTGGCTCTCTATACCCGTTTTCCGCATTACGCTTTGGGCCCGCATTGCAACATCATCCCGACTTAACGACACCCATCGCCCATCCTTTAATCCCTGCCGCATCTGCTCAAACCAGCTTCTATCCTGAGGCCTAGCTGCAAACCAGGATTCGATATATGTCGTCTCCTCCGGCGTGGCTTCGCCCAGCCAATAGCGCTCTAATGCGGTATAATCTGGTTCATGCTCATGCTTGTACGTCGTCATACATTAAATACAACTCAGCGGGCACTATCGGGACACAAGAATTTTTTGAAGTTCAGCCAGGGCGCGTCCGACCAGCCGTTTTGCCGCTTCATAGGAGATGTCCAGTACCTGAGCGATTTCATTGTGTGTCATTTCATCTTCGAGCCGTAGTCTCAAGGCCAGGCGACGTCTGTCGGATAACTGTTCGAGCGCATGCTGTACTGCGGAGGTGCTCAGGATCAGCCCTTCTGGGCTCGGCTCGAAAGCAAGGATACTACCCGAATCCTGTTCGGCCTGTACCTGTTCCGCGTAGGCATTCCTGACAGCATTTGATTTCTTTTCGTTTAGCGCACGATTACGTGTTGCCCTGAATAGATAGGGTTTGAGTGGTCTCGCAGGATCAAGTGTCTGCCTATATTGCCACATGCCAACAAAAACATTCTGAGCTATGTCATCTGCCGAGTCGTGTGAATGGACGATATAAAATGCGAAACGGGTGACACTATCCATGTATCGCTCAACCAGAATGCGGAATGCCTTCGAATCCCCTTCACGTACCCGTGCTACCAAAGCACTTTCCTGACTTGATTCCTCATAGTCAAAGTCGGCACGGGGTGAATGAGACATTGTACAGATACCTCAAAAAGGTTGAACAACGCAAAAAATTTCTGGAACAATTGTGAATACTTCCCAATCCCATACGCGCACTCCATCAACATCTTGCTGACAAGCATACACAGAACTATTCCTGAAACAGAAAAATCCGGAGGTACATTTGTTAAAATGCACCTCCGGATTCTGTTTGGGAAGACGTATCTAATTAATTCCTATTAGATCGATTCACCAATACCTTAACAAATTCATACAGCTTGATCTGATTAACATCCCGTAGATGCTGCATTATCTGTACTAATTTTCCGTTCTCATCAACAATAAGTACCGATCCATAATAAAGAATGCTACCCGATGTGCCGAGCGTATAATTATCTTCGTTCTCTGTAGGAACATCAATGCGACGACGATCCAACCCTGGAAGCCTGAAGTAGTCACGTTCAACAACGGCTAACAGACCTGGGATTTGATGAAATCCGAGGAAGAAATCTGCAAGCGTATCTGCTTCTGCACCTGGGTTAAGTGGAGCAGCTCTACCGATGTTACCATGGGTATTTACCAGGAAAGTGATCTCTACCTGCGGAAACTCTTTCTTGATTCGCCGTAGTGTGGCATATGAAGGCCAACAGCCACCGCTGGGGTTCTTTCTGGTTGCTCCAAGTGTGGTAATTGATTCATTATGACAACCCCCGTGCATTGGAACCAAAAGGTTAATTCTGCCGGACACAGGAGTAGTTGATGCGGATATTTTGGTGTATCCTGCAGAAACTGCAGAGTCTCTCTTATACCAATGATCGGCTATTATCGGTGGAACAACTTCACCCAACGGACCATTAAATCGATCAAACGACGCATTGTCACCGCCGGCCGAATCCCATAGTTTTTTGCGTAAGGAGAGATACGCATCGGTGTCTACACTTAACACTGTTAGAAGACTGTCCGCATACAACTGATTTAAGGCCCTGCTAATCATCTCAATAAAAAAGCCTTTGTACATGGGAGAATTACGCTGATCTTCTGGCAAAGAATCATTTAGTATCATAACCTCGCGTGCCATAAGGCGAGCTGTACTATCGTCTCCGATATCGTCTGCAGCCATACGAATTATAGATGGCAGTCCCATACGAAGAACAAATGAATCCGCAGGAAGCTGAGCTTTACTCATATCGTAAAGCTCTTTTATCTTAGCGAACCGTACAGGTCTGGCATTTCTGAACACTTGCAGATGCTCAGAAAATGTCATGTATAACAGAGAGTCGCGTTGACGACCACTGAGAGCAAAGATAGAATCATATATCCGCAGATATACGCTATCTACTTTTTCATCCATATCCGCCAAAAGAAATACTTCCGACCAATATTTTGCGTCGTCACGAGAGATGGAATCTGCCGAAAACTTATTAAGGCACTGAGTTCCAGTCTCTATGGATTTTGTGCTGTTGGATGCGAGGAGCGATTCTTTTTTATAGGCAACTGTATCGCTCCATACGGGCACAGTATTTTTAACACTATCCGCTATACGCCTGATTGCTATCAGGCACTCTTCCGCATATTTATAGTGAGAGTAATCTGGAGCAGTATCTGGTTGATGAAAAAGTGTCTGAGCAGGCAATACCGAAGTCAATCCAGAGATCGCTGCAAGAGCCAGAACTGCGATTTTTATTCTTGTCATTAGACGGCGTCCACGGTGCTTGTGAAACTAAAGTCGTTAATTTTGAGAGTTGGAACTATTAATGGAGCAATAGCATTCTGCGGGTCAATTACAACGGATCGTAAATTAGATACTGGATTCCATACTGGAGCTGTTGCACCGATCTGATTGATGTTGTTCATCATAAACCATGGTGATTCAGTAAAACGGAAATTGCGTACAGCTTTACTAATTTTACCGTTCTCAATCAACCATAACCCATCGCGTGTTACTCCGGTCAGCAGGAGGCTATCGCCATCTATCATCTGAGGATTAGAAAATCTGGTAACTATCAACCCACGCTCTGTAGAGCTGATCATCTCTTCAACAGAGATGTTTCCCCCTTCCATACGGAAAGCCTGTCTCGGTGCGGTTACGTTCGTTTCTACCAGTTCGTTAAGAGCATGTGTATAACTATTGAAGAGATTCGTTAGCACGCCATTCTCAATTAACGTAACAGCTTCAACAAAAGGTGTAGCCAGAGTCCCCATCGCTGGATCTGATGGATTATGAGAAATAGTTACACGTTCGTCTACAATCCGCAGCCCCAGCTTTGTCAAGAATCGGCCAACTGCACTATCCGCCCCTGCAGTTAATGGCCCTCTGCCAGTTTCAGGAGTACCGCGGCTAAGAGCCTTAACAAATGACTCAATCATCGTAGCAGAAGCCTGCGGTTCCAGTATAGTAGTATAGCGACCCGGTTCAATACGAACTGCATTGGCAGATGCCATGCACTTATCCAGTGCCTGTTGGGCCAATTTGGATTCACTAATGGCACCAAAGTCATACCCGGAAAGACCAGCCCATCCTGAACCAGATCCATCAGGGTATCGAACAGTAATAGAACATTCAGCCTGTGTTAGCTGCCCAAACCTTCGCGACTCTCTACCGTATGGATCACGCTGAAAATATGTTGCATTAACACCGCGCGATTCGATGTATCCTGCAGATAAAAGCCCTTCAGATTCCGACTTATTTGTAAGCTCGTTTATGAGAGCTCCATTTTTACTTGCAGGGCGATTAAATGTCTCATCACTCCATACAGGCGTAGAAGGAATATCTGGTTCGTAAATTTCCAGCTGACGATCGAGGGGGCGAGTATCTGCTTTTTCTAATGCACGTTTGTTCAACAGTTTAACCGCAGCGGCTACAGAATCAGAATCTATCTGATTAGTAAGAACCATAGCCGGTTGCGCACTCCGTATGTAGAGAGTGAGGGAAAGCAATATATCTCTACGGTCACTTGTCATTGCCGCACGATTACGGGCCCACTTGAGAGAACCCGTCCAATAACTCATCAATGTAACCCTCAGATTTCCACCGGGTTCGCATTGCTGTACTGCTTCACGTACTACACGTTCACCTTCGGCTTCAGTGAGGAGCCTCGGAGCGTCTTCCTGCAGCCACTCTGGATCGTGATTTCTTTTACTCATCTATGCTTTCCTTGATTTATCTATAATTGTGAGTTCCTTAACCAGAGCAGGAACACTTGTAACACTGTGATAAGCTGTCTGCACAGGCTGGCCTTTTACGGACGCCCAACCATATCTACGGCTACTGTCAGATCCACCAAGTGCTTTAATTCCACTCCATAATTCCGGTGTCCTGAACAAGACACCAGCATTCGAAATAGAAGACACTCGCTTGCCTTTTTTTATCTGGAACGCTGTTCCTACACCGAGCCCTGTTGACTGCTGGAAGTCCATAGTAAAGCCTGGCTGTTTGAACTCAATACCATTTTCTATCTGCCCACGAAGTGAGTCTAGTGTTTCTGTACTACCAGATTCGTTGCTCAGCTTGAGATTAGCAGAATGAATGGCAGGAGGATACATGGAATCCGGAGCAAAGGCACAGCCGTTGGAAGCATAAGAGAGATTATGCTTTTGATAAGTATCTTTTAACCAACCGGCAGACTCTCTATCTGTCTGCATGTTTTTAAGTATACCGTTCTCAACAAGAACAAAATCACGCGGTACAACTCCGTCATCATCCCACTTAACAGCTCCCACACTACCAGCCTCATTACGATTTCCTGTTACCGAGATCGCCTGTGATCCAATTTTTAATGAACCGATCATATCACCCGGTTCGTTTATATAGCTTGTTCCACCGGCATTGGCTTCGTAACCCATTGCCCGATCCATCTCGGTTGCTGTTCCGATTGTCTGGCTAACAAGAGATGCCATTCCCCAGGGATCAATCAGGGTATCAAACCTTCCGACATCTACAGGAATTACCGGAAGTTCCATCTCTTCAAGAGTCTTTTCAAATTCCTCCCGAATATACTTTCTGAGTGGCTGATCGCGTACGTATTCGAATCCCGCACCGGCAGGTGTGATACGATCTATAAATACATTAGCACCCTTTCTATCAACAGAATTCTCAATAAAAAATGATATTACTCCGCCTGTTCTATAGAGGCGCTGTGTAGAATAGTGACCGGCCGTAGTTCCCAGTGCCTTATCCTGCCTCACAAACTGAAGACTAACTCTTATCATCCTGTTTAGAGTCTTGGGAGTGCGCAGCCTTGCTATGTACAATTGCAACGCCAGTGCATAATCTTCTATTTCATGAAAGTTGATCTCAAATGGATCATCTTTTACTGGCATAGTCCAGTGCCCACCGCTACTCGCAGACAAATCAAGAGGAGCAAGATCAACTTCTCGCGCTTTGCCCAACAGATTAACCTTGGCCTGCGCAACGGCGCTTCTCCCTAGCCTTCCTGCTTCCTGCACATTCCACACAGGACTGGCGGCAAAACCCCAGTACCCATCTACAAGTGCACGAACGCCGAAGGACATACCTTGCTCTCTCCCTCCACCCGAGCTTAATGTGTCGTTAAAGGTAAGACGTGCATCTGCATAACTGGCGCCTGAAGATTTAGCGGCATCCAGTGCCGTGTTTATAAGCTCTTTTAAGCGAGGATCCTGAATAGGGGGTGCAGGCTCTGGGCTGGCACCCAGCATGGCCAATGCAGGTTTTGGTACTATTCCCAGCATTGAGAATCCAGCCGTGGCTAACCCAGTCTGTTTTACAAGCTTACGTCTAGTGTATGTCATAGAATTATTTAACGGTCATTGTTATTCAGGAGTTTTTACAATGTATCTTCCGCCAAAGGCTGGAATGATTTCTTTTGTGTCGGCATACCGTACATGCCATTTAACTTCACCGATTGTTGCACTTTTTCTAACCAGGTAGCCAAAGGTGCCAGGAGGGACGTTTTCCACATTTCCGGAAACAACTTCAAGGAAAAGAAAAGAGTTGGTAGGATCCGATAGTTCACAATCAGCGCTGCTTCCTGAGGCCGAGTCACTAAACACAATATCTATGGGCCTGCTACTAGTAAAAACTGTTAACAAAAAGACAGCACATGGCTGTACAAATGTCGCTTCCGTGGATGGTGGACTTATCGATGACGGATTGGATTCCCACGAAAGAATATCGGCAAACCCAGCTACTACTGTAGTCGGATAGATTCCAGTAAATACGATACTATCCAGCATTTCAGTGCCATAGACATTTCCTCCAACATAGACAGTAAAATCGCCGAGATATGTTGTGGGATTATCAATGGAATAGTAGTTCTGTCCCGTAGGCCTGGTAATACTGACAGGTGCTGTCGTATACAGCGGCAATATGGCGCCTTCTATTGCCAGACTGTTATTCACATAACCGTCTACTCTAACTCGAGGTGAACCAAAAAGAGAAGTGCCACCAACGCGTTGGCTATCTAAAGCAACTAGCTTCAATTCAGTTAGATCATATCTTGTTGCGGTTACGGTTACAGGGATAGTATCTGCCCTGGTAACACCGTTATATGTCCAACTGCCAATTACTAACACAGGCGCGCTATTTACTGCATTTCCCCAGATTCGACCTGTAGAGTCAACTCTCACCCTTGCTTCGTCATCACTGGTCCAAACTATACTACTGGGATTCGTAATTGCAATCTCACCCTTGTCCATAGCCACGGCAGTAAGAGAAAGAGCTACGCTATCTCCTATCTGCATAACTACACCGGTCGTAGACATTAAGACATTGGCCAGAATATCGGATGGTTCAACTGGCTGAGGTACTGGCCCTTCGATATCCACACACGCTGACAATACTACAGATGATAGCATTGTTAAGCGAAGATATTTCAATAAAAATGACATATATAATCTCTACTTACCGTATCAGGGATTTATGTTGATGCAGCTAGTGAACTTGGGATTGTAATTGAACTCACTGATTGAAGGCATAAACACCAGTGCATCACCATAGTTAAGGATACTTCCGCTTGTTTTGTTATATGGTCCTGTTGGATAGATAGTAGAAACATTTCTGTTATACTGACGTACCAAACGACGATAGTCTGATAGCCTGGTACCCTGGAGATAGAACCAGAAAGCTCTCTCCCTGAACAACAGATTTACTCTAGCTTCAGGACCACCAGGATCTGTTGTGTCTACGATTCCCCTTGTCGCACGAGCTTGGTTTATTATATCAAGCCATTCGGTATCGGAGGGACCAGCGTTCTCAAGGCTGGCTTCCGCTCTGATCATAAGGACATCGATCCAGGTAGCAAGCGGAAACGTCAGAGTACCGGACGTGAATTTATTTTGTTTGCGGGGAGTGGTAGTTGTATTGATAGGAACACGAGGATCTTGTGGAAGGTTACCAGATGCCATCCAAAGAAGACCATTCAATCCTTCCATATTTTCAATGATCGATGATCTATATATGTTGACTGTGCCTTGGTTTGTCCAAAAAGTCCTTCCCCCCGTAGTGCCACCACCTGAAGGTGGATTAGCCTGCGTGTAAGAAAGCGTAAAAGCATCACCCTGTTCTACATCGGCAACTGCAGCCACAGCATCCTGATAACGATTGAGACCTAAAAGTGCACGTGCTTTACCTATACGTGCGAGTGTGAGAACAGGTATACTATCATGGGCCAGGGATAACGAAGAATCAAAGAGAGCTACAGCTTGCTCGAACATTGCTTCAGTACTAAAACCACTAGTGTATTCGACGTCGCCTTCAAAGGGTACCGTGCTTAAGGGAACTCCTGAGCAGAAGTTCTCCGCAAGAGCAAGAACAGCCTGTGCCTCTATAGCATAAGAAGCGCTTAGATAGAAATTCTTAAGATCTGATTCGAAACGCGATATTATCTGTCGTGCCTGAGATGCGGAGGTTCTGGTGGAATGCCAATAACTATACGAATCTGAGGTAAGTCCCTGAACTGAAGAACTTAACTCTGTTTTAATACGGGCATCGTAGAAATTTGTTCTGCCAGTGGATCCTATCTCTCCGATTCTCAGCGCTGCCATTTCATCTGTTAAAAATCCAACATCGTGACTTAAGGCACTCACACCTCGCGCAAGATTACCCACAGCGTTGTGATATAAACTTATGCCACCTGCCAGAGTATTCAATGATTCGCGATCTATCTCTCTTTCGCCCTCGGGATCATCCACACTGACCAGACCATCAAGCGAACATGCAGAGATTAGAATAACGCCTATAGAAAGCAGAGCCCGACTAAGTTTTCGCATACCTGAAGCTCCTCTACCTGTTTGTTGTATAGGAATCATTTTATAAACCCCAGCGTAAGGACAGTGAAAACTTTCTGGATGCAGGCATGATGAGGCCTGTATCACGTAACATATCGTAAGATGTGGCACTACCAGCATTAACCCGTGGGTCACGACCTACATAGTTCGTCCAGAGATTAAGATTATCTCCCTGCAAAGAGACCTGAAGTGAACGTGCCCTTATCTTTTGCAGAAGATTCTGAGGAACCTGGTATGTTACGCTTAACGACCTCCATTCGATATCAGATACGGGGCGGGAACCAAACTGATCTGCCTGCGCTAATGCCTGATCAGACAGAGGAGCATTTACATCCTGACGGGCAATAATATAGCTGTCCTGGAATTGCAGCCGCTGTACATACTTACTTCTCTGACTGAACCTGGTATCGAATGTCCACTGATTATTAACGGTTAATGACACACCATAACCGGCCCTGTAACGCGGCTGCTGCCATCCGATATAGGAAAACGAGTCTGTCATAATCAGCTCCTGAGCTGAAAGAACACCGTCACCATTTTCGTCGTTATAACCCATTATTCCACGGGCCCATATACCACCAATAGGATAACCAGCTTCGATCCTACTTGCCCTGTCACCCGTAGTAAACGGTGAAACACCATCTCCCAATCTGGCAACTTTATTCTCGCTGAGTGTCAGATTATAATTGAGAACCAAATACATGTTTTCGGTCTCAATAACTCGGCCATCGAGAGAAAGCTCCAGATTTCTGTTTATAACTTTTGCAACGTTTTCAAAGCGTTCACTAGAACCTCTACCGGTGTTTACACCCGCCGACTGAGCAATCTGACGCAACACAAGGTTGTTACTATTTATTGAATGTGCGTATGTAAGCCCAACGGATACTCTGTCATAAATAATGTCAGTATCGAATCCCAATTCGAACTCCGCTGCACGCTCCGGTTTTAGAGCAGGATTACCTGCTGCGGTCGGTTTTGTAGTTCTTACCCAGACTCCATCGATAAATTCATAGTCTGATACATAGCGACCACGAATATCACTTATTTCGGGCTGAACAGCTGCATAACCGAGAGCAGCTCTAAGACGCAACATCCCTACAAAGTTATTGACGGGCCAGAATGATTCATCGGATGCCAGCCATGATGTACTAAGCTTTGGATAGCGAGTACTTGATGATGAAGTAATTGCACTTCCAATATCCTGGCGAACACCAATATCGAAATAAAGGCGACGAAATAATCCTATGGTAGAGTTTAGATACCAACCAGCTGTAGCGTTAGCATATGAGCTATAATCCGCCACACTCGAAGTGCCTGATTCCATTCCCGTCTCACCCGGAGCAAGGTTGTTTCTCTGCCCGCTCAGGTTGCTGCGTGCGACCTTTCGATAGTCAATACCAAAGGCAGGCCTTAATTCGAGTATGGAAGTTAGCTTGCCAAGTGACGGAGTATAGTTCGTCATGAATCGCATTGTATATGCTGAACTATTTGACGTCTCCTGTCTCCGTGTACCTGTGGAATCGAAACATGGTACTCCTACACGACAGATGCTCTGTAAAGACAAGCCACCTGTTTCACCCGTTGATCTTTCTATACCTCCAGTACCTTGCACATTCCAGCGCTCGGTGGGACGCCAATTTCCCTGAACAGTGTAGAGTGATGTTAGTGTATTTACAGGATCGGAACTACGTATAATAGAATACGAATTTGCACGATTCAGGAAATTGACCGTATCTGTATCCAAGCGCCAATCCGGCGGATTCGGTCCGCCAACGGCTCCCTCCATTGCAATCAGCTTACTCTCAAGTTTCGTCTGGTTGGTCTGAACACCAAAAACCACATTCCATTTGTCGTCCGGTATAAGAGTAAAATTTGCAGATATAGAACGCCGGTCCTGTGTACGTGGCTTTTTATAATCTCCGGGCACAGATACATCCAGCAGGCGATAGCGTATAAAATCGATAGGTCTGAGCTGGCGGGCACCGATATCTGTCTGTGCCGATGCAGTTATAGAATAACGCATTGCACTTGACCCACCGTCGAGAGCTAGAGATAAACGGTGGTTGGTTTCGGTGCCCTCATCGTTAAGCAACGGGTTATTTGGATCAAATACCAGTAATGAGTCCTGAGTACATTCACGGTTTGCAACATGTGCAACTGTACAGAACATTTGTCTCTCTGAGGTAATAGCTGTCCCCCACCCCTTATAGACAATGGGCTTTGTACCATAAGGACGGCCATTGTCATAGCTGTAATTAATATTCCATCTTGCCGGGCCAGCAACACCCTTTTTTGTTGTAATAACAATTACGCCATTTGCAGCGTCCTGACCATATTCAGTTGCTGCCGAAGGTCCGCGAACTATCTCGATAGACTCAATCATTTCAGGATCCAGAGCATCCATTCGCGCAGTTCCACCCTCAGCATCCAGCCATACACCGTCGATTATAACGAGCGGATCATTGGACTTATAGATGCTTCCCATACCTCTTATTCGTATGCGCGACGGAGATCCCGGTTCGCCGCTGGTGGGAGTTATCAGAACGCCAGGTATCTGTGCTGCTTCCAGCATATCAGTAACATTTGCAACAGGTGCACGGCGCCTGATAACATCAGGGTCAATGCGAGCAATATCAGTCCCCAACTCTAGTCGTCTTTTATTTCCTGTAACAGTAGTAACTACTTCATTAAGTGAAGTCGGCAAAGCAACTAAAGAGATATTGAGAGTCTGAGCAGCTCCTTTAGATACTGTTATGGTCCTTAAAACAGCTCTATACCCGAACGATTTGACCGATACCTGATGACTTCCAACTGGTACATTTGCGAGCGAAAATCGACCGTCTTTATCTGTAGTAGTCACTAGATTGCGGCCTGCAATCGAAATGCTCGCTCCAACTACAGGATTCCCAGATGCCGAATCCACCATCTGACCTACTATTGTACCAGTCTCCGAATTTTGCCCTGCCCCGCCTTTCCCGGATCTTAACTTTACCAATATTGTTTTGGAGTTCTTTGACATAACTCCCTCATAATTAGTCCCGGCAAACAAACTACCCAGGATCTCTTCCAATGGACGGCTCTTAAAATCAACTGAAACTAGTTTATTCAGTTTGATATCGGCAGAGTTACTAAGCACCGTCATACCAGTCAGCGAAGATATGGAATCGAGTACTCGCTCCATCGATACATTCTTCATTGAAATAGTTATCCGAGGGCCCGCTGTAGAATCGGCTGGTGCATCCCAAAGACGATTTCCTGTCAACAAAACCGGCATCTGAGCTGTCAGAGACGACGTACTCAAACAGAATAGGGCAATGAATATATATTGCACAGGCATCTTCATTATGGATGATTTCCTCTTGAGATTGTTATGACCCTACCGGAACGCACAATATTAGCATTAAGCGTTATCCTGAGAGCCTGCTCCAGGTCTTCTATGGTTCCATGAGGCAAAGCGCCTTTTAATGGAATCTTGCCAATTTCTGCGTCACCTACCCGAATATCTACTCCGTACCATCTGTTCAGATCAGGGATCGCCTGATTAAGCGGCATATCATTCAGGACCAAACGTCCCTCAGCAAATGCCAATACATTTTCTATTTTCTGGTCCATGCTCTTCCGTAATCCGGAATTACTTTCAGCAACAACCATCTCGTTAGCCGAAAGCACAGTGCTTAGCATATTATCACCCGTCTGTCCATGCGATCCACAGACTTTCCTGGACGGTTCTGAAGCATCATCAACATCTTTACACGCTTCAACTTTAACCTTTCCACTCTTAACAGCCACAGTAATATCGCTGCTGTCATAGGCTCTTACACCAAACTCAGTACCTAAGACAGTTGTATGAATATCACGCGTCTTAACTAGAAATGGGCGTTTATTATCTGGCGCGACATTAAACACAGCCTCACCATTCAACGTAATGGTTCTGCTTTTTTTACTATTAACTACTTCGATAGTGCTTGCAGCATTTAGAATAACAGTACTTCCATCCGGAAGCTTGATTATCGGTGTTTCACCAAACTGAGATACGTAGGTCGCTGTTACAATAGATTCACGATCACTCTTTAGGATGGGAGTCAGGACGAAGCTGACAACCGCTATCAATCCCGCAATTCCAACTGATGTATAAATCTTCCAGCCGCCGGAATTAGAAGTACCGTAATTAGAAGTACCGTTACGATTCTTTATCGATGACTCACTGACACCAGAATTCTGCAGGCTGACAGATCTATTAGAGGAATTGACAACCCTGGAACCACTTGCATCTACCTGATCATATCCCAGTCTTTCGCGCAGATTAATAAGCGCGCCCTGTGCTTCGCCTGGAGGAGAGTTGGAATCCCTACGCCCTTTCCAAACGTGGGCTAAAGCTGTGAATGAGGCTTCGTTAGCGGGTGATGCATTGATCCACGCTTCGACACCGGCCGGAAGTTCCTTTTGGGAACCTTCGGTTAGTGCTTCGGCCAGTTCGAGTGGATCGGGATAGTCAGGTTGCTCCTTCATACCCCTTATGTCGTACAGGGAGCTATGAATGTTTACAGAATTTAAAAAATTCCCGAAATTCCGGTTAAATTCTATTTTTCAGAGTCCTGCCCTCTACTCTCCGAATTTAGGTATTCTGTCACAGCAGCACGAACAATCGTCATCCCTCTACCTATCTGTACTCGAACTGTCGAGTGTGCTATCTGTAATACCTCAGCAATTTCCAGCTGTCCGAGCCTACTATCGACATATAAACGAAAAATTTCCTGGCATCTGTCCGGCAATCCCGAGACAGCAGCTTCCACAACCTGAGCAAGCTCCACAAGGTCGTAATGGATATCTGCACTACGCGATATATTTGTAGAACCCGAAACAGGATCGTAATCTACAGGAATGACGGGCCAGCTCTCGCGTGCTTTATTACGACGCAAATGCGTCACTGCATGATTCCGAACTGCGCTGTATAGATAACTTTGAACAGATATTGAGATGTTAATATCTTCCCGTCTTTCCCAAATTCTAGCAAAAACATCCTGAACTACATCCTGAGCAGACGCGCGATCATCTGTATAGCGAAGAGCAAACTGAACGAGAGCTGAGTAATATGCAAGGAACAATCGTTCGAAGGCACTGGAATCACCAGCCCTCAACAACCGTATAAGCTCCCGGTCGTCCGGTGACTCCAAGTTATTAAAAAGATTATTCCCTTCCTCGTGGAAGTCGCTCATTTATTAAAAGCTACACATCAGCGCGATTATTCGCCACAAAAAAAGCAGCATTATACCATAAGGCACAATGCTGCTCATTCTACTAACAACTAAAACATGCTACATCCCCAACTCACGCACCATCTTTTTTCTTGCTTTCATCAGTGGTGTCTTTTCCAACCTCTGACTTCTTCTTTTCTTCATCTTCTTTAGCTTTTTTCAGAGTTTCTTTGGTTGGCTTATAAACAACCTGCTGATATGAGCGCTTCGACATATACTTCTTTGCAGTCTCGGCAATTTCAGCAGATGTAAACTCTGGAGAATCAATCCTCAATGCATACTCTAATGGCAAACCATTCATCTGAGCATTCGTGAACTGAGTTATCCACCAGCTATTGGACAGCTGAGCATTTTGCAAAGAGCGGAAGCGCACTGCCTTTGCCATTTCAAGCTCTTCAGCTGTTGGGCCAGACTTCTGGAACTCTTCAATTTCTTCCCAGATAACTTTCTTGGATGTATCCATCACCGAGGGATCAGTCATAAGACTAATCGCAACGTACATCCTTGGATCAGGAATATTATAGAATGCTATACTTGCACCTGTTCCGTACGTTACAGCCATCTCTTCGCGCAGCTTATTACGCAGTCTGCGTGTAAGCACCATCGACACAACACCTAAACGCTGACGGTCTATGCGGAAACTGTCCGGCTGCTCGGTTGGGTTAGGCAGATTATTGAAGAAGTTCAAGGATAGCTGTGACTGTTCAGCTGCGAACCTTGGGTGCTCCGATTCACTTGAATTTCCACCAGTTGGCGGCCTTACCTTTAGATCTTTTAGCGTTTCTTTTGGAGCGCTGGGATCACCTGGTATGTTGGCAATGTACTTCTCTACAAACTGCATAACTTCAGCTTCTGGAGCAGCACCAATGATGTAGAACGTAAAGTCAGCTGCATTTCCAAAACGCTGCTTATAAACATTCATTGCCTGATCGATGTTCATAAACGGAACGTTCACTGCCTGTGGTGGTGCCAGGCGTCTATTGCCACCTGAGAGCTGCGCTGCAATCTGGTCGCCCTGTGACATTGCAAGGGAACCAAAGCCCGCCCTTCTCCACTCCTGCAGAGCCAGTGTATCTACACTTGGATCTACAAACTGGTGATGCATAAGCTGGAACAACATCTCGAGTTCACGAGGTGAACCTTTAACGACGACTTCTTCATCGAATGCATTAAGCGCGACCTTGAAGTCTCTAAGCCCTGTCGTGGCAGCCTTCTTATCAAGGTCATCACGATTCATATCGCCAAAACCACCTGACGCTGTCATCAGCATTGCAACCAGTCTGCCTGACGAATAGAACAGCGAATCTGCCAACTGTGTGTGCCCGCCCAGACTAAAGGCATGCATGATCACTTCATCAGAATGTACAGGATTGTATTTATAGACGACTCTTGAACCGTTTGAAAGATTCCAGACTTTTACATCCGAACCAGCCAGTGTCTCTCCTGAAACAATCTTACCAGGAGCAGCTGCAACCTTACCCAATCCATCTACTTCACCAGACTTATGTCCTTTATTCTTTGCAGCCAGGAATGTTTCAGGTGAATGCTTGACCTTGGCGACAGAATCCATCATGGCAAGGACCTGCTTTTCTTCAACGAAGCGCAGTGTCGAGAACAATGGAATACTGATGGTTACGATGCGCCCTTTATCATTCTGCCATGTCTTTGCAACTGCAGCGATGTCCTTGGCTGTAAGCTTTGCCAATACTTTGCGAGCAATGCTCAAACGCTCTTCCGGACTGATCAGAAGACCCTGACCTGTGAGGAAGTTCTGGCTGTACAACTGAGCCAACTGTCTTGAGTTAACAGCATCCGAACCATCTACAATCTGCTCATATCTACGCAGCACTGCCTTCTTTGCCTGCTCAAGCTCTTCGGCAGGAATTCCATGCTGTGCAACACGCTCAAGCTCGGCAATCATTACAGATGCACCATACATGACGCTGTCTGGATGAGCTGCTGTTGCAAGTCTATAGTTTCTACCTAAAGGTCTTGCAAAGCCGGCCTGTGGGTTAATCACACCCTGAGCAATAGGGCGACGCTCAATCTTTGTCATTTCAACAAAGGAGCGCTGCAGGAATGGGAACAGAATATTCTCAACAATCTCAAGCTTTACAGCAGCTTCCTTGTTTTTTGGTTGGGCAAGAGCTGGCCACTGAAGCTCAAACACTGGGTTTGGAACTTTATCTTTTACAAGATGAACGACTGTCTTGTTCTGCTTCGCAATCTCAGGACGTTTAAACTGACGCGGATTTTTTGGCCCTGGGTTTGTACCAAAGCGAGCCTTCACATCCTTTTCAATAGAATCGACATTGAAATCCCCGACCACAATAATGGCCATATTATCCGGGCGATACCAATCCTGATAATATCTGATAAGCTTGGAGGCTTCAGCTGTCTTTAGCTGTTCAGGAAGACCGATAGGAAAACGATCTTTATAACGCGAATCCTTACCAAAGATTCTTGCAAAGTTCTCATCCTGGAAACGCTGCGAAGCTGTATCTGGGAGCCTTGTTCTCCACTCACCCAATACAACACCGCGCTCATTAACAACGTCCATGCTGTCGTTAAGAATGCGCTGGTTTGCCCAGTCATCAACAATCTGCATCCCCTGACGGAAGTTTTCAGGATCGTCGGTTGGAATTGTCAGCTGGTAAACTGTTTCGTCGAAGCTGGTGTACGCATTAAGATCGCCACCGAATGTCATCCCTGACTTTTCGATAACGTCGATTACACCATTGCCTGAGAAGTTCTTTGTACCATTGAATGCCAAGTGCTCTAATAAGTGAGCAAACCCACGCTGATCGTCATCTTCCTGAATGGACCCGGCATTAACCGAGAGCCAGATGAAAGCACGTTTGGCTGGAGTGGGGTTGTACTGGACATAATAGGTCATCCCATTGGGGAGTTTACCAGTACGAAGCGTTTTTGACTGCGGCAAAGAGTTGGCGTCTACAGCATCCTTGCTCTTTACGGTTTTACCGTTGGCAACGACCGATGCTGACTTCGCAACTCCATTTGTATCGCCTTTCAACTTCACTTTAGGGATGTACGCAGCACTTGGAGTTACTGCTCCAAGAGACACCACAGCCCCTGCCACTAGCGTCGCTAGTGGTAAGAACTTTTTGACACGCATTTTTTGTTATTTAGAGAGGTTTTTTTACTACTACTACTACCTTTAGACCTAGAAACCATACGAAATGGTTACTATTCACGCCCGTAAAGTTGTGGAAAGCCCCAGATCTAAAGCATTACAAATTTACTACTTCTTTGGACGTAATGCGTCAATTGTGTAAACGCTGCGTGGATTCCAGAGGATCCAGCTATGTATTCCGTTGTCGTAACCGGCTTTTATCTGGGCCCGAACCTCGGCAGCACCATATTTTGGTGGCCCAAGGGTAAAATCCTGATACCAAAGGATAATCTTCGCCGCCCCCGGCACTGAATCCGTACGCCGGCGCATATCCTTGATAGCCCTGTCGATCACATCGTAGGGATTAGCATTTGGAGACTTTATTCCGTAGCTGCCAACTGCATAATGTGACGGATATGTCATCGGAAGAACATAATCGGCCGCATCTATGAACTTTTCCCAAAGTTGACCTATTCCCATGTCGTCTACAGCTGTGCCGGTAAGCCCAAACACATCTATAGAGAACGGCATCTTGGTATACTCGAGGGATTTTCTCGCTGCCATTAGCTGCTCCCTGATTACATCCGCCCTGACCCGACCATTAGCCAGCGGGAATGTGGCCTCCGTAGCGAGGCGCTTATCATCGGGGAAGCGAACATAATCCAGCTGAATCTCCGCGAACCCCAGCTCGTAGGCTTCTTTAGCCAGATCGACCGAATAATCCCAGACCTGCTTCACGTGAGGGTCGAGCCAGGGCTTCTTGTTCTTGTCCAACCAGGGTTTGCCATCGGACTTGCGCTTGATGGACCACTCTAGGTGTTTTTCAGCAAGAAGAGGATCCTTGGCCACAACTATTCGGGCGATAGGATAGATGTTGTACTTGGCCATCGAGTCCAGAATCATCCCCATACGGGCCCGCGACATCGGGTGATTCGTGTCAGCGCCGATCTGCTTTGCCAGAGGAACCTTGGACGGATACAGCACAAATCCACGATCATCCTTTATGTCTATAACCAGTGCGTTGATCTCGGTTCGCTTGGCCACATCGATCAGCTGCCACATTTTGGTTCCGACAGCAGCCCATCTGTTTACGTATAGACCGCGGAGAGTGTCAGGAGTTACAACACGGCGGATGACGCGAGTGTCGGCCGATGGCGAGGCTGTGTTGGGGCCTGTCCCCTTATCCAGACTGTCCGATCCATGACCCAACGCCCCTGAATCAGACACCCCGGCAGCAGGCGCAACAATTGCCGAACTATCGTGGCTCACCGACGCAACGGCGCCTGCGCTATCTGGAGGTAGAGCTGAGGCACTCACATCGTTTACATGAGTTTCTTTGTTCTGGGTGCAGGAAATACTCGCTGCGGCAAGCACGAAGGCTAGCAGGTCAATACGGATGGATCGCATATGAGTGGAAAGATAATTGGAGTTCATAAATACACCTGCCGGATGGACCGACATTTTAAGGCAGATATGTCCAAAAAACCTCCGTCGGCCACTTTGACACACCCGTCTCCGCCAACTCCTGCCAAGTTGACGCGCTTTTAGGTGCCCGATTCATGCACATGTACCATTCAGCATTCATTTCTTTGAATTCACACATAGATCTTTTTTCTCGACAGCATTCATGACTCAAAGACAAACACTCCCAGTCCTACCACTTCGCGGCACTGTAATGTTTCCTGGGCTAACGGCTCCGATTTCGGCCGGCAGACCTGGAACCCTCAGGGCTATTGAATCCGCGCTCAAGGAAGATCGACTTGTCTTTGCAGTCGCACAACGAGATAACAGCGAGGAGCCAACCTCGGATATTCTATATTCGATGGGTGTTATCGCGCGCATCGGTCAGATTCAGCGAGGGTTGGGCGGAGTTCAGCTGCTGCTCCAGGGCGAGCAGCGCGCGACTGCACTGCAGTACTCCACCACCGACGGATATATGACTGCGGTAGTCGTCCCGACCGAGGAGATGAGCCCGCTGGATGAAAACGACGCCGCCTTCGAAGCCCTGGAGAAAGAGACCCGCGAACGCGCCGCCGAGCTGGGCGAGAAGCGTGGACTTCCAGAAGAGGTTGTACACCAGGTACTCGAGTCTGTTACAGATGCCGGGCGTTTTGCCGATCTCGTAGCTGGCTACATCGACCTGGCCGTACCCGAGAAACAGGGCCTGCTGGAAACACTCAGCGTCGAAGAGCGCATGCGCCGCGTGCTGGTTCACGTCCAGCGCCAGATCGATCTGTTCGAAGCTCAGGAAGATATTAAAACCCAGGTTCAGGAAGAGCTGGGAGAGCGCCAGCGTGAGATGTATCTGCGCGAGCAGATGAAGGCGATCCAGAAGGAGTTGGGCGAAGAGGATTCCAGCAAGGAGATCGTTGAGCTTCGTGAACGCCTGAACAAGATCACTCTTCCAAAAGAAGGGAGAGCTGAGGTCGAGCGCGAACTTGGACGACTCGAACGCGCTGGTCGTGAGTCTATGGAAGCCCAGGTTATCCGCACCTATCTGGAGTGGATCGCCGAGCTACCGTGGAATGAAAGATCGAATGACAATCTCGATCTCAAGCACGCCACGGAAGTTCTGGACGACGATCACTACGGGCTGAAAGATGTTAAGGATCGCATCCTTGAATATCTCGCAGTAAGACAGCTGCGTGCTCAGCAGTTGGCTGAAGAGGTAGATAAGACAGGTGAGATAGCGCCCGAAAAAGTCAGAGCAGAAAAAGATGAGCCTACCGCTTCGCTGTCAGACGGTGAAGACCGGCCGATCACAGATGCAAAAGAAGCCAAGTCCCGCGCTATGGCCAAAGGCCCGATCCTGCTGTTTGTTGGCCCTCCAGGTGTTGGTAAGACATCCATCGCAAAATCGATCGCCAGGTCATTAGGGCGTGAGTATATCCGCGTTGCGTTGGGCGGAGCGAGAGACGAAGCCGATATACGCGGACATAGACGTACTTATGTTGGCGCGATGCCAGGGCGTATCGTTCAGGGGTTAAAGCAGGCAGGTACCAAAAATCCTGTTTTCCTGCTGGACGAAATCGACAAGCTTGGAGCCTCGTATCATGGAGATCCATCCAGTGCCTTGCTCGAAGTGCTTGATCCTGCGCAGAACGATACGTTCACAGATAACTATCTGAATATTCCGTTTGATCTGAGCGAAGTGTTGTTTATTGCTACGGCAAACTTTATTCAGAATATCCCAGGTCCATTGCTGGACAGAATGGAGGTTGTTGATTTTGCTGGGTATACCGAGCGGGAGAAGGCGGAGATTGCGAAGAAGTATTTATTGCCGAGGCAGCTTGAGGAGAGTGGGCTCGAAGGCAAGAACGTAAGCTTCACTGATGATGCAGTTATGGCGTTGGTGTCTAAATACACTCGCGAAGCTGGCGTGAGGCAGCTTGAGAGACAGGTTGGTGCGGTAACACGAAAAATTGCTCGAAAGCTGGCAGGCGGAGAGGAAATTCCGACTACAGTTGATGCTGATGAGATCCGGGACATTCTTGGGCGGCCGAAGGTTCATCCTGAACATATTCAGGCGGAGAATCAGGTTGGAGTTGCGACGGGGATGTATTACACGCCGGTTGGTGGGGATATCATGTTTGTCGAGGCTTCGATCAGGCGGTTTTATGGGAATAGAGCGTCGGATGCTGTTGCAGACGGGGCGGAAGTTTCAGTTCCTGGCGGCGCTGTTTCATTGATACTGACCGGCCAGCTCGGGGACGTTATGAAGGAGTCGGCGCGAGCTGCGTTTACGTATGCGACAAATAATGCGGCGAGGTTGGGGATTCCGAAGGACCGACTCGGGGCTATTGAAGCGCATATTCACGTTCCGGCGGGGGCGATTCCGAAGGATGGGCCGAGTGCGGGGATTGCGATAGCGACGGCACTTGTCTCCGAGATGTCGGATAGGCCGGTAAGGCGTGATGTTGCTATGACAGGGGAGATTACGTTGAGGGGGCGGGTGTTACCGATTGGGGGGTTGAAAGAAAAGGTGCTGGGGGCGCATAGGGCTGAGATAAAGCATATTGTGCTGCCGAAGGCGAATGAGGCGGATATTGAGGATATTCCGGAAGAGGTTAGGGCGCAGTTGGTGTTTCATCCGGTGGAGACGTTGACTGAGGTGTTGGCTATTGCGTTGGAGAATGGAGTTTCTGTGAACGCCGATGCTGAATCAACTGCAACAGCGAGTTCAACAAAATAGCACTTGGCGGCTACCTTGTGCTTCCCTAACGCCTATGCGAGCAACAATACCCCAACTAATCAGAAACACATTCGTTCGTATAAACTCTAACTCGAATAGACGTTGGCATACCCAATAGACGACAAGCTTGTAATAGCAGTAGCATCAAGTGCTCTGTTTGATCTAGCAGAATCAGATCATGTATTTAGGGAGGATGGGATTGAAGCGTATCGAAACTATCAAAGAAAACATGAGGATGTTATCCTTGATCGTGGTGTTGCATTCTCCCTAATTAAAAGACTATTAAGCCTCAACGGACTAACTGACGATGATCAACCAGTTGAAGTCGTTCTGCTATCGAAAAATGATCCCGATACAGGTTTACGAGTTTTTAAATCGATTCAACATTACGGCCTTGCCATTAGCAGAGCAGCCTTCGTTAGTGGAAAGACCCCATTCCGCTATCTAGATGCCTTCAATGCTGCACTATTCCTCTCTGCGAACCCAGAAGACGTAGCAATGGCGGTAAGCAGAGGCGCCCCGGCGGGACAAGTACTTCCGACTGATTTTGAAGACGATGCAGCTGAGTCGGAATTGCGCATTGCTTTCGATTTTGATGGTATTTTAGCAGATGATTCTGCGGAGACAATCTTCAAGAGCGATGGGCTTGAAGCGTTTCAACATGCTGAAACGTTAGCAGCGGCCCGTCCTCATCCCGCAGGTCCACTTAGTCGCTTTTTTCGTGAGGTAGCAAAACTACAACAGAGGGAAAAAGAAAAACGTAAGAATGATATTAATTATGATCCACGAATTCGTTTGGCAATAATTACAGCACGAAACGCGCCTGCACACGAACGAGTTGTTACTACACTCAGAGAATGGGGAATTGAGATTGATGAAATTTTCTTTTTAGGCGGTATAGAGAAAGCCCGTATTATTAAGGAGTTCCGCCCCCACATATTTTTTGAAGATCAACGATACCATCTTGAAGCAGCAAGCACATATTGCCCCTGCGTCCATGTTCCCTTCGGAGTAGCGAACAAAAAAGCTCTTACACCAGACATCGTCGATGATGCAATACGTGAAAACGAACGGAGGAGTGAGGCTAGGGATAGAAACATGGTACCGGCCTGAATGACAACGTGTCTAAAAAACAGTGAGACTAGCCGCAATGCTGCTCCGGGGATTGTCGAATCGATTTTACCCCGCATTAATATAGAATCCAAAATACGAAAGTCAGCGCTGTTCTTTAAGAATAGATAAAGTGATCGCAACTATAACCAATAGAATCCTTTTTATTTTTGATTCATTTAGCCGATTCAGAAGATCCCATACAGCAAGCCCAACGGAGTAGGACGCAAAAAGATAGAAAATCCCCTTGAAGAGCAGTGGCGTATCAGGCGGCAACAATAGGATTATGCCAGCGGCAATAGAAAGTAATAAAATTACCATATGATAAACATTAAGAATGGCACAGATTTTTTATCTGCAATGTCCAAGTTCTCCGTGTGCACAACTTCAAGCAACCCCTTCACACTCAACACAAGAAACTACCATGGCTCCTCACGTTACTTAACTTAGTTAGCTTGTGAAAAGATGGAGGATTAACATGACTTACAAAGGGAGTACACGAAGCAGTGAGATTATATGGCACCTCTCAATGCATCAATAAAACTCGAAGGCACTTTGCCAATCTCACTCCTTACCTATACCTTCGCCGTCGCAATCCGAGGATTACACAAGCTTGCCGGGTAAGCTCCACCTGCAACTAGGCTGAAAACGGTTTTTATACGAGAGTATTTCTGAGTCAAATAGAGTCGGGGATTAACCTATGGAGACGATGAGTCAACCACATAATAAAAACTCGGTTCCCGACACTCCATTCACAGCAAACGATAAGACTAAAAAACCATTTTTTTAACTTTACTTGAAACCCAAGCACGCTTAGGTTATTTTACTTAAGTGACCACAATCCGTGCAGGAAGCGTCCGCTTCAAACTCTACCCCCAAGACCATCTTCCTCGACATGCCCACGGACTATATGGGGACATTGAGGTCATTTTCAATCTGGAAGCAGATGGAACTGTTACACTCGCCAAGCGCGACGATGCAATTCAACCGAGAAATGCTAAGCGCAATGCAGTGAAACACGTACTAAAAACAGCAGTAGAACATTTTGACGAACTCGTAGAAGCATGGGAGGCAATGCATCACAATGACTAAGCCAATTAAGAGAGCAGCAAACATTAAAGCCACAGAACGTGTTACAACCACCGATACAGAAATCGATGCAGCAATAGCGCTAGCGAATGCCAGAGATGAACAACGCGCTTATATTGTAAGTGCCCAGTATAGAACAAAGGGGGATGCTATCGTTTTGCGCCTTGCTACAGGAGTCGAGGTCGCGATCCCCAGACACCTGCTTCAGGGGCTTGAGTCGGCAACAGCTAAAGAGTTGAAAGTCATTGAGATCGAAGGGCCAGGGACTGGACTACATTGGCCTGCTCTTGATGTGGATCATTATGCCCCAGCGCTCTTAGCCGGAATCTTTGGGACACGTCATTGGATGGCAGAATTGGGACAGAAAGGAGGAAAAGCTAAAAGTTCAGTTAAGGCTGCCGCGTCGCGTGCAAACGGGCAGCGTGGAGGCCGTCCACGAAAAAACTCATCCCATCGTGCCGCCTAATGGACTCATCTCCGCTCTTTTGACTTTACCTCCACCCTCCTATTATAGCCGTCTTTAAATCCCTATTGACCAGAAAGGATCAGACCGCACCACACCCTAAAACGTTATAGCCCGCTCCCTAAACAAAACCCACGGATCCAACTTAATCGAATCCGGCTCCGTCCCCTCCACAAAATACTCCATATACCGATCCCCACTCCCAGTCTGCCCCGTCGCAAACCACCTACTCACCCTATCAAACTCCGCAGGTATAACCCCCACCGGCGGAATCCACTCCGCCCCCTTAAACGGCCTCGCAGCATAATACCGCCCCAGTATCTTCCCCCAGATCGGCGCCGCTAACGACCCGCCACCCGCACTCGCACTAATAGTCGTTGGCTTATCAAAACCAATCCATACGCCTGCAACGAAGTCCGGGGTCATTCCAACAAACCATGCGTCAGTGTTGTCATCCGTGGTTCCGGTTTTACCAGCAGCGGGGATACTCGCCGGCAAATACCTCCTCACCGCCTTACCCGTCCCCCGCTCTACAACATCACGCATCATATCCAGCGTGACAAACGCAACAGTCGGATCCAACGCGCGCTCACCATATTTTATCGCGCCAGTATAAAGAACTTCACCACTCCCATTCTCTATCCGATGAATAAACCGCGGCCCCATGGAATTACCATGATTTACAAGCGGCACGTACGATGTAATAAGGTTGAGTGGCTGCACAACCGAAGCACCTATAAAACTCGAAGGTACTTTTGCAATCTCACTTCTTAACCCCATCCGCTTCGCAACAGCAATCACAGTATCAATTCCAAGCTGCTGACCGAGTTCAACCGCAACTGTATTGCGCGATAAACTAAGCGCCTCACGCAGCGACATCTCACCTAAAAACTTTCTATCTGCGTTCTGTGGCTGATAATAAGTCCCGTTAGGTAAACGTATAGAAATTGCGGAATCGATCACCGCTGCAACTGCGGTAATGCTATCCGCAATGGCAGCAGCATATATAAACGGCTTGAAAGCAGAACCAGGCTGACGTGTACCATCAATAGCACGATCATATTGACTGGCGCCATAATCACGCCCTCCCAACAACGCACGAACATCACCATTAAACGGATCAACGACTACTACAAGCCCCTGAAGATATGCATTTGATCCGCTTCCCAACTTTGGATGTCTATACCCAGGCGCCGATTCAATCTCTGCAGTTTCAGCACGCAATACACTCGCTGCAATATTCTGCATCAGCGGGTCGAGCGCGGTATGAATTTTATATCCACCCTGACTAACAGGAATGCCAGCACGTTCAGCCTGAATGCGAACGACATTCATATAGTACTGAGACTGTGCTGGGAGTCCGAGATCATCAGCAACCTTAAGCGGCTCTGCCTGTGCGCTCCTTGCCTGTGCTTGCGTGATGTACTTTTGATCCGCCATTAAAGACAGAATCAGGTTACGACGTTCCTTTACTCTCGCTGGATGCCTGATGGGATCATAAACGGCGGGACCTTTTGGCATCGACGCCATCGTTGCGGCTTCTGCGAGGCTTAACTGCTTTGCGGATTTTCCAAAATAGAATCTCGATGCGGCTTCGATCCCGTGATATCCGCGCCCAAAGCTGATCTGATTTAGATACGCTTCAAGTATCTGACTCTTTGAATAATGCTTTTCCATCTCGCGGGCAGCGGACTGCTCGCGCAATTTGCGTCCTACACTTTTATCTGTACGATCCACAATCTCGGGGTGCATATTGCCCACGAGCTGCTGCGTTATCGTACTTGCTCCGCGCCTGTCGCCCAGAAGGTTGTCCTTGATGGCACCTGCTATACCAACGAGATCGACGCCATCGTGCTGATAAAAACGCTGGTCTTCCACGGCAACAAAGGCCTGGGGAAGATATTTGGGAAGGGTACCAATGGAGATGTTGTAACGCATCTCCTTTCCAATAAACCCGATCAGGGAGCCGTCCCGCCCATAAACCATGGATGCCTGAGCCGGGGTCACAATACGCCAGGGATCGGATTTTTGGGCCTGAATGACGCCAACGTCCCAACTCCCTAAAAGAAGCGGGAGGGCGACAGCGCTGATGGCGTAGGTTTTCACCTTACTAGCCATGGGTCAAGCAAGCTTCCATCATTAATGGATTTCCTTCGAGTTATTTAGATTACAGTATGACATTTCAGTCAGACGCTTCATCGATCAATTTGGCGGTTGCCCAGTTCAAGCCTGAAAAGGGGAATTATCGCGCCAATCTTACACGTCTAAAGCATACACTTAATAGTATCGCCGCGCACCGTCCGCTGGCAGATGTTCTTTGTCTGCCCGAGACTGCCCTAACAGGATATTTCCTGGAAGGGGGAGTTCGGGAACTGGCAGTCAGCATCGAACAGCTCGCGGAAGATATTTTCGGTGTGTTTGCCGAGAGTGATTTATACCCCATAGTCTCCGAAGCTATTCAGGCCGCCGAGGAGGGGGACGATGACGGGAAGCCTAAGGTACAGATCAAGGCGTATGAGCCTCAATCGGGCTTGGAGAGCAACTCTGACACTGACGACAACTCCGCCTGGGATGCTCTGGACAGTGAAGACATCCCATTACAGGTCCAATCAAACACCTTCGATATAGTACTCGGATTTTACGAGCTTCACGAAAACACCATCTACAACAGCGCCGCCTACCTCGCGCTCTCGGATGAAGGAATCGACGTCCTTCACATCCATAGAAAGATGTTTTTGCCTACGTATGGAGTGTTTGACGAGTCACGTTTTGTGGAACCTGGGCTGACTATTCAGTCTTTCAATACGAGATGGGGACGCGCTGCGATATTAGTCTGCGAAGACGCCTGGCATAGCATCACGGCGACAACTGCTGCTGTCGGCGGAGCTCAGATTCTGTTTGTGCCTTCGGCTTCGCCGGCCCGGGGTGCAACGATTGAGGGAGGCGACAGCTCCCTAAGTGGCAGCTCTCCAACCTCTTCCCCCAACATAGTTGCTACGTCACTTTCTGCCCCAAAAAGTGTGGAGCGCTGGGAGCGCATTGCTACCTCGCGTTCAGAGGAAAACGGGGTGTTTACCGTTGTCACCCAGTTAGTTGGGAACGAAGGCGGGAAGACCTTTGGTGGCGGATCGATGATCGTGGGACCATCTGGCGATCTGCGTGCAAAAGCCCCTCTTTGGGACGAAGGAATCATCCCGGCAACTATAGAGTTTGCAGATATATCGCGTGCTCGCGCCGAGACGCCGTTATTGGCCGACCTTCGAGCGATGCTCCCGCATGTCATGGACTCCCTCATCCTCGCGGGAGACCTAACGGGGAATGCCGCCCATAAGCATCCCGACAACGATGATCAGGACGACCACCATCACCATCATGGCCATTCATGCGGAGCGGATGGTGACTGTGAAGATTGTGACGAATACGATGAAGATGTAGACGATATAGATGAAGATGACGATGAATACGATCCAGAGGTGGACGATGTGAGCGATGATGACGAGCCCCACAACCGCAACTCACCGAACACCAAAACTGACGGAGCCCGCTAAAAGATGCAGTTCTGGGCCCCCGCCAAACTCAGCTCTCCGCCTTCGCTCGCGCTAGACCTCCCTCTCGTAACAGACTGGCTGACTTCCTTCATAAAACAGGAATTCGAGCGCCGGAAGTTCAAAACCGCCATTATAGGAATGTCTGGCGGCGTTGACTCAGCGTTATCCGGATTTCTTGCTGCACGAGCGTTAGGCCCGGAAAACGTAATTGCGGTGAAGATGCCCTACAAAACATCGCATCCGGATTCTCTGGCGCACGCGGATCTGGTTATCGACAAACTGGGGCTGCAGTCACGCACATTCGACATCTCAGCAGCTGTTGACGGGTATCTCCAAAACGAACCGGATGCAGATGCTACGCGCCGCGGCAACATCATGGCCCGTATGCGCATGATCACACTGTTCGATCTGTCAGCAAAACACAATGCTATCGGCATAGGCACAGGCAACAAAACAGAGCGACTGTTTGGTTACTTCACCTGGCATGCTGACGATACGCCACCGATTAATCCGCTGGGTGATCTCTACAAAACACAGGTATGGGAACTGTCCCGTTATCTTGGCGTTCCATCTGAAATTGTAGACAAACCCGCCTCTGCCGACCTGGTTCAGGGTCAAACGGACGAGGGCGATTTTGGGCTCTCCTACGCCAAGGCCGACGAAATACTAAACTGGCTCCTCTCCGGATATTCTATAGATGAACTGCTCAAGCGTGGCCTGAACGAAGCCGATATTAAAATTGTAACCCGCCGACTCGGGGGAACCCACTGGAAACGCCGCCTGGCAAGCACCGCGATGTTGAGCGGTACCGCAATCGGGGAGTCCTACTTAAGGCCGGTGGACTACTAGTCCACCGCAAAACAGGCCCAAAATCCCTCCAAACACCCGAAAATTTGGAAATATGCGGAAAATTCCTCCTCATTCAGCTAAATTTGTCGGATGGCTACGAAACTTGCTCCTGCCCCGTCAAAGGCCGGCTTCTCACGCGAGGAACTCCTCGGCGTGTACCGGAACATGCTTCTTTCCCGCAGACTGGATGACAAAGAAATCCAGCTCAAGCGACAAAACAAGATCTTCTTCCAGATTTCTGGAGCCGGTCACGAAGCCGTTTTAACGGCGGCTGGCCAGGTTTTCCGCTCCGGATACGACTGGTTTTATACATACTATCGCGACCGCGCACTCTGCTTATCACTCGGCGTAACACCAACCGAGATGTTATTCCAAGCTGCTGGTATCGCTGATGAACCTGCATCTGGCGGACGCCAGATGCCAAGCCACTGGGGACACAAGGATTACAACCTTGTCTCCAATTCATCCCCAACAGGAACACAGTTCCTGCAGGGTGTCGGCGCAGCTGAAGCAACTCTTCGCGCAAAGAATCTCGGCATTACAGAAGGATTCCAGAAAGACGAAGTTGTTTTCATCTCCACCGGCGATGGCACAACAAGTCAGGGTGAATTCTGGGAATCATTAAACACTGCCTGTAACCTCAAGTTACCAGTTGTTTATCTCGTTGAAGACAACGGCTATGCCATCTCGGTCCCTGTCGAAGTAAACACAGCCGGCGGCAGCATCAGCAAGCTCGTTAAGTCTTTCCCAGGTTTATACATCGAAGAAGTTGATGGTTGTGACTTCTTTGCAAGCCACGCTGCAATCAGCCGCGCAGTCGATTATGCTCGCAAGCGCAAAGGCCCAGCATTTGTTCACGCGCATGTTATCCGCCCATACTCACACTCACTCTCCGATGACGAAACAATGTATCGTCCGGAAGCAGAACGTGAAGCAGATGCAGCTCGCGATCCAATCGTAGAGTTTCCTAAGCTCTTAATTGCAGAAGGACACGCCACTGAAGCCGACATCCTCAAGATTCAGGAAGAAGTCGACGCTGAAGTGCTCGCTGCAACCGACGCTGCACTAGCAGCTTCACAGCCAGCAGCCGATACAGTTTACTACGGTGTTTACTCACCGGATGTAGATCCAACTGCAGATTCATTCGACACTGAAGATGATCCGCAGTTCTCTGGCGATCCAACCACAATGGTTGATCTTCTTAATGCCTGCTTACGCGATGAAATGCGCCGCGACGAGAAGATAGTCATGTTCGGTGAAGACGTTGCAGATGCTTCGCGTGAAGAAAACCTCGACAAGGTCAAGGGGAAAGGCGGCGTATTCAAGGTCACATGGGGACTTCAGAAAGAGTTTGGCGGTAACCGTGTTTACAACTCGCCACTTGCTGAAGCCAACATCATCGGCCGTGCAATTGGTTTAGCTACACGCGGATTCAAGCCTGTTGTTGAAATTCAGTTCTTCGACTACATCTGGCCTGCATTCATGCAGCTCAAGAACGAACTCGGTACAATGCGTTGGAGATCGAACAACAACTTCTCCGCACCAGTCGTAGTTCGTACTACATACGGTGGATACATTCGTGGTGGTATTTACCACTCACAGACAGGTGCGTCGCTGTTCACGCACTCACCAGGTATTCGAGTTGTATGTCCATCTAACGCACTCGATGCAAACGGACTTCTCCGCACAGCAATTCGCTGTGAAGATCCAGTTCTCTTCTTAGAACACAAGCACCTTTACCGTCAGACCTACAACAAGGGCGCATATCCAGGCCCTAACTACATGATCCCATTTGGTAAGGCGAGGATTGTGAAGGAAGGTACAGACGTTACAGTTGTAACTTATGGTGCCACAGTTCAGCGTGCTTTAGTTGCTGCAAATGCAGTTGCTGAAGAGGGTATTTCTGTTGAAATCATTGACCTTCGTACACTCTCCCCATGGGATCGTGAGACTGTCTTTGAATCAGTAAAGAAAACCTCACGCGTTATTGTTGCTCACGAAGATTCACTCAGCTGGGGATACGGCGCTGAAATTTCAGCCTCCATCGCCGATGAGTGCTTCGCATGGCTCGATGCACCAGTCAAGCGTATCGCATCTGCCGACACGTATGTTGGTTATGCACCATCGCTCGAAGATGCAATCCTTCCGCAGATCGCCGACTTCAAGGCCGCATACGAAGAGATTGTTCGCTTCTAAGTAACTCTCGTACGCAGTGATCTGGTACGAAGATTGAGGAGAGGGGGTGCAGTTATACTGTACCCCCTTTTTCGTATAATGATGTATCATACATATAGAGTGATTGATTCAATCCATAACTCGATCCAGGAAATACAGATGACAGACATAGGTGACTTTTTCAGCGTTTTCTCTGCGCTTACCCCTGCGGAAGCGGCATTCAAAGCCAAGGCGCGCGATTTTGCCGAGTCTCTGCGTCCCTTGGTTGGCGACGCCTGGGAAAAAGCCGAGTTTCCCAAGGCAATTCTGGACCGCTTCAAAGAGACCGATTTCCTCTTCAGGATGCACCCGGAAGACGAGGCTCAGGCTGCAACCTATGACCCGATTTTGGACGGCCTGGTCAGTATGGAACTGGCCCGCGTAGACGCTTCTCTGGCAACCTTTATCGGCGTTCAGAGCGGGCTATCAATGGGTTCGATAAGGTTTTGCGGCTCTGAGGAACAGCAGAATGAATGGCTTCCACGCATGCGCCGCTGGGAGCTTCTGGGGGCATTCGGACTTACCGAACCAGATGTTGGTTCCGCGGTAGCGGGAGGCCTCACAACCACCTGCAAACGCGATGGCGATAGCTGGACTTTGAACGGCGCAAAGAAGTGGATCGGGAACGCAACTATGGCAGACATAGTTGTTATATGGGCCCGCGATGTTGACGACAAAAAAGTAAAGGGCTTTATAGTAGAGACCAACACCCCTGGCTTCAAAGCAACGAAGATGGAGGGCAAGATCGCACTTCGCATTACGCAGAACGCCGAAATCAAACTCGATAACGTCGTAGTTCCGGAATCTCGCCGCCTTCAACTGGCAAATTCATTTGCTGATACTGCAAGGGTGTTGAGCGCTACACGTGCAGGAGTGGCCTGGATAGCTGTCGGATGCGCAACAGGTGCATACGAACACGCTCTCAAGTACGCCATGGAGCGCATTCAGTTTGGGAAAAAACTGGCCGAGTTTCAGATGATCCAACAAAAGCTGGTCACTATGCTGGGACACCTTACTGCGATTCAGTCGATGGCTCTTCGAGTATCACGCATGCAGCAGTCTGGCATCAGCAAGGATGAACACACTTCGTTAGCAAAGCAGTATTGTGCTGCACGCTGCCGTGATATTGTTGCTCTTGCGCGTGATATGATGGGAGGTAACGGAATCCTGCTGGATTATCATGTTGCCAGACACTTTACTGACGCCGAAGCCATCTACAGCTATGAAGGGACCAACGAGATCAATACGCTGATTGTGGGACGCGCTATTACAGGGGAAGGGGCTTTTGTTTAGCCTGAGCCAATAGCCGTAGCAGACCGTCTAAAACAAAAAAGCCGGTGTGAGCTTAAAGCTTACTCCGGCTTCTTCTTTAACTCTTCTATCGCCCTTTTGGCTTTTTCTCCAGCGGGAGAGAGTGTAGGCTCTTTTGCACTCTCTTTTGTTGCTCCATCCATCGAACTCACTTTAACGTAGTTGCTTGGGATGGCAAACATCGATTCGCTTACGTTGCCTTTCTTGAGGTTTGAAACCTCTGTTGTAGCTGTCGATGTAGTGACGTTACCGTATTCATCAATCGATCTGCTACTGATAACTGTCTTGAGAGGGGCGCCTACCTGGTAGATCTTTGCGTATGCAGCCTGAACCTGTCTCATGTACTCAGCGCCGAGGAAGCTCATCGACTCTGCACCATCCTGTCCACTAGAGAGGAATGGGTTAACAAAGTTTCCAAGCTCCGGTGCGTAGTAGTAATCGATGGTTGATTCCTGGTTGGTGCTGGAGGATTTGTGAAGAACCTTTGTCTTCATATCCATCTTTTGGGTCACTCTGTAGTGAACAGTCTCCTGCCCCTGCATAATTGGCCCGGCCCCAACCTTCTCTACATCGATCTTAACATTTGACGCTTCAGCTTTGATAAGACCATTTGAACCATTTACCAGATCGTTCATCTTATCGAGCATCGCAGCAGATGCTACTTCATAATACTGACGCTTTCCGGGGTGAACCCAAACCAACCGCTGTCCACCACTCAAAGCCAGCATATACGCTCCATTCATGGAGCTGCCTGGGCCAGCGTCGTCTACATCGATACGAACCTTATCACCTAAAATTGCTGCGCTACCGCGCAAAACAATCTGCTCCCTTGCCGAACCATTCTGATCGGTCGAGACAATGCGGGAGACAAAATCGTAGGTCAACCCCATAGCAGCAGATGCATCCATAATGGCAGCCGCATCTAATCTAGATGCACCTCCCACGCAGAATACTGCAGCAGCTATTAAAGTTGAACGAATACGACGCATGAATAACGGTTGATGTACGGTATTATAACGCTGGTAGTACGGTTATCTCTCCGGCTTCTGACATAGAGAATCGAACACTGCTGCCGACCTTTATATCTGGAGAGAGCCGTATCGACTGCCCCTTTGCATCTATCATGGAGAGCTTTGAATGCGGATTCTCAGCTGACAAAGATAATGCGCGTGAACGGCCTAACTTATGAATCTCGGCACTTGAAGCCAAAGCCGCAAGCTTTCCGTCAAAAATTGCGAAGCCAGATGCCCAGGGACGGGAAGGATTACCTGTCTCGACCTGGGCATTAGTCACAATTATATCCTGAATGCCATCCATTCAGTTAATTAGTCACCAGTTTAGGCTAAAGAGTTTACCGTTGGTAAAATCTATTTAGACCTTTTTGGGAAACTTTAAGGATGTTACCACTGAAGTCCCAAGAGCCAGGAAGATGAAGGCAAGGGAGAACAGAGTAGGAACATGGTACACACCCGAAATCAGCATCTTGATTCCAACGAAGGTCAGAACCGCTGCCAGACCATAGTGGAGGTGGTGGAACTTGTCGATCACCCCTGCCAGCAGGAAGTAGAGCGAACGCAGCCCAAGAATAGCACAGACGTTCGAGGTGTAAACAATGAACGGATCCTGAGTTACTGCGAAGATGGCAGGGATGCTATCAACAGCGAAAACAAGGTCAGTTACTTCGATTAACACCAGCACTACAAACAACGGTGTAGCCATCTTCTTTACGACACCTGTAGCATCCGGTCGTAACGTGAAGAACTTCTGGCCGTCGTACTCTGGAGATACCGGAATAACCTTACGGAGGAGCTTCAGGACCGGATTTGCTTCCGGATCCATCTGTTCATCATCCTTAAAGACCATCCTGACGCCCGTAATTACCAGGAAGGCGCCAAAGACGTAGATAATCCAGTGGAATTTGTTAATCAGGATCGTACCAGCGCCAATCATGGCGCCACGCATCAACAATGCTCCCAGAATACCCCAGAACAGAATACGATGCTGATACTCCTTCTTAACTCCGAAGTATGAGAAGAGGAGAACAAAGACGAAGATGTTATCTACGGATAACGAATACTCAATTACATAACCCGTAAGGAATTCCGTACCAGCCTTGGGACCTTCGAAATAGAAGATTCCGGCTGCGAAACACATTGCCAGGGTCACCCAGACCGTTGTCCAGATACCAGCTTCTTTTGTGGTTACTACGTGAGCGTTTTTATTAAAGACGCCGAGATCAACTGCAAGTATTACTAAAACGACCGCATTAAACGCGATCCAAGGAACCATCCCAGTCAGAACTACCGCCTTTCTAAGGCGTCGCGTACATCAAGAAGAATCTCGAAGTAGAGCTGCTCGCGTCGATATGCAAAATCTAAGGTTGCCATCTGAGACTGATCTCCAGACTCCTTGGCGCGTTGGAATGCCTCGCGATACATATCGTCGAGGTTAGCCAGAATACGGTCGCGGGAACGTGACATATGCGGGGATTTAGACTTGTTGTCAGGGAACCCGTCTTCTTCTCCAAGACGGGATATTTTATTGAGCACCCCTTCAGGATCGCGGTCGTTAAACATGTATTTTTTTGCAGCACCTAAAGCGAGGCGCTTGGGATCAAAGGGATTCACCCGTCAAATTTAACGGAACCGAGCTAGTTGGGGGAGGCTAGCCTGTGAAAGATATGGTCATCAATCGGCTTACCGTTCTTCAGATGCTCCACGACTATCCGCTCCAGCAGCTCCGGTGTGACACTATGGTACCAGATTCCGTCTGGGTAGACTACTAGGATAGGCCCTTTTTCGCAGACGCCCAGACAAGGAGTTTCGCCCCGCTTTACCCTATCCACGTTAAATAGAAGCCCTTCCCGCTGCAGAAGCTGGGCGAGCAGTCTATACAGTAGCTTCCCCTGCGATTCAGGCGCACAATAACCCCCAGTGCATATAAAGACATGCCTGGAGTAAGGAAGCATGGACGGGGGCGGGATTACTGGCAACGACATAACAGTGGTATGACTATAAGGCTCCGGCGTGTTGAACTCATCTTATAGAGGTTAATATAAGATGGGATGCAAACACTACCGAAAGGATCTTCATTTAAGGATGCGCTCGAGCGCGACCTGAACACCATCGATAAGGTGGGGCTAAGGCGCAGGCTGAGATCGGTCGAAAACCGGTCTGGCGCAACGATATATATAGATGGGCGGAGCATAGTCGATTTTTCTTCCAATGACTATCTCGGACTGGCTGGCGACCGACGTATTGCAGCGGCGGCGACCGAGTTTCTGGAGAACCATCATACGGGCGCTGCCGCAGCGCGGCTTATTTCAGGAAATACCCCGGAACACCTCCAGCTTGAGCGGGATATCGCCGAGTTGAAAGGGTCTGAAGCCTCACTTCTGTTTTCCAGTGGATATGTAGCGAATCTGGGTGCGATTTCAGCGTTAGTTGGAAAGCGCGACGTGGTTTACTCCGACGAGCTGAATCATGCATCACTTTTAGATGCCATTAAACTTTCGAAGGCCGAGGTCCGTGTGTTTCCGCACCTGGACACAAATGCGCTTCGCACTCAACTTCAAGAAGACGCTGGAAAGTTCAGACGTCGTTTAGTTGCTGTCGATGGTGTGTTTTCGATGGACGGAGATCTGTTCCCGCTCGACCAGCTTGTTGAGTTAGCACGAGAGTTCGACGCATGGACATATGTTGATGATGCACACGCGACCGCAATAATTGGTGAAAATGGTCGTGGCACTGCGGAGCATTTTGGAGTAGAAGGCGAGATAGATGTTGTGATGGGAACGCTTGGAAAATCGATTGGAGTTTCTGGGGCATTTGTTGCCGGATCACAGCAGCTGATCGATTTTTTAATTCATCGTGCGCGGTCGTTTGTTTTTACTACATCTACACCGGCTGTTTTAGCTGTAGCTGCAAGCGCTGCTATTCGTATTGCTAACGACGAACCGTGGAGAAGGAAAAAGCTTCGCGAGAATGCAATACGCTTGCGTCGTGGGCTGGATGGAATTGGGCGCTCAGCTATTGGTCAGTACGACAGCTACATTGTGCCGGTTATGATCGGCGATGTACGCAAGACAGTCGAGATCGGAGCGAAGCTGTTTGATGAAGGGTTTCTGGTTGGTGCAGTTCGCCCTCCGAGTGTACCGATGGGAACATCAAGGTTGAGACTTACCGTCAATGCTGCACAAACTGATGAAGAGATAGACAGGTTGGTAGAGGTGCTTGATCGTATCTGGGTCGATTAACTCACACCTGAACTAATCATTTACTTAGATAAACCGAATAAATAAAGACAGAGATGACAATGCAGACCGAAAACGAAATAGTAGATATTGAGAACGAAGTTGTGGACGCCGACACACTTTACACCTGGCATCCATACACTCAACATCAGACACGGGCAGTTCCAATAGAAGTAAACCGAGCTGCCGGCGCCTACCTGTTTACAGTCGACGGTCGCGGAATCTTTGATGCAATATCATCCTGGTGGGTGACCACTCACGGGCACGCACAACCTGAAGTCGCCGACGCTATTTCGCACCAGGCTCGTACATTAGACCATGCAATCTTTACGCACTTTACACACGAGCCAGCTGCATTACTGGCAAAAGAGCTCGTTGAAGTGTTGCCTGAAGGGTTGAATAAAGTCTTTTATTCGGATGACGGCAGTACCGCAGTGGAAGCTGCGATCAAGATGGCGCTTCAGTATTATGTGAACAGAGATGAGCCGCGCTCTTATATAGTAGCATTCTCAGAAGCATATCACGGAGATACGTTCGGAGCGATGAGCGTTAGCGAACGCGGACTGTTTACCAAACCGTTTGCTGAGCATCTTTTCGATGTTAAGCGCATCCCAAATCCATCAGAAGGAAATACCGTTCAGGCATTTCGTGAGCTTGTTGCCGAATGCGGCGACAAGATAGCTGCAATTATAGTAGAGCCTCTCTTAATGGGCACTGCTGGAATGGTGATGTACTCTGAAGAAATTCTCCGCGACATTCGAAACATCGCCAGGGAAAATGATATTCTCTTTATTGCCGATGAAGTGCTCACAGGATTTGGACGCACAGGGCCAATGTTTGCATGCGAACGGGCAGAGATTTCTCCGGATATCATCTGCTTGAGCAAAGGCATCACAGGTGGCTTTTTACCCCTGGGCGTAACGGTCGCAACCGATGAGATCTTCAACAGATTTCTTAGCGATGATCGCAAAAGAACGCTGTTTCACGGCCATTCATATACAGCAAATCCAATCTCATGCGCTGCTGCCCGCGCTTCGCTTGCGTTGATGAATGAGGAATCTGAAGAGAATCGTATTGCTATCTATCAGACGCATATAGAAAATCTTAATAGACTGAAAAGCAACTCACGCATCAATAAACGTATCGATAACGCCAGAGTATTAGGAACAGTCGCAGCATTTAATCTCCTGACACCATCTTCAGATGCGCAGCAGGCAGATTCTGGATATTTAAGTACTATCGGACCAAGGCTCGCGGCATATGCTTTAGAGCGCGACATTCTTCTCAGGCCGTTGGGAGATGTGGTTTACATTCTTCCGCCATACTGTTCGACAGCGCAGGATCTTACACAGGTATATTCTGTAATTGAACAGTTTCTTGAGAGTTTGGAATAAAGCCATATGCATCAGGAAGCCGAAACGGCTTATCACAGGTCGATGGTGCCAGCGAATATAGGAGTCACTGGCACCGATACCGGTGTTGGCAAAACCGTTGTTACTGTTGCTATAATCCGCGCACTGGTTTCACGAGGGCTTAAAGTCGCGCCGATGAAGCCGGTGGAGACGGGGGTTTCTGAAGATGGGAGCGAAGCAACGCATACCACACTAAACGGGAGTTCAGACCTCGACCTGCTTATGGCAGCCTGCGGACAAAATCTGGACAGAAAACTGGTCCGACCTCTGAGCTTCCCGGAGCCGGTCGCTCCCATGGTCGCGGCGGCCTCTTCGGGCAAACACATCGACATTATACCTGTAGTAGACAAGGCATATCTCCAGCTCGAAAGGTCAAACGACAAAGTAGTTGTTGAAGGTGCAGGTGGCATTTACTCTCCTATAACCGCTACCGAAAACTTCGCTACACTGGCTTCAAAATGGGGCCTTGATGTCGTAATAGTTGCCGGAAATAGACTTGGAGTTATCAATCATACGATGTTAACCCTTAGAGCTGCAGAGCAGGCAGGGCTGAAGGTCAAGGTTGTTGTTCTGAATGATTTACACGACGATTCAGACACAGACGTCTCAAAAAAAACCAATCTTCAGACAATTCAGCAGCTCGCCTATCCAATCCCGGTCGTCAGCTTCCCATACATTGACGCCAATCAAATCAACGAACCCACAAATTCCCAGCTCTTAGCTGAGGCAGGGAGCATTATATTGAAGTATGTCTTATAACTGGAATTCTCTCGCTGACCAGGCACTAGCCGGCGAAATAATATCTCGTGACGCCGCCAAAGCGGTGCTTACGGCACCAGACCACGAGCTGCTGGATCAGCTCGCAGCCGCCTATCGGGTCAGAAGGCATTATTGGGGAAACCGAGTTAGACTCCACTTTTTGTTGAATGCACAGAGCGGACTCTGCCCAGAAGACTGCAACTACTGCTCACAATCCAAAGTCTCAACGGCTGATATCGAGCGTTATCCGCTACTTGCCCGCGAAAAGATCCTCGCGGCCGCAGAGCGCGCAGCAAAGTTGAAAGCAGGTACGTTCTGTATGGTTATCAGCGGCCGTTCACCAGGCGAGCGGGTCTTTGGCAAGGTTCTGGACGCAATTGAAGAGGTAAAACAGACACACGGGCTTAAGGTCTGTGCATGTCTCGGCCTCCTGAGCGAACAGCAGACACAGCGCCTGAAAGAAGCCGGTGCAGATACCGTGAATCACAATCTCAACACCAGCGAGACCTTTCACGAAGAGATCTGCACAACTCATACATTCCAGGATCGCAAAGACACCATCACAAACGTCCACAACGCGGGGTTATCCAGCTGCTCGGGTGGAATAATCGGGATGGGCGAGAGCAACGACGACATCATCGATCTGGCCATGTCACTTCGCGAAATGAACGTCACCAGTGTGCCGGTTAACTTCTTGATCCCTATCGAAGGCGCAAAACTCGAAGTAGAGACCAAGCTCAACCCGCGCCAGTGCCTCAGGGCGCTCTGCCTCTACAGATTCCTGCTGCCAAGCCAGAAGCTTCGCATTGCAGGTGGCCGCGAGGTACATCTCCGCTCATTGCAGCCACTCGGACTCTATCCGGCGAACTCTTTCTTTATTGGTGACTACCTGACAACGGCAGGTCAGGAAGCCAGAGCTGATCTTGAGATGATTCGCGATGCCGGCTTCACACTTGAGGCCCCAGACGGTTCTGAGATAGTTGGAGACCCACTTGAAGGGATTGATGATTATCTCACAGCGATGACTCCCGTTGGATATGCAGAAAAGGCTGATCCTGATTTAGTCCATGCTTAGCAGATCAACTCGGTAGGAACGAGAGCGGTGGCCTCCAGCAGACACGCGATAGATAGGCCAGCTGGTACGGAATAACAAGCCTGCCAAAACCAGATAGATAAATCTGGAGCAAAACAGGCAAGCCAGAAGGAGCAACAAGATAGATAAATCAGCAATAAAGAAGGACGGTTCGTGCATGAGCATGAACCGTCCTTCTTTATTTTCGCCTGCAACCGCAAGTATAAGCCTTACTGCCGAGATCCGCCTACTTGTTCCACTGCTGACAGCTTTGCTGTATCTCGCGCTCTACCCATGGGGCCCAACCAGAAAACACACGGCGTATCACCCCATTCTTATCGACAACAACAGTTCCGGGACGCCCCTTCTCTCCACCATACACGAGAGCATTTGCGTTCTTCCCTTTTAACAAACGACCATCGTCCATCTTTTTTACATCTGCAGAAGATATAACCAGCGCACCTGGCAGCTTGAGTTCATCTATATAGTATTGCTTCAGCACCACCGATTCTTCTTCCGGTGTAAATGGCCCTTCATCCTTAAAGTATCCATTTGTGCGCAATAAAAATGTCATCTGCACATTCGGGCAACTCTTTAACAGACGTGTAAATGAAGCAATGTTATGGCGATTAGGTTGAAATGAAATTATAGATATTCTGTTTGGTGCAGGACGAATTGAATCCCCCTCATGTCCAAACCAGAAGTCACCTGTTATCTGTCCACCTTCAATACCATACTTGGAAAACGTCTGCTCAAGTGATGCGATTGTCTCTTCCAGTTCAGGGATATCTGATAAATCTGCTTTGGCACGTTCAATAATTGCTACCGGTTCAGCAGCTTCTCCAGTACGTGCTCCTGCAATTTCAGCGAGTTGTGAATATCCATTTAGTATAAAAAAGCCAAATTCCTTTCTGTCTCTGGCAGAAAGCTTCTTTCCAATTGAAATAAGCGAATCAGATAGAGATGACGCACGGGAATCATTATCTGCAGCTACGTAGTATTGGAGCATGGATCTATAAGCACGCACTCTCGAAACCGAGGACGCTCTTACATCCAGCCCTTCTAATGTTGACAGGTACGCTTCAGCTTTCGAAACACGTGCAGGTTTTGCGTTTACATATGCACTGATGACCGCTGCGAGCGTATTTGAGCGAACTTCAACTGTAGCAGACTTTTCGGACTGAAGCCTCTTTTCTACGGCCCTATCAGCTGATGAATCGTCTCCTGCTGCGAGATACAATCTCGCTAACAGAATCAGATGTTCGGTCTTTACAGTTTCAGGTTTTATCTGACTTAAACACCTGCTGGCAGTTTCTGCTGAAATAGTTACGAGTGTGTCTCTATCTAAATCAAACAGAGCAGTATCAGCACGATCCCGCCAGAAATAGTTGTGTTCCCGCATCACGGCCTGCAAGCACGATCCTGCCCAGTATTCAGCAAACGGCGAGGATTGGGCGCTCCTGGATTGAATACTTCCAGATTGAGTGTTCTCAGACTGAATGCTTCCAGCCTGCCCCCCTCCGGACTGTCCCCACAATCCAGTCGTGCCAAAAAGCGTTAAAGCCAACAGGATTACCGATCTATATATCATATAGCATCCGACAGGCTTGTGAAGTTAAAATCCCTCACCTTTACTGCTGGTGTAATGGCAGGAGCATACCCATAAACACGCTCAGCCGGACCAATCTGTTCCACATTATTAAATACAAACATAGGAGATTCATTAAATCTCATATTCTTTGCAGCAAGCTTGATTTTGCCATTTTCAATTAGCCAGAGCCCGTCTCGTGACAATCCATTGCAGAGAAGAGATGAATAATCTACAATGCCAACACCATCGAATCGTGTAACCAAAAGACCGCGCCTGGTAGTAGATATCATCTCTTCCAAAGATGTTGTTCCGCCATTCATGTGATACGAATATGAATTTGGTTGCGCTATGCCATGCCCCAGCATCTGCAATGCGTAACTTCGATCATAGGCTAGTTCTTTTAGAACACCATTTTCGATCCATGTTACAGGCTTAAACGCATAGCCTTCACCATTGAACGGAATATATCCGCAGTCGGGATCCATAGGATCACTCTTAACAGTTATTCGTTCGTCAAATACGACCTTGCCCAAACGGGACATACCACGGGAATCAGAAAATACAGATCCACCCGCCTCTGCCGAAGAACGGTCCAGCGATGCTATAACCATCTGGAATATGTCGTGTACCGCTTGAGGCTCCAGTATAGTGACATACCTGCCAGGCTCTATCGCCTTGGGATCTACCGAGGCAATACACTTCTCCATCGCTTTCTCGGATAAGGCGGCAGCGTCTATCTTTGACCAATCAACATGATCCATCCCGGCCCAACCGGATGCAGTTCCATAAGGATTTCTTACAGTAACACTATACTCTGAACGTGTAGACACATAATACGCGTGCATGCCGCGAGTATTAAAGACAGCTCGTGTAAATGCAGAGACCTCTAAATATCCTGCCGCCAGCAGCTTGGCTTCACGCGCCGGACTGACAAGAAGTCGTGCTGCTTCAGAACGTTTAATGGCATTCAGATCGAATGTAGACTGACTCCACAGATCCGGTTCCAGATACGGCTGATGAGGCGTTGGCCGTATATAGTCCAGATCCTCTCGTTCATAACGCATCTTCGCTTCAGCAGATCCTATCGCAAGCCGTAACGATTCATTATCGAGTTTATTTGTAACGACCGTACCATCTGCTCCTCTAATAGTACGCTTAATACGGACGATATGATCAGTCATCTCTCCAGCTGTAGATATTCGATTTCTGGCCCAGCGAAGGTTACCAACCCATCTTGTATCTACATATACGCTGGTATCTCCACCCAGTGTGCACAGCTTTATGATTCTATCATAAAGATCTTCTGTATCGGCACGAGATAAAAAACGACCTTCATTATCAGGTTCTATATATCTCATTATTCACTACCGCCTACAATAACACTCATGTTCTTGATTATTGCAGCTGGTGCTGTAACGCTATGGACAGTAGTACTTCTTGGCTGTCCTTTATTAGATGTAAATCCAGTTGTTGCGAGACTGCTCTGACCACCAATCACGCTCAAAGCTTTCCATAATTCGGGACTTCTAAAGAGGTAACTTGCGCCACGTACGACCTCGGCCAGCTTTCCATTTCTAACTCTGTATATCAATTCGCCACTGCCACGCCCGGTCAGCTTCTGATGATCCATTGAGCACCTTCCACCTATTACCGCCAATCCGTTATCAACAGATGAAACAAGATCATTAAAGCTACGGTCAGCAGACGTATCTGGTTGCATCCTGATATTGGGTGGAGAAATTAACGGGAAGTCCATCGCTGTTTCAGAGAAAGCACAACCATGCGATCCAGCTGTCATGTTATTTGACGCATACCACGACTGTAATAACTCGGCATGTTCTCTGTTTGTAGAATAATCATGCACACGCCCGTCTTTTACATATGTTAGAGACTTGGGCGCTACGCCATCATCATCCCAACCAACCGTTGCGGCGCCATTTACGGAGCTCCGCTCACCAATGACATTCAACTTAACGCTGCTTAACTCCGATCCCAGAACAGTATCGAGCGGTGCCATGTAGCTGGTTCCACCTGCGTTGGCTTCCAATCCAACTGCTCTATCCAACTCCAGCGCAGCACCAATAGACTGATCGACCAGCGAGGTCATAGATACACCATCAAAGACTATATCGTACCTTGATGGTTGAATCTGCTCTGCTGTTAACTGCTGCCTTGCTTGATCATACAGGACGGGGATCATATCGATTAAACCACCATCGTTAAACACCTCGAACCCTGCCGATGTTGGAGTAATCAGATTTACACTTCTGCTGCCATTACGCTGCAAAACCGGGTCGGATGCGGAAACATTAATACCAGATCCATTTCCGAATGTGTTGTATAAAACCTGTGTTCCAAACAACCCTTCTGTAGAAGCAAAAGTACGATCCTGCCTTTCAAAAATTATGATCGAACTGGCGCTCCCGCTTCTAAACGTGGAAGCCCATGCTTCCGCAGATCTTATATAGTCTAGCTTTTCATCTATGGGAACGTCTATAGGATCTCTTTTAACGGGATGCGACCAGGATTCAGGTATTGCAGGTAGAGCTGCACCTAAATTCACCTTTGAAACGCCATCCCAGACGTTTGCCTTTGCCTGTATCGCAGCGTCTTTACCAAGGCGGGTCATCTCGCTCATGGTCCAACGAGGACCAGCCACAAATCCCCACGCTCCGTCGACCAGGGCTCTAACTCCAACAGCCAGATGCTCGCCGTCGATTGGCGCATTGCCATAATAGAAAGACTGCTTTCGTGTAAGAGTAAGTCTTACATCTGCATAACTTGCCCCTGCACTTTTTGCAGCATCAAGTGCAGCCATTGCGAGTTCTCTCAATAGCGGATCGCCAACACGTGGGGCTGTATCGATTGCGGTGGATTGCGCCAATCCGCTTAAGCTTGAACGCGGCAGAATGGCACCTGCCGCCCCAAGGGATCCGAGAAAGATGAACTTTCGTCTACTTGTCACGTGCTGATATTCTATGGATGGACAATAATACGTCCGGTGAAGCCCCACTTTACACTTCTGTAATGATAGGTACCTGGCACAGGAAATACGCTCATCCCACCTCCTCGTGGAGGCATAGAATCAATATTTCCACCTTCAACATCTGCAGGATTATCGAAGGTTATGTCTATAACATGCGTACTCGAGTTGTCCCAATACACAGTACCGCCTTTCATAAGATGGATGACTGGCATCGCGTTATAAGGCGGACTTGTTGGGAGAATAGGATCGGTGTTCAGGAATGCGATTGAGGCTTCAATTGGATATGTGACGTTAATAACTACACTGTCGCGCCATTCCACACCATATATATTCGACTCAACATAGACGGTAACAGCTCCTGGCTTACGCGGCTCCAATGAACCATAAAACCTATCGATAGCAGCAATCTTATTATCGTTCGTATAATAGTGAACAAGAAGATCAGGGACATAACCACCATCTATATCTGCAACCTGTACAGTCATATCCTTCCACCATCCAGCTGCCACTATATTGCTATCTGCAGGTTGAATTGAAAACGTACCCATAGCAGCAGGCGTTGTTGTCACATTAACAAATGCAGTATCGACGTTTGTTACATAGTCACCCGGACTGGTCAGCTCCGCTATAACCATTACGAAAAAGCCGGTTCCTTTTGCGGTGAGAAGACCAGTAGAATCCACAACCAGCGCAGATGTATCCGAAGACCTATATGTTGGCCTTGGAAGATTAGTAAGCGGTACGCCACGAACATTAAGCGGAGTTGCCTTCATCTGCAGAGTCTGACCGACTGACATCATGGCAACGGACTGATCCAACTTAAGTTCCCAGAATATATCTTCTACATCCTGCTTTGGCGCTACTATACTGTCGTCGCCAGAACAGGCCAACAATCCTCCAAATACACAGAAGGAAAATAGTAGTCGAATAGTTAGTGTTTTAAGCATCACGGTTTATACACCCCGTATATTTGGGATTGTGCTGTACTTCGGCATATGGAGCGGAGGCGTTTACTGCCATTCCATAAACTCGTATCGGTCCGGTAGGATATGACCCACGAGGAAATACCTGATTCGTTGTTCTTCCATATTGCCTGATCAACCTTCTCATATCGCTGTGCCTACGCCCTGTAAGGAACAACCAGTAAGCTCGCTCTGCAAATAACATATCGACCTGTTCGGCCATACTGGCAGGAGCGGTTAACGATGGCAGACCAGGCAGATTGCCTTCAAACAACGCTGCACCGGTACCAGGATTCCATGTTGTATCTGTCGATCCAGGGGCTGTTACGAAGCCACTGTTACGCAGATCATTTAACGTTGATACCCATGCTGCCCCTCCCTGTTTTAGCTGAGCCTCGGCTTCAATAAGGCGGGCTTCCACACCGCTGGCTAAAGCTATCGGTGCATTTCCTGGAGAATTCTGCGTCCAGCGATCTGGCGACCAGATTTCAGTTGCAGGATACTCAGGGTCCTGCCATTCAGGAATTAATGAGGAAGCAGTACGCGGATCATTGCTGCTTCTATACGGCAGTCCGTTTATCCCTTCATTATCTGATACAGTACCAAACCCAAGCTTTACAGCTCCACCATTAATTGAAAGCACAGTGGTAAAGTTGGGCGTACCAATCGACAACGGTATTACAGCCGAGTGTCTGTTGTAATACACAAATGAAGTAGGCACGCCTGCAACCGCGGCTGAAGCAGCCTGATAATTATTAAGATTCAGCTGTGCCCATCCCTTGCCAACTTGAGCCAGATATCTGAACTGTAAAGAATCAACAGCATACACCAACGCACTGTCAAACATATCCGAGGCATGTTTGTACACATCCGCAGAAGCCGATCCAGGTTGATAATCATACTCACCTTCAAACTGAATCGTGGTCAACGGAATTCCAGAACAATAGAGGTTGGCTAACATAACCTCAGCCATCCCCCATAGTGCATATGCATGACCGATATAATCTTTTGGAGCGTTAGGAGCATACTTTCTTAACGCTGCAATTGAGTTCATTGCAGTGATCCTGGTTCTCTGCAAACCCTTCCATGGATCTGAGATACCACGTGCAATCGTGCCGTTTCTTTCATTCTCCAACAGATTACGAGAGTCAAAGGCACTTGCTGCTGAAAAGCTCACATTGCCCTCTTTAGGATATTCACCGGAAGTCATCTCATCCGATATCAATGCACTCGCAACTATGTACATTGCAGGCGTTGAATATCCTGACGTGGCAGCCCTGAACTCTGTTATAGCACCACGATACTGATCCATTGCTCCAGCCGCGGTCTTTGCAGCATCCGGATCTGGGGTTCCTGGCGCAGGAGATGTGTTTACAAGGTCGCTGATAGAACAGGCGGATGCAGCCAACAGGATCCCCGACACCAAAATAGGCATACTAAAGCGCTTCATAATATTACGTTCCATTAGAATGCAAGGTTAAAACGAAGTGTCCATGTTCTAGGCTGAGGAAATGCAGATCCATTGAAGTATTCATTTCCACCCGCACTCGCTGTATTAACATCGGGATCACGCCCATTATAGTTGGTCCATATCCCAAGATTTGTTGCGAGCAGTGATACAGTGGCTGAGCTCATGCGTAATCTTTTTGTATACTCACCTGGGATTGTATAGCCCACGCCCAGGCTGTTAAAGCGGAAGAAGTCTACTTTTTCGTAGAACCCATAATCACTGGGATTCCCTTGCTTTATACTTGCAACCAGATAAGCCTGCTCTTCCAGTGATCCACCCGGAACCTGCATAATTGGTAGATATTGCCAGTTCTGAGAAAGAAATCTGTTTAACTGTGTTAATCCATTTACATATTGGAAGTTCGCAGTTATCCGAATCCGATCCTGCATAAATCCAAATGTGTTTAAAAAGCTAAGGTCATACTTCGATGTGGATGGTCCGATATACTGCAGACTGTCAGACACCCTGACTTCATCGGGGACGATAACTCCATCTCCATTAACATCATCGAAGCCGATTATTGGACGGGCCCAACGACTGAAAAGCGGATACCCAGGAACTACACGGGAAGCATCACCCTCAAAACCGCTGCCTGCACTAAATGGAGATACATTTGGTCCAAGCGTAATCAGTTTGTTTTTCCGCGTACCGTAGCCCAGATTCAGATTCCATGTTACAGGTTCGAGCTCAAGGAGGCGCATGGACAGTGACGCCTCCGCGCCTGTATTTAACACATCTCCGATGTTTTGTGCCTGATTCCCACCGAAGTCAATAGAAGGAGCCAGTGGTCGATTTACAATTGCATCGCGTGTAAACTTGCGAAACACTGTAAAGTCGAGAAGGAACCTGTCATTTAAGATTCCAAGTTCAAATCCTGCTTCACGCTCCACACTTCTTTCAGGGCGTAAATTCGAATTTCCAATACTTGAAATAGAGAGATAATTCCCGAGCGGATCTCCATTCTCATCGATAAAATCACTGAATCTACTGAGAAGTCTGAGCTTTGTATCGGCATCTGGCTGAACACCGGCATGCCCATAAGCTGCACGCAATCTCAGGCTGACTAAATCCTTCCATGGAAAGAATGGTTCCTGAGACGCAACCCAGGAAATGCTCCATTTAGGATATAGAGGAGCAACTTCACTTCCAAGCGCACTACTGACATCACGCCTTATTGCGGCACCTAAAAAGAGCCTGTCGTTCAGCGATATTGATTGATCGAGATACAAACCTACAGTTATAAGCTCACCACCAGCCTCTTCCGAACTAGTCAAACCATTAGCCTGCGCAACGCTGGTACCGCCGTCAGCAAGGTCAGAAGCCGCAGCTAAAAGATCGTTTGCATATGTACGAACATATTGCGCTCCTACTGCAGTTCTTATCCCAAAACCATTTTTTAGCGGCCGATTTAAAGTAGAACCAAGGTTCAAGGATTGAACTGATATTGAATATTTTCCGGAATAAACATATCCCTGTGCATCCTGCCCTGAGGGATCACACAGCGGAAGACACGAGTTTCTCCTGTTCAGCTCTCTACTGTCACGGGATGAAAAATCCCATCCATACACAGCATTTCCGGTGAGCCATGTCAGTGGCCTCCAGTTAACTGTAGCACTTGTAAGAGCTCTCGTTACATCCTGGCTGCGCTGCACGTAAAATGTTTCCCAACCTGGCACAATTCGAATGCTGTCGCTAGGCCCTCTAACATCCATCAGAATACCAGACATACCATCCGGACCATTACTGTTGGATAACTTTAGAAAGTTTGCGCCGAGAGAAAAGTCACTGTTGTTATTGAACTGGCCTGTTAATCTTGCGCTACCACTTGTATTCTTTTGCTTGTTTGGACGAACCATCCAGCCAGGCAGCTTGCTTATACCAACCGCGTCTCTAATTAAACGATTGTTTATATCCGGCAGCTTTGATGTTCCCAGCTGATCTACATAACCTACGGAGATAAAGTATTGTAGAACGGAAACACCACCTGAGACGTCAACGTTTACAGATGTCTCCCGTCCTTTAGCCAGAGAAGTCGTAAGTGGATTGCCAAGCAGATTCGACCCAATGGTACTATCAATAGGAACACAGGAACCTCGTGCCTCATCAAGCAATCCGCAGGTGCTTGGCTTACCGCCTGACATTGCATAACCCAGGCGTTGCATTGGGAACGGATAGTCACGAACCTGGGAAGTAATACCCTGATCGAACCCTAGATTCCAACGAGTCGGCCCGGCGGCTCCTCGTTTTGTCTTGATTACGATGACGCCATTAGCTGCATCACTTCCAAATAGCGTAGATGCAGCCGGCCCTTTCAGCACTTCTATTGATTCAATTATATCCGGATCTATATCGTCCAGACGCGATGGAGATGCTGTACATCCAGAATAATCGGGACGCTTACACTGCGTATAATCACCCGAAATTCTAACACCGTCCATCATAATGATAGGGCCATTGGATGCATTTATACTGCTAATACCGCGCACCCGCAGCCTGGACGGAGAACCAACAGATCCACTCCCTTTAAAAACCTGTAAGCCGGGCGCCCGATTAGCCAAAAGATCCGAAATGTTTTTAATGGATTCAGATTCTACCACTTCTTTAGCATCTATCGTGGCTATCGAGTTACCAATCTGATATTTCTGTCTGTCACCAGCACCAGTAGTAACAACTGAAGTCAGTACTGTACTCGTTGCGCCTAAAACAAAGGTGATGGTATCAGTTTCATCTTCGCTAAGGTCCAACTTAAGGGCTTTCGAGGAATATCCAATACGTCTCGCAACAAGAAGATGATTTCCTGCCTCTATTGGTCCAACATAGAACTGACCATCAGCATCCGTAATAACCTGTTTGCCTGTAGTGGCAACTTCTATTGTTGCTCCCTCAATGCCCTCACGTGTAATAGAATCGATCACCTTCCCTTTCACACGAGCTGGCGACTTGGGTGCCTGCACCGGAGCGCTCTTGGTTGTATCCCTTGGAGCTAATAGAATAGACTTTGAAGTTACAGATATATTGGAGATAATATCTGTGCCTTTTAATACGGTAGACACTGCCTCTGGAAGTGGCGTTTTATTAAAACGTGCGCTGACTACTCCGGTCAGCTTTACATACTGCTTACTATAGACCAACCCATATCCAACCAACTTTGCTATCGCATACAATGCAGAATCCCGAGGAACATCCTGCAATATCATATCTACTACCGGGATTTGTTTACCAGGGCGTTTTGAGGTAAAGACTCCTCCACCTTGTCCCTCATCTGTACGCAATGATACACTTTGTGACTGTGCATCGACCTGCACCAAAAAGAGAAGTGTCAGTATACAACAACAACACTTAAGAAAGGATCGCATCATAGAAGGATACCGGGCTTGGGATTATACATACTTTGACTACTTACTGGTTATGGTGAAGATTCGACCACTCTGTGAAACACGAACTGGCAAGATGAAGCCAAGAGAGGCTGGAAGTTCATCTAACGACTCATTAGAGAACTCTCCGGTTATAGGAATCGAATTAACTGAAGGATCAATCACTCTGAATTCAACATCGTGCCACCTGGAGATTTCCCTTAATACATTCTTTAATGGTGCATCTTTAAATACCAACCTTCCCTCCGTCCATGCAAGTAAGTTCGCAGCATCCACGCGTTCGCGTGATATAGTCGTTGTAGCACGATTGATCTTTACGATATCATTCTCCGAGGCTACAAGAGCAGGAACATCATTTGAGCTAATAGCGCGAGCACTATCTGCGACAGAGACACGCCCATCTTTTACAACAACAGTTACATCATCTTCGTCACTATATGCACGTACACTAAATGATGTGCCGAGGACTTTGAGATATGCATTACCAGCTTTCACTGTAAATGGATTTCCAGACTGAGTAGCTACAGAAAAAAATCCATTGCCAACCAGAGTAACCGCTCTGGAGGTTTTGTTAAAATCTGAGCTAATACTCAACGTGCTTCCCGGTCCAAGCATCACATAGCTGCCATCACCCAGGTTTACAGTTGCACGTTCACCAGCACCTGTTACAAATGTCCGCGCCGAGGATTGCTCCAGTCCAACGCCTGTCAATTCAAAGATGTGTACTCCAGCCCATCCAGCTACTAATCCAACCACAAGCATCACAGCTAAGGCAGCTGAATTGGATAGCCATTTTTTAGATGGACTGTTCTGAGTTGGAGATAAAGTTTTCTGAGCTTCAGATGCACCATCGCGAGTTACAGACCACCCATTCTGTGCTTCCGACAACCTACCTTGACCTGCAGACGATATGTTTTGTGCCCCATTCAGACTATTAGCATTCGAGGAAGTCGTCAGACCTTTTACCTTGTTCCAATCGTCTAACATCATGCGAGGCATATCTTTGTAATCCAGATCACTGGATTCGAGCATCTTACCAGCTGCAATCTGGGCCAAAACATCATTCATCTCATCATGTTCATTCAACCATCTCTCAACATGATCGGATTCACTCTGTTTAACCTCGCCAGATAAATAGCGATCCAACAGCCCGTCATCTATATCATTCAAATTAGAATTATTTGACATAATTATTTCTTATTTGCAGCTCCAAATCTGGATCTCAGAGATTTTAGTGCGAGGCTGATATGCAGCTGCACCGCGTTAACAGATATCCCCATAACATTCGCAACCTCCGCATGAGACATCTTTTCGATCCATCGTAACCTCATTGCTTCACGCCTTAATGGCGGCATTTCTTCTATATATGCCCTGACCGCTTCCCATCTATAGCTTAGATCAAGGTCCCGGTCTACAGTTATTTCGGAGCCGGAGGGCAATGGGAGGTCATCGGGGTGCTGCCGATGCCATAATTCCCTCTGGCGAGTACGGTCCCGAACTGTGTTTAAACATCGATTACGCACCGCCCGAAAGAAATACCCACGCACGGTCCCCCTCGGCTCCCAATCTCTACGACCATACCATATAGATGCGAACACATCACAGACCACATCCCTGGCCTCCTCAACCGACGTACATAGCGAAGAAGCGTACCCCAGGAGAGGGCCGTAGAAGTCGTTGAACAGGATTTCGAACGCAGCACTATCGCCGGCGCGCACCCAGTCGACCAGTTCGGCCTCCCGAATATTATTGGCCTCTGACGGTACTAGTGTAAGTGTTCGATTCCTCATACGTATATACAACACCCAAGCGCCGGGAATCTGTAATCAAAGGCAAAAACAGCCTAGATTATATCTATTCCCTAGTCACACAATCACTCGAAAGGTTCCCATGACCCCAAATGAACTTCTTTTTAATGATGTAGAGCAGGAACTGGCAATAACCCGACGCATGCTTCAAGCCATTCCAGATCAGAGCTTGGATTGGGCTCCTCATAAAAAATCGACTAAACTCGGAGATTTAGCCTCTCACGTCGCCGACCTGCCAACTTTTGGATTTTCCATACTTACGACTGAAGAATTTGACTTCAACTCTCCGGATTTCAACATGGTCAGATATGGATCTTCGGATGAAATGGTTAAAAAATTTGATCAGAACGCAGCCATACTATTGAACGCCATAAAAGAAACTGACGTCGCGAGATTACAGGATTCCTGGGTACTGCGAGTCGGAGAAAATGTGTTGCTGAACGACAACAGATATAGAGCTTTTAGAATGTTTGCAATATCTCACATCGCGCATCACAGAGCACAACTAGGCGTATATCTGAGACTTCTCGATATCCCGGTTCCATCAGTTTACGGTCCAACAGCAGATAATTAAGCCAACAGCTGGGGATTGAAGTGCACCCGAAAAGTTGGACGGTTGATTCCACACTTTGGGGTCACTTAAGATCAACAGTTTTGAGGAGCTAGTTAAAAAGCATAGATCGGGCTCGCCATCATCGTGGCCCGATCTATGCTTTTTATTATTTCTTTAAGCTGTATCCAGGCCATTACCGTGTATAAACATGCAAAACAACATTACTAATTTTGAAGTCAAGGATAATCCAGATAAAAATCGCTATGAATTGGATTTTGGCGACGGAGGAGAAGTGGCCGTCCTTAACTACTCTATTGATGGCGACGTAATTGATATGCAGTCCGTAGTTGTGCCGGAGGTGCACAGAAATCAGGGGATCGCGCGCCTTATTACACAGACTGCGTTTGATAGAGCTCGAGATAAAGGGATGAAAGTTATCGCAACATGCCCGTACGTTAAGGCGTTTGTTAAACGTTACAAAAGCGAGTATGCAGATATTGTAATCAACGAGGTTTAGACGCCTCCTCTAGTCGCTGCCGAATACGCGATCTGTTTAATTCTATCGCCTTGGTGGTTGGTTTATAATCCTGCCACCATTCCTTCGGAATAGAATCCTTCCATTGCTCATCTGGTTCAGTGTATTGAACGCGAAACCCTCTGGATACACACTCATCTATCAAAGCTCTGTAACGATTAAAACAAAAGGTTAATCGTGGGTAGAAAAACCTCAGATGGCCGGTACCCAGTGTATACTCTTTTGGATTTTTTGGATCGGAAGGGGATTCTCCCCGTAATACAGCCTGAAGTACGAGGCCAAAAATACGAGGCAATTCCCGATATTCAGCAATTAGGTGCCTATCGGTCAGTTCAACAGGAGGGATCAAATTAATGCGAGTCATGAGTTAAAGTGCCTTACAGACCATTATCGAGAGTAGCGACACAGCAAGATATTAGTGAGCTTTTGCTCATATTTAACAGGTCCAAATAGTGGGTTTTAGTGCCAGGACTACTGAATAAGCATCCAAATCTCTTTAGATTGAAAGAAAGGGAAAATAAACTAGTAAATGACTCAGGAGATCCGCCCAATAATGAATTTTCCACCGGTATTTCAGGAAGTGTCTGTATCCAGTCTGCTCGAGCATATAAATAGAGGTGAAGCGGAACTGGATGCTGTACTGGTTGGAGATGAAAGGTTGACCTATGCCAAACTGGCTGAGAGATCTGATAAACTCGCCTCCATTCTATTAAGATCGGGGATTAAGACTCAGGACAGAGTCGCGCTCTACATGGATCGCTCGGTAGAGCTGGTTGTTGGCATTGTTGCCACTCTAAGAGCGGGAGCTATCTACGTTCCTCTGGATGTAAACGCACCATCCGAAAGAGTGGAATGGATGATACAGGATGCAAAGCCAAGGGTACTTCTTACTCTCCGGAGGTATAAGCACAGTCTTCCCTCATCCGTGATGGAAGACTCCAATATACTGGTGATTGTACTTGATGAACCTAGACCGGGCAGAAATGCACCTGTACAAGAGAGTACGACAACTGATGTTGCTGATTCTGATGCTCAATCTCAAAATCAGATTGCATATATCATTTATACATCAGGTTCTACAGGACGCCCTAAAGGGGTAATGGTAACCCACAGGAATGTTATATCATCTACACTGGCACGAAGTGGGGTCTACGATACTCCGCCAATTGCTGGCAACAGAGTTCTAATCCCGGTTCCTTTTACTTTCGACGGAGCGATGGGTGCATTCTGGTGGACTCTTTTTAACGGCGGCACCGTTGTACTTCCTGAGCCTGATCGAGCAACCGACGCGTCGTACATTGCTCAGCTCATTAAAAAAGCCGGCATTACACATACCGCAATACTTACTACGCTTTATGGCCTGGTCCTGGATGTCGCAATTGAAGGTGATCTCAATTCTTTAAAAGTAGTAACCGTCGGAGGAGAGGTTCTCCCGCCAGGCCTTGTCGGACAGCACCACAGCCTGCTACCAGAAACTCATCTTTTCAATGAATACGGTCCTACCGAATGCACAGTCTGGGCTACAGCATATAAAACTTCCCCTGAAGATCAGTATTCACCTGTTGTACCAATAGGTAGAGTTGCAGGTCATTTAAAACCGTATATCCTCGATCAGTCTCTACGGGAAGTGGAGACTGAATCTAGGGGAATGCTGTTTTTAGGTGGTGAGGGCGTCGCAGCCGGCTACCTAAATCGCCCTGATCTGACCGAAGCCTCCTTTATACAAAGTCCTTTCGACAGGAACGACAGACTTTACAAAACAGGCGATCTAGTAAAGTCTGATAGCCTTGGCATTCTGTCCTACGTCGGAAGACTGGACGATCAGGTGAAGATTGGTGGTGTTCGTATTGAATTGGGTGAAATAGATAAGGCACTTTTCGACATCCCAGGCGTGCTTCGGGCTGCAGCTATGGCCAGAGAATTTGGAGGCAGAAGATCATCTGCCAAGACAAAGCAGTTGGTTGCTTTTGTTCAATTGAACTCCGGTGCTGACCTGACCGTATCCGACATCCGACAAGCGCTATCAGCCACGTTACCTTCGGCAATGGTACCCACGCATATTCTCATCCTTGAGAATATGCCCGTATTGAGTTCCGGAAAAATCGATCGTAAACAACTTCAGTCGATAGATGTAGAGAAGGGAGGAATATATGCCCCCTTAGAACTGCCAAGGAACGCAGTCGAACAGACAATATGGGATGTATGGCAAAATTATTTCGCTACGGACACCTTTGGCATTAGAAGTAACTTCTTCTCTTTAGGTGGACATTCTCTTCTTGCAACACAGATAGTTTTAAGACTGAATACCATATTCAGGGTGAATCTCTCAGTCCGAGAACTGTTCGCATTCCCCACAATAGCCGAATATGCGGATCTCGTACATTCCATTGTATCTCATAAACTAAACAATGAGAATAACGGGAATTCGGAATCCAGCAATTACCAAAGTTCTCTTTTTTCGGCTGATTCAATTCCCACTACCGAGAGAACCCATAGTTTATCCTTCACCGTACCTGCGTCCTTTCCGCAGAGACGCATGTGGTTCGCGTACAAGTATGACCCACATGGATATTCGTATAATCTTCCTATTGCAATAAGGATTCGCGGGAATTTAAACATTAATTTTCTGAAGACGGCTCTTAACAGAATAGTTCAGAGACATGAAGCATTCAGAACTGTCTTCTCCTCCGTAGATGGAAATGCAATTCAGCTTGTTCGTCCTTTTAATAATGATGATGATATAAACATCGAGCAATTCGATCTTTCTGACGTTGCTTCGGAAAACAAGCATTCCCAACTCGACACATTGCTTCAGCAGGAATCCAGAAGACCATTCGATATCGAGAACGGCCCTCCTTTTCGTTTTGCCATAATCAATCTCCAACAGGAGAGTAAAAGCAATAACAACGATATTGACAATCACGACAACACTGGCATAAAGATCGATCTAAAGCAGGAAAACAACAATGTAATTTTTAGCGATATCGTACTATTTGTGGTCATGCACCACATAATGAGTGACCACTGGTCTCTTGCGATTTTTCTGCGTGAACTCGAAAGCCTTTATCGTGAGGTTTCAGAAGGAGTTATTGCTTCTGAAAGCAGCCTCTCACCCAACTCTATTAGGTATTCTGATTTTGCAGCATGGCAGAGAAAAACAATTGAGAATGATACTCTCTCTTCTCAGCGTAAGTTTTGGGTCGAGAAGCTAAAAGAGTTACCAGTTCTTTCTCTCTCTACCGATTTTCCACGTCCGGAAAGACAGAGCCTTAGAGGGTCCAGAGTTTCCGTTCCGCTACCGGAAGGGTTGCTTGATTCAGTCAGCCATATGAGCGCTGAGATGCGTGCAACTCCGTACATATTGATGCTTGCGGCGTTCAACCTGCTTATGTCACGGCACAGTGGCCAGAGCGACTTTGCAGTAGGTACGCCAGTATCGGGAAGGAAGCACCCAGATCTTGAGAATGTAATCGGTGTGTTTATCAACACACTTGTACTAAGAACCAATCTCGATGGGATTCAGACTTATGAAGACGTTATTGAGCGCGTTCGTGGAACATTAATAGAAGCTTTTGCGAACGAGGACGTTCCATATGAGCAGATAGTTGAAGATCTGGGAGGAATGCGCGATACAAGTTATTCCCCCGTTATTCAGGTTTTATTCAACGTACAGAATGCACCGGTAAAAATTCCGGAGATTAATAATTCCATTGCATCATTTATACCTATCGATTTCGATGCCGGTGCAACTCAGTTCGATCTTGTATTCAACCTCGACACAGCTCTTGGAAAGCATCTGGAGGTAGCGTATGCGACTGATCTTTTCAGAGAAGAGACGATTCGGAATATAATACAAGAGTATTTTACACTTCTCAGAAAACTGATCGCCAATCCTCGGGAAAGCATCTCCGATCAGATTGTGTCAGATTTAGCCACCCGTGCTATACATCAGCCGGTAAAATTCGAGAAATCTGAAGCTGTCCGTATTTCTCCGCGCAACGGTATAGAGGAAGCCCTTTGGGATATCTGGAGTGCGGTTCTAAAGCATTCTGATTTTGGTGTAAAAGATGATTTTTTCATTGCTGGTGGTCACTCTCTCCTTGCTACGCAGGTTGCATCGAGAATCAGAGACGTCCTACAGATTGATGTTCCGTTAAGAACACTATTTGAGAACCCAACAATTGAACGTCTTGCCAACGTAATAGACGAGTCTTCAAAAAGAGGAAACTCGATTGCAGACATTCCTCCTGTTGCAAGATTGCCTCGCTATGCAGGTCAACCTCTCATTGCCCCTACTTCATTCTCTCAACGCAGAATGTGGATGGTACAGGAAGCAAATCCTGAGGGTACGGCCTATAACATGCCTTTTGCAATCCGGCTGAAAGGCAAGCTGGATAAAAAAGTATTTGCAGCTGCACTGGAATCTGTAGTTCAGAGACATGAAGCATTTCGAACTTCTATTCGGGTCGTCAACGGAGAACCGGTCCAGGTCATCGAGCCCGAGCCCACGCCACTGGAGATAAAGGAATTCGATTTTTCAGGTGTGCGCTCTATTGATAGAATGCGCGAAGTAGAAGAAGCACTGAGGGACGAATCCCTACAGACGTTCAAGCTCGATAATGCGCCGCTCTATCGCATGACACTTGTTAAGGTAAGCGAGGAAGAGCACATTTTCCTTTGGCTGATGCATCATGTCATAGGTGATCAGTGGTCTGCTGGCACCACATTTCATGAACTTACTATCAGCTACAATGCAATAAAGAAAGGCAAAGATCCGATCTTTGCTGAAAGATCTATTGATTATCCAGATTTTGCAGCATGGCAGCGCCAGCACCTTGGCGGCAATGCTCTAGACAGTCAGCTGGAATTCTGGCGACAGAATCTCAGCGGCTTAGATGTCCTGGCTCTACCATTGGATAGACCTCGCCCTGCCACTCAGTCATTCCGCGGAGAGAATCTGGTCGTCGATCTGCAGGACTCCTTTGTTGAGAAGTTACATCGATGGAGTGCTGCGCGTGGACTGACATCGTATATGACCCTTCTGGGAGCATTTCAGGTTGTCCTTTCCAGATACAGTGGTCAGACCAACGTAGCAGTAGGATCTCCAATCGCAAACCGAACCAGAAGTGAGAGTGAGAATCTTCTGGGGACACTCGTCAACACACTGGTGATGAGAGCAGAGTTGGGTGACGACCCAACCTTTGAAAATTTTCTGACCCGAGTAAGAGATAACACCCTGAATGCATACGCCAATCAGGATATTCCTTTCGAGCGACTTGTAGATGAGCTTGTAACGACCCGAGATACAAGCCATTCACCGCTTGTTCAGGTTTTGTTTAACGTCGTAAATGCACCGTTTGATATTCAACCATTCGAAGGTGTAGAGATTGACTTATTCAGCTTCGATGCAGGATCTGTTCAGTTCGACCTGAGCATGTCGATAGGAACCGACGAATTCAAGAAGATCAATCTTGGGTATTCCACGGCTCTCTTCAACCGCGAAACTGCTCAGAGAATACTCGACAGTTACGTTTCACTTCTCAATCAGGTCATATCCGATCCTGGCAAACGTATTTCAGAATATGACCTGATTAATTCCGAAGACCGTGACAAGGTTCTGTATAAGTGGAATCAGACAGAGAGCGATTATCCACTCGATAAGCGCGTTGACGATCTTATTGCTCTCAACGCACTTACTCGTACAAATTCAGTTGCAGTTTCGATGGGTGATCAGTTTTTCACTTACGGAGAGCTTAACAAGTCAGCAAATCGTCTCGCACGTCACCTTAGAAGAAAAGGTATAGGGCTTGGAAATCTCGTCGGTATATGCCACGACAGATCCCCTCAGATGGTCGTTGCACTGCTAGCCGTTATCAAGTCTGGAGCCGCATACGTTCCCCTTGATCCGGCCTTCCCGAGAGAACGTTTGGAGCTGATGGCAGAGACTGCGGGATTGAGTGCGATTATCACTCAAAGTCATCTGAACGATCTAATATCTCTGAAGGACTCGTCTGTTTATATCCTGAATCTTGATACGATGCAGGATGAGTTACAACGTGAATCTTCAGATGCAATTCACCCTATAGGAACACTGAAAGATCCCGCATATGTCTTGTTTACGTCTGGATCTACGGGAACTCCCAAAGGCGTTGTCATACCCCATCTGGCGCTCACAAACTTCCTCATTTCTATGCAGAGGGAGCCAGGATGTACTAGCGATGATGTACTTCTGTCTGTTACCACGCTTTCATTCGATATATCCGGACTTGAGATATTCCTGCCTTTAATTGCTGGCGGGAGAGTGGAACTGGCGAGCAAAGACGAAATTGTAGACGGCCGCAAGCTTGTTGCGAAGATGGAAGACTGCAAACCCACTATCATGCAGGCAACTCCTGCAACCTGGCGTATGCTCATTGATTCAGGTTGGACCGGAGTTAAAAGCCTCAAAGTTTTATGTGGTGGTGAAGCTCTCTCTCCCGAGCTGGGTTCTGCGTTAATTGAACGTTGCGGTGAGTTATGGAATATGTATGGTCCGACGGAAACTACCATCTGGTCTACCGTTGAACTCATTACTCGAACAGCTACAGCAGAGAATTTACCACAGATTACAATCGGTCGCCCGATCAGTAATACGACCATATACATTCTTGATCCCAATCATAAGCCCGTACCTATTGGTGTAACCGGTGAACTTTTCATAGGAGGAGAAGGTGTCGCAATCGGCTATCACAATCGTCAGGACCTCACCGATGAACGCTTCTTAAAAGATCCATTTTCCACAAAACCCGATAGCAGGATATATAAAACTGGCGACTTGGCCAAATGGCTTCCTGATGGTCGCATTGTCCATCAGGGACGCATGGACTTCCAGGTGAAGATTCGTGGATTCAGAATCGAACTCGGTGAGATTGAATCTGTTATAGCCAAATATCCAAAAGTTGCACAGGTTGTTGTGGCAGCTAAGGATGACGCTCAGAACATGCCTCAACTCGTGGCATATATAATCCTGCATGAAGAAGGGGCAAGCTCCGACAATTACATTGGGGAGTTTGCACATGAAATCCGAGACCACGTCAGAAACGTGTTGCCCGCCTATATGGTTCCGGCTCATGTAATGTTGATGGATGAGTTTCCACTGACAGCTAATAACAAAGTCAATGTGAAAGCTCTGCCGCAACCAGGCAGTGATGCCACAGCTATAGATATAGATGTCTTCTCCGAGCCGGCGGATACACTTACACTGCAGCTTCTTCTGTTATGGAGGCAGGTACTAGGCACAGAGGCAGTAGGTGTGGACGATAGTTTTTTTGACCTGGGAGGACATTCACTTAAGGCGGTCCAGCTACTGTCCTACGTCAATAAGCTGATTGGGAAAGAACTTCCACTTGCAATGCTTTTTCAGGCTCCAACTGTTGCAAAGATGGTGAAGCTCCTCACTCAGGATGGCTGGAAACCATCCTGGAGATCCCTTGTTGCAATTAATGCAGCTGGAAGAAAGCTACCGGTATTTACGGTGCCTGGAGTGGGAGGGAACGTTATCATGTTCTCCCAGTTTTCCAAACTTCTTGGTCCTCAAACACCAGTGTATGGTTTGCAGGCACGTGGGCTTGATGGGAAGACTGAACCGTTCACATCCATCACCGATATGGCAGCTCATAATATTCATGAGATAAAATCGGTTCATCCCCAAGGCCCGTACGTGATTGTTGGCATCTGTACCGGTGGCATCGTTGCATACGAAATGGCTCAACAGTTACGTAAGGATGGTGATGATCCAATTCTTATAATGGCGGATACATGGCATCCAAGCTCATACAAAAAGTCCATCATTCCTGAATGGTTGATGGAAAAATTACGCCCTGTACAGTTCTGGATGAGCAAGCTGTTTGATTACACCAAACAGATAGTTACCATGTCGCCACTGAAATGGAGAGAATTCATAAAAAGCAAGCTGAATCGAGCTAGCGTTGTTCTGGAACAGGGCGATGTAGAATCAGTGCTTACCGCCGGTTCGTATTATAGGCAGAAAATGAAAGAAGCCACTATAAATGCAATAATTGAGTATGAGGCGAAACCTTACAACCATCCATTTCTGTATGTGTATGCTTCTCTTCGTAAAACACGTCTGGAAAAGCACGATACAAGAAAGCTATGGAAGACTCTGAGTAACGAAACTACAGAAAAAGAAATATCAGCAATAGATTCGGGCCAGATATTTGTGTCACCTAACGTAGAACAGATGGTCGAATATGTGAATATGTATGTCGAGGATTACGGAATTGGGGGCAGAGAGAGATTGTCTTCTGGCGTCGAAGTATTGAACTGATTCTCAAGATTCGAGTTCTTCCCAACGCTCCATCATTTCAAGTATTTTAGCGTCTGCGTCTTCAAGCTTTGAAGCGTATTCAGCCAAAAGTTTCCCATCGCGCACAACCTCAGGATCGTACATTTTGTTATATAATTCTGTGCGATCCTCTTCCATCTTTTCTATTTTGGCAGGAAGATCTCTGAGTTCATACTGTTGGGCGAGTGTAAGCTTCTTCTTGGTAGTTTTATTCGAAATGCCAGGTGTTACTGCGGGATTTTTTACGGACTTTCCAGCTTCCGTTCCATTTACGGCTCCAGTTCCTGACCCACCTGAAGATCCTGCCGAGACTGACGATCCGGATGACCTTGACGACACCGATGAGCTTGAAGCATTTAATACCGCTTTATTCTTAGCCTGTGTATTTGGTTGAGCAATAGCAGGGCGCTGAGAAACCCAATCCGAGTAACCGCCAGCATACTCTTTAACTCTACCCTTCCCTTCAAATGCAAATGTACCGGTTACTATATTGTCGATAAACTCTCTATCGTGACTTACAAGTAACAACGTACCACTGAAGTTAAGAAGCAAGTCCTCAAGAAGATCCAGAGTTTCTATATCCAGATCGTTTGTAGGTTCGTCCAATACCAAGAGATTAAAGCTTCTTGTAAACAGCTTGGCGAGCAACAACCGATTACGTTCACCACCCGATAGCGCTTTTACAGGCGTACGAACACGATCCGGTGAGAATAAAAAATCTTCCAGATAGCTGTGAATATGCTTCTGAGCTCCGTTAACAGTTACATAATCCGATCCGTCAGCAATATTATCAAATACCGACTTTTCCAGATCCAGCTGATCACGCAACTGATCGAAATAAGCTATCTCGAGATTAGTACCGCGCTTGACCTCTCCAGATTGGGGCTCCAACTCACCGAGCAGCAGTTTAATGAGAGTTGTCTTGCCGGAACCATTTGCGCCAATAAAACCAATACGATCCCCACGCCCGATACGCGTAGAAAAATCACGCACAATAGGCCTTTCACCGCGAGCGAAGCTCAAATGAGATGCTTCAAAAACGATACGCCCGGATTTATCTGCCTCTTGCACCTGTAGATTTACGGTTCCCACCCGTTCACGACGGGCACTACGCTGGCGACGCAGCTCTTCGAGAGCTCTTACACGACCTTCATTTCGAGTACGACGCGCCTGGATACCGGTACGAATCCAGACTTCTTCCTTTGCGAGCTTCTTGTCGAATTCTTCCCATTCTCGAGACTCGGAGTGAAGAGCAGCATCCTTGCGCTCTATATACTCATCGTAGCTGTTTCCCCAATCAAAAAGCTTACCGCGGTCCAGCTCGATAATACGAGTAGCGATACGTCTTAAAAAAGCTCTGTCGTGAGTAACAAAAAGAAGCGTGGTGCCGCTCGAGACTACGAAATCCTCGAGCCACTCAATCGCTGCTATGTCCAGATGGTTGGTGGGCTCATCCAGCAGGAGAATATCAGGCTGATTTACAAGAGCACGAGCCAGGAGTGTCTGCCTCTTCCTGCCACCAGAAGCAGATTCAAACCGAGCGTCGGGATCCAATCCCAATCTCTCAATTACGGTCGAAACGCGGGACTGAACCTCCCACGCATCTGCGGCATCAAGCGCCCTGTGAGCCCTATCCAGCTCTCTCAACGCACTATCACTACCACCTTCCAGAGTCACCCGATGGCTCGCCTGCTGATATTTATTCAGGAGGTCAGCCGCAGGGCCCAGCCCTGAAGCGACTACTTCAAAAGTAGTCCCGGAAATATCCTGAGGGACTTCCTGATCGAGACGGGCAACGGTGATCCCTGTCTGGCGGATTATTTCGCCGGAATCCGCCTTCATAGTTCCGTCCAGAACCCGCATTAAGGTGCTCTTCCCGGCTCCATTTCTCCCGAGTAAACAGACCCTCTCACCCTTCTCAATAGCAAAATTTGCGCGATCCAGGACCGGCGGGCCGCCAAATGCAAGCGAGATATCTTGAAGATCGAGAAGAGCCATTTAGAAGGACAGAGTAGATATTGTTTTAATACGATTTCTATCATCTAAATGTATAAGGTTTGGGAATAGAAAACCTTATTACTCTGCTCCTTCAAATTCCTGCAGTTCGCAAAGCAGGTTTTTACATACTATAGATACTATTAACAGGCGATACTATTAGCAGGCGATATCATGATCAGACGCTACACCACTATCAGGATCATGGTTTTGTATTCTTTTCTAAAACTTCTCTTATACTATCTTCAAAAACACCCATCCATTCCGTATAGACCCTTAGGAACTTTCCATCAGGAGCGATCAGTGCAACAGCAACGCCGCCGTAAGCTCGTTCATTTTCAGCAGGTAGAGGCGTAATTCTGCCATCAGGACGCTTGGTCATAGCTCCAGGCTCCATAATTACAGAACCAGGAACGTTCAATTCTGTTTTATAGTACTGCGCCAGCATCTTTGATTCTTCATCAAAAGAGAGTGGCCCTTTTCCCTGATAGTGCCCCTGGGTTTTACCCACAAATACAATATCTATCTTGTCCCCGAATTCCTCAGCTATCTTGCGCATTGACACAACCGTTGAACGCGAGGTCGCACGTTGAAATACAACAAGCGACAGTCGACCTGAAGCCGGGAGCGATCTATCTTCCCCGACAACTACTTCCCCTTGAAGCCTTGGCGCCATAGTACCAACAGGGAATTGATCACCGTCATTCATCCTCAACGACATTATGTTACGTATAATCAAGGCGGTAGTATAGGAACTATAAGCCACTGGATATTTTATAGAATCCATCCCCTTACCTGCAACCATTGCAGCTTCCACAGCTCGTGCAATACCAGCAATATTTTTTGTTCCTCCCAGAACATAAGACACTGCAATGTCAGCAAATATCTCAACTTTTGCGGCTTTGGCAGCCGGAGTATTTATTGAATCAAGTTGTGAAAGAAAAGTTTCCGGACCGGATTCATCAATTGGTAAATTTTCGACAGCAAAAAATGTCTTGCTTAATTCCCGTATAAAACGGATTCGCTCATCGGTATTACCTGCAAGAGATAATTTCCGTGCAATTGCAGCATCTCGAAGTGTTGAATTACCAGCTGATATATACGCTTGCACCAAAGAAATCAGCTCTCGTTCATCTACCGTATTCGGATCAAAGCGGGCAACACATTCTGATGCAACTTTACGCACTTGGGGTGTAGCTGTTGGAAGGCCATCATCGCCTTCAGTGGGCTCCACATATGCGCGCGTAGCAACTTTATATACCCTATTTGCAGCTGCGATACAACGAGTAGGAGTATACAACTCGAAATTCACCGTATCTTCAATTATTTCTTCACTTAAAGTACGTGTTGTATCGCTATTGAGTTTTCTAAATTGTATCTCAGCGGCAAATCTATTGTTACTGATCAACGAAACATCATTAGCCAACGGACTATCATCAGCCGACGGACTACCATTAGCCAGCAGATTATCGCCAGCGAACAAACTGCCACTACAGGCAAGAAGCATCATCGTACCAGCAGCCATGTAACCGGCAAATATATTTTTAAACCGCATCGGCCATACTCGTAAAGTTAAACTCACTGACCTTGATTGCAGGAACAACTGCTGGCCTACCTGGAGAAAACACTCGCACCGGCACGCCTAACTGCTCCACCGAATTGAAAACAAAGAGCGGCGATTCATTGAATCTGAAATTCTTTACTGCAGTAGTGATTTTTCCGTTCTCAATGAGCCATAAACCATCTCGAGTTACACCGGTCATTGAAAGGCTCGGCGCATCAATCACGCGAACACCGCTCAGCCTTGTCACAATCAACCCTCTTCTTGTGCTAGCAATCATTTCATCAATAGAGGCAGTACCTCCACTCATCATATATGACTGAGGATTGGGCTGTGGCGATGCCAGTCCAAGCTTTTCAACGGCATAATTTCTGTCATATGCCAATTCGGTCAATACACCATTTGAAAACCACGAAGTCTTCTTAAACGGCTCTCCTTTAAAATCGAACGGGATATACGAGCAATCCGGATCAATCGGATTACTGGATATATTTATCCGTCTGTCGAGGAGCTTAACTCCAAGCTTGGATTGATCAGCATGCAAATGATAGGGACCCGGGTTTGATTCAGAGAGATTACGATCCAGCATAAAAATCGCCCATTTCATCATATCATGGACAGCCTGTGGTTCCAGGATCGTGGTATATCGCCCTGGTTCCAGAGCACGAGGATTCATTGAATCCACACATTTCTGACGTGCAATACTGGTAAGTTCATCACTCCTGACCTTATTCCAGTCATTATGATCAACCCCTGCCCATCCGGAAGCAGTTCCTTCAGGATTCCTTATTGTTACAGAGTACTGACCTCTGGACTCTTCCGCAAAAGCCTCGAGATTCTCTGTATTAAATACAGATCTGGATTCAACTTCAATCGCAAGATATCCTGCAGCACGCAACCCTTCTCCAGCAACAGGAACAGTAAGATCACGACCAACCCTGGATCTCTTATCAGATGTCAGCTCTGATGTCGATTTAAAGAAAAGATCCGGCTCAAGATAACGCTGCGGTCCCATTAATGGATATGCGTCAATATTCTCCTTCGCAAACTGAAGCCTGTAGTTAACACGATCAACAAGTCTCCTTAACGATGCGTTATCCAGTTTATTGGTTATAGCAGGAGGCGAATATGCCCCACGCACAAAACGAGCAAGAGATACTGAATGATCGACTGTATCAGTTGAAGTAATGACACGATTATTAGACCAGCGAAGGCTGCCACGCCACACACTGTTGACATTAACTACGCTGGCGCCTCCGTCCGAGTTCATACCAACTATCTGCTTGAAAATATCGCGAGTTTCATCAAGCGACAGATTGATATTCTGACGCGCATCTTCACTGCGGCCAACCATTTCATCCATTAAAGATCGAATTGTATCAGACACTTCTGGCACCTCTTAATGGAACTACAGACATCTCAGAAAACTTTAGCGGAACACCTTTGACAGAATAGGAATAGCTCTGCTCAGGCTGTCCCTTCGAAGAAGAAAAACCCTTGAGAATCATATCTGATGCACCGCCAACAGCCTTTAGATTTTTCCACAATTCTGGACTTCTGAAAAGGAATCCAAGACCTGAAACTGTGTGTATTGGCTTTCCGTTTTTTACGCGGTATACCATTGCACCACTACCTTCACCGGTAAGCTTCTGATGATCCATGTCGCTACCTCCACCTCTGACAGCATACCCATCTTTTACATCCCTGATCATATCATCAAATGTGATGTTCTCAGCTCCAGGAACGATAGACAGATTTGGCATTGTTATCACTGGAACATTCATCGCATCTGCTGCACCACTGCACCCGCGCGATGTCATATCCGAACCAGATGATTTATACCATGCTTCAGTTTCACTGAGATGCTCCCGACTACTGGCGTAATCTGCAACAACTCCATTTTTCACCAGATCATACTCGCTTGTCTGAATGCCATCATCATCCCAACGTACAGATGCAGCTCCATTTACCGAAGTTCTATCAGCTTTTACATTAAGAAAAGAATTACTGATCTGGGTTTTCCCAATAACATCCTTGATTGGAGCCAAATAGCTGGTACCGCCGGCATTGGCTTCATAGCCACGAGCTCTATCTATCTCAAGCGCTTCTCCAATAGTACTTCCAACAAGAGCAGCACTTGCAGCTGCATCAAAAACCATTTCATAGCGTCCTATGTCCGCAGGCTGACTTGAGGACATCATTACCGCCTGCTCATACGCCTCATCTATAAGATCAAGAAGAGGTGCATCTTCCAGAACTTCCAACCCTCCGGCACGTGGAGTAAACAGATCAAGCCCTCTTTCTGCCGATCTACCATTTAAAGAATTTTCCAGACGCATGATTACCCTGGAAGCTCCGCCAAGCGCAGTGTACACAGTCTGATTACAGAATGCACCTTCGGTAGAAGCAAACACTCTCTCCTGACGATTAAACTCGATTATACATGCAGCACTGGCATCTTTCTTTCTTGCGGCATAAGTATAAATGGATTTTACAATATCCATCTTTTCTTCTGTACTTACTGTAATCGGATCACGCTTAATGGGCGTACTCCAGCTTCCTGACGCTACAGAAGAAAGACTTCCCCATTCAATAGCCGGACCAATCCCCCAGTTATTGAAAGATGCCTGTCTTGCAGCCTGTCCACCTAAACGCGCAGCTTCATCGGCAGTCCATACTGGCGATGCAACAAAACCCCATGCATTATCAACAAGTGCACGAACACCAAATGCAATGTGTTCGGACTCATACAGAGTCTCCATAAGACATGCCTGGTTTCTAGTCACAGTAAATCTTACGTCGGCATACTGAGCTCCGGCTGCTTTAGCGGCATCCAGAGCTCTTGCTGCAAGCTGGCGCACATCAACATTATCCAGTGAAGTAGACCCAGGAATCGCATACCATCCTTCTTCCAAAGCTCCATTCTTCATTGCAGACAATGCACGCGGCCCCATAGCTGCTGCAATAGCAGCTATGGAACTCTTGCTGATAAATGATCTTCGCGTTGTCATTCTATTTTGATTGAGCCATTGAATAGTACAGGCGACGGAGCGGATTTCTTTGTTAACGTCCACTCCACTTTCCCAGCATTAGGGAAAGTACGCGAAACAGAAGAACCAGGAGGAATCACACCCACATCTCCATCCTCCTGCCATTCAGTGCACTTTCCTGCCGCGGAAGTGTTAGCAAGCTTTACGACAATTGTATCCTGAGACCAGTTCTGCCAATCTACAGTTCCACAAGGTTGTATGAGAGTGTGAAGACCAACATCCAGACTGAGCTCTCCGTTTTCTCTCGTGGAAAACGTTACAGGTGTATACGCGGGATTGATGATATCGTATCTTAAGCTATCGGTAAATGTTTTCCCGTAAGCAGTAATGGTACCATAAAACCACATTTCACCTGCAGCATAGGGCAAGTATATCCCGCCGCCAAAGTCCAAAGCAAGACTGGAGGATTTAAAGCTGATTTTAGGATACAGATCGAATATCTGATTATCGTTTTCATCAATCAATGAATGAAAAACCATTATCGGCTGCTGCGCACCCTGCCGCAGACTATCCATCGGTATAAGCTGAAACGACTTAATGTTTACAGATGTTGCAGTAATCGAAAGGAAGAGTGTATCAATACGCATAACATTGTCTTTACGTAAAGTTACATATAGTTCTATAGGAGCAGCATCTGTTGTAGCAATAGCAGTAACAAGACCATTACCATCTACAGTAGCTACCTGTTCGTTACTGCTTGAGAACTTGTAAAGACCAGCATCAACAGAAACAGGATTTCCATCGAGATTTATTGCTATCGGAGTAAGCTGCTGGGTCGCCCCACGCATCATAATGATGGACCTCTCCTTCGTTGCGAGCTTCCATACAACATTTTCTACTGGAGGTGGCGGTGATGTGGATTCAATTGCCTCTCCACATGCTGCCATAAGCAGCGCAACAGGAAGGATAATCAGTGAAGGCTTCGCCCTTTTTACGAAGTTCACCGCTCCTAAGACCTTCTTTATGTTCATTGATAAATTCTCTGACATATTCATCACCTATGAGTTTCTGTTGAAACATCCCTGAAACAGCGGATTCCGCTCTTCTGCCATAGGCGGTGAGACGTTAGTCATCGCGCCATAGAATGGATAGTTATTGTTCACCGGCAACACCGATCCGGTAGGGTAAACAACATTCTGATTCCTGTTATAATTACGTACAAGGCGGCGTAAATCCCCCTGCCGATGACCTGTCAGGAATAACCAGAATGCTCTCTCTCTGAAATGAACACTTATCTGCGTAGCCTTATTTGCACCTGTGGTGGAATCCACAGATAACGGAGGAATTGCAGGAGTTATGGCGCTGCTTCTCAGACTATTAAGGATTGAAGCCCATGAATCCGGATCATCATTCTGTAATGCAGCTTCCGCTTCAATCAATCTTGCTTCGATTCCGCTGGCAACAACAACAGGAGACGTTATTGCATACTTTGTCTGACGTCCATCGGTACCGAATTGTGTTCTGGCATCAGCCCTGTCCCAGTCAAGACCATTTATACCCTCGCGAGATCTCACAATATAGCTGTATGACTGACCAGTTGAATAAAACTCATTGCTCGTATACTCAGCCATGTATCGGGAGCTTGTCTGAATCTCATTCGCTATTGCGGCAGCTTCATCATAACGAGCAAGATTAACCAGAGCACGCGCCTTACCGATCTTTGCAAGAGTCAGTACAGCATCGTTATCGTGTGTTATGGATAAAGCACTGTCAAACAACTTTATCGCAGACTCAAACGTTTCAGTTGTTGTCAGAGGACTGACAAATTCTATATCCTCACCAAACCTGGAGTTGGTAAGAGGAATACCAGAACACATCAGCTCTGCCATCAACACTTCAGCAAACCCTTCAATCGCATACATTCTCGCGAAATAGAAAGAAGGAGCAACTTCCTTATGAAGATTTAATGCTCCACGCGCCTGCTGAGCCTGTCCTCTTGCGCGTTGAAGTTGAGTAAAGCTCAAAGTAATATTGGAAGCACTATCAGCACCAATAGCACGAGAATCTATAGCTCCATATCCAGTACTGACATGAAAGGACAGACTCATTTCGTCTGTAAACAAAGCAGTACTGGTAGCAAACGTGCTGAAGCCAAGCTGAAAACGACTTACAGCACCATTATACATCGCAACAGCGCCCTGATACGTTTTCACAGCACCTTCTTCAACAACATCGTCGCCTGGCTTGCCAACATCTACCAGATCACTGACAGAGCATCCGACAACAGACATCGCGGATATAGCGATCGCACCAGAACTGACGACCTTACGAGCAATGGCCTTGCACGCCTTCACTCTCACATCAGATACAAGGCTTGCATAACCTGCCAGACTATTCTTCACAAGCAATCTCATTTTGTTATCCATTTTCTAGAACCCCATCCTTAAGCCCAAAGACCAGTTCCTGGTCTGAGGTATGGCTCGTCCATTATCGCGCAACTGATCGCCAATTGGCCTTGAATTAACAGTTGGATCAGAACCTCGATACTTGCTCCACATACCGAGATTATCTCCACTGAACGTCACCATCATGGAATTGGAACGAAACATCTTTGCAGTCTGTGCAGGCAATGCATAAGTCAACATAATGCTCGAGAATCTCAGGACGGAAACAGTCTGCCAGTCCCCCACGATTCTTGTTATCTGAGCGTATGCCTGCTCTTCAGGAGAAGAGGTAGGATCAACCCATCCTCTTCCGCCGTCATAGTTCTCTCTCAACTGAGAGAATGCTCCTCTGTAGGAAAAGTTCGCGGTTACCTGTACTCCCCAAGGCATCAGGAGACTACTGGAATACATCATCTCATATCTGGGCTGTGTTGATCCGACATAAACAGCCGTATCTCCAAATATGACTTCTTCATAATCAATTACTCCATTGCCATTAGCATCCTTGGCTGCAATTACAGGCAACTGCCAACGACCAAAAACAGGATAACCGACAACTACACGGGCTTCATTATTACCAAAGGGAAGAACATCCTTACCTATGGACTCAACACGATTTCTATTTGAGGAGCCTGACACGGTAGCACTCCACAACCATCCATCTGAATCAATGATTCTTCCTGTAAGCGAGGCCTCAATACCTCTGTTGGACAGATTACCAAGGTTCTCCATTCTCGAAAGTATGGAACCTGGAGCCGAAGGAGGCAACTCTCTGCTTATAAGCGCATTAGTGCTCTTCTTGTTATAGAGTGTCAAAACCAATGATGCTCTATCATTAAGCAGGTCAGCTTCAAACCCAAATTCCACTTCTGCCGATCTTTCTGGCTTCAGCAGGGAATTCCCACCGGATCTGAATTCAATAGTCCTTACTACTTCGCCGTCTACGATAGCGGTATTGGTAACATAAGACGGTGGGCCATCAAGATGATTTGGCTGAACTCCTGAGTGTCCATACGCAGTACGGAGGCGTAAGCGATTCAGATACTGATTCTGGGGAAAGAACGGTTCATTTGAAATCACCCATGAGATACCGAGGCGCGGATACCATGGAGCCTGTACATTTTTACCAAAAGCACTGCTTGCATCCTGAGCCATAGCTGCTGTAAAGAATATCCTGTCATTATGAGATATGTTCTGCTCAAGATACCAGCCAGCCATAGCCTCAGAGGCTTCACGAACCTCTGCAGTAATAAGCCGTGCAGCGTCCAGACCGTTTTCACCAAACGGCAGCTCACGTCCACGAGTAAGTACATTATTTACATCTCTTCTGCGATATCTTACACCAACAGAAGTCTGGCCGGTTGTTCCCCAACCCAACTGCCGAGTAGCTCCCAGGTTGAGTCCAGCATTATACTGATTCATGCCGTTGTCGGAATATGTTCTACTCGCCTCCAGATCTGTACGAGCACATGTTACTTCTAGAGTACAACGACTCGGATCATTTGCACCTCTGTCGACTCTTCCGCTTCTATCTGCACCACCCACGATATTGGCATTTAACCATGATATAGGGCGCCAGTTTATTGTCAGTCCACCGACAAGAAGATTTCCTTTTGAGCCAGCGTTATCAATTACATACTGAAAAGGAAGGTAGGTTATTGTATCAGCTTCAGAAGTATTGGTATGCGCAAGTGCAACCCTGTTACTGCGCGAGCGTTGCTGCGAAGCATTAAGAGTTAATCCAATATCCAAACTGGATTTTGGTTGAATCGAAATATTGGTCGACAGCGAAGCATCATTTCCGGCGGAAGGAGTTCTCTGTGTTTCAGTAAGAGACTGACCAACCTTGCGCAACCTCACAACATCAGCTGGAGATACTCTCTCAACACCTACGCGGTCGCGAAATGATGCGGTCAGAGAATACTGCAAGTCATTTGAACCACCAGACACCGTTGTAGAAATCTGTGAACTTTTACCACTTCCAACGTTGCTGGTAAATGGATTATTAAGCGGATTGGTTGTTGAAACGCTATCAAAAGTACATCCCATAAATATCTGCACAGGGATAGTACAATCGCTCATCGGCAAACCGGTAACCGGACTTGTCCCCCATCCACGGTACAGATTAGGATAGCCAACAGGTACACTTGTCCAGTCATGATTGGCATTAACGTTCCATCTTGCCTGACCTGCACGCCCTCTTTTTGTCTTGATTACAATGACACCATTGGCAGCATCGGTTCCATATAAAGCCGAAGCTGATGGCCCACGCAAAACCTCAATTGTTTCAATTGATGCTGGATCAATATTATCTATACGTGAAGCAACGGTTCTGTCACCTGAAGCTCCAAATGGAATACCTGCAGCTCTGTTAAGAATACTTGAATCAGACATCCCTGCACTAACCCTGACACCATCTACAATCAGAACGGGATCATTCGACACAGCAGAGCTCGCGATACCTCTAATGCGTATTCTGGTAGGAGCATCCAAAGATCCGCTTGCACGTGAAACAGACACACCAGGTACACGATCAGCAAGCAGATCAGTAACTGAGCGTATGGGCGCTGTTTTCATTATCTCTTCTACATTTATTCGTGCGATGGCATTGGGAACCTCCATACGACGCTGGTCGCCCGTTGCTGTAGTTACAACTTCAGATAACACATTTGCACTAGGCACCAATGCAACACTCTGAGTCACGGCATCAGAACCACCTACAACAGGTACTGTTATCCGTTGCGGCTCATATCCTAAAGCGCGAACTTCAATTATAACATGGCCAGTTGGGACATCACGAATCGTATAAAAACCATTTACGTTAGTATTTACACGCAGGCTAGTACCCACAACTACAACACCGACACCGGATATTGGACTGGAAGTCTTTGAATCTGTTACAGTCCCGGCTATTGTACCGTTGGCTCCCGTCTGCGCATCAGAGTTAGTATCTTCGGCAACTATAACATAATGACCTGTAGATGTTTTGTTTATCTGCAGCTTATACGGAGCTAGAATAGCCTTAAGAATATCCCCTGCAGGAGCATCCTTGTATTTCCCGGATACGGTCTTTGCATCTTTCAAAAGCTGCCGCTGATATGAAAGTGGAATTTCAGCAAGCTTCACAATTTCATCGATTGCATCGGTCGCTTTTTTATTAGAGAACTCAACTGTAATTCGCTTGTTTAGTGGCGATTGAGCCTGAGGCCTTTTAGCCGAATCTGATTGAGCCTGCACTGATGCGGCAACCAATAACCCGGGAACGGCAGTAGCACTTAGAGACCCGGCCATAAAAGTTCCAACTATAGCAGCAGCAACTGCTTTCACCTTCAGATTCTTTGACAGCACTTTCATAGACATATTCTTGAGATTAACAGGGCTGAACAGACTAATAGATACTTTCTTTTTGTTCACTACTTTGCACTACTACGCTTTACCAGACTGACTGTCCTTCCCTTACGATGTGCATCCACATTAAGAAGCATCGATACAACTTCTACAATGCCGTCGGTAGAGGTTTCCATAAGGGTGGCGCTAACTCTAAGCTGCATAAGCGAACTGTCCTGTGGACTTACAACAAAATTGAGATCGTAAGCACGTCCCACCTCTGCCAACAGCTCTGACGTTGACACATCATCAAACCTAAGTTCGCCTTTACGCCATGATATATAGTTATCAATGTTGACGTTCCTGATAATCTTTAGATTGTTTTCAGGATCAAGATGTGCAACATCAAATGCATTAAGAATCACATAGTGGGCATTCTCTGAACGTCGTAATTGTGCGGAACCTTTCCCTTCTGATTTCTCATTATTATCGGAAGTGGAGAATGACACTCTCCCACTTGCAACCGAGACACGAACATTTTCATCAGTTGGATAATTACGAACAGAGAACTCTGTTCCCAGAACTCGAACAACCCCGGTACCAGAACGCACGATGAACGGGTCTTCTGGATTTCCCTTAACAGCGAAATAACCTTCGCCTTCCAGAGTAACATCCCGAATACTGTTACCACCTGGCGACAGTGTTAGTCGTGATTCGGGGGCAAGAATGACCGTCGATCCATCAATCAGTTGAACACGAGTCCGCTCACCTCTTTTGGTAATATAGGATTCGTTTCCTGAAACCTGATAAGATGCAGAGTTGGTTGAAAATGGGTTGTTATCACTCAACCACAGTCCAGCTGTAACCGTAATTGCTATCGCACCCAATGAAAGAGAGAGGTTACGCGCGTTAGAGAAAAAACCTCGTGAACGCCGTTGCGGAAGTACAGAATTGGGCAAACCGTCCTTATTAGAAAAACCGTCCTTGGATAAACCACTACTACGGCCAGTAGCAGAAACTGATTCTTCATTAACAGCTATCGTCCTCGAAACAGATTCAGACCTTATTTCCATATTGAGAGGAGGAACATTAACAACTCGCTCCTCAAAAGACCTGTGCCATGAAGAACGCAGCTCCTCTGCAGCACGAATGAGGTTAGAGTTTTTCCCCTTAAAATCCAGGAGCTCTCTATCATTCGCAAATTCATCACGTTCCAGAAGATACCGCTCCAGCATTTCACTGGCGCGCTCTAACTCTTTATCTGAGTTTGAATCTGAATGATTGGGCGGGCGGGTCATATCTTACTAACCCCTTGGCAGCTATTCTTGTGAACAACTTTTTTTTCGCGCCCCTTTTTACCCTATAGCTACCTTCTTAAGAACAGGCACCACAACCCTGCGAGCTCTAGCTACCTGCTGCCGGACAGAGGCCTCCGAGGTCGACATAATTTTCGCTATTTCGGGGTAGCTGAGATCGTGCATCCATCTCAACAGGAATGCAGTTCGGGGCCCATCCGCCATTCTGGCCAGGGCAGCATCAACAAGAGCGCGCACATCCTCCATCTCAAGGCGCACATCCGAGGCTACGGGAGAGTCTCCCATTCCAGGCGGCTTTTCCGATGGATCATCCGGAAGCACCGACCGCTCCAGACGCCCAACCACCCCTTCATGCCGCAGATGATTCAGGGCCCGATTACGAACTGAAGCATAAAGGTAAGTTCCCACACCTGTTTCCACCTTCCAGTCAGCCCTGTTATCCCATACATAAAGAAGAACATCCTGGGCAAGATCTTCGGCAATAGCCTCGGCCACATAGCCGGTCGCTACAGCCACCAGTCGTGGAAAAAATGACCGGTACATAGTGGTAAACGCCAATTCATCCCCCTCTTTAAGGCGAGAAACAAACTCATGCTCTGGCATGCCAAGCAGGTAAGGAACCTGAGGCGCAGGCCCCCCGGCGACTTCCTCCGAAGCAGAAAAGATGAGTGGGATGAACATCAAAGTTTAATAAGGAAGTTTTTTGAGAGAGGACAACCCTGGCTCGCCAGTCATTACCATTCTACCCCTAAGGAGCAGGATGTGCCATATGTTCCAGTTCAGCTCTGTAAAGAACTCAGCCTCCTTAACCCGTCATCTCCTATATAGAAAAGATCAGTTTTCTATACACATACTGGCGGAATTGTATAGAATTTCGTATTTTTTGACCTAAAAAGGTGGCAGTTCGGCCATCGGAAGGATTATTTAAAACCAACTTTACAATTACCCTACTTGACCAGAGATATGAATCGCTTTCGCTTTCTGTTTACCCTCCTACTACTTCCCCTTGCCCTTGTCGCATGCTCGGACAATGGTCCAGAAAGACTGGATCCAGAAGATTACCTTGGAGATTACGTCCTGCAGACCATCAACGGATCTGCGTTGCCTCAGACTGTTAGCCTCGAGGGAGTAAATGTCCAGGTTAACATGGCCATTGCGTCTTTAGACCATGATACTGACTGGGGACTGAACTTTGAGGGCGTTGTAGGTGGAACACCACAGGAGATTCCTTTCTTTGGAAGCTATGCTATTTCGGGTAATAAGCTTACCCTGAAAGTTATGGATGAAGACTGGGAGAACGTAATTCGTACAATTAAGGGTTCGGTTCAGGTTGAGGCGGAAACTCTTACTATAGTTTATAACCAATACACACTCGTATTTAAGAGACAGCCGCTTCCGGTGTAAGCTTGCGGTTTGTTGGATTAAAAAAGGCGTAGCATAATGCTGCGCCTTTTTGTTTGTGCTGAATGGAAAAGAGCAAGCACCGTTCTTCTTTGTAGGAATATGCTTGGGCGACAACACCGCCAAAATGGATATCATTTGATTCTAGTATGTATTCCCCCTACCCCGATCCCTATTTACAGCCTATGTTTATAGGATAATGATCTCCTCCGCCCAAACGACCTGCATGTCTATCATGACCACCACCTCATCACTGAGGGGCGGGTTGACACGCATTTAATATTGCGCGGAATGTCATCTAAGCCTCTCGGATTCGAGGGGCTTTTTTTATTTTCAACATATACGAACCATGTTTAATAGCGAGCCAGCCAGCGGTAAGACTGACAATAGAGTACCATCGGACAAGGTAAAGTCGACAGCAACCCAACCGTCATCTACTACGACCGACACTCATTGCTCCGGTATTTCCGTACATAAGTTCGGGGGTTCGGCGCTTTCCAATGGCCCCGCTTTTAAACATGTAGCACAGCACTTGGCTGCTACTATAGTCCCTGGTGATAAAACCAGCCAAAACCACAACGCTGAAGCAAACGCCCATGGTAGACCACACGCACTCAATCTCGTGGTCACAACCTCTGCAATGGCAACGGTCACCAACACTCTCTATGAGATTGCAGCCAGCGCTGCCTCAGACGATAGTGCCGCAACAATAGCTCGCCTCGACGCGCTAAAAAAGTATACGCTTGCCACCTGGAAAGAAGCCTGCGGAGATACACCGGCGCCAGAGGATTTCGAATTCCTTTTTGCGCAAGCCAACAGACTTCTAAAGCAGGCTATCTCCGCAAAGGCATTGACTCTTAGAGCGCAGGATACTCTGGTTGCGCTTGGAGAACAGTTATCTGCGCATATACTTGTGGGTGCATTGCAAGCAGAAGGGTTAAAGGCTCAGTATGTAGATGCCATCTCGGTTATCTACACTGACGGACGTGCAGGCAATGCTGTTCCACGTCTCGCCCAGACAAGAAAGGCAGCTGAAGTGCAGATCCTGCCACTGCTGGAATCGGGGATAATCCCGGTTATTCCAGGCTTTATTGGGCAGGCTGATGATGGGTCGACAGTTACACTTGGGCGCGGCGGTACAGATCTCTCCGCAACTACTCTTGGAGCTGCGCTTCAAGCTGATGAAGTAATACTGTGGAAAGATGTTCCTGGTTTTTTAACTGCGCACCCGCAGATAGTTCCAGATGCTCGTGTAATCTCCAAGTTACATGTTCGCGAAGCCTCGGAACTGGCCTACTTTGGTGCGAAGATTCTGCATCCGCGCGCACTGATTCCTATTCGTGGCACACAGTGTTCGGTGAGAATCCGGTCTTTTATTGACCTAGATGCACCGGGCACAACTATAAACAACGACGAGGCCAATGAATCGCGTCCCGTTTTGGCGATCGCTGCAACCTCACGACTTAATCTTCTCACGATAACCGGAAGTGGGCAGATGAGCGTGTCAGCAATGAGTGCCCGTGTATTCAAAACACTGGCAGAGGCGGACATATCTGTTTCGATGATATCTCAGGCCTCATCTGAGCACTCGTTATGCGTTGGGGTGCCTGTTGAAAGCGCAGCTCTTGCGCGCGCTTTGCTAACAGATGCATTTGACAGGCAGCTGGCCAATCAGGACATCTACGGTATAGATCTCCGTGAACAGCTCACAACCATAGCCGTTGTCGGGGTGGGCATAGCTGGATACCCTGGAGTTTCTGGACGTTTATTTACAGCCCTGGGAAAACGAAACATTAATATAGTAGCGATTGCACAGGGTTCTTCTGAGGTTAACATCTCTCTTGTTGTTGACTCTAAAGATGCGGCCGAAGCGCAACGCGCAATCCACACCGAATTCCAACTCGATAAAATCGGCGGCGGCAATATTTCATTGCACTCGAACGAAAGACTGACCACCGATGTTATAATACTTGGCTTCGGATTAATTGGTCGTGCTCTTTCCAACATGCTGGTTGAGCGTAACAGTGCAACAGGAGTTATCAGGCCGCTTCGCATAGTTGGCATTATAGACAGAAGCGGGTATGTGTTTGATCCTGCGGGACTGTCGGCATCAAATATCAAGGAGCTGGCAGCTGCAAAAGAATCCGGAGCGGCGCTTAGTACATTGCCGCATGGCGTTGCAGCAAAAACAGATGCTTCACTAAAACATATTCTTGCGCACGCACTGAACAATCCAGTTGTTGTTGACCTTACAGCGGAAGATACATCCAAGCTACTTGAATTAGCTGTAAAATCTCATGCTCACGTAGTCCTGGCCAATAAGCGTCCGGTTGCGGGAAAGCGTGACAATATAGATGCGCTAAACGTTGCAGCTGCTGCAAATGGGCGGCGCATCTTCTATGAAGCGACAGTTGGGGCTGGCTTACCAATTCTCGACACATATGCAAAGCTGGTTGAAGCCGGCGATACAGTTCATTCTATAGAAGGGTGTCCATCCGGAACGATGGGCTATCTGTTTGGTGAACTCGGCCGCGACACACCTTTTTCCGATGCATTAAGACAAGCGATGGATCTTGGATATACCGAGCCAGACCCGCGGGATGATCTTTCCGGAGCTGACGTTGCACGTAAGGGGTTGATACTTGGGCGCCTCCTAGGATTTACAGGAGAGTTTGATGATGTTCAGGTTGAATCCCTTGTACCTGCCGACGCTGTAGATCTTCCACTAAATGAGTTCTTAAATCGTTTAGATACGTATGACACCTCATGGGCAGAACGTGTTCAGTCTGCACGCGCTCGGGGAACTGTGCTACGCTACCGTGCAACTGCAACTCCAGAGATGGTGCATGTTGGACTCGTCGAAGTTCCTGCATCTGGGTCACTTGGTTCGCTTAATGGCACTGACAATCAGTTCACATTTACAACAGACAGATACAACTCAAATCCGTTGGTGATTACAGGGCCGGGTGCGGGGCCTGCTGTAACTGCAGCGGGTGTGTTAAACGATGTGCTTAAGGCGGCGGGAGAGTTATGAGCAATAACGAATCCATGCACTTTCTCTGCTCCAACTGCAACAGCACCTATTCAATTGACACACGCATTGTGCACTGTATTAACTGCGGAAGCCTGGTTGAAATCAGGCAACCGCAGCCACAGTTAAACGGGCGCGCTTTAAGCGGAACTGAAATTCGCGAACACTGGGATGCGAGGCTCCGTAAATACGCCAGTAAGCCGCATCCATATTCATCTGGTGTATGGCGTTTTATTGAAGCGATTTATCCGGAACTCGCACACACCAACCATTCCGAATCAGAAGAAATAGTTACTCAACTCGAAGGAAACACCCCACTCCTCTACCATAGATCAGTTTCTGACTGGGCTGGTGTCAGCGATTTGAGAATCAAGCACGAAGGTCACAATCCAACAGGATCTTTCAAAGATCGTGGGATGACTGTAGCTGTAACCGCGGCTAAACTCAATGGAGCGAATGGTGTCATCTGCGCTTCAACGGGAAATACATCTTCATCTTTAGCAAGCTATGCAGGAACCGCAGGGCTAAAATCCACTGTTTTAATTCCTCATGGAAATATCTCCAAAGGAAAGCTGGCACAAACCGTTGCTTATGGTGCATCAGTTGAACAGGTAGATGGCAACTTTGATGAATGTCTGCGGCAGGCTCAGAAGTTAAGCGTGAAACTGAACTATCAGCTTGTAAACTCTCTTAATCCGTTCAGGCTTGAAGGACAGAAAACCATTGTTTATGAGTTACTACAACAGCTCAACTGGGATGCTCCGGATTGGATTGCACTTCCGGCCGGTAATCTTGGCAACACAGCCGCGTTTGGTAAAGCTCTGCGCGAGTTGCATGAATGGGGCGTAATTGAAAGACTACCCAGACTCCTTGCAGTACAGGCGGCTGGGGCGTCGCCATTTGCGCAGAGCTTTGAAGGTGGATTTACCGAACGATTTGCAGTTGAGCCCGAGACAATAGCAACCGCAATAAGAATTGGTGATCCAGCATCGTATGATAGAGCGGTACGTAGCATTCGGGAAACGAATGGCTATGTAACCTCAGTTTCTGATGATGAGATTCTGGCAACGAAGAAGGTTATCGATGAGTCTGGTATTGGGTGCGAACCGGCTAGTGCAGCTTCAGTTGCTGGAGTTAAGAAGTTGCGTTCTATGGGTGTGATTAAATCAACAGAACGAGTTGTATCGGTCCTCACGGGCCATATTCTTAAGGATCTGGACATGTTTCAATAGAGCGATAACTGTATTAACGGCTTACGTTTATAGCGCATTAACTACTAACGTCATCGAACAAAAAAGCTTAGAGGGTAGCTTTAATCAGACAGCACCCTCTAAGCGCATATACATACTACTTATATTTTGCGCATTTTATTTATATCCTGTAGCACCCTATAAGAGCATACACAGACTACCACTCAACTCGGTGCCGATCGGCTGCTACTATCTCATCAAGCAGCTTAACATAGCTGTCATAACGCTCTACACTAATCTGCCCATTCGAAACCTGTTTCCTGATTTCGCATCCAGGTTCATGCCTATGCGAACAATCACCAAACTTGCACTCACCCAGGAACGGTACAAATTCTGGAAAACACCGGGCAAACTCTTCTATAGCCAACCCCCACAGACCGACCTCTCGTAACCCTGGAGTATCGACTATGTATCCAGGTGAATCAGGCAATGGAATCAAGGACGCTCCAACTGTTGTATGGCGCCCTTTATTTACCGATTCACTAACCTCACCTACACGCAGATTAATATCAGGATATATGGAGTTAATTAACGATGATTTCCCAACACCAGATGGACCGGTTATAACGCTGGCATTATCAACCAGTATTTCCTTAAAAGTCTCAATACCAAACCCGGTTAACGCACTTGCGGTGTAAACAGGATATCCAATTTTAGAATATGTTGCAAAGCGCGCTCTAACAATATCATCGCCTACAAGGTCGACTTTATTTATCAGAACTATAGCGCGCAGATCATTTGCCTCTGCAACTACAAGAAAACGATCCAGCATCCTGGTCTGCGGCTCCGGCTGAGCAGCAGCAAAAACTATAATTACCTGATCGATATTGGCAGCAAGGATCCGCTCTCCATAACGGCCACCAGGTTCACGCCTGGATAATACAGATTTACGCGGTGCGATCTCTTCAATTGCCCATGAGTCACCACGACTATCACTACGCACAACAACACGATCACCAACTGCAAGCTTTAGCTGCTCGCCTGTCTCTTTCTTGAGACGGCCGCGCAGTGAAACCTCCAGAGTTTCACCTGCATCTGTCAGCACCCGCCAGACGCCACCTGTGCCCGAGAGAACTACTCCGTTCGATTCAGCCATTAAACACCACTGATCCTGGCAACATACATACAATCCTTAGATCTTTTCATTATCATCGCCGTCTGTACTGCCATCCACTTCATCCGGATCGTTCATTGCCTCATACCACGGGCGTTCGGTTTTTGTCTCTTCAGGAGATTCTTCTGCAATCCTGGGCAAAGCAGCAATCAACTTATCTAACTGGGCGCGCGCCTGACTCAACAACAATGAATCAACAGCAGAGCCAACCGACTCAGCGGTTGGCCCATAAATCAAAAATGGAGTTTCAAGATGGCCGCCAGCTACCGGATCGCCTTCGTTCCAGCGAACAAACAATATGTAGCCACCAAATGGTCGTTTTGGATCACCGCTCTCTTCGACCACCGTTTCAACACTATAGGATGCGCCATCGGCACCTTCAAATGCAGCAGGGCGTGCATGAACAGCACGATACCCACCTATAGTGTTGGCATCACCAGCGGAATGATTTGGAGGATGGAATTTACCCATTCTTATATCCGCACCTGGCCGTACTTATTTCTTGCTACCAAACATCTCCTTAACAATATTACCAGTCATAAATGCAATATTTGCGGGACGCTCTGCGAGTCTACGCATGAGATACGGATACCACTGGCTACCGAAAGGCACATAAACACGCATGTTGTATCCATCTGCAACAAGTCTGTCCTGAAGATCCCGGCGCACTCCATATAACATCTGGAATTCAAAACGTTCACGCGGAATATTATTTTCGGCAACAAACTTTTTAATGCGCTCGATCATTACTTCGTCGTGAGTAGCCAATCCGGCATACGCTCCGTCCTGAAGCAATAGCTGAGTGCAGACCATGTAGTTTTCGTCTACATCTTTTTTATCTGGAAAAGCAACAGACTCAGGCTCCTTGTATGCACCTTTGCAGATACGTACGCGGGCGCCAATTTTATTCATATGCTCTACGTCAGCTTTAGTGCGGTAGAGGTAGCTCTGCAAAACCACACCGACATTTCCCTTGAACTCTGGGAACAGCTTCTTCTCAAAGAACTCTAAAGTGCTCTGAGTATAGTGACTGGACTCCATATCGAGGCGCACAAAGGTGTCATACTTCTTAGCCCGTTCCAACACCTCTGTTGTTATCTCAAGGCACAGATCTTCCGAAACGTCCATACCGAGCGCGGTCAGCTTCACGCTTACGTTGGCATTAAGACCTTCTTTATGAATACGATCAAGAATCTCGAGGTACTCAACACCCGTTGCACGAGCTTCGGCTTCATTAAATACGCTCTCGCCGAGCAGGTCCAACGAAGCGGTTATCCCCTTTGCATTAAGAGCCTTGACTGCCTCAATTGCAGTATCGATAGTTTCACCGGCCACAAACCGCGAAGCAAAGCCACGGGCAAGTGCATTGTGACGGATGAACTTAAAAACTTTAGGTTGATTGGAAAGATATAAAAGCGTATTACGCAGCATAAATGCTTAGAGATTTTCTCGGATGTAGCGCTCTAACAGATCGTAAAGCGGGAGTGTACCACCCTTTCCTGAAATCGAGTGGTTCTTGTTTGGGTACAGCATCAGCTCGAACGGCTTACGTGATTGCTGCAAACGCTGCGCAAGCACTGTTGCGTTCTGAGGATGTACGTTGTCATCTGCGGTTCCATGAATTAACAGGAACTTCGACTTAAGACTATCAACGTACGTTAAAACAGAAGCTCTTTTGTAACCCGCCGCATTGTTCTGCGGGGTCCACATAAAGCGTTCTGTATATATAGTATCGTAGAACAACCAGTCGGAAACAGGTGCGACGGAGATGCCCAGCTTGAACACTCCATTACCTCGGAACACACTCATTGCTGTCAGATAACCGCCGTAACTCCAGCCCCACAAACCAATCCTCTCTGCATCTCCCCAGCTCTGATTTCCGATCCACTTTGCAACTGCAATCTGATCGTCAGATTCAATAATGCCGAGGTTATACTGAGTCATCTTACGGAAATTGTTACCGCGCCATGCAGAGCCACGGTTATCTGCTACGACAACCACGTATCCGGCCTGTGCAAGCATCATATGGAACAGATAACGACTACCCATCCATGAATTCAGGACCTGCGGCACAGCTGGACCACCATAAGCAAACATCATAACCGGGTGCTTCTTCGTACTATCAAAGCCCGGAGGCAGGATGCGATATGCATCCAGCATTGTTACGCCATCTGCAGATGGAATCTTAAAGAATTCTGTCTTTACGCCCAGTCTCGAAACTCTAGCAGCCAGTGAATCATTGCCACCCAAAGATCTGACCAGCTTCATCGATGGAAGCTGATGAACAGATGCGCTTGGCGGAACTCCCATGGCCGAATGAATCACCGATGCGAACTCACCACTCGGAGACATTGTAAAGAGATATGTTCCGGCATTAGGTGTAATGCGATCTCCCTTTTTACCATCCAACGTGTAACGGAAGATCTGCCCCTCCATGGCAGTTGGTGCTGCAACCTTCACATATATCGCAGACTTTGCGGAATCGACACCAACAATTTCAAGAACATCAAAGCCATCTTTGGTAACCTGATTGGCAAGGCTGCCATCTCTGTTATAGAGATACACCTGCCTCCAACCACTTTTATCGGACAACCAGAGAAACTGTTTAAAGTTGTTTAACCATACCACTTCTACTGCATCGACATACGCAGAATCTGTATCGGTAAAGACCTTACGCGTCTCACCAGTCTGAATACTTGCCAGCAACAAATCAGCGCGATTCTGCTTTCTTGGGAGTTGCTGCATCCAGACAGAGTCATTGCCAACCCAACCAATTCTTGGAATATATGCCTCTGGATCAGATCCTATATTCATCCACTTGGTTGTGTTACTTGCAAGATTGACAACACCAATCTTTATAGTGGAGTTAGGCTGCCCGGCTTTAGGATACTTATACTGAAACAGTCTTGGATATAAAGAATCTGTTTCATCCATCAGCGTCATTAAGGGAACAGCTGTCTGATCGAACCTCCAGAAGGCTATATGTTTCCCATCGGGACTCCACTGGAATCCGTCACGCAGATCGAATTCTTCTTCATACACCCAGTCACTAGTACCGTTGATGATGTTTTCTGCACCATCCGTTGTGAGCTGGTATTCTTTGTTGTCCTGAAGACTAAAAACATAAAGGTTGTTATCCCGAACATAGGCCACGGAATTACCGTCATGGGAAAACTTGGCGAACATTTTCACGCCAACTTCAGGAGCAACCGGAACTGCTTTTTTTGCCTTAAGATCAATTACGGTGTAATGACCTTTTGTGTTCTGACGCCAGACCGCTTCTGAATTATGAAAGATGAGAGCTTTGGTCTCATCTGCCGACAGCGTCATATTTTCTATCGCTATTGGCCTTCCGTTGGGAAGCTTGACGGCTTCGGCCGGAGCCAGAATTGTAGCGACACCGCTAACAGCATTTACCCGAACAATTTCGATTCCGCCAGCAACCGTTCTGATGTCAACATAAGATTTGCCATCTTTTAGCCATACAGGGCGAGGCAATGCGGATAATCCAAACTCACCTGTGGCAAATATTCTGTCTACAGTGAGAGGAGCCTGAGAAGGAGGCTGTGGTGCTTTTTGGGTCTGCGCTCCGGCAACACCTGTCACCCCAAAAGTTGCAGCGCAAACGGCTATTCCAACAGTTGTGGCTCTTACGGCTCTTGCTAACGGTTCAAATGCGGCTGAACTTAGCGGCAAATATACGTGATTATCAGCTCCCCCAAGGGGAGCTGTCAGATCTGTAGATTTCGGCATGTGGGGGAAATTAACCGCTCTAATAGAAACTTGCGCCTGATTGGGCCAATTCCAGTAATTTTTTCGAAGGTTCGTAGCGATTGGGGTAACGTAAGTTAAGATCCTCCAACTGCTGTACCAGCTTCTTTGCCCCGATACTGTCCATATACCGGAAAGGGCCTCCACGGAAAGGCGGGAATCCGATACCATATATGGCACCGATATCTCCGTCTCTTGGGCTGCGGATAATTCCGTCTTCCAGGCACCTCGACGCCTCATTCAACATCGGGAGTATAGTGCGCCGCTGTATCTCTTCCTCAGAAATATCCGAAGTTGGGGCGTCCCGACCGGCAAACTTGTAGACCTCCTCGTCTGGTGAACCCCGCTTACCCGATTCATCGTACATATAGAAGCCACGCTTCGACTTGCGACCGAAGTGACCAGCTTCAATGATCCTTGTAAGGCTTTTTGGTGGCGCGAGTCTGTCGCCAAAAGCCTCGAATATTATCTGACCAGCCTTACCTCCCACATCTAACCCGACTTCATCGAGAAGCGTTAAAGGCCCGACAGGAAAGCCGAACTTCACTAACGCGGAATCGATTGCTTCTATAGAAACACCTTCTTCCAGGAGGCGGCCTGCTTCGTTGAGATATGGAGTAAGAATTCTATTTACAAAGAACCCCGGCCCATCATTTACAACTATGACCGTCTTTCCAATCTTCTTCCCATAGGCCACGACTGTGGCTATAACTTCGGGCTCGGTTTCACCTGTGACAATCACCTCTAACAGCGGCATCTTATCGACAGGTGAGAAAAAGTGCATGCCGATTACACGTTCGGGCCGTTTGGAGCCAGCCGCAATCTGAGAGATCGGAATTGTACTGGTGTTGGTCGCAAATATCGCCTCCGGCCTCAGAACTTCTTCGACTTCTGATAAAACCTTGTGCTTCACAGCGAGGTCTTCAAAGACAGCCTCAATCACGAGATCTACTTTATCAAAACCATCATATCCAACAGTGCCACTCAAAAGCGACATCGTGTCGGCAAACTCTGTCTTGGTGATATAGCGCTTCTTCAGCTTTGCACGCACAACCTTATCTACTGCTGCGAACCCTTTCCCAATCCTTGCATGATCGGCGTCTTTCATTCGCACCAGACTTCCGCTCTGGACAGCCACAGTTGCTATTCCAGAACCCATAAATCCGGCACCTAGAATCCCAACTTTATCTACAGGAAGAGGTTTCACCTTGGAGACTGCGCCAGCACCAACGCCAGTATCACGCTTTACAGCATTCGTAGCGAAGAAAACACCAATAAGCTGACGGGACACATCGGTCATCGCCATCTCGCCAAACAAACGAGCTTCTTCACGATAACCAGCCGAAATACCCTGATCATACCCGGCAGCGATAGCCTCAATAGCAGCCAAAGGCGCAGGATAATTCCCTTTAGTCTGAGCCACGGTAGCTTCACGCGCCTTTTTAAGAACTATTGAACGACCAATCTGGTTTCCATCCAGCAGGCGCCCCATCATCCCCTTTCCAACTCCAGGGCGATCGGGATACTTTCGCGCACCGCGACCAAATTCACGAGCTCGCTCAACAGCGATGCTACGTAAAATTGCCGGGTGTACGACCTCATCCACCAGTCCCATTCTTAGCGCCTGTTTGACTCGAACGTTTTTGCCTCGAAGGATCATATCGAGAGCTGCCTGAAGACCAACCAGCCGCGGAAGCCTCTGAGTGCCACCAGCTCCAGGGAACAACCCAAGCTGAACTTCGGGTAACCCAAGCATAGTTTTTGGCCCCTCGGCGGCAATGCGCCAGGTACAGGCCAACGCGCTTTCAAGTCCGCCACCCAGGCAGGCTCCATTAATGGCAGCAACATACGGGAGGCGGGACTTCTCGAAGTGATCTATTAAAGCCTGACCTTCACGACTAAGCGCCTCGGCTTCAGTCGCAGTCTTCAGAGTCAGAAACTCTTCGATATCGGCACCGGCAATGAAGTTGTCCTTCTTACCACTGACTATGACCGCACCAATTACCTGATGGTCCCCCTCCAAAACGTCGAACGCCTCAACCATCTCGTGCCGCATAGCCTTGGTGATCATATTCACCGGCGCACCAACCGTATCGATAGTGAGTATAGCAACGCCATCTTCTATCTCAATTGTCAGAGACCTTGCATTCACCTGATTGTTCTCGCTCATAGATTACGCCCTCTCCACAACCATTGAGAACCCAAGTCCACCGGCAGCACAGACAGTCATTAAACCAAACTGTCCATCCCGGCGGCGTAGCTCGTTAAGTAACGTCGTAGTTATACGAGCCCCGGTTGCACCAAAAGGGTGCCCAATAGCAATAGAACCACCCATAACATTCAATTTGGATCTGTCCACCTCTCCGAGTGGATGCATAAGCCCCGCCCGTTCCGCCCAATACTGGGATTCAAAACCACGCAGGTTGGACAATACCTGCGCAGCAAACGCCTCGTGCATCTCAACCAGATCCATATCCTGTAAACTCAGTCCCGCACGACTCAAGGCCAGCGGAGCCGCCAACACAGGCGCCTGAAGCAACTGCTCACCAGGATCCAGAGCCGCGTAAGCATATGACCTGATATAACCCAGAGGCTTCATCCCTAATTCGGCGGCTTTTTCTTCGCTCATTAGCAACACACACGCGCCACCATCAGTCAATGGAGACGCATTTCCAGCAGTAACGCTACCATAACGCTTATCAAACACAGGCTTTAACTTCGCAAGCTTGTCATAAGATGTGTCGTCACGGATACCATTATCACTCTCGATAGGAGGTTCGTATTTTGGAGGCGGATACACAACCGACATCTCAGCCGTCAGCCTTCCATCAGCTGTACCAGCCGCCGCCAACCTGTGCGACCGCAACGCAAACTGATCCTGCTCTTCACGGGAGATACCATTTATCTTCGCCATCTTCTCGGCGCTTTCACCCATAGTCTCACCGGTTGTTGGCTCGGCGATAGCTGGAGTAACAGGGACCAGGTCTTTTGCCCGGACCTGAGCTAGTGTTTTTACCCGAGCACCCAGTGATTTCGCCTTACTTGCCGCAACAAGAATATCTGAGAATCTACGGGAATGAAGAATCGGAACATTGGAGAGCGACTCTGCTCCACCAGCGATTACAACATCACAGTGCCCAAGCGCGATCTGATCCGCACCATCGGTAATAGCCTGGTTTGCAGAAGCACATGCGCGGCTTACTGTATAAGCCTGAATCCCTTTTGGAAACACCGACATAAGAGAGATTTCGCGGCCAATATTGGGGGCCAAAACGTCGGGTATTACAGTTCCAAAGATCAGTGCATCTATTTGAGAGCTATCGATACCTGTGCGTTGAACCAACTCTGCAACACACAGCTTCCCGAGTTCAATAGCGGAAAAACCTTTTAAAACAGTCCCTGCACGGGCAAACGGCGTACGAACCCCTTCAACTACCGCCACACGTCGGATACCAGATCCGTTTGAATAATTGGGCATCATATCAAGTTAGGTACGCACGAATCGTGCGTCCACGGTGAGGGCTGAAGTTTTTGAGAAACACACCAGACAGACGTGTACAGATATCGAACATACGACTAGTCGATCGCCTTAAGGGTGCTTAGAGAACTCCACTCTTAAAGAAGGTATGTCTTATGCGCGCAGTTAATTCGCATATGCAACCAACTACCACACCCACAGGAGATCACGATGCCACGAGGAGACAAATCATCCTATACGGATAAGCAGAAACGAAAGGCCGAGCACATTGAAGAGGGATACATGGACAGGGGAGTATCGCGCAAAGAAGCCGAAAAACGCGCCTGGGCCACGGTCAATGCAGAAAGCGGAGGAGGGAATAAATCAGGATCCGGACGAGGCCGGCCTGACACTAATAAATCCGCGCGAAAAGGCGGGAAAATTGGAGGGAGCAGCCAAAGCTACTCAGAGAGAAGCAGGGCGGCTAAAAGAGGATGGGAAACAAGAAGGGATAACGGAAACGCGTAAAGCCTACAAGACTGACCAGCGATTATAAATGGCAGCACGCTACCATCTTTTTCAGCTTCCTGCTTAATGAATATTGCTGAAGTACAATCGCAAATGCGATCAGCCAACTAAAGTGTAGACTTGCGGCCAGAAGAACTGTTGTCGTTCGAGCTTCCGTTACTAGCCGTTTGTTCTGCTTCGTCAGAAGCAGTAAGTATTCTACGAGCTCCTTTCCACCACCCGCCTTCGGGACGCAGGGTAGTTTCGGTTACGTATCTCTTCCCCTTTGATGACGAAGCATGAAGAAACTTGCCTTCGCCAACATAGATCCCGACATGCGTAATGCGCTTACTATTCCCGAACGTAAGGAGATCACCTGGTTTTAGAGCATCTATCTTACGCTCTACAGGGGTTCCCATCTGCGCCATTTCACGTGACGTGCGCGGGAGGCGAATATCGAAGTGCTCCATTACATACTGCACAAGACCGCTGCAGTCGAATGCCTTTCCTGGTGTTTTACTGCCTAATCTGTATGGAGTCCCTAGCTGCCTTCTGCCGTAAGCAATAATTGAGTCCTGCATCGCGGACATCGAAGCCGCCAACTTTGCAAAAGGCTTGGTTGGAAGTGGCTCGTCCATCTTGGCTACCTGTTGCGCAGGCAGCTCTGTTGCAAACACTGTAAATAGTAAAGCAGTTGCTGATAGGGCTCTAATAATCATTCATTCAGAAGAGGGGGCACACCTTACTGACAACGGGAACGTTCTAACCTATCCCCAAAAGTGATATCGGGCAACCCAAATGTACAAAATTGCACGACTCGCCAGCATTACAGTGGGCCATAACTAAAAAATGCCCAGCTGCAACCCGTAGACGCGACGAAGGGCGGAACCCTTTCAGGTCTCCGCCCCCCGCGCGACTTCGTATATCGTACCGGCGGGGTTTTCCCGCCAAAAACTAGCGGTTAATCGTCGTGAATTGTCTTTACTTTGAGTACTGTAAACTTACGAGTCATTGTCGGAAGTCTAAGTACGGTGGTTTCACCTACTGCCTTTCCAATGAGCGCTCTTCCAATAGGAGATCCCATGGTGACATGCGCTTCGTTGAACTCATCGGCGTCACCGAATACAAGATTAAAGGATTCCTGTTTACCAGTAGCCTCATCTTTAACAAGTACTTCTGATCCCAGCCCAACCCTGTCGATTGGAATCTGAGTCATATCTACCTGCGATAGTTTACTAAGACGCTGAGTAAGCTGCCCAAGACGCGCCTGGATAAACTGCTGGCGCTCGAGAGCAGCTTTGTACTCTGAGTTTTCCTTGAGATCGCCCATCTCAACGGCTCTCCTGATTTCGCTCGGGAGAGTAACGTTTAGTTCGTACTGTAAACGTTCAGCTTCAGCCCCGAGCTTGGCTTTTAATTCCTCGATCATAGCACGATAAGGGTAAAAAAAATGGAGCGCTCGGCCCCACGGCCGAGCGCCCACACTTTATATGAAGTCGCTTGCAAGATAATCTATTTTCTATTCAAAATCAACAGAAAATTTCCAGAACAATCGTTCGATATATCTTTAGCTAGCGTTATACCTACTTAGAGTACCCCTACCAGCCTAAAATGAGCCCGAAAACCAGAGGTGCAACGATAGAAGCATCGCTCTCAATGATGTACTTCGGAGTATCTGCACCAAGCTTACCCCAGGTAATCTTTTCGTTTGGAACGGCACCGGAGTAAGATCCATAACTGGTTGTGGAATCGCTAATCTGACAGAAGTAGCCCCAGAGTGGCGTATTCTCACGTTGCAAATCCTGCTCCAGCATAGGAACTACACAGATTGGGAAGTCGCCTGCAATACCGCCACCAATCTGGAAGAACCCTATGGATGTTGTCTCTGTTGTCTTGATATACAGATCAGCCAGCATCATCATGTACTCAATACCAGTCTTGACCGTGTGAACGTTTTTAACATCCCCAGAGATGACATGGCCAGCATACATATTTCCCAACGTTGAATCTTCCCAACCAGGAACGATCATCGGGATGTTCTTTTCTGCGGCCGCCAACATCCATGAGTTCTTTGGATCGATCTGATAAGAATCCTTCAGCTTACCATTTTTCAGGATCTTGAACATGAACTCATGCGGGAAGTAACGCTCACCCTTTTGATCGGCTGAAACCCACTCTTCGAGCACAACGTTTTCAATACGACGCATAGCTTCCATCTCAGGAATGCACGTATCTGTAACGCGGTTCATGTGCCTTGAGAGCAACTCCTCTTCGTCCTGCGGCGTCAGATCACGGTAGTTCGGGACACGCTCATAATGATTGTGTGCAACCAGATTGAAGATATCTTCTTCAAGGTTAGCTCCGGTGCAACAGATCATCTGAACTTTGTCCTGACGAATCATCTCGGCCAGGGAACGTCCAAGCTCGGCGGTACTCATTGCACCAGCAAGAGTAACCAGCATCTTGCCACCCTTATCAAGGTGAGCAGTATAACCATCTGCTGCGTCAACTAAAGCAGCAGCATTAAAGTGCCTAAAGTGTTCACGGATAAAATCCGAAACAGGCCCGGCGGCCTTTACCTGAGACTCCTTCTGCATGATGTATCTATGTAAATGTGAATTACTTGCTGTTGTTGCCGTTGTCGCCGCCGTTGCCTTTACCATTTGTTCCGGTCGACTCATAGGCCTGCTTAACAATATCAACAGCTTCCTGGGGATCGTCAGTCAAGATCATAAGATCCAGATCGCCTGGAGAGATCTTCTTTTCGAGCACCATCTTGGATTGGAGCCAGCGAACCAGACCAGCCCAATACGCACGACCAAATAAGATAACTGGAAACTCAGAGATCTTCCCAGTCTGAATCAATGTCAATGCCTCAAAAAGTTCATCCAGCGTTCCAAAACCACCCGGAAAGATGATGAAGGCATGCGAGTATTTGATAAACATCGTCTTTCGCACAAAAAAGTAGCGAAAGTTGATGAGGGTATCGACATATGGATTTGCTCCCTGCTCAAACGGAAGCTCAATATTACAGCCAACCGAGCGTCCGCCGGCGAGCTTGGCGCCTTTGTTCCCTGCTTCCATAATACCAGGGCCAGCACCTGTGATGACTGCAAAGCCAGCTTCTGCCAGGAGACGCGCCGTCTCTTCAGCCGCCTTGTACATAGGATCATCAGGGCTTGTGCGCGCAGAGCCGAACAGTGACACACCCTTGCTAACGGAAGCCAGACTGTCAAAGCCGTCAATAAACTCAGCGTTAATACGCATCACCCGCCATGGATCGCTACGAGTGAACTGATCTTCAACTACAGGCGAGTCAAATAGCTTTTGATCTTCAGTAACTCCGGCCCCATAACTTCGAATGGCGTCGTCAACCTGAATCCGGGAAGTGCCATTCACACTTGGATATTCAACCTTTGACGGCGGAACCCGACCAGCTTTCATGTGGCCGATTTCAGAACGCTCCTTACTGCCGCGAACAGCTCCCTTCTCGGCCTCTTTCATCAGAGCGAGATTGGCTTTTTTGCCGGAAGCGGTACGAGCTTTTCCGTTTTTACTATTAGATGTGAAAGATTGCTGCGTTTCGCTCTTTTTCCTGCCGATCTTAGGCTCGACAATCTTTTCGGCGGCAACCTTCTTACGTGTAGACTTCGAAGCCGTTTTTGCTTTTGGCTTTGTAACTGAAGACTTAGTTCTTGGCATACACGAATTTAGTCTATTCTATAGGAATATGCTCAATCGTTATATGACCGTTTGATAAAACAGCACGCGCAACAGATGCTTTGATTTCAAAACGCTTTGGGCCAGCGGCACCAGGATTAACAACTGTTTTCTTTCCGAATACTTCCAGAGCAGGAATATGTGTATGCCCATATACAAGCAGATCTGCATCATAGGCCGCTGCTACAACTGCAGGCCCGGGGCGACCCAGCTCATGTCCGTGCTGCACATGGATCCTCACCCCTTCAACTGTGTGATCTATCTCGCGCTGTAACTCCAAATGCCCCGGCGAATCACAGTTCCCATAAACAGCCAGAACCGGTGCAATAGTTCGAAGCTCCAAAAGAATATCCTCCGTACTCACACGCCCACCAACATCTCCTGCGTGAAGTATCAGATCGACGCCGGAGAAAGCAGTATGAACGGCCGGTCGCAAAAGACCGTGAGTATCTGATATAAGACCAATCGTATATGACATAGTATCTACTTAAATTGAATGCATGACCTGGGCAAAGTTAATTCTGCAACTTACGTGGCGCTCGATCCTGAATCCTAAGATTGGGATCGCTCTCCTGACGATTGGCTGGCGCATGAGGCGACGTGGCTGGCAATACCGAGCTCCATTTCTGCCGGTCCCGGACCCTGACTACCTCCACTGGCGCATGCACACAGCCTTTGGAGCTAAAGACTTTGTACCGCCGCCACAGCTGCTAATCCAGTTCGCGCGCTGGGCGACCTTCGACTAAAGAAGCTCACACCACCCGAGTGATTACGAATGCACCCAAAAGATACACCCCACTTGAAATCACCTCGAGATTAACCGGGTTTTTATTTCGGTACTAGCCGGGTTTCTATTATGGAAGATTTTATCCGCGAGCAAGCAAAAAAACTGGGTTTCGACCTGGTAGGTTTAACAGCATTAGGAGATGCTGAAACCGCTAAATACTTTAACGAGTGGATAGCAGCGGGCCATGCAGCGGATATGCATTACCTTGAACGCGGCCAGGAAAAGCGGAGTAACACAAAGCTGCCTTTTGACGGAGTCAGATCCGGCATTGTGGTGGGAATGAACTACGGTGGTACCGAGCCGGCGGGGCCGGTTGCTCGCTATGCAAGAGGCTTGGACTATCACGACATAATGGTAGACAGGCTCAACGAGCTTCATAAAATCATAGAAGCACAAGAAGGTATCCCGATACGCGGAAAAGCGTATGTAGATACAGGGCCAATACTGGAACGGGATCTTGGCCGAAGAGCAGGACTTGGCTGGTTTGGAAAAAACACGCTTCTAATTAACCCAAAGATGGGATCGTTCTTTTTCCTGGGCGCTCTCTTTCTTGATCTCGAACTAATTCCCGACGAGCCTTTTACCACCGACCTGTGTGGAACGTGTACGCGCTGCCTGGACGCCTGTCCTACAAATGCTATTGTGGAGCCTCGTAAAGTGGACTCCAACCTTTGCATCTCATATCTGACTATTGAGCTTAAAGGCGCAATCCCCGAAAACATACGCGAGTCAATTGGCGATCATGTTTATGGGTGCGATATATGCCAGGAGGTCTGTCCACACGTTCGTAAGTTTTCGAAACCTCTTACAGAAACAGCCTTCATGCCGAGAGAATTCATCCGTGGCAAAAGTGCTGAAACTCTGTCGATGGATCTTCTGAAGCTTAGCCAGACAGAGTTTTCAGCACAGTTTAAAGGCTCACCAATGAAGCGAGCCAAGATGCGCGGTCTCAAGCGCAACGCTGCGGTAGTTCTTGGCAATCTGGCGCATACGATGGAACCGGATAAACGCAAAACGGCGCTAGAGCTCTTAACTGAAGTGAGCACTAGCGCCGATAATGAAACAACACCAGATCCAAACGCTGAACTACTAAACGAACACGCTCAGTGGGCCATTAAAAAGCTGAAATCTCATTATTAGAGTTTTCAAAGCCTTTTGCAAACCTACCTGTCCCCAAACTGAAGCAAAAAGTTAAACCTCGATTACTTACCAGAGGACGCCAGCTGGACTGTTTTCGACTCCAGCTTACCATTTCTGGAAACCTGCACACTAACTTTTTTGGCGCTGCCTTTAGTAGCAGCTGTATTCAGATCCTTAACGTTAGTAACTCTAATATTATCGATCTTAAGAATTACATCTCCAGCTTTTAACCCACCATTGTGAGCCGGCGTATTGTTCCTGATGTTAAGGATCAACACACCACCGGTAATGTTCAGCTTTAGAGATGTAGAGAGCTCCTTGTTAACCGTAACCGCCTCTGCACCGGCAAAAGACACAACATCATTGCTGTCCGGCATAACGATAATCCCGCTCAGGATCGGAATTAGCAGCTGCGACATATCAATCGAAAATGTTGCATGCGATGATGTGGTACCAAGAACAAAAGTGCCCTGACTCCTCTCACCAACTGTCGCGACTAATTCACGCACACCATTTCGAGCAATCTTAAAGTTGATCTTGGCCCTGGGGATCAGCAGAGGGTGAATCTTTGAAAAACTACCCCTCGCAGAAACACCATTAAACGAAAGAATGGTATCCCCCGCCATCAATCCCGCTGCATGAGCAGGCGATCCCGGCTCTACAGATACAAGCACAGGGAAAACCAAAGAGTCGCTGGGTTGCAATACATCGGTGAAAACGCCAAGGTAACCCTTACTCGTGATCTTTATAACTCCAGTAGAAGAATCATGAGGGGCCATCTTGATTAAAAAGTTTTCCTTCGATATCGGCACTTCTTTACGCTGTCCAACCAGATCGCTGGACAGTGCCGAAGCTGCCAAAAGAGCTAAACAAACAAATAAGCGCTTCATAACCGCCTCAATAACCTACCAATCCACGACCGTCAGACATCTTACTATCAGACATCTTCCGGTTCAGCATCTGTAAAGTTGCCTGCCTGGCACCATTGCTGGACAGATAATACTGTTTTAAGACTGGATCCTCTGGAACACCCTGAATAGCATTTCGAGCGGCAGACACCAGAATATCAAGTGCAGCCAGTCTAACGCGGAGGCTCTCATCGTCCTCTACTGCCATAGAGGGATCTCCCTTGACCGAGAGATATGCAACCGCTTGTTGATAGTCCACCTGAGAACGATGTAAAACCTTCAACGCTTCTTCGGGAGACTTATAATTTGCAAACACTAATTCGGCTGAATCGCCCTGATCGGCCTCGGCATATTCATCGGCTGGCAATAAGGAACTGCCAGGAGCGGGCACAGTATATCGCCCTATTGCAACTCCGACTACCAATACAGCGAGAATCGATGCGTAGCGCACCATAGAACGAGCTTTACCAAAGAACATACCGGTCTGCCCTAACGAATCAGCCTTAACTGAAGGAGTTGCTGATTGCGCCACAACCGACGGCTGGGTAATTATCCCCTCGTCCTTTAGCTGTGCAGCAAGAAGATGCCAGCTACTTATAGGTACAGCCTTAGTGCTCCTCTCTTTATGGATGAGCTCATTCAGCTGTACTTCTGAAAGTTCTTTAAAGTGATGTGACATGAGCGTCCTCAATACCTAAAAAATCGTTGTCCTGCTTTAAATGACCTAACAGCTTACGAAGACGTAAGCGAGCTTTGAAAAGCTGAGATTTTGATCCACCTACAGTAATCCCAACAATCGAAGCAATTTCCTCATGCGTATAACCTTCTACGTCATGTAACACAAATACTGTTCTGGCTCCCGGTGAGAGAACCTTTACAGCATCATCTATCGACTGCATCAGCTGTTTATCGTGAAAATTGCTATAACCATCATCAGCAACTACACCTTCAGCCTCGTCCAGTTCAACTTCGTTACCAACTCGCTTTAACCTCCGCAGACTATTTAGCGTTCGGTTAACAGCGATTCGGTGCGCCCAGGTTCCAAATGCAGAATCACCACGATAGCTGGGTAAGGCGCGAAATATCTGCATCCAGGCATCCTGCGCCAGGTCCTCAACCATATCAAGGCTACCGCACAGCCTGCGAACCACCGCATCAATATGAGGCGAATGTCTGGTCCACAATTCTTTGAAGGCAGACTCATCGCCTGCCAGGGCCTGCTGTACGACAATCTGATCTGCTGTCATCAGTTCCTGATTCTACTGATTAGACCCGCGTTACTGGGAGAATGGTTTACTCGCATTTGATAAAATGTCGAATTACACGCACTATGGGGAGACAAACTGGCAAAATAGACGGATTCCTAAGCGAGTAGCAAACCTACCATATTGAGATTAACCAGAGGGCCTTATAACAGGCAACCCTCAAACATATCACAAATGAGTTTTCACAAGCTCATTACCAGAGACCGGGCTTACATCAATCCAAATACCAAAAGCCGAGTCTGCCACCAATTCCTCCTATCCTTCTTATCAGTCGAACCTCATCTTCTTATCCTATTCTCTTGCATCCCTCCAGCCCCTGCATCTCAATACCAATTATCTTTAGATACATGGAAACAACACATACTTTCAGCGAAGACCAGGTCAAGCTGGCACTACGCCGAGTTAAAGATCCCGATCTTCATATCAACATAGTAGACCTGGGCTTGGTTTATGGCATTCGTCTGGATGCCAATGTAGTAAATGTAGACATGACTTTAACGTCACCAGCCTGCCCATCAGGGCCAGAACTCGTCGGTGGAGTTGAAAGGGAAGTTGGCACGATTCCTGGAGTTGAAAAGGTCCAGGTGAACATCGTATGGACACCGTTCTGGACACCAGATCGAATCGAACCTCGAGTCCGCGCATATCTGGGTCTGTAGTTCCACTATAAAATGAAGGGATCGTGTATATGACTGAGTCGTTTGGATCGCATTTGCCATACGCCCGCTGGGCTCACGTATTACTACGAGTAATAGCGAGCCTTATAATCATGTCTCATGGCGCTCAGAAGTTCTTCGGAATATTCGGAGGAACGGAAGCTGAACTGGGAAGCATGATGTGGATAGCCAGCGTTATCGAACTTTTCGGTGGGATCTTCGTTTTAGTCGGGCTATTTACCCGACCAATGGCATTACTGTTATCCGGCTTGATGGCAAGTGCGTATTTTATAGCACACTTCCCACAACACTTTATGCCTGTAGTTAATGGCGGCGAACTCGCCATCCTTCTCTGCTTCACCTTTTTATACTTTGCAGCAACCGGTGCTGGTACAGCATCGTTTGATTACATTCGTTCGCGCAAGGTTAACAACACTACAGCAAAAGCAACAGCTTAGTGAATACACATAAGACGATATTAACTTTTAAGTGCTTTAAGTAAATCGTCACCCAAAACTTCAATTTGCCAACGCCGCAGCTCCTGGATCTGTCCCAACTCTTCCAGGCTCTGCGGTTTTTTGCGTGCTACAGCTTCTAACCTATCGCGGGCACATAACACCCCCGGATCCATTCCAAGCTTAACTGCTGCACGCTCACGAACTTCGCGAAGCTTTGCAACGTTAGCATCAAAATCAGGGTCTCTTGCCCATCGTGGACTTCTTGGGAACCTGGGAAGCTGAGATTCAGGAACTTCCAATCCATGTTTAATCGCCAGGATCAGATCGCTCGAATATCTCTCCAGCAATGTTTTGGAAGCGCCTTTTACGTTCAATAACGCACCAACGCTGTTCGGCTGTTCACGGGACAGCAACAACAGAACTTCGTTGGACATAACGCGGAATGTTGCCTTATCCAGATCACGAGCAAGTGAATCACGCCACCGTACCAGCTCCCGTAACAGAGCGAGCTCTCGGTTAGATAAATCACGAGCTCCCTTTACACGAAGATACGCTCCGTCAAAATCTTCTTCTGCAAAATGAATTGACTCGACACGAACAAATTCTTCCTTGGCCCAGCTTAAGCGACCCAGCTTTTCGAGCTGTCCGTAAAACTCGTCCCGCAATTCCAGCAGATAGCGCGTATCTTGCGCTGCATAGTCCAGCATACTCGCAGTTAAAGGTCTCATGGACCAGTCGGCGCGCTGATGTGTCTTATCCAGTTTAACGGAGAAGTAACGCTCCAATAACGCCGCCAGCCCGAAAGATGTCAGACCTATAAGCTGGGCGGCGATACGAGTATCAAAGATGTTCCTGACCTGCCATCCATAATCCTGTCTCAACAACCTTACATCGTAATCTGCATCATGAAAAACAACCTCAACATCTTCGGATTCGATCAGGCTGCGCAGGCCAGCAAGGTCGCCACCCTGCAAAGGATCGATAATCGCGCTATGATTACGAGTCGATAACTGTAACAGATAAACTCGATCCTTGTAGCGATGAAAGCTGGCCGCTTCGGTATCCACGGCTATCTCTTTGACGCTATGGATCGTCTCTAGAAAACGTTCGGCCGATTGGGCGGTTTCTAGGAAATCGGGTTGGTACGGATCTGACATATAAACAAAATACTATGCAAAACACCGATTCCTCACGTCGAATTTATTGGAGAACCGCAGATATCGTCCGCGCGGCGGTAATTGTCCTGGCTATAATCGCGGCCGCCAAGCTGCTGATGTCAGTCCAGACTATGCTTTTTATCACATTTTTAGGCATACTTTTCGGCTTGGCGGTATCGGCTTCCACTGATTTTCTGCAAAAGTATAGAGTCCCGCGCTCGGTAGGAGCCGCCGGGACGGTTCTGGCATTCCTGGGATTGCTGGTCGGATTCGTGGTGTGGACCGGCCCAACGGTAAAAGCACAGTATAATGAACTGCGCGAGAGACTCCCCCAGGCTGTCGAGGCTATTGATAACTGGATAGCCAAAAACGAATCAGGGATGTTCGGTAAGATGATCCTTAAACCGGATCAAAACACCCTGGCTACAAATCCAGATGAAGCGGCATCGCGCAGTACAAACGGGACACCTGTTACCCCACCTGCGACTGTAGCTCCTCCACCAAAACAGAGGCAAGCTCCTCCCCCACCAGCTCCTGCCGCACCACAACTCAATCAATCGGTCAAAGTATTACCGGAAAGCTCTGTTATGCCTCCAGCTCCAATGGCAGTACCAACAGAAATATTCGCCGATTCCGGACAAACACTGCTCGACTCTTCAAAAGCTGCACAGGAGCTTCATCCGCCATTCGTATCCCCTTCGGAAACTCCACGCAACACTGAGACATCATCAACCAGTGCTACTACAGGCTCATTGTCGGGAAATGATACTGGCATCTCGTCCGCAAGCGCATCACAGGAGCTCACAACTGCAGAGGCAATCACAGACTCCCTTACTCACATAAAGACGCTGGGACAGACTCTAGCAAGGGGGATGTCTGGAGCAACGCAGTATGTATTTCCAGTTATAAGTTCAACCTTCGCAGTCATAACCGGAATTTTCCTGATTCTGTTTTTGGCAATTTATTTCGCCATAGAACCAAACACTTACAAGAACGGTTTTCTCGCTCTCATTCCAAAGCGTAAAAGGCAACGGTGGGATCAGGTTTTGAGTGCAAGTGGTGTAGCTCTGAAACGCTGGCTTATTACCCAGTTGATAGCGATGCTGGTTATTGGTGTTGTAACAACCATCACGCTGTTGATTCTGGGCGTTCCTGCCGCATTGCCACTTGGCATATTAGCAGGCCTTTTCGAGTTTATCCCAACCATTGGACCAATCTTAAGTGCGGTCCCATCTATTGCCATGGGATTCACGGTCTCGCCTGAAAAAGCTCTGGTTGTTACGGTTGTTTATATCATTATCCAGTTTGTCGAAAACAACTTTCTCATTCCAATTCTGATGAAGGAAGGGGTCGATCTGCCACCAGTTGTTACCATAGTGGCTCAGTCGGTAATGGCTTTCGTATTCGGATTTATGGGACTTTTTGTAGCAGTTCCGGTATTGGTGTTTGGATCTGTACTGCTGAAAATGCTCTACATCGAAGATGTAGTAGAAAAAGACAATAGAGGCCAAACCGCGGCGCTGATAGCCGAGAGTCCAGCTATACAGGAAGATGTTGATGAGCTAGACACAAAATAAGTTTCTCCCCGGAATGCAAAAAGGAGCCTTGGGTCAATAGACTCAAGGCTCCTTTTATTTATTGCAGAAACTGCTAAAACAAAATTCGAAAGAGATACCCTACCGGCTAGCGCTCCGGCTTTCCAGGCGGATTATCGCTCTTAAATACATCGCGATTAATTGCTATGTACTTGACCATCTGCTGCGGGACATCCTCTTCTGGGAAGATAGCTGTCACCGGGCACTCAGGCTCACAAGCACCACAATCAATACACTCATCCGGATTAATGTATAGCTGCTCCGGACCTTCATAAATGCAATCAACCGGACATACGTCCACACAGGCTCTATCCTTGGTGTTGATGCAGGCTTCAGTAATGACGTAAGGCATATATATCTATCAAATTTAGGGGGTCGACGCCGCCAAATCTATCCAGAGCGCTACTAGCGCCAGGGAGGGACCCCGTCCTTCCACTCTAAATCTGGATTATCTCTATAAAGAGTAACCTTTTTCCCGATAACCTGTATAACCTCGGCCTTTGTGGCTGACGCCAGAATTGCCGCGGTCTCTTTGGGAGAAAGATCGAGATTTCGACTTATATCAATCTTAATCAACTCATGGGTTCTAAGTGCATCATCCAGGGCTTTAAGTAGCGGTTCTGTCACCCCTGCGTGCCCAACATGCACCAAAGGCTGCAAATGATGCGCTTCCGCACGCAAGTTAGCTCTATCTTTACCTCTCATAACTACCTAACGATACTCCTCACCCGTAAGTGAAAAAAATGGTGTAACATCTATCGGATTGGAGTTCCAATAGTCCCGCTTATTCGAATCGTACCGCATCCCCTGGAAATGAAGATGGGGTGTGGTAGCATTGCCAGTTGATCCGACGTAACCGAGAAGCTGCCCCTGATTCACAACCTGACCTACCTTCAGGTCGGGTGCATACGAGTCCAGATGAGCGTAATAGTAAAGATATCTACTTACCTGGTCCAGCTGATAAATAGTTTTTCCACCCAGAGCGTTGTCGGAAATTCGCACTATTACCCCAGGAACAGCAGCTACAATCTTGGTACCACGCGGCACAATTATATCGGTTGCTCTATGGATTCTTCCGCCAGACCGGGGCTCATGATACGTATCACGAATCTGAGCCGGGCTCACACCTTCTACAGGCACCATCAGAGTAAATAAGGAGAAGAATTCCGCATCGGACTCCGGTATATATCTACCACCTTCGCCTGAACCTTCACCACCCGCAGTTCCACCTGCTCCAGTATGTCCGCCCGCCTGAGACCGATCCGGAACAGGGCGCGGTGTCATCGGAGTTATTGACGGAGCACATGCCGACAGTATCAGCAGGGCGGTTGCGACTGCGACTTTAGAAGTCAAACTGACTAGTGGCTAGGTCGTTTTCCAGCACGACGGCGAAAGTTGAGAAAGTCATAAAAACCGGGGGGTCAGAGTTATCAGGAAATTCCTTAAAGAATTTAGCCACTCAATGCAGCTCTCAAAATATCGGAATACAACGAATAGCCGGCTGGAGAGGTAAAGTTACACTAAGCACATCGTTCTAATGAACGAAGTACTAAAGATTGGCAGTTCTTTTGCGGGTAAAATCCGCCCCGTCACAAAAGCCTAAAACCCTGACCTTCGAGATTCAACAAACCTATGCCAGCCTCAGCTCAGAAAATAGTTCCTAACATATGGTTCGACAAAAACGCAGAAGAGGCTATCAACTTCTACGTCTCTGCCTTTAAAAACTCATCTATCAGCAACATTACTCGTTATACGAAAGCGGGCTTTGAGTTTCACGGGATGCCGGAAGGCACTGTAATGACGATAGACTTTGAATTAAACGGCTACAGGTTCGTTGCGATTAACGGAGGACCACACTTTAAACCAACCCCTGCTACTTCATTCTTTGTCGAGTGTCGTACGGCAGATGAAGTTACAGAACTTTGGGACAAGCTATCGAAAGACGGCGCAGTACTTATGGAAATAGGCAGCTATCCATGGAGCGAAAGATATGGATGGCTTCAGGATAAGTATGGCATATCGTGGCAGTTGATAGTCAATCCGGAAGTTAAGGAATCTCATACAGTCTCCCCATCATTGATGTTTGTTGGAGATCAGAATGGACGGGCAGAAGAGGCCATGAAACATTACACATCCATATTCTCCGATTCAAAAATAGGAGAGATAGCTCGCTATACTGGTGAAGAAGGCGAAACAGCAGGTTATGTAATGCATGCTTCATTTACAATTCATGGACAGTCCTTCAGTGCGATGGACAGCTCTTATCCTCACGCTTTTGGATTTAGTGGAGCAGTTTCTTTCCTTGTTGAGTGCGACTCCCAAAAGGAAATAGACTATTTCTGGGACAAGTTATCGGAAGGTGGCGATCCAAGCACGCAACAGTGCGGCTGGCTGGGAGACAAATTTGGAGTAACGTGGCAGGTTGCGCCTACTGAACTGAATGACATGTTATTACATGGAACTCCCAAGCAGATTGAAAGTGTTACGAACGCTTTTATGCCGATGAAGAAGTTTGATCTGGCGGAGTTGAGAAAGGTGTATGAAGATGCGGGAAAATAAGATCAGAGCAAAAATCTAAAAGCAGAATTCGGACTTAAGATTTTTATTCGTCGTATCCCGGCTTACGACGTTGAGTCTTCTTTTCTGATATTCTCGATTTAGCTTCGAGTCGCGCCTGTTTTTGCTGGCGCGACGGTCGAGTCTGCTTTCTAACTTTAGGAATTACGAGCGCTTTTCTAACAGTCTCAGCGAATCGATCTTCTGCTATTTCTCTGTTCTTGTGCTGACTTCTGGTATCACTGACAACTATACGCAGTTCTCCAATAGCTGATAGCTTTGAACTTAGTGAACTGATTAACAGAGCACGATCATTATCTGAAAGCACATATGAAGTTGAAATATTCCAGACGAGTTCTATACGTGAAGATGTTTTATTTACGTGTTGCCCTCCCGGTCCGGAAGATCTTGTAGCACGTATTACTATCTCGCTTCGTGGTACCGTGATTCGTGCATTAATACGGATACCAGCAATATCTCCACTGGAATCATGCTGTTCTTTGCCTGAAAAGCTCTGTTCGTCTTTCATGTTGTTATCTCACTCAAACAACTCGCCACCAGGGAGTTGCCAAGACATTTTTGGTAATCCAAAAAGTAAGACGTGCCGGTAAAATTTAACCACCAAGTGGGGAAATTTCACCCACCTAATGGGGAAAATTCCTCCACTTGACGGTTAAAGCAGATATAACAGAGCTCAAAACCAGAGCTTTTCCTCAAAACCTACTATTGAGTAAAAGCATTGTAACGCCATAGATACATCGATTGAAGTGCGCTCTGGGATCTTGTTTACTAAAGTCATGCCTAAACACCACGGCTTCAACAATTAGGCTGACTACAATTCCCTTTTAAGACGAATCACCGTGAAGTGATTGGTCACCGGAGTAAACAATACATGTCTCAGGTTTCCAGACGTAACTTTTTCAGAACGTCAGCGACCTATGCAACCGGTTCACTGATAGCGCCTTCCCTGCTGGGCCTAATTGCATGCAACAATGACAGCTTGCTAGCCAGCCCAAGATCGTGTTCAATTGAGGATGGCCTTTGCGGATACGGTCCGCTATTACAGTTAGACAATCTTCCTTTTCTGATTCCAAACGGTTTCAAGATGGCTCAGATAAGTAAAGCTGGAGATGCTCTGACAAATGGCACAGGATTGATCCCTAATGCACTGGACGGAATGGCTGCATTTTCAATGAAATGGAGCAAGTCAAATAGGGTTAGACTCATTCGAAATCATGAAATACGCGATGGCGCTGATATTGGAAAACCATTTGGCAACAAACCATACGATGGTAAAGGGGGTGGTGGATGTACTTCAATAGAAGTTGAAATTGATTCATCCGGCACACCGCATGTTGTTAACGAATTTATCAGTATAAGCGGAACTATTGTTAATTGCGCCGGCGGGCCTACCCCATGGGGAAGCTGGCTTACTTGCGAAGAAACCACTGCCGGAACCGAGAGCGGCTTTCTTAAGGAACATGGATACATCTTCGAAATTCCTGTCGATGCAGAATCAGAAGTAGATGCAATCCCTTACAAGGAAATGGGGAGATTCGCTCACGAAGCAGTCGCTGTAGATCCAAAATTTGGCCATGTATACGAAACAGAAGATGCAGGCAACAGTTCTGGTTTTTACAGATATACACCCAATTCACGCGAGGATCTGGGCGCTGGCGGACGCCTCCAGATGCTCGCAGTTACAGGACGTCCGCAGCTCGACACAACCAAAGGTGGTATTACACCATTAACACCTATGCCGGTGGAATGGGTAGATGTTGAAGACCCCGATCCCGTAGTAATTAACGATGTTACATCGTGCTTCGGACAAGGTTTAGCAAAAGGCGGAACGCGATTCGCACGGCTGGAAGGATGCTGGCATGGAGACAACAGCATATTCTTTAATGCAACAAGTGGTGGAGCTGCAGGTGCAGGTCAGGTTTGGCAATATCGCCCGCTTAATGAAAATAGCGGAGAATTGATCCTTATATTTGAATCTCCAAGTAAAGAGGTGCTGGATTCGCCTGACAATATCTGCGTTAGCCCTCGCGGCGGTCTGGTTATATGTGAAGATGGTGGTGGTGTACAGTTCATCCGTGGCCTTACCCGGCAAGGAGGGCTGTTTGACTTTGTGAGAACAACAAGCGCAAACGCAACAGAATTTGCGGGGGCCTGCTTTAGCCCTGACGGCAAAATCCTGTTTTTTAATACTCAGGGTTCTACCAGCAGCAGCGGTACAGAACGAGGCGGAACTTTCGCTGTATGGGGCCCTTGGGAACAGGGATCACTATAGGTAGATCTTACAACGTTATAAGATCTATCATCTTAAGATCAACAACAGTAGTTCAGAACAGTAGCTCAGATCAAAAGGTGTAAGCATAAAACACAAACTGCTGACTGACCATAGTTAACTGGTCAGTCAGCAATTTGTGAAGTTAAATCCCAGGATAAAACACTTATCCCATTAACGAGATACAACTAAACGTTTACAATCTCACCAGCTTTAGATTGTGCATCTGCACTTATAAAGCTTTTGTCAGCAGCAGAATCTCCTGAGTTATCGAGTCGCTCTTTTGCCAACTGAGCAATTCCCTCTTCAATAGTTCTGGAGTGATGCATGGAGCAGAACTTTGGCCCGCACATAGCACAGAACTCGGCGCTCTTAAAATATTCTGCAGGCAAAGTTTCGTCGTGATATTCCTGTGCACGCTCAGGATCCAACGAAAGTCTGAACTGCTCCTTCCAATCAAAGTTGTAGCGGGCACGGGAGATTGCATCATCGCGATCACGGGCGCCCTTTCTTCCACGTGCAACGTCTGCAGCGTGCGCTGCTATCTTATAAGCAATTACACCTTCGCGAACATCATTTGCATTTGGGAGTCCAAGATGCTCCTTTGGTGTAACGTAGCATAACATATCCGATCCATACCAGCCGATCATTGCAGCACCGATCGCGCTGGAAATATGATCGTAACCTGGAGATATATCGACAACTAACGGACCGAGTGTGTAAAACGGAGCTTCGTGACAGACTTCTTTCATTCGTTTCACGTTCATCTCGATCTGATCCATTGGAACGTGGCCAGGACCTTCAACCATTACCTGAACGTCGCGTTCCCAAGCCCGCTTGGTTAATTCGCCCAACGTGTCGAGCTCAGCAAACTGCGCTTTGTCGCTTGCATCATGCAAGCAACCTGGGCGTAATGAATCACCTAGCGATATAGTAACGTCGTACTGGCGCAGAATATCGAGAACATCATCATAGTACTCATATAACGGATTCTGTTTACGATGCTTCATCATCCAGACGGCGTGCAAAGAACCACCACGACTTACAATTCCTGTGATACGGCCATGAACAAGGTGGAGATGTTCAAATAGTATTCCGGCGTGCAGAGTCATATAATCCACACCCTGTTTCGCCTGATGTTCGATGATATCCAGAAAGTCCTGCGGAGTCAGATCTTCGACATCCTTATCCTGAACAGCCTGATAGATTGGTACTGTTCCGATTGGTACAGTCGAAGCCGCAATAATTTCCTTGCGGATGCCGTCAATATTACCGCCGGTGGACAGATCCATTACGGTATCTGCGCCATATTTAACGGCCGCGCGCAACTTCTCTACTTCACCTTCAACGTTCGAAGTTACAGCAGAGTTTCCAATATTTGCGTTGATCTTAACTTTGGAAACTGCACCAATTGCCATTGGCTCGAGCGACCCAGCAAGATGATGGATATTTGCAGGGATGATCAGCCGGCCACGGGCGATCTCATCTCTAACCAACTCAGGGGCCAGCTCTTCACGCTCGGCCACAAAACGCATTGCATCGGTAACTTCCCCACGACGAGCGTAAAACATCTGGGTTCGCGCATCTGTCTGATTGACTGAAGACACATTTGTGCGCGAATTATCTGACGCCTCAGCGCCAGAATTCTTATTCGATTCCATTTCGGACTCCCTACGCCGGTATAATCCGGATCAGGTTTTAAGGGACTCTCTCAGCCCACATACCGATGTGTATGCGGGCACCCCTGTCGACGGAGGAATCTAATTGAACAAACTTTTTATGCGAGGCTATACGGAAGATAGAACAGTTCTTGGAATTTTCCGTTTCTTTAGAATGGGAAGATTTGGATACTGATCAAGCTGCGTGACTGGCTACGAAGGGGATGTCACGCAGAAGCACTAGTTAATTAGCAAAGGCACTAATTATTAGATCGTCCCATCATTAAAATCGTCGTCAGCTTTGGAGCCAGAGTTGTTTGCAGGTGTGGTGGTACGAGCACCAAAGTTCGACTGCACAGTCAATGGCTGGTTCAGACGAAGGGTGATCTTCCCTCCACTCGGAATGCAGGCGTCATAATCTGCCTGATGCTCGGCAACACCGGCTCCCACTGCGGCACCTGCCGCTGCACCAATTGCAGTACCTTTACCCTTATCGCCCTTTCCGCTTACGACCCGGCCTAGAATCGCTCCGATAACCGCACCGGCAGCAACCTTACCTACGTCCTTGCTGTTTGACACCCGGTTTTTCTGTGCGTCAGCATCTACGATCTCACCATTAAGGGCATACGTTTTCCCTTCATACCGAATCGATTTGATGATCAGACCGATTACCATATTATCCCCAGACTGCTCGCTCTTTTTTAGAGAGGAGATTTCCACCACAGTTGGAGTTCCGACGGGGATCACAACACCATTGCTCGCTACAACTGCGCGAGTAAGGGAAGCGGTAAAACGATCGCCCACAGCATTGGTGTTTGTACAGACTTTCTGACCAGCAGCTAACTGCAAAGTCGTACCGGCTGCAACTGTTCCGGTAGCCGCTCCTTCAGTACGGCCGCTGGCAGACCCGCTTTCAACACGATTCCCAGACTCCGTTACAGTCGGAGCAGGTGGGGTCGGAGCCGGAGTAGGAACTGGCTTTGGAGTCGGCGTAGGCTGTGGGACCGGCTTTGGCTTTGGCGTAGGAGTAACTGGCGCTGGGGCCGGTGCCGGCTTCGGTTTAGGAGCCGACACAGTCGCCGCCGGAGCAGGAGTAGGATTGCTGGGCTTTGATGGCAGATCCTTCAGCTCTGGCTCAACCACCCCCTGATTAGCAAGTTCCAGATCCCTGGCAAGAGCTAAATCCTGCGAGAGGGCGTCATCCGGCTTTGTGTCCTTGGAAGAACAAGCCGCAAAGGTTAAAAGTGACGCAGCCATCAAAACGTATCTGGAGCTTCTCATAACTAATCCGAGTGTATGTGTTTTAGTATAACTATACTCTAGCCTATTATTAGAACGCATAGAAGTAGTATTTGTTAATGAGCCGTATCATTTTCTCGATCGTCCGATCAAAAAGTGGCGACTTATAACCAGCCGTATAGCCTTCGGCATATATACTGCACCCCGCGCACCAGCTATCTCGTTGTGGCGTTACATTCCATTTACGCACATCCTTGCTGCAAAACTTTTAGATATTTGTTATGACGGACCAGTTCCAGGAAGACTCAAATTCGCTATTTACACCTCAGAACTCTGGGCCGACATATCAGGCGTATATAATCCACGCCTACGAACATCGGGCCTATCCCCTTCTGGACGAAGAGTCGTTCTGGATAGGGCGAAGCTCCGATAGCGACATTGTAGTACGCGAAGTTTTTGTTTCGCGAAAGCATGCTGAGATCAGACCTGAAGGGATCGGATATACCATATACCCTGTGGGCTCAACCCAGACCCTGCTCAATGGAATTCAGATCACATCGCATCAGGTTCTCAACCATGGCGACGTCATAAATATCGGCTCCATGAAGTTCACGTTTTCGCAGAACAAGCTGCCGGTGGCCATGCAGATAGCGGATCCCTGGACCAAGGCAAGTCGGTTGTACGATGAAGTAAACGATCGCAGACCCACATTAAGCTTCCCTATTCAGCGAGCGGATACAATGGAAAGACAGACCCCCAAAGTCCCTATGTGGGTATGGATAATCCTTCTGATATTAATTGCCCTGGTAGTTTCCGGGCTGGTCTACTGGGACTTTTTAAAGGTTTCCTGAAGTAGCTTGAATCCCACTCTTTGCATTGTTGGGAGAGTGGGCAGCTCGGAAAGAGAAACCCAGCGCACGTCACTGACTTCATCTTTTGCAGCTTCTAGTACCAGTTTTTCGGATGTCTGCCAGAGATATCTAAAGTCCAGATGATAATGTGCACCTTCATTTTTCGCCGGGTTGGCAGGGATGGGGTGCACATCAATATCATATGGAAGCTCGGATAAAAGATGCAAGATAGAGATTCCTGTTTCTTCCATAGCCTCGCGCCTGCTCGCATGTATGAGGCTCATATCATCCTGATGGACATGGCCACCTGGCTGAACCGTTAGCTGCAAAGAACGGTGATCAATCAGAAGTATCCTGTCCAATGTTTCATTTAAAATGAGCGCACTGGCAGTAAGGTGCCCATCCATATTTTTACGATCGATGCGATCCGAGTAAGCCGGATATTTTTTTGTAAACTCAAGCAGCCTGATGAGCCCGTTGATTTCATCAGAGTGCCTGGCAACGTATCCGTCGATCGCTTTATCAACTTCCTCAACAGATAATTCCGAAGCTGGTTGCGATAACAACGCTCCGGTACGAGGTGTAAAGCCACTCTTGTCGCTTACTTTATTCATCCATTTAACTCGAGATCTTGCTCATCCGGCATGATTTATTCTTCACCGATAAATGCCAAACCAGCTCCTGCTCCGGCCAGCAAGGCTCCAGATACCTTGTTGGTAACATTCATAAACCGCGGGCGTCGTGACATGTGACTAAGCTGTCCGGCAAGCAGACTATAACCAGCCAGAATAAACAACTCCGGCCCTATGGATGATGCGCCAAGAATCATTACCTGTGTAACTACATCCTCACCGGGGCGAATAAACTGCGGAAGAAGTGCGGTAACAAACAGAATAGCCTTGGGGTTGGACATCTGAAGAACAACACCGCGCCCATAAGTTCGCAACCTCCAACCCGGTTCAAGCTTTGGATAAGAGTTTTCTTTGTCACCAGCGGTATTCAAAGCAAGGTTACCCTTACCGAAGAATGTCTGTAGCCCTAAAAAGAGCAGGTAAGCTGAACCTATCCATTTGACTGCCGTGAATAGTTGCGTCGAAGCTGTCAGCATCGCAGTCAACCCAACTGCCGACAGCGCAAAGAACAGTGCATTTACAGAAAGAATCCCCAAGCCACCCCACATCCCTTTCTTGAAACCACCCTGCAATGCCTGCGCAATTACAAGGAAAACCGCAGGACCTGGCGATATTGCCAGAACCGCTGCAGTTATCACATATATACCCCATGTAGTCCAGGTCATTCTCTATTATTCTCGCGTTCTATGTCGCTAATTGGCAGGCTGAGTGCTATCTGAGCTGTTTTTGCCTGCTTGATAAATCAAGCGGAGCACCTTCAATAATTAAAGGGAGGGTTGCGCATATTTACCCATCCAACGAAGATACCATAGGAGGATATTGATATGCGAAATTGGATTCTGGCCACTATAGTATTCCTATTTAACGTGGGAATTATTTCTGACGTGGGAGCACAGACCAGGACAGCCCCTAAATCCATCCCTGTTATTCCTCTTCCAGTTAGCCAGGCTATAAAGAACGATTCCACGGTCTTCATCAATCAGCTCGCAAGCGGCGTTGTTTACTATATAAAGAGCTATAGCGAAAAAGAAACGCCCTCTGAAGACACCAGTTATGTTCTTGCAACTCTGGCCATCAATACATTCGACGAAAAGAGTATTTCACCTGAAGATAGCGCGAGGATAAGCTCGGATCCCAATCTGTCGCAACTACCTCTCAAGTTACGATTAAGCTCAGTCAGCCAGAAAATAATTAACCTCAGTATAAAAGCTGATTCCGGAGACAGAGATCGACTGTTTCGGGCTCTAAGAAATTCACTGGATGAGTATCTATCTAATGAAAAACAAGACTCTAAAAGTTGCGTTGCAGTTACAGCTATCGGTCCATTTCCCAAAAACGATATTGAACGATGGATTAATGCGAGCTTTCATGATGTTTCAGGGATCAATACAGATTGCCTTACAAATCGCACGAAATACATCGAAAAAGTTGCCGATGAACTATTAAAACAGGAACAGCGTCATTCTGATACCGTAAGTTCAATATTATCACACACAATTCTCGATAGCAGCAAAATTTTATTTCTCGACTATTCATCGTATACTCCGCTAGAATACGACCCTGCTTATAGATTTGTCTGGGATAATTACAATAAAGTGTTTTTCAACATCCTTGGACAACGAATTGGGGAATTACGCAGCAGAAGTGATTCAGTAATTGTCAGAACATTTGCATCTACTGAGCCATACCCTCCATATCTTGGCTTTAGGGATTTACCGGCCCCAAGACGTTCGGACATTCATGTCACTTTCAACAAAGGGCCAGCAGATTCTGCTCTCAGGTTACTTGCAAACGAAATCGGGCAAGTTCTAGTTTACGGTTTTACAGACGAAGAAATTATCCTTTGGCGCGAGCTGTTAATCAGCCAGAATCAGCCACAGCAACCGGTAACATCTCGGGATATGGTTATTATGGCAAACAGCTATGCAAACCATTTTTTATTTGGAGACATCTACTTGTCTACCGAGAATAGAAAGAAATGGATGCTAGACATGGCTGACAGCTTAAATGTTAAAACCATGAAGGCTTTTGCCCAGTTCTGGTTTAAGCATCACCTGCCAACAATAAGCATAGCAACTAAAAGCTATGACGATCTCTTCATAACCAAAAATGTGAAGGTTGACTCTTTAACCCATCAACCAAGCACACAATCTATTAAGCATCTAAGAGATATATACGCAAATGGGTTGAATCGGCCGATTGCCCCTGCACGATCAGATCAGAATTTTCGGATAGTTGACCTCGACTACATTGAAAATATGGATTTTGAAGAGCGTCTTCAAATAGAGATAGACAAGGCAGACAAAATGGGCTATATACCAGTTATTGAATTCGGTGCAATCTGGTGCATTCCATGCAGGCTTGTAGATGTATCGCTCAAGCATCCGGCAATGCGGGACGCTTTTGATAAAGTTTACTTAATAAGAGTAGATATAGATGTGTGGGAAGAACAGCTTAAGGACGCTGCGTTTCCTATCAAGTCACTTCCGGCATTTTTTGCCACCAGTATAAAAGGGAATCCTACAGGTGCTGTTAAGTATGGTGCAAATGCCAATGAGGATGATCTTAACATCTTGATGGGTACGCTGAATGACAACTTCGCTAAAAGTGCAGCGCCCGGATTTAAGGAATTCTTTGCTAAATCCAAAGAAGAATTTCTAGCTTCCAAGCAAGAGAAAAAGAAAGGAAACTAGCGATACGTCATGCTGTCTTTATTTTATATTCAGATCACCTAAATAATTTGGCTTGCTAAGGGCTTTATTCCAGATATCCCCCTTACTTCTAAACCGGTCGACTACTGTGGCAATAGTAAACTGCACAGGATCGAGACTATCACTCAGCTCATCCCACTCAAGCGGGGTAGAAACTGTAGCGCCCCTTCTCGCTCTTACGCTGTAGGCTGAAGCGACTGTCTTTCCCCTAATATTCTGTAAAAAATCCACATATACAGCAGTTGCCTTTCGTTTCTTTACAGCGCGTTCTACAGTCGCCACATTTGGATACGTGGTAGCTACCTGAGTTGCAATGAGCTCAGCCAGAATCTGAGCTGACTCGTTGCTAACAGCTCGAGGGAGCGGAAGATATATGTGCATACCTGTAGCTCCAGATGTCTTCAAAGCCCCATGCAAGCCGAAGGAATCCATAACTTCCTTAACCAATCCAACTACTTCCATAACAGCGGAGAACGGAGCGCGCTTACCAGGGTCGAGATCAAGAATAGCATAATCAGCATCCTGAGTATGAGGTACGCGTGAATGCCATGGATCTACAGAAATACTCCCGATCTGAATAGTATACAGAAGAGTTAGAAGGTCACCCCCAATAATCTGCTCGCGCGCATTTTTAGTTACGGCAACTGTTGCGGTCTTAACTCCCTGTGGTACATTCCCAGCCTGGTGCTGATAAAAAGCCTCGCTGTTAATTCCTTCGGGGAATCTCCTTAGAACGAGCGGCCTTCCCGAAATTACAGGCAGGATGAACGGAGAAACAATTGTATAGTATTTCATAATATCGCCCTTCGTAATTCCATCTTCAGGAAAAAACACTTTATCCAGGTTAGTAACCTTGAGCTCCTCACCTCGCTCAATTTCGATGACATTATCATCAGATCCCGTGTCATCCAGCTGTTTTACGATGCTTGTTATGGAACGTGCCGAGGGTTTCCTACCTATGCTCGCCATAGAACGACCCGATGGCTTCTTACCTTTACTTGCCATAGAACGGCTCGAGGTCTTATTACCCTTACTTGCCATAGAACGTGTCGACGGATTCTTACCTACGCTTGTGCTGTTTGTTTTTGGCCTGTCTGGATTTTCTATATCTTTACCTGTCATTTTTGGCTCCACTTTTTTTGCCTGCTTTAACTTACCTGATGCAGTCTGTTTTAACTTACCGGATGCAGACCGCGTCAATGGCTTAGTCTGCATACTGGTTGTTTCCTGCTTTATTTCACTTGCACGTTTATCGTCCCGTAGACCGATAAAAATTGGATGGCGTAATCGACCATCCTCCGTCCATTGAGAAAATTTGACTTCAGCTACCAGTATTGGTTTAACCCAATGCGGCTTTTCATTAGTAGATATTTTTGAATTGAAAGGAGAAACTGGTTGAGCAATAGTAACCAATTTCTCATGGATAGCTTTGAGACTTTTAGAGTTGAATCCGCTCCCCACATGCGCTGCATATATCAGTTCATGCTTTTTATAGTATCCGATAATTAACGCACCGAAATATGCGCGTGAACGCCGCGGATCAGTAAATCCGCCTATCACAAACTCCTGCCGCCTTTCTATCTTCAGCTTTTGCCACCATACCACCCTTGCTCCTGGCTGATATGGTCTATTAACCTGCTTGGCAATTACGCCTTCCCATCCCTGCTCTGCCGCATAACATAAAAGCTTTTTCCCAGAACCGTTTCCATTATCTATCGAGACCTGACTCAGCTGAATAAAGTCAGTTATCTCCTTATTAAATAATGAGGAGAATATATCTTCCAGCATTTCCCTCCTATTCAACCACTCAAGCCCGGTGACATTTATAGAATCCAGTGAAAGAACATCAAAAATTATGTATCTCACTGCACCATTTGACAATGCAGCTTCTATAGTTGCAGCATCAGTCTCATGAATACGCGCCTGTAATTTCTGAAAGCGTGCCGGTTTATTTTCGGAGATCGCGACAATCTCACCGTCAAGAATAAAATCCGAACCTATTTCGTGCCTGAGCTTTCTTAGTGCAGTTGTAAGTTCAGGAAACTGAAACGATTTATCCTTATGATTGCGCGTCATAAGTTTAATTTCCTTGCCCGTGGCTATCGATAGAACACGAATTCCATCATACTTTGGTTCATACGCCCATCCCTTGCCTGGCACCTCCGTTCCGATACTGGCAAACATTGGTAAAAGCGAAGCCGGCTTTAATGATGATGACAATGACGATGACGACCTCTTCATATCTGGATTACCCTAAGATACCGCTCTACGCAGATTTCCTTCGAGCGACTTTAGCTACGCTTTTAGAAGCTCTTTTTGAAACTGTTTTCCCTGTTGTTTTACTACTTTTGCTACCTCGTCCCGATGAAGATTTTCGTGAGCTCTCCTTTTGCTTAGATGCCAGACTCGCTTTTAGCCGTGCCATTAAATCGATCACCTTATCATCCGCATCCATACCTTCGGGTTCCTTAAACTTTGCTTTCTTTCCTTTTAGTTTTGCATTAATAAGACGCATCAGATTAGCGCGATATTCATCGGTATACTTCTTCGGATCAAAAGATTCTGTAAGATTCCCAATAAGCTGCTGCGCCATCTTTCTTTCCTGTGGCCTTACACCAGCCGAGCGAGGAAAGCTGTATTCTGATGCATCTACCAGCTCATTGGTAAATCTCATAATTTCAAGCACCAGAGCATCTCCAATTACCTTAATCGCTGCAAGATGCTGCTTCTGGCGCATAATAATTTTACCTATTCCAACCGACTCTGTATCTCGAATAGTTTCACGAAGCAGAGCATATGCTTTTTCGCCGCCTTTAGTTGGCACCATGTAATATGGAGTTTCAAAAAAGCGAGGATCTATTTCTTCTTCTTTAACAAAATCAAGGATATCGATGTTACTCGAGGATTCGAGTGCCGCCGTTTCAAAATCCTCTTTGCTCAGGACAACGAACTTTCCCTTTTGATATTCATATCCCTTAACAATATCTTCCCACGGAATAGGCTCGCCGCTCTTGGAGGATACTCGCTCATATTTGACAGGCGACATATCTTCTTTGTGAAGAAGACGGAAGCTGATATGATCGGACTTAACTGCGGCACGTAGCTCGACAGGGATATTTACCAGGCCAAATGTTAGGCTGCCTTTCCAGATCGCAGGCATGAGGAGAATCTCCTTGACTGAATGAGTAACTCATGTGTCTGGAGGGCAAGAGGGGTGCCTGACTATAGGTATAGAGGCAACTACCATTTGAACAATTGAGCGAACTCACCTGAGTTGCCGATATTGCTAGCGAATCCATCCGAGCCATCAACATTATCTCGGAAACTAAATAGGGCGACCGAATCGAATCGGTCGCCCTAATTATTTTTTCCATATTTGCGAGCTGCCTATATCACTCCGCAAATCGACTAAAAGCCAACTCTTCCAGCTTCAACTTGATCGGCTCAATCGTCATCTCTTCCAAAACTTCCGCCGCAAATGCGTATGTCAAAAGTTTACGAGCTGTAACTGCACTTACACCACGGCTCTTGAGATAGAACAGGGAATTTTCATCCAACCTTCCAATTGTTGCCCCATGGGTACATCTCACGTCATCGGCGAATATCTCAAGCTGAGGCTTGGTATTGACCTCTGCATTATCTGAAAGGATAAGATTGTTATTGCTCTGCTTTCCGTCGGTCTTTTGCGCTTCCGGATGAACATAAACCTTACCGTTAAAGACACCCTGCGAAGAGCCGTCAAGAATTCCTTTATAGATTTCGTGGCTGGTGCAGTTTGGTGCAACGTGTTCAATACGTGTCTGATGATCGACAACCTGATCACCATCTACCATGTAAAGTCCATTGAGCGTTGCATGTGCCCCATCTCCATCCAATATCGTATCGACATTGGTTCTGGAAAGAGAGCTACCAACCGCATACGAAAACGATTCATAGTTGCTATCGCCTTTCTGATAAACAAACGATGAACCAACGTGGAATGAATCTTCTGTCTGACGCTGAACCTTGTAATGCTTAACCTGAGCACCTGGAGCCAGATATACTTCTGTAACAGCATTTGAGAAGTAACCTTCGGCACCATTTAAAGAAACGAAGCTCTCAACAACCGTGACTTCAGAGTGGTGATCGGCAACGATCAAAGTTCTTGGAGAGACAAATGTGTTTGCCCCAGTTGAATCACCAACATATAAAATATGAACTGGCTGATCAACAACAGCATTAGGGCTTACACCAACAAACACTCCATCCTGCATGAATGCCGTATTTAAAGCTGCAAATGCATTTATATCAATCTGTCCGAGCCCGCCAAGCTTCTGCTCAACCAGGCGAATATCATTTGCAGTTGCTTCTTTTAATGTGCTGATAAAGAAGCGGCCATTTCCGCGATGGAAGTTAGATAGATCCTTATCAAACTCTCCATTCACAAAAACGATAGTTGCCCAATCCCCTTCAAACAGAAATGGTTCAAGTGCTTCTTTGGTAACTGAATGAGATGCACCTTCTGCACGCAAATCAAACTTTTTTGTTGCAATTGGAGCTGAATTGGTAAAGTGCCAATCCTCATTTCGTTTTGTAGGAAAACCAAGCTCTTCGAACTTGGCGAATCCCTTATCCCGCAGATCATTTAGCCATGCTGGCTGGGAAGCGACACCGCTCTGCAACTTTAAATTAGAGTAGAGCTCTTTGTATGCTTCCACCATTGTATGGCCCTTTGCTGCGTTTACTGGTTCGCGTGAGTGACCAACATCTGAAGACTCAGCTTTTTTGGTCACCTGATCTAAAACGTTGGTCATGCTACTGATGCTACTGTCGCGCCTGAGGACTCCAACAACCAATCGTACCCCTTTTCCTCTAATTCAAGGGCAAGCTCCTTACCACCGGACTTAATGATCCGGCCATGAGCGAGTACGTGTACAAAATCTGGAACAATGTAGTTGAGCAGACGCTGATAGTGAGTAACAACTATTGTTGCATTATCTGGTCTCTTCAACTTGTTCACACCTTCGGCAACAATACGGAGAGCATCGATGTCGAGCCCTGAATCTGTTTCGTCCAGAATGGCGAGCTTTGGTTCGAGAACGGCCATCTGAAGGATTTCATTACGCTTCTTTTCACCACCGGAGAAGCCCGAGTTTACAGAGCGGTTAAGCATGGACGGATCCATCTCAACAAGCTTCATCTTTTCTTCGATCAGATCGAGGAAATCGAGGGGATCCATCTCTTCCTTGCCCTGCGCTTTGCGAACTTCGTTATAAGCGGAGCGCAGGAAGTATGAATTTGTCACCCCTGGAATTTCGACTGGGTACTGGAAAGCAAGGAAAACGCCCTTTTGTGCTCTTTCTTCCGGAGCCAATTCGAGCAGGTCGATCCCTTCATAGTTTACACTTCCGCCGAGAACTTCGTACCCTGGATTTCCGGCGAGGACCTGAGCGAGTGTTGATTTACCAGATCCATTTGGACCCATTACAGCGTGCACTTCACCTGGGTTAACCTTGAGGTCTATCCCTTTCAAAATCTCGCGATCGGCGATTCCTGCACGTAAGCCTTTTATGTCTAGCATTGATATATACTATTTATTTATTGATTACGACGAGTACTAGGCCGGATTAACCGACGCTACCCTCGAGGGTGATTCCGAGTAACTGCTGCGCTTCAACGGCGAATTCCATTGGAAGCTCCTGGAAAACTTCACGGCAGAAGCCGCTGACAATCATAGAAACTGCCTGCTCAGCACTTAACCCGCGCTGAGTGCAATAGAAGATCTGATCTTCTCCGATCTTTGACGTACTGGCTTCGTGCTCAATTGTGGCGGTCTTGTTCTCAACTTCGATATATGGGAATGTATGTGCACCGCACTTATTACCGATCAGCATCGAGTCACACTGCGTGTAGTTACGAGCGTTATCGGCCTTTGGCAGGACATGAACCTTACCGCGGTAGCTGTTGTTACCCTGACCAGCAGAGATACCCTTTGACACAATGGTAGACTTTGTGTTCTTGCCAATGTGAATCATCTTGGTCCCTGTATCTGCCTGCTGATGGTTGTTCACCACAGCAACAGAGTAGAACTCACCAACTGAGTTATCACCCTGAAGGATCACGCTTGGGTACTTCCAGGTGATCGCCGAACCGGTTTCAACCTGAGTCCAGGAGATCTTGGAGTTTACACCAGCAGCTTTTCCGCGCTTGGTTACGAAGTTGTATATACCACCAACGCCATTTTCGTCACCAGCATACCAGTTTTGAACTGTGCTGTATTTAATAGTAGCGTTGTCCAAAGCGACTAGTTCAACAACTGCAGCGTGGAGCTGGTTGGTAGAACGCTTGGGAGCTGTACAGCCTTCGAGATAACTTACATAAGATCCCTCGTCGGCCACGATCAAAGTGCGCTCAAACTGTCCCGTGTCTGCCGCATTAATGCGGAAATATGTAGACAGTTCCAACGGACAACGAACGCCCTTTGGTATATAACAGAACGAACCGTCGCTGAAGACAGCACCGTTCAGCGCAGCAAAATAGTTATCGCTGTGCGGAACTACACTACCTAAGTACTTACGTATCAGCTCTGGATGTTCTTTAACGGCTTCACCAAATGAACAGAAGATAATCCCGTGCTGGGACAACTCCTCTTTCATTGTAGTACCAACCGAAACAGAATCGAAGATTGCGTCAACAGCGACGCCAGCCAACTTCTTCTGTTCGTTTAGTGAGATACCGAGCTTCTCGTATGTACGCAGCAGCTCAGGATCGACCTCATCTAACGACTGAAGTGGCTTTACGCTCTTCGGCGCAGAGTAGTAACGTAAAGCCTGATAATCGATAGGCTCATAGTTAACGTTAGGCCAGGTTGGCTCTTTCATAGTGAGCCAACGTTGATAGGCTTTCAACCGCCATTCCAGTAACCACTCCGGCTCTTCCTTCTTCGAAGAGATGAGACGGATGATATCTTCACTTAGGCCCGGCGGGGCAGAATCGACTTCGACATCAGTAACGAAGCCATATTGATATTCCCTCGAGACGAGGGACTCTATTGCAGCGCTCATAATACAGCTAACTCCTTGGCGTTACAGCACTTTCGCGTAGATTCAAAGGTAAGGGAAACTACGTCCTTTTTGTACCTGCTGGAGTGCATTTCGGTCCCACCGTGGGATCGTTTCGTGGTCTCTGGCAATGTCTTGAAGTATCTTGAGTTAATATGAACAAGCGTTTGGATTTTCCGCTGTTGGCCAGCAAGGCCAACTTGCACTACTTGGATTCAGCGGCCTCCGCTCAGAAACCTGGCGTAGTCCTGGATGCACTCCGTGACTACTACATCACAAGTTACTCAAATCCGCATCGCGGCGCATACGAACTGTCGGTACACGCCACCGATCGTTTTCACGAAGCCCGAAACAAGATAGCCAAATTTTTTGGAGTTGGGGATCCGGATTGTCTTATCTTCACTCGCGGAACCACCGAATCACTGAATTTGGTTGCAACCGCCTGGGGTAGATCGAACGTAAGTTCTGGAGATAATATCGTAATCTCCGGAATGGAGCACCACGCCAACTTTGTTACCTGGCAGAGTCTGGCACTGGCAACCGGAGCCGAACTCAGAATTTGTGAGATCACAGACGATTGCCGTTTGGACTTGAACCAGATGAAAGATCTGGTTGACGCTGATACCAAGATTGTGGCAGTGGCCCACGTATCCAATGCGGTTGGGACCATACACCCAATTGCTGAAATTGCGCAGATTGTCAGAGCCAACTCGTCGGCCATATTTGTCTGCGACGGAGCCCAGAGCGCCCCGCACCTATCGGTCTCGTTCGACAAAATGGATGTAGACTTTTACGCCTTTAGCGGACACAAGATGTGCGGCCCAATGGGAATCGGCGGGTTGATTGGGAAGCGTCACCTGCTTGAGGCTATGGATCCATACCAGTTTGGTGGCGACATGATCGAGTACGTCTACGACGACCATTCAACCTGGAATGTTCTTCCATATAAGCTTGAAGCCGGCACTCCCAATGCTGCGGATGCGTTTGCCCTTGGAGCTGCCGTCGACTATCTGAATGCAATCGGAATGGACACCATTCGAAGCCACGAAGTCGAACTGCTTAAGCTGGCACAGAGCGAACTTGAGAAGATCGACGGATTAAAAGTCTATGGCCCACCGGCCGAAGAGCGTAGCGGAGTAGTAAGCTTCACCCTTGCCGATGTTCATCCCCATGACCTGGCTACCATCCTGGATGAGCATGGTGTGTGCATTAGAGCGGGGCATCACTGTAATCAGCCTCTGATGCGCCGACTAGGCGTTACAGCTACAGCCCGCGCTTCATTCTATTTATATAACACAAAAGAAGATGTAGAAGCCCTCGTTGCAGGGGTTCGTCACGCAGCTAAACTATTTTCTGGAACACATGCATGATTAAAGTCTGTGGACTTGTTGGAAGCCTTAGGGCCAAATCATATAACAAAGGTTTAATGCGGGCAGCCGTGCGCATCGCCCTCGAAGAAGGAATTGAAATTACGGTCTTTGACAGAATCGGGGAGCTGCCGCTGTTCAATCAGGATCTGGAAAAGAATCTACCAGACACCGTTATAGCATTACGTGAAGCGGTCTCTTCCGCTGAAGGGCTATACATCGTAACCCCTGAATACAACTATTCCGTTCCTGGGATTCTCAAGAATGCCATCGACTGGGCCTCGCGCCCACCAATGCCAACACCGCTGGCCAAAAAACCGGTAGCGATTGCCGGGGCCAGCATGGGGATGGGTGGCTCGATCCGCGCCCAGATGCACCTCAGGCAGATTTTCGTTCAGACCGAGTGCCTGGCGATGTTAAAGCCTGAGATTCTCATCCCACATGCTCACGAACGTTTCACCACTGAAAGTGAGCTGACCGATGAGAAAACACTCGAAATAATTCGCAAACAGATGATTAACTTTAAGAGTTGGATTCATCAGTTAAAGGTTTAATGAGCAACTCAAAACTCTCCGAGGCAAACCTCTCGGCGCTTTACCAGGAGATGATCCTGGACCACTACCGCAAGCCCCGCAACAAGGGGGATTTAGAGAATGCTGACGCAAGAGCAGATCTAAAAAACCCACTCTGCGGGGACGAGGTTGGCGTGCAGGTGATCTTCGACGGCGATAAGATCAGTGATATCAAGTTTACAGGACAGGGGTGTTCTATCTCCCAGGCATCTGCAAGCATGATGACCGAACTGGTCAAAGGGCTAACCAAGGACGAAGCCGAGGCGCTACGCAAGACATTTCGTTCTATGATCATGGGAGAAATCGACGGCAGCGAAGAAAAATCTCTTGGGCGCGCCCGTGCCCTGTCCGGCGTATCGAAGTATCCCGCTCGTGTGAAATGTGCTCTTTTAAGCTGGAATGCTTTAGAAGCTGTCGTATATTCTAAGGATGAATCTCCCAGCCGTGGAAGTGCGTAATGTTTGGAAACGTTACACTAAACACACCGCCGTTAGCAATCTCTCGCTAACAATAGAAGCAGGTTCAGTCTACGGACTTTTAGGACCGAACGGAGCAGGAAAAACAACAACGCTCCGAATGATTCTCGACATTATCTCACCTGATTCAGGTGAGATATCTCTTTTTGGATATCCAACCAACACTCAAGGAATCACAGACCTGGTTGGATACCTACCCGAAGAGCGCGGTCTATACAGAAAGATGCGCGTGCGTCAGGTCTTAAAGTTTTTGGCGGAACTCAAAGGAGTTTCTGCAAAACAGGCCGATGCTCGAATCGATTCGTGGACCGAACAGCTAGGGCTGCGTTCACCATCTAAAGACTGGACGAAAGCCAAAGTCGAAGAACTATCAAGAGGGATGCAGCAAAAGGTTCAGTTTATTGCGACCATGCTGCACAACCCGGCTCTAGTAATACTGGATGAACCATTCAGCGGCCTTGATGCAGTAAATGCTCAACAGTTACAGGAAATAATCCAGCACTTAAAACGCAGTGGCAAGACTGTAATACTCAGCACCCACATAATAGCCAATGCAGAATCTCTCTGCGATCAGGTTTGTATAATGGCCAATGGAACCAAGCTTATAGAAGGAACCATACAGGACATTAAAGAAGACTACGGCCAGCCTGCATACGAAAAGACAATACTCGTTCAGTCTTCATTAAACGAGATATTTATTGAGCAGATTCAAATGGCGAGCAGATAATGAAAAAAGAAGCTAGAAAGTTATGGGTCGTAACCAAACGCGAATACGGCGAATGGATCAGATCCAGATGGTTTTTAATTTCAACCATATTTGCTCCAGCCGTTTTTGCACTGCTGATTGCAGGCCCCATCTACATGTTTGATGGTTCGGACTCCAAAACAGATTCTGGGCTCGAAGATTATCGCGTTGCACTTTACAACGTCAATGTACTCGACGCTACTACAACAGGATTTGGAGAAAGAGTAGCACAGCTGATAGGAGGTGGCAAATATGCAAACCAGCCGATGCCACTCGTTCGCATCACACCTGTCGAGCAGCTTGCACAAGCCGAAAGTACTGCCATAAGAGAAACAAAAAGTGAGCGTATTAGCGGTTATGTAATTGTAGATTCCAATACATTAAATACCGGCAACGCTTTCTACGCTGGCAGAAAGGCAAACTCTCCTCAGGATATTCAGTTTATCAAAAACTCCATCAAGGAAGCACTTATTGGATATAGACTGGAATCCAGAGGGCTGTCGCCACAGGAAATAGACTCACTAACCTTATCCAATCCGCAGATATCTGTTAATGCTATTTCGGCCACACCAAATATCACACTGGCAGATTCAAAGATACTGTTAGCCACACTTATAACTATTCTTTTATACACATGCATTGTAGTGTATGGCCAGAGCATCCTGACCAGCGTGGTAGAAGAAAAGACAACCAGAATATCTGAAGTAATACTTTCCAGCATCAAACCGGGAACATTGTTAGCTGGCAAAATTATCGGTGTTACTGCGGTTGGATTGACTCAGCAGCTAATATGGATTGCTATGGGATTGGTTGTGGCGTTCTTCCTTTCATCCAGCTCAACCGCAACTGCCCTTGGCGTAGACATGCAGGCAATACTATCCAATTCTATCAGCATCCCGATATTGATCACATTTGGATTTTACTTTCTGCTGGGCGTTGTTTTTTATGGGTCTATAAGTGCTGCAGTTGGCTCAATGGTTAACAGTGAGTCAGATGCAAGACATGCAGGTCAACCAATAATTATGTTACTGGTTGCAAGCATGCTGTGCTTTCAACCGTTGATCAGCGATCCGGACAGCGGGTTATCTGTCGCCCTTACACTTATCCCGTTTTCATCGCCAATCCTGATGCCACTCAGAGTTGCCATATCCGATGTCTCCATAAATCAGATTCTGTTGAGTTTGTGCATTCTCCTGGTGTCATGCATAGCTACGGTGAAGATCGCTGCAAAGATTTACAGGATTGGTTTACTGATGCATGGGAAGAGGCTTTCGTTCAAGGATTTAAAACAGGCGCTACAGCATCAGCATATTTAACGACTTGGGATTTATTGATTGGTGATATTGTAATCATTCCAGATTTAATCGCTTGGAGATTTAACGATTATGGATTTAACCAATCGGGCAATAACCCGTCTTAAACTATCTGGAAAAATCTGATTGTTTCCCAATAAAAAGGTCTGGCTAATCAAAACAATTAGCCAGACCTTTTTACTAACATTTCTTACCAGACAATTACACAATCGCGACTACAGTCAAATTGAAATAACCAACAACAGTCAGCAATCAGCGTTTAACAGTTAGCAAAACCTATCGTAAGCAGCAACAAGATCTAAAGAGATCTCTTCTGCGGAACGCCCTTCAATCTGGTGGCGCTCAAGCATAAACACCAGCTGACCATCTTTCAGAAGACCGATCTGCGGTGATGATGGCGGATACCCGGTAAAGTAACTGCGCGCCTGACGGGTTGCATCGACATCCTGTCCCGCAAAAACAGTTGTAAGAAGCTCAGGCTTCTTGGCATTGCTCAAAGAGTTTGCAACTGCTGGACGTGCACTACGTGCACCGCAGCCGCAGACAGAGTTGACAACTACTAAGACCGTACCGGTAGAGTCTTTCAGTTTAGTATCGACTTCATCGGGGGTACGCATCTCTAAAACGCCCAGGCGCGTGAGCTCTTCACGCATTGGAGCGACTAATCTCTCATCGTACATCTATAACCTCTATGTTCGGGTTTGGAACACGATCCAATTGAAATATAGCGAAAGGGCGACCCTTTACGGACCGCCCTTCAACATACACCGATTAACGAATCCAGTGCCCGATTCTATTCCACCTGATGTCCATCAAAAACGGCATCGGGCTGTCAGAATCTTCAGCATTGTATGAGTAATACACAAACATCGGACGCCCTCTGAGATTTTTCAGCGGGACGATCCCCCAATAACGACTATCCTTGGAGTCGTATCTGTGATCACCCATCGTGAACATATACCCTTCCGGAACCACTAATGGGCCCCAGTTGTCATGAGAAAGGGGTGACGGAGGTTCGCCCATCCGGCTCCCTTTAATTTCATACTGGTGCTGCCACTCAAAAAGTGGATCGTAGGAATCCTGCCCAAATGGATTATCCAGGAGATATGGCTCATCGACAGCCTCACCGTTCCTGTACAGAACCTTATTGCGCATGTGTAAAGTGTCCCCTCCAAGCCCTATCAACCGCTTGACAAGGGTTGGGAGTGGATCGTTCCCCCTGGCTGCCTCATCGGCCTGATATGGCGATTTAAAGACCACCACATCTCCCCGCTGTGGTTTCCTATACCCAGGAAGATTTATGTCCGTGAAGGGCACGTGTGGGCCGTATACGAACTTGTTTACAAACAACCAATCACCAATCTGGAGGGTCTCCTTCATACTGCCAGATGGAATCCGATACGCCTCAATTATAAAAGTCCTTACAAGCAGAAAAACTACAACCACTGTAAGGAGCCCTTTTACGTTCTCCCACAATACCTGCTTGGGGGATTGTGGAGTTTTCGGTTGAGGCTTTTTTGAATTCGACCGGGCATCGGAAGACGCCCCCAAAGAGCGCGCCTCTTCGGCGCGCTCCTCGGACCTAGACAGCTTACGCGTCCGAAAGATGCTTGTTGACCAACTTGGTCATATCAAACATCGAGACTTGCTTCTTGCCGCCGAATACTGCCTTAAGATTTTCGTCAGCATTGATCATACGACGCTCCTTTGGATCCTGGAGGTCATGCTTCTTGATATACGCCCAAAGCTTCTTGGTAATTTCAGTACGTGGGGATGGAGCCTTACCGACAACAGCGGCAAGCTCTGGGCTTGGCTGCATTGGCTTCATAAATGCCGCATTTGGTGTGCGACCTGCTGCTTTTTTGGCAGGTGCTTTCTTAGCTGCAGTCTTTTTTGCGGTAGCTTTTTTCTGTGTAGCCATGATATTTCTCCTAGTGAGGTTCGGTAATCCGACGCGCATCAAGGTATATCTTCGTGAGCGAGACGCAATAGGAAAGAGCGAAATTCCCCTCGGAAACTCGAAAAAAACCTCAAAAACGGCCAAAAAACGCGATTTTGGTAGTGATTAAGTAGCGATTCCCCCAATGTCACACCCTGTGCCAGCCTGGCCAGCATCACACCTCGGAATCCCATCCGAAGCCAAATTCGAGTAACTTTCAGGTTGATCCCAACGTTATCAGAATTTTTCAAATACACATGTCTGTTTTCAACGGTAATCGCAAAGTCCCTGCTCCGATTAACGAACCAGTTAAGAGTTATGCTCCTGGCTCAGCCGAAAAGATCGAGCTCAAAGCAAAGCTCGAGTCCATGTCGGCGGAACGCATCGAAATTCCAGCTATCATCGGAGGAAAGGAGTTTTATAGCGGAGACAAAGCCACAGCCGTCATGCCGCACAATCATCAGCATGTTCTGGCAGATTGGCACAAAGCAACACCAGAGATGGTTGATGTCGCAATCAAAGCCGCAGCAGAAGCTCGCAAGGACTGGAGCGAGTGGGCCTGGGAGGACCGCGCAGCCATCCTGTTAAAAGCTGCCGAACTTCTAACCACAACCTGGAGAGCGACCCTTAACGCCTCCACAATGCTCGGCCAGTCCAAAACAGCATTTCAGGCCGAGATCGACGCCGCTTGTGAGCTGATCGATTTCTGGCGCTTCAATCCGCACTACGCTGAAGAGCTGTACAACGAACAGCCATTAAGCGACCGGACAATGTGGAACCAGCTCGACTATCGTCCACTCGAAGGCTTTGTCTACGCTGTAACACCGTTCAACTTCACATCGATAGCTGCAAATCTTCCGACCGCACCCGCACTTATGGGTAACACGGTTATCTGGAAGCCAGCCTCCAGTTCGATGCACAGTGCGTACTACATCATGAAGCTGTTGGAAGCTGCAGGTTTACCACCAGGTGTAATCAACTTTATCCCTGGCGATCCAGCTCCAATTTCTGATAAGCTATTAACACACTCCGATCTTGCCGGTGTGCACTTCACAGGCAGTACCGCTGTATTCAACAGCATGTGGAAGACAATTGGTGGCAACATGTCGTCGTACAGATCATATCCACGCATCGTTGGTGAAACAGGCGGCAAGGACTTTATCGTCGCTCATCCATCTGCAGATGTTCAGGCACTATCTGTTGCAATTGTACGTGGTTCGTTTGAGTTCCAGGGCCAGAAGTGCTCAGCATCAAGCAGAATTTATATTCCCAAGAGTATCTGGGGTGAGGTTAAAGAGCGTGTTGTTGCAATGATGAAGGAGATTAAAGTTGGAGATGTATCTGACTTTACAAACTTCATGGGCGCAGTCATCGACGAAAAAGCCTTCAATCGTATTAGCGATTACATCTCGCATGCAAAAGCAAATGCTACGATTATCCAGGGCGGAAACGTTGATAAGAGCACAGGATATTTTGTAGAACCAACGCTAGTCGAAACATCCGATCCAAAGTACAAGCTACTTTGCGAAGAGATATTTGGACCGGTTGTAACCGCGTATGTCTACGAAGACAGCAAGTATGAAGAAACCCTTTCACTTGTAAACGAAACTTCGCCATATGCTTTAACAGGTGCAGTTTTCTCACAGGACCGCAACGCAGTTAGAACAGCCGTTAGAATGCTTCGCGACAGTGCTGGAAACTTCTATGTCAACGACAAACCAACTGGCGCTGTTGTAGGTCAACAGCCATTTGGTGGCGCACGTGGTTCAGGAACAAACGATAAGGCTGGCTCCAAGCTCAACCTGGTTCGCTGGGTCAGCGCGAGAACGATGAAGGAGACTTTCTCACCGCCAACCAGCTTTAAATACCCGTTCATGAACGAGAAGTAAGAAATATTCAGCTGTTGGACCTGAGAGATAGCTAGTAGACCTGAAACACACCACTACATTTTCTAGTCCTAAGCGATATACTGCCCTGAAGGAGGCCGTTTAAAACCAAACGGCCTCCTTCTTTTTATTGGCTCGTGTCTTGCCCGATACGGTAGTTGTTATGCCTGTAGCCACTGTCGTACAGAACGGAACTGATCTAACGATCCTCAATATAAGGGCGCTCAACGGCCCTAATTATTGGAGACTCGCGCCAGTAATTCTATGCGATATAAATCTCGGCTCTCTTAAAGATTTTTCGTCGGTCGACACCCCGTCCTTCACGACAAATCTATTACGTGAGCTGCCCTCTCTTAGCGAACATCCATGCACCAGAGACAAGGCCGGTGGATTTATAGCACGATTAAAAGAGGGAACATACCTCCCTCACATACTCGAACACGTTGCCCTGGAGCTTCAGATTCAGGCTGGAAGCGACGTATCGTTTGGCAGAGTCGTTCCCACCGCAGACGAACAGATCTGGAGCGTGGTAATTGAATACGAAGAAGAGGATGTTGGTATTCAATCATTTAAGGATGCCGTTCAGATCATCAGTTCATGCATAGACGGAACAGCTCCGGAAACACAAAGAATTATTAACAACCTTCACGAACTGAACGAAAGCGTTCGACTTGGCCCTTCAACAGCAGCAATAGTAGACGAAGCGAGGCGCCGTGGAATTCCAGTGCGGCGTCTGAATTCCGGATCGCTTATCAGGTTGGGGCTGGGAAAGAATTTAAGACGAATAGAAGCAACACTTACAGATTTTACAAGCGCAATTGCAGTTGAGATAGCACAGGACAAAGAAGATACCAAACAGTTCCTTATTAACGTTGGCCTTCCGGTTCCTGATGGTGGTGTTGCAAAGTCGGCCGACAGTGCAATTCAAATCTGGGAATCGCTGCAATGCCCTGTAATTCTTAAGCCGTTCAACTCCAATCAGGGAAGAGGTGTATCTGGCCCTGCCAACAGCAAAACTGATATAATTGCTGGTTTCGCAAAAAGCTCTCAATTCTCATCCAAAGTCATTGTTGAACAGCAGATAAAGGGACGCGACTTTCGTGTTTTAGTAGTAAATGGCAAGGTAGTGGCTGCAGCGGAACGCATTCCAGCCCATGTGATTGGCGACGGTACAAGATCAATATCTCAGCTAATAGATATTACGAATGCAGATACACGTAGAGGGAGTGGACATAGAAAGACACTGACAAAGATTCTTAAAGATGAAGCCGTAATTGAGTTTTTACTTATGCGTGGATTAACTCTGGAAAACATTCCTCAGAAAGGTGAACGCGTAACACTCTGTACAACGGCGAATCTTTCAACTGGTGGAACCTCATCAGATGTAACAGACATTATACATCCTGAAAATATTACTGCATGCGAAATTGCAGCCAATGCAATCGGTTTGGACATTGCAGGAATAGATGTTATCAGTGATGATATATCCAAACCGTTCAGAGAAAATAATGCAGCGATTATAGAAGTTAATGCGGCACCGGGGCTCCGCATGCACACCCATCCAACTCATGGAAAACCAAGGAATGCAGGAGGTGCCATACTCGACATGCTTTACCCTTCAAACGCAGAAACGACTATACCGATAATCGCAGTTACAGGGACCAACGGAAAGACAACAACATCCCGACTGATAGCGCACATTTACAGACATACGGGAAAGACTGTTGGCCTTACAACAACTGACGGCATCTACATCAACAACAGAGTTGTAATGAAGGGGGATATGACAGGCCCTTTCTCTGCCAATATAATTTTATCCAACCCGACTGTGGAGATTGCAGTTCTAGAAACAGCGCGAGGCGGAATGTTAAGGTCCGGGCTCGGATTCGAAGAGATAGATGTTGGTGTTGTGTTGAACGTAAGCGAAGATCATCTGGGAATGTATGGAATACAAACCATTGCAGAACTTGCCGAAGTAAAAGGCATAATAGCAGCAGTAGTAAAGCGAGGAGGGCATGCAGTCCTGAATGCCGATGATGAATTGGTGTTGGCAATGCAGGACAAAACACCGGGTGATATAGTTTTGATATCGACATCTTCAGACAATCCGGCCGTCCTCAGTCATACTGAAGAACATGGAGTCAGCGCAACGGTGGAAGACGGCTCTTTTGTAATTCAAAGAGGAGCCCTTAAGATTCCAATTGCAACAGTAAACGAAGTGCCATTAATGATAGGAGGAGCTGCCGAATTTCAGAAAACGAATATACTCGCTGCGATTGCAACCGCATATGTTCAGGGCGTGCGTTACGACGATATCAGAGCCGGGATAATGTCTTTTTTCCCATCTCCAGCAATGACACCTGGAAGACTTAATCTTATAAGGGTTAAGGGAAAGCGCATATTAATTGACTATGCACACAATGGCGCTGCAGCGATCGGACTGGCCAACCTTACAAGCAACATAAAAGCAAACAGGCGAATCGCTGTTATTTCAGGACCGGGAGACAGAAGAGATGAAGACCTCTTATTACTGGGAAGCCTTTTCTCCAGCTTTGACCACGTTATAGTACGAGAGGACTCTGACAGACGAGGGCGAGCAGAAGGAGAGGCATCCGAACTGCTTCAGAAGGGGTTGCTCACAGCCGGACTCTCTTCCGAAAAAATTTCTCTAATTGCAGACGAAGCTATGGCCATAGAAGCAGCAATTAAAATGGCTTCGGTCGATGATATCGTCGTGATACTTACTGAATACACAGATAAGACTTTTGATATTTTAGAAAGTATCACTGAACTGGAAGGGGGATTAGTTGCTTAATACACTAAACCCATCGACCGAGTTACAGATAACCGGCGTTCATACTGTAAGGGGTATCAATTACTGGTCGCGACTACCGGTAACAAAGGTAGACTTGCGTATTGGTGCATTCGAAAACGCCCCATCAAACGAACTGCCGGACTTTATAGACAACCTGATATCATACTTGCCAGGACTTGTTGACCACAGATGCAGCGTGGGCGAAACAGGTGGATTTATCAAACGAATGCGGGAGGGGACTTACATTCCGCACATAATGGAGCATGTCGCTCTTGAACTACAACAGATAATCGGTCACGATGTAAACTTCGGACGAGCAAGAAATACTGGCAATCCAGGTGAATATGTCGTTGTTTACGAATATCTCCACGAGGGAATCGGAACGCAGGTAGCATATACATCCCTTGAAATCATTCAGGACTGTATCACATCATCGCCAAAAAACATTAATGAATATCTGATACAACTTGAAGATATAAACCTCGCACCTACACCATCAACAGTTTTACCTAAAGTATTATGCTGTGTATTAGGTAGCGGAGATATTGAGCACGCTCGTGACCTTATTGCGAATCATGAGCTTGGAGGCGCAATTGTAAGTACATCACCAACTTATATGCTTAACTCGGGTCTACCATTCTCCAGTTGTACCGTAGCCGTCATCTTTGACCATAACATAAACGACATCCCACCGCGATTTTCAAATACGATAAATTCAGCGGAGTTATTGGCAATCATATCGGATGTAATTCCCGAGCATGGCATAATTGTTTGCCCAAACAATGCAGACGAATTAATTCAACGCCTTTCCGAAACCGATGTTCATATAAAAACTTTTGAACCGGGGGCATCCGGAACAAATTCTGCCATTTCATCCAATCGGGACAGAACGACGAATGCAGTACGCACTGCAGTTGAAGCAGTAAACGAAGCGGTTTTAGCTACAGCAGAAGCTCACAAACAAAGGACAGCCGAATAAATGGGAGGCCCTGTCATTTTGATGGGTGGCAGCATCACACCAAGTGGTGAGGCATTAGAGACATTTACCTCTCTAACAAAAGCCACAACTACAGGAAGAATTGCGATGCTGACAACTGCATCTGGTGACCCAATTCAATCTGCCAAACTATGGTCTTCCGACTTTCAGACTGCTGGGTATAAGAGTGTTGAAATCCCAATAGTCATATGCAGAGAAGACGCTCACGACCAGAAGGTGCTGGATATTATTTCCAACTGCGACGGAATATTTCTTGGCGGCGGAGACCAGGTAAAGCTGGTTTCTATTCTGGCTGGTACACCACTAGAAGACGCAATATATGATGCACATCTCGCTGGAATTCCGGTTTGTGGTACAAGCGCAGGGGCAGCAGCATTATCAAAAACCACACTCGCAGGTAACGAAGTAGACGCTTCCGGCAATCTCATCAAACAATATATCGGACCAGGATTAGGCTTTATCGGTCAACAGACAATTGTCGATACTCATTTTTCGCAGCGAAGGAGATTATACCGCCTGTTTGTTGCCATCGCACAATTTCCGGAGCTACTTGGGCTGGGGATAGACGAAGATACTGCGCTAATTGTAAATGGCGATACTGCAGATGTCGTTGGCGCCGGGGGAGTAACTTTCATAGACGGACGGAACATAAAGTTCGCCAATACAGAAAACCTCCTGAAAGGAGGTCAATTCACCCTTAGCGCTATGCGTGTTGGAATCGCAGGTGCGGGACATTCTTTTGACCTCCGCACCAGAGAGTTAATATTTGAACGGCTTTAAGACTACAGATCCAACTTAGATCTTACGGTTGTTCTCGTCTACAAAGACCAGCTTTGGCTCAAAACCTTCGGCTATCTCAGAGTCTTTGTACTCCGCATAGCTGATGATAATGACCTTGTCTCCAACCGCGCCTAATCTCGCAGCAGCTCCGTTCAACTGAATTTCGCCAGACCCAGATTGGCCAACGATCGTGTATGTCTCAAGTCGGGCGCCATTATTGATATTCACGACTTGAACCTTTTCAAACGGGAGCATATCGGCGGCTTTGAGCAGGTCGATATCAATTGTGATACTCCCTTCATAGTTTAGATCAGCTCCCGTCAGAGTGGCACGGTGGATCTTCGACTTACACATTGTCCTACGCATTTCAGACTACCCCAGTTATAGTGAACCTTAGCCTACACCTTATGGCGGTACGTAATTCGTCCACGAGTTAGGTCATAGGGGGACACCTCGACTGTGACCCGGTCTCCTTCAAGAATACGGATACGGAATCGACGTAGCTTTCCAGCTATGGTTGCGAGCACTGCGGCTCCATTATCGAGTGTGACTCTGAACGAAGTACTCGGAAGTACTTCAGTAACCGTGCCTTCCAACTCGATTAGATCTTCTTTGGCGATTGTTTGGTCCCTTTTTGTGAATTTGCCCAGCTTTGAAGCATAACTAGTACAGATACGAGCGTCCAGAGATTCGAACGCTCAATATTGTACTACCAGTTTTTTTATCGCTATTGAGCGTGAATCAGGTCTTTAAGCTCTTCAGCAGTCCAGGATTCGGTGCGATCCTTTGTAGCTTCACGAACCGCGGCAACCTGTTCTGTTGTAACGGCGGAGGCATTATTCCCCCAGCTTGAACGAGCGTATGTAAGAACAGCTGCGATTTTATCGTCGCTTAGCTGATCTCTCCAGGCCTGCATGACGTTGTTGTAAGATTCACCCTTAACCGTAATAGCTCCATGCATACCGTTTAAGACGATACGGATGGGCACTTCAGGATTATTTACCAACCATTCGGAGCCTGCAAGCGGCGGCCATGCCCCTGCCATCCCTGTACCGCTCTGCTGATGGCAAGCGGCACAAGCAGCGTAGACAGTGGCTCCATCAACGGCGCCAGTATCGGATTCAGCAGCTGGACGTACGGCAGCCTTTTCGTCGAAATACATCGCGCTATGCTTGGCGCGGGCAGACAACGAAGTTCTGTCGGTGTCACGCTCGTCAGCCCCTCCACAGGCTGTTGCACCCAAGGCGATAGCACCAAAGGTGGCCGCAATGAGCGCTCTACTTACATTCTGCGGCAAGGATGGTCGAAGTTTCATAGCCAGAAAGATATTCACTCTGAACAGGAAGGGGAGTTCATAGACTAATTATATCACTCAGATAGTGCATTTAGTGTGGTTTCAAAGGGCTCCATATGGATCAATACGCCGTCTACCTCGGGAATCGCATGGCGGATAGCACTTTTCACCTTCCCGCTCACAATATGCGCATCGTGAAGTGACATGAGAGGATCAGCCTGCACATGGATATCGACAAAGTAGTTAAGCCCTACCTTTCGCACCTTTAGTTTTTCGATGGCTTCTACGTCAGGAACTCCGAGAGATATCACAGAGATTCTATCTACAATGTCATCTCCAGGAGCCCGGTCCATAAGATCATGAAGCGCCGGCTTAAGGATCTGTACACCGTTCCACATAATTACAGCAGAAACTATCAGGGTAGCCCAATCGTCTGCAGTTTCCCATCCAGGACCACCAAGTACACCGACAGCAATACCAACAAACGCAGCCGCAGATGTAACAGCATCACTTTTATGATGGGCAGCATCTGCCTTAACAGCCACACTACCGACCTCGTCACCAACCTTTTCAACTCGAGCGGCCAAAAGTGTTTTAATAGCGATTACGACTATCAAAACTACCAATGTCCACGCTGCGGGAGCCTCTCCAGGGTACATAATCTCCCTGATTGCTGCGATAGCAATTCCAACCGCAGCACCCATCAGCATCAGAGCTACAATTGCACCGGCGAGTGACTCAGCTCTCCCATATCCAAAGGGATAATCTCTATCAGCCTTTTTTCCGGCTATCCGCAGCCCGCTCCATACTATTAACGACGAGAATATATCAGCCGTAGACTCCACCGCATCAGCTATAAGCGCGTAAGTATTTCCGAGAACACCGGCAATCAACTTCGCGATTGCCAAAAGGGTGTTGATAAGGATACTCAGCTGAGCAGATTTCAGAGCCTTTCGAACGGCGAGTTTCATCTAGACCGAAGCAGTTTCAGGTACGTCGATTCCAATAGACTTAAGCACCGTACGTGCATAGAGCGAACAGGCGGCCGATAATGGAGTTGGGAACAACTCAGGCATACTGTCACGTTCCAGGGCGTCCGTGAATAGAGCGGAGATAAACATGGAGGAGACAACTTTATGATCGAAATCTTCTGTCACCAATCCATGGGATTGCAGGCGCACTAAATATGCGCGCAATACGTTAGAGGCTTTGATTGGACCAGCCGTAACCGATGCAGCCAACTGCGGATGCTCTTCCTGTTCGCTCATCCCCCGGCGAACCATCGACTGCATCTCACGCATATGCTCCATCACAGTGCTCCCCCAACGAGTCAGTTCCGCACAAGGATCGCTCGGAACCAGAGGAAGATCCGGAACCATCTCCACACCTCCACAGGTCGCGATGGCTTCGTGAATAAGAGCATCCTTAGAACCAAACTGTCTAAAGATTGTGACTTCGTTTACTCTGGCTTCATCGGCAATCCGACGGGTAGTCGAACCACGATATCCATTCTTTGCGTACACGCGTGCGGCCGCGCGTAGTAATTCTGCCCGTCTTTCCATGATGTGCAACAATAAATGAACATCCGATCCGTTTTGCAAGTGTGCGCTTACTTACGATCGGCACGCGAAATGAATGTTGGGGTATAAAAGAGAACTTAAACACAGAAGCCCAAGCATACAAATGGATACAAAACTGTTACTTGGGCAACATTAAAGCTTATTAAATTAAGACTCCACTTTTAGCTCAGACCATCAGAACCTTAAATAAGAATGTCCAATAATATCAAAGTGTTCGTTTTAATGGCCGGACTAACCGCCCTGTTCATGGCTGTAGGATCATCCATATGGGGCGGGGGCGGTGCGTTGTCTTTCCTGTTAATCGGTGCAGTCATGAACATCTTCATGTACTACAACTCGGGGAAGATGGTACTGCGGTCATATGGAGCTAAAGTTGTCGGCCCAAATGAAGCGCCAAGAATTTATGAAGCCGTAGACAGATTACGTCAACGTGCCGGCCTTCCAATGCCTGTCGTTGCCATAGCCCCACACCCACAGCCAAATGCATTTGCAACCGGCCGTAACCCAAAGCACGCGGTTGTCTGTGTTACACAGGGTATTGTTGACCTCGTATCACAGGACGAACTCGAGGGCGTAATTGCTCATGAGTTGGCTCATATCAAGAATCGCGACATGCTTCTCCAGACCATCACCGCAACAATGGCTGGTGCAATTGGTAATCTGGCGTACTTAGGTGCGTTCCTTGGTGGGCGCGATGAAGACAGCAATCCATTTGCCGGACTTCTTGCCATGATCGTCGCACCAATAGCGGCGATGCTGGTTCAGTTCGCCATAAGCCGTCAGCGTGAATTTAAGGCAGACGCTGTTGGTGCTGAAATTAGCGGCAAACCACTCTCGCTGGCCAATGCTCTGCTTAAGCTGGAAAAGGGAGCGGCAATTATGCCAATGCATGTAAAACCTTCTGTCGCACCACTCGCACAGGTAAACCCACTTGGCGGTGGCGCATTAAAAGGATTTGCAAAGATGTTTTCGACACACCCACCAACAGAGCAGCGCGTGGCAAAGTTGCAGGCGATGGTTGTGCGTGCGTAGTAACAGCGTCTAGTAATAGGATCCGAAAAAACATATAGGTGGACAAAAAAACACGCAGATAGTGCGCACCGAGCAATCACCTATCACCATAAAAAACTACAGGCCCTTATATCTTGCTTATAAGGGCCTGTGCTTTATCCATGTTCTCCATCATCGCCGGCGCTGTTCTCTGAATGAGATATTGAATCTCTGTTGTTGAAGTCGCATCAACTCCATTCAGCATGAACTGCAACGATCTTCTACTACGGTTGATAACACCTTCCAGGTATTGCCTGTCAACCTCACGACCGACTGGTCCCTGTTCCGTAGATGATTCGTTGCTATTCAACGATACTTTAACTACGGATGTACCAACACTTCCTTCTTTGCTCTTCCCAACACTTACCCTCGATGTGTTAATCATCTCGGGGCCCGCCGCTCCTAAACTATCTACTTTTTTATTTTCGCCACCGACTCCAGATTCCCGAGTGTAACTTCGGTCTTCCGCTCCTGGGAACCGCTGGCTTCTTAGTTTGGGTCGATCCTCAGGCGGTTAGCCACGGTTGACGCTTCGTTATAAAATGATGTATGCGACTCCACCATTTTTTGAGCAAAGGCTCGAACGTCTGAACTCGTTGCGTTTTGTAGAGCTGCCTGCGCCAATCCTATTTCCTTTTCGTTGATCTCATCAAGGACTGCGAAGATGATAGCATCATCCATTAACTCCGCTTCGGTCGGAACATTCTGGTCTCCCGAACGCTCTAACTCTTCAGCGAACGTCTCGCTTAACAGTTCGTTGTTCAGATCATCACTTCGTTGACACGCCCCCGTTACCATAAACAAGGTTAAGGCAATAACGGGGGCCGCACTTTTAAGGAAAATATTCATCCTAATCCACCTCACAGTTTGCAGGGTTGCCCCAATTAGTAACTAACCGGGGCAAATTCCATACCTTGTCACAAATGAGTCTGATCAGTCTCTAACCAGCTTTTTGTAAGCTATTCTGTGAGGTTGATCCGCATCAACACCCTTACGACGCTTCAGATCTGCTGAGTACTCCTGATAGTTACCTTCGAACCAGACTACTTCACTATTTCCTTCAAACGCAAGGATGTGTGTTGCAATTCTGTCAAGGAACCAGCGATCGTGGGAAATAACAACAGCGCATCCTGAAAAGTCTATAAGTGCTTCTTCAAGTGCACGAAGCGTATCGACATCAAGATCGTTGGTTGGTTCGTCCAGCAGTAAAAGGTTTCCGCCGCTCTTTAAGAGCTTGGAAAGATGCAACCTGTTTCTTTCACCACCAGACAGATCTTTCACCTTCTTCTGCTGATCGGTTCCTTTGAAGTTGAAAGATGATAGATATGCACGCGCATTCATCTCACGCTTTCCAACCATCAGAATGTCAGAACCACCACTCACTTCATCATAAACAGTTTTATCGTTGTCGAGTTCTCTACCCTGATCGACATAAGCCATTACAACTGTGTCGCCGAGCTTCAACTCTCCACCGTCTGGTGTTTCCAAACCTGCAATCATCTTAAACAGCGTCGACTTACCGGCACCGTTTGGACCGATAACACCAACTATACCACCGCGTGGCAGCGAAAACGACAGATCATCAAACAACAGTTTGTCGCCATAAGCTTTCTTTACACCCTTGGCAACAACGACTTCGTTACCCAAACGTGGCGGAGGTGGAATTACTATTTCGTTTTGTGAAACTTTTTCGAAGGTTTCTGCGCTGGCTAACTCTTCATAATTTCGGATACGAGCCTTGTTCTTGGCCTGTCTTGCACGAGGGGCCAAACGTACCCACTCCAATTCGCGCTCAAGAGTGCGCTGCCTTGCAGAACTCTGTTTCTCTTCCTGTGCCAATCTTGAACGTTTCTGTTCCAGCCATGCACTATAGTTGCCTTCATATGGAATTCCGGAACCACGATCGAGTTCGAGGATCCACTTTGCAACGTTATCCAGGAAGTATCTATCGTGAGTAATTGCAACAACAGTTCCTGGGAACTCCGCTAAATATCTTTCAAGCCACGCAACAGATTCAGCATCCAAATGGTTGGTCGGTTCGTCCAACAGCAGCATGTCTGGCTTAGCCAGCAGAATCTGACACATCGCAACACGGCGCTTTTCACCACCGGAGAGATTTTCGACAGAAGCATCGCTTGGTGGAAGCCTGAGAGCATCCATAGCTATTTCAATTCTGCGATCCAGCTCCCACGCATCTGCGGCTTCGATCTCCTCCTGAACACGTCCCTGCTGCGCCAGCAACTTCGTCATTTCGTCGTCGCTCATAGGCTCAGCAAACTTCATGGAGATCTCTTCGAACTTTGTTAAAAGTGCGCGAATCTCTTTAACACCTTCCTCAACGTTCTCACGAACATTTTTGGTTGGATCAAGCTGCGGTTCCTGCGGGAGATAACCAATCTTGGTTCCTTCGTGAGCCCAAGCTTCTCCCTGGAAATCCTGATCGACTCCAGCCATGATACGTAATAACGACGACTTACCCGCACCGTTCGATCCTAAAACACCGATCTTGGCGCCTGGGTAAAACGAAAGCCATATACCTTTCAAAATCTCCCGCGAAGGCGGAACGACCTTGCGAAGGTCTTTCATGACATAGATAAACTGTGGTGCCACTAAATTCTCCTTAAATCAATGGATCAATTGCCATCAAATCTAATCCATATTCTCCACTTGCCATCATCCTAATTGCCCTACAGCTTCCCATCATGCAACAAAACGAGTCGAAAATAGACCTGAAAGGCGTCGTAGTTGGCGATAGAGTTCAAGGCGAGTTCGTAATTACCGAACGAATTGAACGCACAACAACCGCCGGCGATCCATTTTTGATCTTAAAAGTTGGAAATTCGACAGGCCAGATAGACTGCGCACCGATCTGGATGGAAAAGCTCAGTTGGGCCGATGGCGCTGAACAGGGAGCAATCGTTCAGGTAGTCGGAGATATTACCTCTTATGATAGGGGCGGAAAGACAAAAAAACAGATAACCATATCTGCACCCCTTAGAGTCCTCCCAAAAGACCAGTACGATCCTCTCCAGTTCCTACCGAGCATTGGAGATACAATAAAGATATGGGACTGGATAGACCGGCAGCGCGCCGAGATCAGATCGAACACTATTCGAAGCATAGTGGATCTGTTTTTTGCCGACGACAACTTTAGGCTGCAATTTGAGAAAACTCCGGGGGCTCCAGGCGGCGCACATCATTCCCGCCTCGGGGGACTTTTGCAGCACACATATGAGGTCACATCCATAGCCAAAACCTCTGCCCGTACCATGAAAGCAAATGTCGACCTGACGATAGCAGGCGCATTACTGCACGACATTGGCAAAGTTGAGGCGTATCAGATCCAAGACGGTGGATTCACCGCGACTATAAAGGGCGCGTTATTAGGCCATGTAGTTATTGGCTTTCAGATGCTGGATAGAGCATTCTCAACTGCAAAGCTCACTGGCAAACCAATCTGTTCGGACGAAGAGCTGGCTGAAATCCAGCATATAATTCTCAGCCATCACGGTTCACTCGAATTTGGCAGCCCCGTCCAGCCAATGACCCTCGAAGCCGAGATAGTACACTGGGCAGATGAAATGTCGGCAAAGGCAAACGATGTTCAGGAATCACTGGCCGATAATGAAAACTTTGGATCGGGCCGCTCGATTAGCGACAAACGCCCCTGGAGAACCGGTAAAAAGCTCTGGAGAAGCACAAATAACTGGAATCAGGATTAAAAACTGACTTGAGGGGCACCTGTCAGACGCAATCCGGAATAGGAACAAATACTCGCTTTTAGCGTAATACATGGGATAGTAGTGTATTCAGCCGTGATCTATCCCCTTCATAGCCCGCAGCACCTTCTATCATCCGAATTTACGGGAGACGCCATGCGAAAACAGAGACCTGTAAGCTATAACCCTTCACAGGCCTTGATCCTGATCGCCACGGACCGAGACGGAAACCCTCTAAAGTGCCCCGCCTGTGGCGACGAGACGATACTGCGAGAACCCAATGTTTCTCCTCCACCTCCCCGCTCTCATGTCACGCTTAGATGTGCAAAATGTAAACGTGTTGCAAAGTATATAGCCGGCACCACAGCGACATCATAGCAAAAGAATAACAAGCCCGTTACGCAACTTAAACCGGAACGGGCTTGTCTTATGGGTGTAATAGTTGCAATATGTATATTAAGTACTAAATCACCACTTGGAGGCTGAAAACTCATGCTGGCGTACTTGGACGCCCTCTGTGCTGCCCTATTGGCGAGAAATGCAATCGAGATATTTCGACTGTTGGGACTCCCAGAGGCTAAGAGACTTCCCAGAATTGTAAGGGAGGAGGCAATTGCAATTGGTAAGGCTGGACCGGACAGCTTCATCGCTCCAGTCCAGGCTCTACACATGTATTATAAGTACACCCATTTAGTAGATGAGACGGCGGAGCTGGAACCCGCTCCATCGTCAAAACGCACCAAAGGCAGAAGGTCAAATCAGGATGAACAGGAGCTGCCAGAGCGGCAGATGGAGTTTACCTTCCAGCCTGTTCGCAAGGTAGGATAATAGAAAGCTGTAGAAACAAAGTGTGCGACCACAGGCAGTGAGAACATATAGATCTCACCACCTGAAACAAAATCCCCCTCCGTTAAAGCAGGTCGAATCTTACTCCGCGCCGCCCTTTTTTCTTCTTTTTAGGGGCGTATTTATACAGCTGTGCCGGACGGCCTCTCCCCTCACTACGCCATTCATCTATTGGCTCTACCAGCCACGCTGCCTGAAGAGCGCGTCTAAAGCTGGCCTTGTGCAACCTCTTGCCTAAAAGCAGCTCATACATGGCTTGAAGCTCGCTTAAGGTGAAGTTTGGAGGCAGTAGCTTGAATGCTACAGGAGCCAGGTCCATCTTATCCCGAACCATCTCGACCGACGCATCTATAATCTTCAGATGCCTTCCGGTATAGGTTCTCGGGGCGTTGATATCGACCCATTCGTAGTCGGTCAGCATATCCAGCTGCGTTCCCATAGGCAGAATGGCAACAAAAGCTACGGATATGGCTGCTCTGCCTGGGTGATCCAGATTATCTCCAAATGCTCCAGCCTGCTCCAACCAGGTGGGGGCGGCACCAGTAACTTCCTGTACAATTCTACGAGCGGTGCCTTCTAAAGTTTCGCCGACTTCGGCTGTATCCCATGGGAGAGCATAATCTCCCCCATCAAAAATTGGCTTTTCAAGTACCAATGCAAGGTGGCCATCGAGCGGTGTTAGAATCACCACATCGATCGAATAAATCTGGCCGCCGTCAGTCAGTTCACCATTCACCCTTACTAATTAGTAACATATTGCTACTAAAGTCAAGGACTATCTAAACAACACTGAAGGGATATCTAAACAGCGTCGAAGGGGCTATCGAATAGTACCAAACGACCTTCGAACAGCTGTCTAAAGAGATGTTTTTAGACTGAATTGCCTCGGATTGGATATACGTAACTTTGGTTAAAACGTCAACCCATCACCCTTCTGAGCCAGTGGCGGAATACTGACCGGAGTGCGTCCCGATACCGACGCATTACCGGTAGCCGCTTTTGCAGCAGCAACCTGAGAAGCATTGGAGCTGCTCCAGGCTATTAAATACCCTTTTACTGCTGGTACCTGTTGCAGTAAATACGGGTTTCCAAAAGCAAATAACACCGACTTGGCCTGAGAACCTCCCAAAGCTGCAACCCAATCAACAAACGCCTTAGGTGCGGCTGCAGTAGTAACGTTCCATCTCTGCCCGACATATGATGAAACAAAAACAACATCGTACTGTCCAACCAACGAATTAAGATGCTGATAGTTATACAGTGCATCATCAGCAGAAACAAACTCACTTCTGACGGTTAAGCCTGCATTCTTAAGTGCAGCATCAAATGCAGCGCCAGCAGCCAGATCGGTACGCTGCGCGAATGTAACCGACAGCACCTTTCCGTTCTTAACAGGAAGCACGCCATCGTTATTTCTTATAACTGTAATAGAAGCGCTCGCTGCCTTTGCTGCGACTTCAGTATGCTTCTCAATTCCAACATGATAACGCAGCGAATCAATATTTACATATCTATTTTGCACCAACCCCAATTGATGTTTCAAAACAAGGATTTTACGTGCAGATGCTTCGATGCGTGACTCTTTATACAAACCTTCCTTTATTCCTCCAACAACTGCATCAATTGCGACCTTAACGTCTGGCGGTTGAATTAAGATGTCGACACCTGCAGCGACAGCCATCTTACTGGATTTCGCTGCACCATACTCGTTTACAACACCTCCCATATCCATTGCATCAGATATGATCAGACCATTAAACCCAAGCTCTTCGCGAAGAAGTTTTGTATTTACGTTATAAGATAAAGTGCCAGGCACACCTGACTTATCCAATGAAGGCATGGCACCATGGAATGTCATGATTCCGGATACACCTGCTTTTATCGCTGCCTTAAATGGCACCAGTTCAACGCTATCGAGCCTTGCTCTGCTTACGTTTACAGTAGGTAGACTCAGATGGGAGTTAACATCTGTATCCCCATGCCCTGGAAAGTGTTTACCAGTTGCGAGCATACCGTTTTCCTGCAAACCTTTTATAAATGAACTCCCCATGCGAGCAACAAGATGAGGATCTTCACCGTACGAACGTGTATTAATAACGGGATTTGCAGGGTTGTTGTTTACATCTAAAACTGGAGCGTAGTTAATGTGAACACCGAGACTGCGCCCCTCTATAGCCGTAACCTTTCCTGCTTCGTAAGCAAGCGATGTATCCCCTGCTGCACCAAATGCCATGTTACTTGGAAATACAGTCGCGCCGCCAAGATCTATTCCATTAGGAACAAAGTATCCACCCCTGGCACGCATTCCAGCACCGGTTTCAAAGTCAGCACTGACCAGAAGAGGTAATGAACTTTCAGACTGTAGTGCATTTAACTTTGCAGCTATCTCGATGGGAGAGCCAACAGAGATCAGAACACCACCAACACCTTCATTCTGAATCGAAGCTGTAATCTTTTGCCATTGAGCGTTGTCGCTTGCAACATAGTCACCAATCAGGTTAGGCCAGATCATCTGAGCAACTTTCTGACGGAGTGTCATATGTGCGAGAACTGAATCTGCCCACCTTTCGGCAGATATTTTATCGGTTTCTACATCCCGAGCTTCTGCTCCACCTTTTTTAACGGCAAAGATACCTGCAAAAACCAAAAGGGCGATCGGCCACCAAGTCGCGTGTTTTATCTGCATAGATAAAATTAACACGCGAAACTTGAGCCGATCGCCCTTTTAATACAAAGCCGCTAGTGGCTTATAGTGCCCTGCTTTGAAGTATCTATCTCAGCCTGATCATCTCCAGTCTTGAACAGGAATGCCTGCATGTTCTTGGTGAGGAACTGACGAGCCTGCGGATCCATCACATTGAGACCATAATGGTTGATGAGCATGGTCTGCTGCTTTAACCAATCGCCCCAACATACCTGGCAGATCTCTTCTACAACCCTTGCTCCAATTGGACCAGGGAATGGAGCTCTTTCGTAGCCATCTCTGGTCTGTCCACAACGCGAGCAGGAAACAGTTGCCGGCATTTTAACTCGACCTTCTTTCCATCCCTCGTGCGTACTCTATCTTCGCGAGTCCGAAGAGAGAAAGCAGACGGATGTAAAATGCTCCGACATCAAACTCATACCACTTGGCCGAGAATACCGCACTCTTTGGATCGGCGTGGTGGTTGTTATGAAGTTCTTCGCCAGCCAGCCAGATAGCAATTGGAAGAATGTTTCTGCTTTCATCCTTCACTTCAAAGTTTCTGTAGCCAACAGCGTGCCCAACACCATTGATAATTCCAGCTGCCCAGAACGGAATCCAGATCATCTGAATACCCCAAACGAGCGGACCAACAAAGAAACCAAAGAGCCAGATATCAACAACGAGCATTACAAGGATACCAACCCAGTTATATGGGGAGAGCAGCTTGCGCTCAATCCAATCTGTCGGCGTTCCCTTACCATACTTTTCCAACACGCCTGGCTGCTTAACAGTCTTGCGATAGTAAAACGCACCCTTGAGAACGATGTTACGTAAGCCTTCGACAACAGGTGAGTGTGGATCGCCTTCACGATCTGCAAACGCATGGTGCTTTCTATGGCATGCAACCCACTCTTTTGTGACGATGGATGTAGACATCCACAGCCAGAGACGCATTGGTAAAGCGGCAAGATAATGGAGCTTCACCCCTCTATGTGTCTGTGCACGATGCAGGAATAGCGTAACGCAGACATTCGTAAAGTGCCCAGCAATTACAACGAATAACACGGGCATCCACCATTCGGCAGCCCAGGATCCAAAAGAAGGCATTCTGATTTACTAAGTTACAAAGTTAAAACTGACTAGCCTTGGTAATTTACACCGTGGCACACCATTTGTCGCCAGTTCCGAGAACTTTTGTCAGCTTTATCAAACGGGACAACTATTGCTGCCCCCCCACCCTGCACCTGTTTTTGCTCTTACATACTGACAGGGCCACCCAGATCAGGTGGCGGCGCATCGCCCCAGGTATCATTCTCCCTGTTCCAGTCCGGAACACTTGGATCGGGGAATATTCTCACCCCAACAACAGTTTCGGTTCCGACCATTAAATGCTCGATGGTTCTTTTAACCGGGCTTTTGCCGTCAAACGACTCCCCACCACCCTGAGTCCAGACTTCCACCGGGAGTTTAAACTGGTGGATAGTGCCAGAAACCAGCTTGATTCTCACGGTAACTGGGAACGGAACTCCGGTAAAATTCTCAAGCTTAATGACAGATTGCGTGGTTCCGTCTTTAGATGGGGTGTTTGTTACCCCTGCAACTCCAATATCCAATATCGATGTTGAGTACCAGAAATTACGCCAGTACCAGGACAGATCAGAGCCATGATAGGACTCAACAAAGCGGAAAAAGTCTCCTGGAGTAGGATGCTTAAATGCCCATGTCGCGATGAAATCCCTGAAAGCCCGATCAAATGTTTCCTTCCCAACGATGTGATTTCGGAGCGAAAACAATAAAACCGCCGGCTTGCGATAAGCCAGAGCACCCAGACCGGCAAAGTGAATCTGATCCGGCGGAGTCATAATAGGCTTATCCAGCCCTTTATCTCTGATATCCCGCCAGTTCTTTACGAGAGCAGGATAAAATGATTCTCCCACCGCACCTTTATAACGACGCTCATTGGAGAAGGTGTTCATATACATATTTATCCCTTCGTCGAACCAGGCAAATCTCCGTTCATTCGTTCCAACCAGCATAGGAAACCACGAATGACCATGCTCATGATCCAGAGTCCTGAAGATTGCCTCCGGATTGTCCGGCTCTCCCCGGCCCGTATGAATCATCATAAACATGGGATACTCCATACCGCCCACTGGACCGGCAACGCTGGTCGCCTGCGGATAAGGGTAGTGGTAAAAGAGCTCCGAATATGTCTTTATGGAAAAACGAGTCTGCTCGGCAGCAGACTCCCACGCCTTACCCGACTGGGTAACGGAATAATATGCCTGACACAAAATCCCATTCCAACCAACAGCGTCCCAACGATAATCCGGAGCTGCAGACCATGCGACATCGCGAACATTTTCTGCTTTGAATCTCCACGTCTTTGTGCCGGCAGCAATAGCTGAGTTTGACAACTGTGCTTCTTCCCGAGTTATAACAGGCACTACAGTGTCGCTCTTCAATGCAACTGAAAGCCTCTTTTGTTGAGCGCGAGTTAAAACCTGTGACGCATTCTGAAGAGTACCGGTAGCTGCAACTGTATATCCGGCTGGCAGTGTAACTGAAAAATCATAATTGCCATAACCCAGATAAAATTCTCCCTGACCAAAGTATGGTTCGGCGTTCCAGCCACGCACATCGTCATAAACTGCCATACGCGGATACCATTGAGCCATCTCGTACAGCCTGCCGTCACGCCCCATCCTGTCGCTACCATGTTCTGGAATAGAGAAAGTGTAATTCATCGTTATTACGACAGCCTTTCCACCACCAGCCAGAGGCTTGCCAAGCATCACTCGCATACGCGTATCGTTTATAGAATGCTCGACACTTTTTCCATCAACCTTTAAGTCGGTAACCGAAATGCCGCCAGCAAATCCACGCACTCCCCAACGGGAATTAGCAGAAAACATTGCAGAGCCCATGCTGTTCGGTCGATAGAGATTTTGCTCCAGACTAATCCATAAAAACGGAAGGTTGTCAGGGGAATTATTTGTATATCGAATAGAAACAGAACCTGACAAAACCTTATTTATGGTATCCAGTGAAACATTTATTGAATAATCTGCTCGCTGTTGCCAGTATGCATGACCCGGCCTTCCAGTAGCAGTTCTGTAGATACCAACAGATGGCCAGTCGAACGAACCAATCGGATAAAATGGATCGTCGCTAATACTTTTAACAGGCTGTACTGGGGATTGTGCCGAAGTAGTGGCTGGGGTGACTGTAGCAGCTATCAACAAACCGCAAAATATTCCTGCCAGAGATCTGGCACCTTCAAACTTCCGAATACAGGCCATTTCGTGAGGGGGTGTAGAATTAATTTCGAAAACTACAGGATAGTTAGGATAGTGCAGGGCAAATAGTATTGAGATACTATTTGAACACTAAAATGAATACTACCCGATTATAAAGTTATAAATTGCGTTAAAAATACGCTCTTTGCCATAGTCTACCGTAATCACGTGCCCTCCCACCTCTGTAATTATCAATTTTTTCTTTACAGAGCCAATCTTTTTAAAGCTCCGGCGGGCAACTGATTCGGAAACTCGATTATCGTTCCTGGACTGAATTAATAGAGTTGGAACAGTGATGTTCGGCAGAGCGCGCTGAGCAAGCTTCACGATCTCCGTAAGATTATGGATAGAATTTGGGGTAACTGAACCATACGAAAGGTTCTTTTCGCGCTCTTCGGGGTCATGGATGGACTCGGGCGAGCTCTCGGATACCGGCGATTTTATTACGAGATTGAGTATCCGGTAAAATTTCCCTGCCAGCCAGACTTTTGGCTTTGCACCCAGATAAGGCGCAATAAGGGATAAGCTCTTAATTGTTGGATGACGTGCAGCCAGAATTGCGGCTATTGCTCCGCCCATGGAGAGCCCGCAAACAGAGACCCAAGCGTATTCAGACTGGAGACGGAGCAGCTCCCTCTCAGCTGCTTCTATCCATTCTGAGCTTGTCGATCTATCAAACTCGGCTACAGTAGAGCCGTGACCAGGCAGGAGAGGAACATATACGTTTAACCCGCGGTCACTTAAAAATTCGGCTAGATACTGTAATGATTGTGGAGTGTCTCCAAAGCCGTGAATTAAAAGAACGGCCTTACGAGAACCCGCATCATCTATATCATTTATGTTTTTTGGCTCGAGCGCAGTACTGCCTGAGCTGTTAGAGTTTGAGTTATAGCTAAGCACCACAATAAGTTAGCACTCATTTACAGCACTTACTACGCACTCATCTGAACTTCGCGGACGACTTCGAGATCTGTTTCGGAATCAAAACCCTGTGCAGCAAAGCGTGAACGGAGCTTTACGGGATCGACTACAACCTCGTTTCCGTCACGAACAGCTTCGCCCGCCATGATCATACGGCTAACTGCCAGAGTGATTGATTCACGGGTAGCGCCTACCATCTCACACAATAAACGATGATGATGCGAGTCGAGCCGAAGCATTCCATCTTCTCCAACGTAGGCAACATCGTGACTCAACCTTAGCAACGAAGCAACGAGTCTGTCTTCAACATGAAGCGATGCCATCTCCTGAAGGCGCTCTAAAAGTGTTGCCCTCTCAGCCATAACCTGACCGATTAACGAGATTGCGTTGGCTGGCTGTTCGCGCAAGTAAGCACGGAACTGAGTTGCACTCAGATGCAAAGTCTCTACATCGTCTGATGCATGTGCAGCTGTAGCATATACTCCTTTGTCCGCTAAACCCTCAGCTCCGAATGTCTCACCAGCCATTACGATGGATGATACAAAGCCACGTCCGCCCTTTACCGGCGTACGTAGTATTACGTGCCCATGGAGTACAACAAATATCCCATCGGCAGCTGCGCCACGTTGATAGAGTTGGAATCCCGCGGGCCATTGAGCTTTGGCACCGTATGCAGCGGCGGAAATCCTATCTCCAATTGATAACTTTGGCGGCTTTGAATTTAGTGTTGTGTATTGCATGCGGTATTGAAAAGCAAAGAATGGGCCGCAGAACAACGATTTTTATCAAATAAATAGCTTTGTGATAAATTTTATTTCAATTTTTATTGGTTACCCTGTCGTTTCAGTAACAGCTGGCCCAAATCTTTACAAAACGACGACAGGTATCTTGTCCGACTTACGCTTTGACGTAGCTTCTTAACTTTCTACTTAGGATCAAACCCACAGGTTTTTGATATTAAATGCCTGTTATCCGCGATCAGGTGATATGTCCTGTTGAATATGAACCTGAGACCAGGCACCAGACTGAGTATATATATGGGATACGTAATGATGTAGCGCTTCATAGCATAACGATACACATCCGGTCCTGAATACAATCGGCCGTCTTTCGAAATCAGACGTATTTCGGCGTATGCTTCTCTCTCTTCAATTCCATGCTGAGCCTTTAGTATATCCAGAGCCCAGCGCGCCTGAAGCTTTTCAACTCCAATCCCTTTGCGTTCCAGAAGTGGGCGCACTTTATCGGCCAGCTTCCCGCAGATTCCACACCCGCCATCATACAGTAAATACTCGCGCCACGTACCTGGCCAAACCTGGGAAAGCTGCCGATCAGAAGTCATATCGACCTACGGCAGCAATATCAGGGCCTTACGCAGCTACGGCTAACACTAGACTAGCAACTTTGCTAACACAAAACTCGGCACAACGAATTCTCCTCGGGCACGTCATGCAATCACGTCTTATTTTTTCTGGATATTTGGAACGATCTACAACCGCATAACCCAGGCTTTCAAAGAACTGAGGCGTGGTTGTAAACGCACAGAGATCGTAGATCCCTCTTTTATTGGCGAGGTTCTCAACCGCAGCAACAATTGCACGGCCAAGCCCTAAACCATGTGCATCACGAACCACTGCGATCGATGCAACCTCTGCGACCGATGGAGAATATTCCTTGAGGGAACCACAGGCCAGCACAGTGTTATTCTGGTCTACAGCAACGACAAAATCACGCAGGGTTAACATCACAGAGTCATAACTGCGATACAACATGATGGCCTCGGCAGCATAGCCGTTGACGAGGTCAACAATTGCTTCGATATCGCCAACTTCAGCTGGACGAACCGTAACCTTAATTGTTTCTGTTGTATGTAACATGGCTACTGTAAAACCTCTGCTAAAATATCCAACCCTTCCTGCATCTCTTCGCGTGTCATGACCAGCGGTGGCAGTATACGAAGTGTGTAATCGCCAGCGGACAGGATCAAAAGTCCGGCATTGTAGGCACGCTCAATAACACTCGAAGCGCGTTCAACAATATCCATCCCCCACATATATCCCATGCCGCGAACTGCACGTACGCGTGCATTACCAGAAGCAATCTTATTCAGCTGCTCACCAAACCATGCGCCGTCCTGAGATACACGGTTAAGGAACGCTGGCTCTGCCAGTCTCTTAACAACATGCAAGGCAACAGAAGCTACGAATGGCCCGCCACCGAAGGTGGTCCCATGCTCGCCAGGCTTGATGATGTTGGTCAACTGCTGATTTAACAGAATAGCACCCATCGGCAGACCGCCAGCTAATGGCTTGGCAAGTGTAACAGCATCTGGAACAACGCCAGTCTTTTCATAGGCGAAGAAAGCTCCAGTCCTGCCAAGTCCGCACTGAATTTCGTCGAAGATGAGTGTGATCTTGCGCTCAGCTGTAATTGCTCTGAGCTCCTGTAGCATTACAGGATCGATCACGCGCAGACCGCCTTCGCCCTGAATGGGTTCGATGATTACAGCAGCGGTTCTATCTGCATTCAATTCAGCGCCGAGATCAGACACTTCGCGCTCAATTGTCCTGACCCCCGGTGTTAACGGAAGAAAGGGAGCCTGATAAGTAGGTCTGTCGGTAGCAGCCAATGTTGCAAACAGACGCCCGTGAAACGCCCCGCGAAAAGAGACGATATCCGTCTTTTCTGCAGAAACGCTACGCCCCAGCTTACGTGCAATTTTGAACACGCCTTCATTTGCTTCCGCGCCGGAATTACAAAAGAATGCTGATGCTGCAAAGCTCTTGTCCACCAGGAATCTGGCAAGCTCTTCCACAGGAAGAGTCTTGTAAAGATTGGAAGTGTGAATCAATCCCGTCTTTAACGCATCAGCGATAGCGCCATTGACTCCGGCGTCGTTGTAACCAAATGCATTAACTGCAATACCACTTACAAAGTCTAAATATGACTTCTCGTTGGCATCATATAAACGAACACCATTGCCGCGTACCATTGGCACGGATGGGCGTGTGTAGGTTCCGAGCAGAGCGGAAGACTCTGCAGCACTTGCAGTTGTGGTTGAGCTTGTTTGATCCACGTCTATTACGGGTAGCGATGAAGATGTCATTGTACTCTACCTGCACCTGCTGCCGCAAGTGTAATTACAGTTCCGCAGTCAGGATCGCTCAACGCATCCAGGCTGGCGATTCGGACCTTGGATACACCACCAGAGAGGGCGGCGTATGCTGCCTCTAATTTGGCTGCCATCCCACCAACGACCACGCCGGAAGCGATTAAAACACGCCCTTCTTCAACGTCCAGCTCTGGAATGAGCTGAGTATTATCGTCCAGAACACCTTCAACGTCAGCAACGAGAATAAGCTCATCTGCTTCGATGGCAACTGCTACGGCTGCCGCTGCATCATCGCCATTGACGTTCAATGCTGATCCCTTTGAATCGAATGCGATGCTGTCCGCATTTGCACCGAGCGGGGAAATAACAGGTAAAAATCCACCTGCCAACAATGTATTGATAAGCTTCACATTGATTTCGGCCGGCATTCCAACGTGACCAAACTCGGAAATCCCCAGTGGTTTTGCTGCGATTAAAGCTGCATCTTCACCGGAAACGCCAACTGCGGGAGTTCCAACAGCAACAAAGCTGGAAACAAGCCTTTTGTTAATAACGCCAGAGAGCGCCATTCTGATAACATCCAGATCGGCAGCTGTCGTAATGCGGCGGCCGCCGGAGAACTTTGGTTCGCCACCAAAGGTGCGCTGTAATGCTGAGATCTCATCTCCGCCACCATGAACGACACATAATGAACCCAGCTCGGAGTTCCAGGCTGAGTTAATGATGGATGGAAGATCGGCGGCGGCCTGTGCCCGCCCGCCTAGCTTTACAACTCGCTTCATGAGAGTAGCCCGGCAGTTTCGTTAAACCCAAACAGAACATTTGCATTCTGTACAGCCTGTCCAGCCGCACCCTTTAACAGGTTATCGATAGCTGCAACAACAATCATTGTTGGCTTCCGAACATTGGATGCATGCTTTGCACTAACGCGCACAACGTTTCTGTTCACAACATCACGCAGCGACGGCATTGACGATGTTACTTCAATGAATGGCTCGTAATCGTACATGTCCTGCCACAGCTTTAATGGATTTTCCAGATTCTGTGTTACAGGGACTGTTATTGTTGCTAAAATACCACGCGCAACTGGAAGTAGATGTGGAGTAAACAACAGATCCACATCACCACCAAGGTCGCGCGCCATAGAACGCATTTCGTTTAAATGTCTATGCTCGTTACCAACTGCATAGGCATTATAGTTTTCTGAAATTTCAGCAAAGAGAAGCTCAGGCTTCGGTGTGAAACCAGCTCCTGTTACTCCACTCGCAGCTGAAATATGAACCGTTTCGCCGGCTGCAACTAAACCGGCTTTGAACAGAGGCGCCAACGCAATCAAAATTGCAGTTGGATAGCAGCCTGGATTTGCAACAACATCGGCGCCGACGAGATCATCTCTCATCAATTCGGTGAGGCCGTAAGGTGTTGCACCGGCAACAACATGTTCGCCATTTCCTGGTCTTAAGTCGGAAGAAAGGTCGACGACTTTTGCACCAGCTGCCCGTGCCTTCTCAACCCAGGCGGCTGAGGCACCATGTGGCAAAGCTGTGAATACCAGATCAACACTGCTAAAATCCGCCTCATCGGCAGCTATCAATGTCCTTTCAAATCCGGCGAAACGAATAGTTTCGCCAGCCCTTGAATGGGCTGCCGCAAACGAAAGCTCCATGGCAGGGTGGCGGCTCACAAGAGCGCACAGTTCCCTACCAGCATAGCCCGAGGCACCGAGGACACCGACTGAAATTTTATTCACTTATAATGCATAACATTTCAGTCGCTCCCACACAAGTAGGAATTAGAAAAGGGACGCGTTAATTTCAGCCGGGCTCGCCGGCCATCGCCTTGATTCGTCGAACGGTTCGTTCCCGCGCTGCAAGTGAGCGACAGACTATCAGGATGGTATCATCTCCTCCGATCGTACCGAGAATATCCGACCACCCTTCACCATCCAAACCAGACGCAATTGGCTGTGCTCCCCCAGGAACTGTCCTGAGAACTGCCATCTCACTCACCCCTTCAATTCTTAAAAACAGCTGAGGGAGAAGCGTATCCAGAGCAGCCCTGGCCTCCTCAATACTTCCATCAGTAACTGCGTAGCGTGCCCCATCCGAAGTCGGGACTCGAGCTATCCGGAGCTCTCGCAAATCGCGAGAGAGGGTGGCCTGAGTCACATCCCAACCATGGCGTAGTAACAATTTCCTAAGATCTTCCTGACTAGTAACGGGATGTGCTTCGATCGCCGCTAGAATCGCGTTTTGCCTGTCTCGCTTATTTGATGACATAGCTCATAATATAGTATTTCCTGCCAGGTGTCGCCCATCAGCAATATCGGACAGGGGCTTCCTATTGCTTCCAACCGCGCTTCCGATTAATTATTCATTCAAACCGTATATTTATAATTTCCAGTACGACATGGGCTTCAGTGTATGACCGCTTAATTCGTACTTTCAGCACCCTTTCGCGAGATCTTGCAATGCCTCCTGCTCCTAAAAAGATTGCCCTGGCCTACTCCGGCGGGCTTGATACATCAATTATTGTCCCGTGGCTCAAGGAGCAGTATCCTGGAGTTAAGGTTGTCTGCGTAGCAGCAGAAATCGGACAGGGTGACGAGCTGGACGGCATCAAGGCCAAGGCAATCGCCTCCGGAGCCGATGAATGCTACGTGGAAGATCTCCGCGAAGAGTATGTTCGCGACTACATTTTCCCAACATTAAGGTCGGGGGCTGTTTACGGCCGCAAATACCTCCTTGGCACCTCGATGGGGCGTCCGCTCATTGCAAAGCGTCAGGTTGAGGTCGCCCGTCAGGTTGGCGCAGATGCGCTCGCCCACGGATGCACTGGGAAGGGTAATGATCAGGTTCGTTTTGAACTTACCTACGCTGCCTTTGCTCCGGACCTCCAGGTCATTGCACCCTGGCGCTCCTGGGACATCAAGAGCCGTGAAGATGCAATCGAATATGCGGCTCTAAAGAATGTCCCTGTTGCCGCAACCAAGGAAAAGATCTACTCGCGCGATCGCAACATCTGGCACATCTCGCACGAAGGCGGAGTTCTCGAAGACCCGGCCCAGGAAGCTCCTGCCGATGTTTTCATGCTTTCCAATTCACCGGAACAGGCACCCGACACACCTGAGTACGTTGTAATTGAGTTCGAAGCCGGAACTCCGGTTGGCGTTAACGGTGTTCGTATGGGTCCGGTTGAGCTTCTCACCACACTCAATACAATCGGCGGCAAGCACGGCGTTGGACGTATTGATCTTGTTGAAGACAGGCTCGTCGGTATGAAGTCGCGCGGTGTTTACGAAACACCAGGCGGTACACTTCTGTATACTGCACACAGCGAACTTGAGCAGCTCGTACTCGACAGACGTACACTCGCAGCCAAAGACCTCATCGCCCCGCGTTACGCCGATCTTGTTTACGAAGGACGCTGGTGGACAACGGAACGTGAATCTTATGATGCGTTTGTAAACGTTACGCAGGGACGCGTAACAGGGACGGTTTCGCTTAAGTTGTACAAAGGCAATATCATGATTGCGGGCCGCACCAGCGAATACGCCCTCTACGACGAAAGGTTCGTAACTTTCGGCGAAGATGATGTGTACGAACAGTCAGATGCAGCTGGATTCATCAGACTCTATGGTCTCTCTGGCCGCGTCCGCGCGCTTCAGGATCAGGAAAGAGCAGAAGCACACGCTAAGGCAGCTGAAGCTTCTGCAAAGCTTGTAACAGCGTAACCACTCTCAAGAGTAAATGGCAGATAACCATAAGTTGTGGGGCGGAAGATTTTCCGTCCCCACTGCGCACGCCCTGGATGAACTAAATCGTTCAATTGGAACCGATTTTCGCCTTTGGCCCTTTGATGTAAAGCTTTCGCAGGCCTGGGCATCTGCACTTCAGAGTGCAGGCATCTATACAAATGAAGAACGCGATGCGGTTGTTAAAGGGTTGGATGTTGTAGCCGAACAGATTTCAAATGGCGCGCAGCCTATTGAAACTGACGAAGATATTCATACGATGATCGATCGACTTTTACATACAGAAGTCGGAGATCCAGCATCCAAACTTCACACTGGTCGCTCCAGAAACGATCAGGTTGCAACAGCAGCTCGTATGTGGACCATGGACGCACTCGGCAGAGTTGAATCAGCTGTTGCTGAACTGCAAAGGGTTATGCTGCGCCACGCCGAAGAACAGGTTGAAGCGTTAATGCCTGCCTATACACACTTACAGCGCGCACAACCGGTTTCGGTTGCACACTGGATGTTGAATCACTTTTGGCCACTTCAGCGTGACCGTAACAGGCTGGCTTATACGCAATCAATGGCTGCTGTGTTGCCACTGGGTTCCGGGGCGATTGCAGGTTCTGCTTATGCAGTTCCACGTGAACAGATTCGTCAGGATCTGAACTTCTCTGCGATCTCTCCAAATTCCATAGATGCAACAGGCGATCGCGATTTCATCGTGGATTCGCTCTATGCAATTACGATGATTGCAACTCACCTGTCTCGACTCGCCGAAGATTTGATAATCTACGGAACCAGTGAATTTGGTTTTGTGAAGTTTGGTGATGCATTCTCAACCGGCTCAAGCATGATGCCGCAGAAGCGAAACCCTGATGCTCTTGAGATTGCGCGTGGTTCAGCGGCAAGGATGTTGGGAGATCTGGTTTCGCTGTTAGCAACACTAAAGGGTTTACCAAGCGGATACAGCAAAGACCTTCAGGACGACAAACGCGTTCTGTTTGATGCTGTTGACACTATGATGCTTGTATTACCTGCTGTTACTGGCGCGTTGGATGAGATAAAGTTCAATACCGACAAGATGAGCGGCGCACTGTCGAGCACCATGATGGCAACGGATCTCGCTGATTATCTGGTTAACAAAGGCGTGACGTTCAGAGAAGCACACGCAGTTGTTGGAAAGCTGGTTCGCGAAAGTGAAGTTACAGGCATTGATTTAAACATGATGCCATATAAAACGTTTGGAGATGCACATCCGCAGTTTGATCAGGATGTTTTTGAGTGGCTTTCTGCAATTGCGTCAGTTGAGCGTAGATCTGTTCCTGGTGGAACTGGTTTAAGTGCGGTACGTGATCAGTTGGAAGTAGCGAAACAGGCAGCGGCTTAATAACCATTCCGGAAAAAACAGTCTGCCATCGCTGTTATTCGACGACACCCGTCAGGTGACAACATAGCAGCACTTTAAAACAACAAAAGGTATAATAAAAAAGGCCCGGAGCTTAATACTCCGGGCCTTTTTTATTCAAGTCTCAGTAAAGACTAGAAACGGATCCCGAAAACGACTGGGATGTATGACAGGCTGCTGCCGCTTGTGAAGACGTGGTTGTAACGTGCTTCGACAAATGTGTTAAAGCCGCTTAATGGCATGGAGATACCTGCACCACCATTGAGGCCGAAATCTGTGTCGCTGTTTCCAGCTGCACGACCATGGTATACACCTAAACCACCGATGACATAAGGAACAAAAGCTGACTTAGCTGAGAATGACTTAACAGCATTCACTGTGCCGGAGTACAGGTGAAATGTTTCGTCAATACCCTTGAGCTTGTTGTTGTTATAGCCGAGGTCAAAACGAACTGCAAATGGGAGCTTTGCAGGTGTGATTTCAGCGGTACCGCCAACTGTGAAACCGGTCTTTGCGCCCTTACCGAAATCGCCGGTTGGGATGGAACCACCAAGTGTGACGCCATATGTAACTGGCTTTGGGGCCTGTGCGGAAGCTGTTGAAACAACGGCTGCCAATGCGACTGCGACGGACATCAACTTATTCAGTTTCATACTTTTTCTCCAAAATAGAGTAGGTAGTAAACAATAGCGCAGAAATCGGTAGAATTCCTGCGCGATAACCAATGTACTATAAACAAACGTTTTTGGAAGTGAGGGAGAACCTCAGCCCGCATTCTGGCAGGGTGTTTTGCAAGTTGGGTACGCCCTAACGCCTACCCAACTTTTACTTAATCGACCTCAGAATCACAGGCCCAAAACACCTGTTGTTACGCTGTGGCGCCCTGCCCCTGGCGGACCACGCCCTCTGCTGCCGGGCCCTTCTGGCCTTCGACGATTTCAAACTCTACAGCTTCACCTTCGGCGAGGGATTTAAATCCATCTCCAGTAATAGCGCTGTAGTGCACGAAACAATCTTTTTCGCCGTTGTCCGGAGTAATAAACCCGAACCCTTTCGCGTCGTTAAACCACTTTACCTTTCCTGTCGTACGCATTCCTACAACTCCTGTTAATAACGTGCCTGAGAGCGAACTAACCTTCGCCCACAGGCAACTGACTTCGCGGGCAACCAGATCCCCCGCCGGACGCATAGATCTAGTCCTATGCAGAGGCAAAAATTACGATTCCCCGACAACTTAGGCAAGAGATAATTTTTATCTGCGTTACTGAACCGTTAAAACGGCGTTGTCCTAAAGCCTGTCAGATAGGACTGAGTCTCACCAAAACAGGAGGCCGGAACCCCTCTGTGCTGATCCAGTGTGATCGTGAGCCTATTCTGCATCGCACCCTGGAGAGCCTCGGCGATAGAATCGTTTTTGACTGTAAACGTCTGAATGCTGGGGATAGACCCCGGAATTCCAGAAACGACCATCTGTCCTTCCCAGGTTTTACAGAGCCAACCCTGCTTCTTAAAACTCTGAACGTAGCCTGTAACCTCTTCCGTGGCATAAGGAAATCTGGTTGCTACCCAGCTCCAGATTCCAAAGATCACAATTGCAAGAACCAATAGGATTGCAAACCACTTTTTGAAGAAGCGACGTACCGGTTTTTTGTGCGGAGGCTTTACCTGTGGCTTGGCAGGTTTCCCCGGCTTTTCCTGCGAGTCCGGTTTTACCTGAGAATCCGATTTTTCCTGAGAATCCGGCTTGCGGTGCTCCGGCGTATGAAACGGCTCTCTCGGCTGGTTAATTCCGACTTCTATGCCGGCCGTACTCTCCAGTACGCTCTCATGCTCGTCCCCATGCTCCTCCATGAGAGGCTCGTGAAGAGGATCAATAGTTGGATCCGGCGGTATCTCACGGAGCCGGTCGTGATCGCCCCCCAATTCGTCGTTGGGTTTTGAGTTAGGGAATTCGGGAGTTTTGTCAGTCATATTTTTCCGTGTCTGCAATTAGTTTTCCATTATGTCTTTTGGGCAGCCTTTTGTACAGCGTAGACCATCGGTCACCACTATTTTGCAGGACCCCAATGGAGGGAGCGTCGCTATTGGCGCTGGCCATCCTATTGTGGTCCAGTCGATGACCAATACCGACACCGCCGACCCGGCCTCTACAGCAGCACAGATTGTCGCACTGGCTCAGGCGGGATCACAGATCGTGCGAATTACGGTCAATAACGACGAAGCTGCCGCTGCGGTTCCGGAAATAATCTCGAGAATTGCCGACCTGGGAGTTAGCGTTCCGATAGTCGGGGACTTTCACTATAACGGCCATCTACTGCTGGCGAAGTTCCCTGTAACCGCTGCTGCTTTAGCAAAATATCGAATCAACCCCGGCAACGTCGGGGGAAAACGCCGAGACGAAAACTTCCGAACCATCGTCAAAATAGCTGTCGACAACGACAAGCCGGTTAGAATTGGCGTGAATTGGGGCTCCCTCGATCAGGACCTCCTCACATCCATGATGGATGCCAACGCTCAATCTGAGAGCCCGCTGGGGGCCAAGGAAGTGTATATAGAAGCGATGCTCGAGAGCGCGCTTCGTTCGGCTGAATTAGCCGAAGAAACCGGGCTGGCGCACGACAAGATTATTATCTCAGCCAAGGTTTCCGGTGTTCAGGACCTTGTTGCCGTGTACTCCAAACTGGCAACACGTTGCGATTATCCGCTGCACTTAGGGCTAACGGAAGCAGGACTCGGAGCAAAAGGAATCATTTCCAGTACAGCCGGACTTTCAATTCTTCTGGCTCAGGGTATTGGAGACACCATACGAGTCTCGCTCACCCCTAAACCTGGCGGCGACAGAGCTGAAGAGGTTCACGTAGCCCAACAGATTTTGCAGTCGCTTGAGCTGCGTTCATTCACTCCCCAGGTTACATCGTGCCCCGGCTGTGGGCGGACCACATCAACATTCTTCCAAAGAATGGCAGAGGATATTCAGAATTATCTGCGGGAGCAGATGCCTGTGTGGCGTTCTCAATACCCCGGCGTTGAGGAGATGAAAGTCGCGGTAATGGGCTGTGTTGTTAACGGTCCGGGTGAAAGCAAACATGCCAATATCGGTATATCGCTGCCTGGTACATTTGAAGATCCTAAGGCACCAGTATATGTAGATGGTACGCTTAAAGTGACTTTAAAAGGGGATGGTATTGTTCCGGAGTTTTTGGAGATTCTGGAAGAGTATGTTGCGCGGACTTATGGAGCTGTGAACGTATAGCTCACAGCTCCTGCTATAAACTATCTACTCGCCGCGTTCAAGAAGAATTGCAATAAGAGCGGTTATTTCCCTTTCGAATGTTGAAGTCAGAAGAATTTTATAGACCACAGCTCCTTTTCCGTTTACAACATACAGAGTTGGCGGAGGAGGAGGAATCTGATACCTGTCTAGCGGATAAAAAATTGAGTAATTCGTCTGGGATTCGGTGGCGTTATTAAACCGACGACCATCGGGCTCTTTTCTTTTATAGAACTCAGTCTCTTCAACTAGCATAACAGCTGGCACTTTCAGATTTTTCAGAAAGTATTCGCTTACCTGATTGGCTTCTTTTTCTGGGGGCGGTGATTTTTCCAGGCCAAAGAATCCTTGAGTTTGTCCAACTAGAATTACGTCCATCTTATCTGAAAATCTCTTTGATAGACGCTCAAGAGTTCTGTAACTATTTGCACATGACTTCAAATCACAGTCGTGTCTAACATTCATTAACACTAAAGAAACTCTTCCAGAACGTGGGTATACTGTAGCCTCTGTTTTTTTATTATACCAGAATTTTCCTTCCAGCGGCTTCGGTGTGGTCCCTATAGGTGCAATGGATGCCTGTTCCAACGATCTACCTGAAGCAACAACATACCGACTGAAGAGTCTCGCAGTATAAACTATAGAACCACTATCTCTAAGAATAGACAGAAGAAGTGGAGCTTCTGCATCAATAGTTGCCTGTACAAGACTGCGCCCATGCGGAGTTTCTTTCTGATCCTGCGGAATTTTTGCCAATATACGGTGCATTGCACCGACTGCCCTTTTCAGGACCGCGGTATCCATCAAACTTCGCGCATAAGTTGCTATTTGGTTGTTAAACCTAAACAGATTTTCAAGAGAACTCCCATCCAATGTATCTAATACCGCTAGCAACTCTTCTGCGGGCCCTACTGCCATCGGGCGAGCGTTAATATAGATATTGATTGCACGAAATAACATCTCTTGCCGAACTGAAACATTAGTAACTGGAAGTTGAGCCAACCTCTTATTGAGTAGATTCTTTGCTTCACCAAACTCGCCTAGCACTACAGCGAGATGGAAGTGAGACATTATCTCCGATGCCGTTTCACTGTTGGCAAACCTGTCTTTACAAAATCGTGCCAGATTAAGAGCGATCTCAGATGTTTTACTATCTGGGTTAAAAGGAAGAGTGTCATAAACAGTGTGATTATTCCAATCGGTAGCTATTTCTACGCTGTCAGCAACACGATTTACTGCAACAAGACAAGACTCCAATCGACTATACTTGTTATAGTCCGGAATGTTTTTGGGATGGATAAACAAAGTTTTACCAATCCCATCGTTCGTCTGCTGAGCGTGGACAGAACTCACTGATCCAGACAGGATGGCAGTCACAATAAACGCCGTCCCATAACAGGTATTCAATAATGTTTTAAATGGCATCGACAAGACTGGTAAAGCTGAAATCCTTCACTTTGATTGGAGGCAATAGCGCTGGCATATCAGGACTGAATGCAGAATAGAGTTCACTACCAACTTGCTCCACGTTATTAAATGCAAAGAGAGGAGAATCAGTAAACCTGAAATTTTTTACAGCTTTACTGATCTTGCCTTCTTCAATTAACCAGAGACCATCTCTAGTTAAACCTGTAGAAAGCAATGTACCCCTGCTAATAACTCCCACACCCGTAAAGCGCGTAACAAGAAAGCCACGAGCAGTAGTGGCAATCATCTCCTGTAGCGTCAAGGATCCAGGGTGAATCTTATATGCTCCACTACCATCTTTAGCGTCATCTTCTGATTTGAATGCCAGAGAGTAAAAATCACGATCATATCCCAGGGCAACAAGAACGCCTTTATCAACCCAGGTTACGGGTTTAACAGGAGAGTATGATGGAACAGCTAGTGCCGGATCATGTGGATCGTAACTGATGCTTAACTGCTCACTAAGAACTTTAACGCCGATTAATGATTCGTGCGGACGATCTGGTGTTCCGGCGGCAAAAGGTCCATATCCTTTTTCGGCAGCAAAGCGTTGGGGCAACCATTCTATTAGAGGACGAATTAAATCGTGAGTTGCCTGTGGTTCAAGGATTACAGTATATCTTCCTGGTTCAACCGCAACCGGATTACGCGATGCTATACATTTCTCCAATGCAACTTGCGCCAGCCTTTCAACATCAAGACGATCCCAATCATATGAGGAGCTACCAGCCCAACCGGAGCTTTTCCCTTTAGGGTCACGTACCGTCATTGAACAGATGGCATTTGTTGAGGTAAGATATTTCATCTCCTCATCAGGCATCTTTCTCGCCGTCCCCTCTACCAGGACAGACACAAAACCAGCAGACAGCATCCCTGCTTCTTCGGCTGGAGCTATAAGACGATCTATAATCGAAGATCGCTCCCGAGGGTGCAGATTTGCACTACGATCGCTCCATACAACTGGCTTGTGGTATCCGGTAAGATCCGTAGGCCTTTCAGTCACAAGTGGGGAGAGCAGATCCCGAAATCGTGGAGAACTGGCCTTTGCAATACGCTCCACGGTCTGACCTGTTGCGGCTAAGGAAATCGGATCAATCTGATTAGTAACTATCGAAGCCATCGCTCCAGGCGCTGCTTTTCGAAAAACATTTACCTTATGATCGGATCGCACAGACGCCAGGCTTGTATAGTTACGTGCCCAGCGAGTTTCACCGCTCTGCCAGCTATCTATAGAAATAGAAGTTTCACCACCAGGAGAGAATTGCTCCTCAATCCGGTGTACAATCTGGTCACAGTCTTCCCTAGACAGAAATCTAGTTTCTCTTTCCGCCATTTCACTAGCTCCTGCGAGTCGGATCAACAAAGGTCATTTCCTTTGTTAAAATTGGTACCGCGGATACGCTACAGGAGATAGTCTGCGTCGGCTCTCCACGAGAAGATTGTTGCGCAGCCCATCGACGGCTTTTTTCTCCGCCGATAGCAATTAGTTCTTTCCAAGGTTCTGGTGTTCTATACAAGTATGCAAGGCCACGAACTCTCCCAACCTTCTTCCCTTTCTTAACTTCGTACATGAGACCGCTACCCAAACCAGAGCTCTGCTGAAAATCAGTCGAAGAGCCACCGTATTTAACAGCTATACCGCTCTCCAAACCGGCAACGAGACTATCAAACGAATCATTTGCAGCCCCTGCGCTCATTACAAGATTTGGCAAATGTGTTGTAGGACTTAATGAAGCGTCAGGAGCCAGGCTGTTACCCTGCGACTGATATGGTAACCCAGCGTTGGCATAGTAATCCTTAATCCAACTCACAGATTCACGAGTGGTTATGAAATTATGCAGCATGCCTTCCTTTACCAATGTTGCATCTACTGGTGAAACTCCATCATCATCCCAGCCAATATTTCCCAACGCCTTTGGTGTAGATCTATTTGTAGTGACGGTAAGCTTTGAATCACCGATCTTATAGCTACCCAACATCTCTAGTGGATCGGAAAGATAGCTTGTACCACCAACATTCGCCTCGTACCCCATCGCTCTATCTAATTCAGCAGCAACACCTATAGAAGAATGGATAAAGCTGGCTGTTGAATAAGCATCAAATACAGCGTTGTAGCGCCCTGGATCAAGAGTTGTAAAAGGTATCTTATTGTCTTCTTCTATTTGCTGCATTAATCCTGGAACAGATTCGATCATTCCACTCTCATTCGCAGCCAGATATTCCCACCCTGCGCAAACACTATCGCTCATGGGAAACTCATAGTAAGCCTCTCCATTGGCATACTCTATCATAAAATTAACGCCAAACTGGTCTCTTCTCTGTGTAAAATACGAGCCTTCGGACGAAGCAAATGCTTTATCCTGACGCTCGCAGCTCCAACCAATAAACAGATCGATTCCGGGGTTCTGTAAAGAGATGTGCGAACGAAGCCCAGCAACGTGATCGTTCAACTCACTTCGTGGGATTTCAAATGGATCTATTTCTACCGGTGTTTGCCAATGCTCTGAGTTAACTATCGGAACAGGCGCCATCTCCATGGGACGTTTCCTACTGGTCGCATTATACTGCGCTTCAGCAGCCGCTGCCGTTCCAAGCCGTACCGCTTCATCCTTTGTCCAGAATTGGCTGCTGGCAAATCCCCAATACCCACTTGCCAGAGCACGTACGCCTATGTGAAGAGCTTCATTTCCCCACATAAATGGTGATGCTTTTCGTGTAAAAGTCAGACGAGCATCTGCATATGATGCCCCTCCTTTTTTTGCAGCTTCTACCGCAGCTATTGCAATTTCACGAATTCGTGGATCTCGAATATCTGGAACAACTTCATCTACATTCCCAAGACGAACAAGCAATGGGGCTGGAATTAGAGAAGAGACTGCCACCCCAGAGGCTGCTCCGGCACCTACCTTGAGCAACCCACGCCTGGTCCATCTGTCAAAACGCTCCATTATCGTACTTGCCTGGAAGGTTTCATTCTGGTTGAGGCTGGCGACGCTGATTCATCAACTACTACTATTACTCCTGTTTTACCTGTGATCGTGCTACGATAGTTGTACGTTCCAGCGACGGGGAAGCTACGACTTACATTTACAGGTTCAGGGCCATCTTCTGTATCGTCTGCAGCAAAAGGTTCGACATTGCCCTCGTCAATAGAACATGAAGAACATGGAAAAGGTCCTTCAGCAACATTTGTTGGATCATCAAAGACAATATCCACTGGAGTTATAACCCAGTTAGTCCATATGATAGAACCACCTATGGAAATAGAATCAACAGTCGGTGAGAATCCGGAATTAAAAATCTCTACATACGCACTGGCCGGCATGCTGATAGTATATTCCAAGCTATCAACCATCCTTATACCGTAAGCAGTAGTAGTCGCCACGATTTTTGTCTTACCAACACGAACGCCAGTTAGTGCTCCTGTAAAGCTGCCAACTGTCAATATAGATCTGTCAGCAACTGCATAGTGAACCACACTGGACGGAATCGGTGTTGCTCCGGAAAGAACAAGCGGTCTGAGAGGACGTGAATAAATATTTCCACCTGTAACAGCCCACTTTGCACTATCACCAACAGCCGGCTGAATAGAAAAGCTCGTTAGCTCTGGAGGTGAGACCGTGTTTGTAATAGTTACACGAACGGTATCAATGCGATAGCTGTTTCGCATACGCAAACCGACATATACGTTGATATTTGTTCCAACGGCTAAAGCCTGAATCTCACCAGTTGAGGAGACCATAAGACGCTCCGGTGCCGAAGAGGTATATGTGAAGTCACCCTCAACCGGGAGGATCTCTCCTTTAACATTATATGGAGTAGATGTCAGTTGTATTTTATCATACGGTGCAACTGTAGACATAAGGACTGCTCTATGATCTGTTTTGAGTTCATAGAAAAGCTCGTCTACATTCGCATTTGCTCTCGGTCCAGTTTTATCAAGGGAACAGGCTGAAATTAAGACTGAGGCAACCACAATGGATCCTAGAGTTATAAATCTTGTAAAACGCTTTATCGTAAACTTTTCCATTGTTTTTACTCGGATGTAGTTAGACAACCTGCATAGTGCTTGTTGAATGCGTACTCGTCTGGAGACGGTGGCATCGAAACAGCTGTACCAAATGAGCCAGTGGCGCCAAGATACTGACCAGATGGAAAAACATCATCCTGATCACGTCCGTAAAGACGCATCAATCTTCTTAGATCGCCCTGTCTCTTTCCGGTTAGATAATTCCAGTTGGCACGCTCATAATACAGGAGATCTAAACGTGCATCATCATTGCCAGGATCAGTAGTATCTGACATAGCAGGTGAAATTGCGGTACGACGGAGATTGTTTAGAATCTCCAGATAGGTTGTATAATCCTTATCGCTGAGCGCAGCTTCTGCTTCTATCAGACGAGCCTCCAAGCCACTTGCAATAATAAATGGCGTTGTTCCTGTTCTATTAAACTTGTCCGGATAGTAAATGGGCTGTCCAAATGCACTAGTTGCGGTTCCAATCTGAACTGCAGAACTACGTGGATCAGCATTCGAAAAAAATCGAATGCCATTACCGCCTTTTCCATTGCCTACTGTATAAGTCCAACTGTTACCTGTAGCTCTGGCGAATGTCTGCTCGCTCGTAGTATAGGATATCTGATAGGCATAGTTAGTAGGAACCCCTGCAACTGCGTTAGCAGCGTCTCGGAATTTACCCAATCCCAACAGAACTCTTCCACGAGTAATTTTTGCAAAATTCAAAATGCGCACAGAATCTGCTGACATCGCAACACCACTGTCAGCGAGTGTCAAACTGGATTCAAGAATTTGATGCGTAGAACTTCCTGCTTTAAGTGTATAATCCCCATTGTAATCAACAGTACTAAGAGGAATACCCGAGCAATACGATTCAGCCAACATTATCTGTGCGTGTGCCTCAACCGCACGAAGATGTCCGATGTAAGCTTCAGAATGAGGAGATGGATAGTCGGTTAATAATCCAACTGCCTGCCGCGTTTGCGTGCGAATTGCATTCACTTCAGAATAGCAACGAGTACTGTTTAGCTCTCTTTCAGTTATGTTCCTGCTGTCTAAATATGTGTAATATGAAGGGCCGTAATAGCCTATAGGCCCTCCATACGATGAACTTAGGAGTTCATCACTGATTGAGCCTGCCGCTGGAATGAGACAGTTATATGCAGGCATAAGGCGAGCGAGAGCGCCCGCATAAGCCCGAATCGCACCAGCAGGTGTTTTTACAAGTTCTGGATCAGCAACTCCGTTTGGTAGCTTAGCCTGACCAACTATCGAGTCTGTGGAACATGCGGAGAGCAAGGCTGAGGCCCCAACAATAACCACAGAGATAACCTTCGTCCGAGAAATCAGTTTGAATTTATTTAACATGGTTTCGCTTTCGATTGTTTAGTAGTTGAGATTAAAACGAAGTTGCCAATTACGTGATCTTGGCAGTGAACCAGAATCACTGGTGCCCATACTCTCATTATCTACAACCGAGTTAACACCTGGATCTTTACCAACATATGAGCTCCATATTCCGAGGTTAGACCCCATTAGGGAAACACTAACATTATTTGATTTGAACTTTCTTGCAATATTGTGTGGCAACCGATAGCTAATAGCCATACCACCTAGTTCGAAGACAGAGACAGTCTGAATCAGACCAGTAGCTGTACTATTTAGAATAGCCGTGGCCTGTTCTTCTAATGGTGCATTAGGATCTACATTGCCTCGTAGAAAATATGCTCCATATCGCTGTTGAATCGTCTGTCCATTGGAGTATGTCCAGTTGGCAGACATGGTAACCGAACTGTTAAACAGACTTAAACTGCTGTTTCCACCAAGAGTATATTTTGGAGACTGCTGCCCGGCATATACTAGCGAATCCCCCCGCAGAATCTCCGTGGATTCAATAAAACCGTTGTTGTTGATATCCGAATAACCAATAACAGGACGTGTCCAAAGACCAAATACGGGATAGCCTTCTGCAACTCTGATTTCCCAATTACCAGGCGACGAAATAGTATTAAATGGCTCAACACCTTTACCTAACGAAACGAGCTTATTGTTCATTGTGCTCATGTTTACGTTAAAAGTCCATGTAGCCATCATACTCTGAACAGGAATCAGGCCAACAGAAATCTCACTCCACGTATTTCTGACTTTACCGATATTTCTGGTAATTCGTGGCGATCCAGAACTGGTTGCAATCGACGGTGGAAGAGGAACAGTTAACAGCGCATCGTTGGTTGTCTTATGATGCGTGGTTGCATCCATCGTAAAACGACCTTCGAACATATCAATATCGAAACCAAGTTCGAATTCAGATGACTTCTCCGGACGTAACGCTGTATTACCAAGTGTACTAACTGTAGACTGATTGCCGACCTGTGTGTATAAACGCAATCTATCCGTTGGACCAGGCTGACGTCCTGCCTGTCCAAATGCAGTTCGTAAACGTAAGGAGCTTATATATGGCTTCAGCGCTTCTGGGAAGAAACTTTCATCAGATGCCAGCCAGGAAAAGCTCATCTTTGGAAGGCGAAACAATGGAATGCTGCTTCCATATGTGTTGCCGCCATCGAAACGAATACCAGGTGAGAACCAGAGCCTTTTATGATTAATCTGTGGCTCTATATACCAGCCAAAAGTTGCTTCGTCTGTGTTTTGATCCCTGGCGATTACGTTTGCTCCACCAATCCCATTTGTACCTACAGGAATGTTTGTACTTGTTACAGTCAGAGTTCTATTTTCAGTAGAAAAATAGTTAGCTCCGAGAGACCCTCTGAACTTGAATCCCCACTTGAGATCATTCTGAACAATACCCTGTAGATTAAACGTATTGTTTGCAGTACTGACTTCACCGCGGTTGTAAGCGCCCACGGTATCAAGACTTTCTTCCTGTACCTGTAGGCCGCGCGGACGAATAAATCCATCAGTTCTACCTACAGTATTAATGCCGGTGTTTGCCACGGCTGTAAACCAGCTTAGCGGCCTCCAGTTCAACGCGGCATTACCGCGAAAGTTTGTTGAATTGGATGTTGTCCTTTGAAAGAAATCTCTTACGGCGCGTTGCTGTTCTGCCATATCGCCAATTTCAGCAGAGTAAATTGTACCATCTTCACCTATAAAGGACCGCATCAGTCGGCCAATCTGATTTTCGATAGAAGATCTACGCTGCTCCTGTTTTGTCAGTCCGGTCGATAGTGTCACGTTGAGTTTATCGTTGATATCCGCACCGAACATAGAGCTAAGACTCCATGATTTTAATCCAAGTGGTTTTTTCATCCAACTGGGGGCATTACGACCGGTAACATCCTTATACCATGCCTTTTCTGCATCTGGGAGCTTAAGAATTCCAACTTCGTCTCTGACGCTGGCAGTCAGTGAGTATTGAATAGCATTCACACCACCAGTAATACTTGTTGTTAAAGCAGAGCTGTTACCAGACCCATAAATTGTTCTGGCTGGATCATTCAGAAGCTGATATTCAGCTACAGAATCTGCAGTACAGACACTTCTATTCGCTGCAGTACAGAAGGCCATCTTATCTGTATAACGAATTGTACCTTTCGCAAAATATGCAGTTGGTGTTTTTCCTGGAATTGAAGACAGGCCATATTCTCCACCTATAGATACTCTTGTAGGTCCAGACTTACCTTTCTTGGTTGTAATAACAATTACACCATTTGCGGCGTCGGGCCCATATAATGTTGCGGCAGATGGCCCCTTAAAGACATCGATTGATTCAATGTTATTAGGATCGATCTGATCTATAGCAGACGGAGCCCATGCATTATTAGTTACGGCCCAGTTTGTAGTAACTGCAGAGTTCCTCCCTTCAGTTCCGGACTGTGGGCCAACAACACGAATGCCGTCTACTATAACGATCGGATCATTACTACGATTTACGCTACCAATACCGCCAATTCGAATTCTGGCCGGATCCCCCGGCGCACCTGACGACTGTTGAACTGTTAAACCAGGAACACGACCATCCAGAATCTCAGTTACGGTACGAGCTGGCGATGTTTTCATTATCTCTTCAACGTTCAACGTTGTAATCGAATTCCCCAATTCGACTTTCTTCTGCCGACCTGTTGCAGTAGTAACTACTTCGCCTAGTCGTGTTGCGCTCGGACTTAACTTAACATTAAGCGTAGTACGCTCACCCTCAACTATGTCAACGACCTTTGAAAACGGAACATATCCGAATATTCTGAGACTTATATTATACTGACCGACAGGAATGTCATTCAACAGGAAACTTCCGTTCTGTCCTGATAATACATTTCGTTTGATAGCTTTAACTTCGACAGTAACACCGGCTATTCCGTTGCCACTGGCAGAGTCTGTAATCCTACCGGATATACTTCCGAACTGTTGCACTTCAACTATATCAGACGTCTCCTTTCGCACTAACCGGACAGATCCGTTAGATGAAGGACGTGGAACTACATCTGTACCTTCCAATACCTTAGAGAGTGCTTCAATTACAGACACAGAATCCAGATTAACAGATACCTTCTTTGATACAGGTACAATAGCCCTAGAATACATAAGATCTATTCCACTCTTTTTGGCAATTTCATCTAAAACCTGCTGAAGCGATACATTGTTCAGTCGAAGAGAGATCTTTTTAGACGCAACAGGGCGATCCGCTGTAGACTGAAAGGCACCAATTAGCTCCGTTCCCGGACGCACCTTAGCAGTGTTTAAGACAGAATTAACTGATACATCCATTGCTATAGAGCGTTGAGATGCACCTACAACAGACCCCGGGACTGCCACTATCGCAACAACGGCGATGCCATGAACAACTAAATTTTGAAAATTCATATCAGTTTTATTAACGTATTATCGGGACGATTTTCCCTTTAGCGATAAAACAACTGCGTTACCATCACGGGTAACGTTTGCATCTATAACTTCAGCGAACTCTGCGATATCCTTGTTAGTAAGCATCACACCTCTAACAGTCATTGTGACTCGGTTAGTTGCAAGTGAAGGATCCATTATTTTATACTCAACGTTGTACCATCTCGAGAGCTCCACAACAACTTGACTTAGCGGTACGTCGTTAAACTTCAGCACTTCGCCAGTCCAGCCTACATGATCCAGGCTGTCCAGGAACTTGCCAGTCTGTGTTGCACCATCTGCTCCAACAGTTACCACTTCCCCCACATCAACTGTAGCTTTATCATCCCACTGACTATTTCTGGAGCTGACATTTACGCGCCCATCAGTTACTGCAACACTTGTCGATCTACTTTCTGGATATGCGCGCACGTTAAATACAGTAGCTAAATCCTCAATCGTAGCCATCTCAGTATTAACAATAAATGGATTCGCCCGATTTGCTATAACTGTAAAACGCGCTTCACCTTCCAGATAGACGCGACGCGTACCAGCCCCAAAGCTTTCTGGGACACGAAGAGTGCTTGCAACGTTCAACTCGACCAGCGTGTTATCGGACAGACGAATCTGAGCCTTTTGACCAGGTAGAGTCGTGTACTCCTTAAACGGTTTAGACTCGTCTGTAACATCATTTTTCCCAATCCCTATCAGGCTTGCAACAGCTAATACAGCCACTGCCACTAAGGTCACACCACCCCAAACCTTGCGTGGTAGGCGAAGGGAACGATCTTGATGTTTTTTTGCTTTAGCCAGACTACGGAATCCAGCATCATCTACCTGCTTTGATACACTGATATCATTTGCGCGGCGGACTCTCTCAGCATCCCTACTGGCCTCAGCACCGTTGCTCTCAACCCCATTTACCCCCTCCGCCATCCTACCTCGAAGAAGGGAAAGCGATTCCGAAAGATCCCTTGGCTCTCCCACAGGGCGCCGAGCTAATAAGGCTGCAGAAACGGCCTTATAGAACTCCTCTTCAAGAAGTTCATTTCTACGGGCCTGGAATTCACTTTCTTCGGTTGGATCATACGACATGGACTATAGACACTACCTTGCCATCAAATCCGAACCCCCTAAATAAAAATATCTCTCAACCTTGCTTCGGCCTTTCTGACCAGTTTTCTTGCCGCGACATCCGAGATATCCAGCGCTCGGCCAATATCTGCAAAGTTCATATCTTCCACATAGTATAAAACCAAGGCGGACTGCTGGCGCTCGGGGAGTGAGTCAACCAAACTTTTTACACTTTCGATTTCATTCAGACGCTCAATACGCTCATCTGCTAACAACTCCGAAGCAGGAATCGAAGCGCCTGATGAAACAGCCTTAAAATGTAGTTCTCGAACCCTAGTTTCTCCCCTTAACCGATTCAATGAAGCATTTCGGACAGCTCCAAACAAATACGCTTTAACAGATAATACTTCTCGGCTGAGGTTACTGCGATTATTCCATATTTTTAGATATACTTCCTGCACAATATCTTCTGCGTCATCCCAGTTTTGCGTCAATCCGGCTGAATACCCAACCAATCCCTCGTAGTAACGCTTATATAAAATCTCCAGGTATTCCGCACGATCACCAAGAATCCCCTCGAAGAGACAGGAATCAGATAACTCCTCAACGCCCGACTGATAAAAATCAGATACTGGCAAGGCTGGATCTGAACGGTTAAGACGAGAGCTATCGCCCAAACTCACGCTCTAGGCGTTGAAAACTCTCTAAGCGCATGCATCCATCGCATTATTGGAGACTAACCAAGTGCGCAGAAAATCACAATTACATAAAGAATATTAATTATTCGATCAATCTGAGGACCTACTCATTCCATTGAAAACTAGGAGCCTCATCATCCCATACTACCAGCCCCTGAACTCTACGCCCGATCCCCTGTAGTGACAGAACAGCATCCCTTATATCCGATAAAGGGGTCTGTCCAATATGCACACAAAGTATAACATCCCGCGTTGGTATTATGGTGTTGGAAGCCTGTTGAACATAAGATAACGGAGCTGCAACAACTGTCAGATCATAACGCTCCTGCATCTTCATCAACAGGCCGCGTACGCGTTCTATATCAGCAGAAGTTATAGATGCAGATTTTTCGCTCCTTCCAATCAATACATCCATCTCTCTATCTCTTCCTATAGCAACAGGGACAACAGCCTGTGTCCAGTTAAGAGTGTGATCAAGGAGTCCGTTGAGTCCGCGTGTTTTACTATCCGGAATTCTTAGAAGAGATGAAACACCACGATGATTGATATCGGCGTCGACAAGCAGTGTACTGCTTGCTTCATATGCAGCTGTTGCCGCAATGTTTGTAGCCACGGTTGTAACTATGTTTGATTCTGCTCCTGTTACTACAACAGCCTGAAACTTGGCATCGTTTGCGGTCAGGTGTAAATACAGCACTCTGTATCTATCCGAAACTATATCTACAAGTGGTGGAAGTTGAGCGTCCGACATACGCCTGTCTCTATCAACCAGCTTTACCACAGGATTTATAACAGCCAGAACTCTTAAACCAGAAACAGACTCGGCTTCTTTTCGATTGGATACTCGAGGATTTCTTAGCTCTATCAACAGTACAATACCAAAACCCGCAAACAGAGCAACAACTATAGCAACAGTAATACGGGCAAGCGGCGGAGCATCGGAGTTTGCAACAATTCGACGGGCACGAATGATGGAGTCTATCTGCGCATTACGAGTTCTCATATCGGTGAGAACCTGCATCGCTATTTCATAGTCTTGCAATGAAGAGCCGCGCGCAACAATTATAGACATCGTATCCAGACGATCATGAATTATTGAAGGCGGAACAGGGATCGGCATCAGAGGAGCTATTCTGGCACGAAGCTCTGCACGATGATCGGTTGCAATATCACGAAGCGATCGCCCCAGTTCATTCAGATGCGCGGTAAGTGACACATAAATTGGATCTCCGGCACCCAGAGCGCTAAACGGCTCTCTTAGCTTTTCGACCTGATCGAGCGAGTCTCTTAATACCTTCGCCCTAGGATCGCCGATTAGTGCTTGAGTTGTTGCAATCGCACGGAAAGCCGCGGGCAATGGAGATGCTGCTGCCTTTTCCATCGCGACAGTCAACTCATCCAGGAGCGCCATCAATGCAATACGTTCCTGCCTAAGCTCTGGAGATACTGTATCGATCGTATGTGAACGATTTGATGCAGCTCTGACCGCAGATGCACGTGCATCTACCAGCAGGGAATCATAGCGATCCAGAGCTTCTCTGGAATCCACAACCTGTTTTACAACAAAGGATGTGTCTGGGCGCTCTTCTCCCAGGCCAACAGGAGCTTCAACAGCTACCTGCCTTGGCATCATTATAAGACCGAGTAGGACTACAACAAAAACCCCACCGGCTACCAGACTCGCGAAAATTTTACGCCTCAGCGCATTTCTTGATCTGGCGGCGAGCCATAGAGCATAGGAAGGTTGAAGTTCTTTAGTCTTCATGTGTGTGTATAATGTACCACACGAAAAAAGCGGGCCCAACTATATGACGTAATGCCGTAATGACGTAACGTCCTAGCTGGTCCCGCTAATTTGTTTCTATACCCTATAAAGAGTATAGGAGCCTTAAATCAAAGAGTAGAGATTACTCTACAACAGTGATTTTCTGGGTCATGTTCATAAGAGCGTGAGGTGTGCAGATAGCTGTGTAAACACCTGGCGCAATCTTACCGAACGAAACTGCGTACTCTTCATTGGCCTGTACTAAGAGCTTGCCTCTGAGTTCCGCAACTGTTTCGAGCATGTTGGCGCCTAACTGGGCACGAACTTCTGGGGTCAGAGTTGCTGGGTCGAACGAAACATCGTGTGGTCCGCCGGAAACGTTGATGTACTTGATACCATCACCAACTTTAACAGTGATCTCTTCGGGAACGTACTTGTATTCACCGTTCACGAGAGTCATCTGAACTTCGTGCATTGTGCCTGTTACTGGGGCAAATGCTACGGCACCTGCTGTAGCTTCGGTTGCGGCTGGTGTAGCAGTTTCTACATCTTTAGAAGCCTGCTTTTCGCCACCGCAAGCTGCGATGGCCATTACGCCAGCAGCTGCCGCTGTCAATCTAAAAAAACGCATCTTAAAGAATTCTCCTGAAGAATTTCACCCTGAAACGACTCGTTGCAGGGCTATTGTGAAATTATTCACAAGCAGTCGTTTTATCAATACTACAAAGAGGGGACTGGACATTTTTGCATAGACAGCACATTATTACCGTAATGTTCTCATTCGGCACTCATCACGTCCATCATCATCTCGGCCAACGGGTCGGGGGATTTTCGGCGTGCTCAGTCACGAATTAGACTAAAAAACCGAATCCTTCCTTCAGCCCGTTCACAACGAACGGGCTTTTTTCGTTTATATCACATTCCATGTTAAGAATTGCCTTACCCAATAAAGGTAGACTGTCTCAGGACACAAAAGAGCTCTTTAATGATGCCGGGCTCGAGGTGCGGGCGTTAAGCGACCGTGCACTCACGGCGTCCTTAGGAGGAGAGTTTGAGGCCATTTTTGTCCGTGCTCAGGATATCCCTGAATTCGTGGCTGATGGTGCAGCTGATGTTGGGGTAACTGGGCTGGACCTGATTTCTGAGTGCGACCGGGACCTGGATATTAAACTGGACCTCGGCTTTGGAAGATGTCGCCTGGCAGTCGCAGCAAGGGATGATGGGCGCCTCATTTCTATTTCGTCTTTACCCGCCAATTCGAAGGTCGCAACTTCGTTTCCCAACTCTGCCCGCAGGTTCTTCGCCGAACAGGGGTTGCCGTCTATAGAAGTAGTTCCCATCTCCGGAGCGGCTGAAATAGCCCCACACCTTGGAATCGCCGACATTATTGTCGATCTGGTATCCACAGGATCTACCCTCAAGACAAATGGTTTGCGTGAAATTTCTACAATCCTGACATCTACCGCACAGCTGGTATGCCCCAAGGATCGTAGTTCGTGGACGGGAGACAAGGAACTGGCCCTGTCTGAGCTGACTCTGGCGCTCGATTCGGTAATTAAGGCACGGGGACAGAGATATCTCATGGCAAACGTTCCACGCGACCAGCTGGCTCGTGTTAAAGAGATAATTCCAGGGCTCAACGGCCCTACGGTAATTGATGTCATGAACGGAGGGAAGTTTGTAGCGGTTCACTCCGTGGTACCTGCGTCTGGAGTATACAAGATTATTAATGCGCTCAAATCATTGGGCGGAGAAGGGATTCTGGTGACACGAATTGAGAGGTTGATGCAGTGAACCGGCCTATCAACTTGAAGCTTGATGCATCTGACCAGCCAGCTGGCTTGGAGGTTGATTCAGTGAATCAGCCGATCAACTCGAAACTTGATACAGTCAATCGGCCGATCAAAAACCCGGATATCGACGCAGCAACTGAATCAACAGATGGTCTGAAAATCAAAACGGATCGAGGTTCGCAAAGTCTGTTTCGATTTACCGGTGCAATTTCTTCGCTTTCAAACAGCGAGGTAAAGGCTCTTATGGCTAGAGACTGCAATATTGTACAGGTGCCGGCGACCGGGGCTGCTCGCGAATCTACAGGTGAATCCCCCGACAATGCGGTTAATGGATCAACGGAAGAGGCCATAGCGAAATCCACTGAAGAGACCGTAGCTGGAGCTATGGAAGAGACCCTAGCCGGATCTATGGAAAAGAACATAGCAGAATCCATGGCAGAATATGTTCGAAGATCCACTCGTGCAATTATCGGCGAGGTACAAAGCGATGGAGATGCAGCGCTGATCAGGTTCGCAAGGAAGTTTGACAATACTGAGTTTACAGCTGGTGCGCAGCTTGAGGTAACCAGGTCTAAATGGAAAGAAGCTCTTCAGAATCTCGATCCTGAACTGCGTACGGCGCTTGAGCGATCAGCTAAAAACATTTCGAGTGTACATTCTGCATTCCTGCCTAAGACTATAGAGACTTCCCCGGAACCTGGAATTGTAATTGGGCGTAGGCCGGACCCACTTTCCAAGGTTGGTGTTTACGCACCTGGCGGAAGGGCTACGTATCCAAGCAGCGTATTAATGGGAGCTATTCCAGCAAAAGTAGCGGGGGTCGGCGAAGTGATCCTGTGTTCCCCACCCAACTCAGACGGACTTCCATCTCAGGTATTGCTGGCAGCGGCAGAAATCGCAAATGTTGATCGAGTCTTTGCAGTCGGTGGAGCGGGCGCAATTGCAGCACTCGCATACGGTACTGAAACCATCCCTCAAGTTGATCGTATAGTCGGTCCTGGAAATGCCTACGTTGCTGAAGCCAAGATTCAGGTATCTGATAGAGTGGCGATAGATTCTCCTGCGGGCCCAAGCGAGCTTTTGATTGTTGCAGACAGTTCGGCAGATCCGCAGGTGGTTGCCAGAGAGGTAATGGCACAGGCTGAACACGATCCGATGGCAGCCGTTGTCGTGATTTGTATTGGAGAAAACTCATCAGCTCGCAGCAGCTCAGCAGCAGCAGAGATGGTGAAGAAAATAGAGAGTGCTGTAAATGAGGAAATCGCGATTCAATCAAGATCCGAGATAGTGGCGCAATCATTAGCGAATAATGGCGCAATACTTTACACTGATTCATTGAGTTCAGCAGCAGAGTTCAGCAATAAATGGGCACCGGAACACCTGCTCATTGCACTTCAGAAACCTGAAGATGCTCTTCCAATGTTTATCAACGCTGGCACTATCTTCGTTGGATCATCCAGTTCTGTAGCATTCGGAGACTATATGAGTGGAGCTAACCACGTCCTTCCTACAGGTGGGCTGGCACGCTCTTACTCGGGGCTTTCAACGTCGGATTTTATCCGGTGGACCACGTACCAAAAAATCGACCGGGACGCTGCCGCCTCTCTCGCTGAAGATGTTGGAGTATTTGCGGATTCAGAAGGTTTACCAGGGCACGCCAGAACAGCGCGCCAATGGAAACAAACTTTATAAAACATCATAGGTCTAAGATTTCAACAAATGACAAACCAGACACTATTTAGAGATACATACAGAGAGATATCGCTCTACTCTCCAAATCGCACTCCAGCTGCAATAGACCTGAGCGACAATACAAATCGTTGGGGAGTTCCGCCTAAAACAGCGGCTCTTATACGTAACTTGGCTTTAGAATCTGTAACGAGATATCCCAACCTTTATGTTTCCGGCGTAAAGGAAGCTCTCGCTCGTTATCTCTCGGTTTCTCCAGATATGATCGTCACCGGTTGCGGCTCTGACGATGTTCTGGACTCAACCATACGAGCCTTTGGTGCACCAGAAGACAAAATTGCATATCCGTCTCCGTCGTTTCCTATGATTCCAATCTTTGCAAAGATGAATGGACTCATACCGGTTTCGGTCGAACTGAACTCTGCGAACCCTCCATTTGACATTGATCCTAAAACCGTTCTTGGAGTTGGCGCAAAAATAGTGTACCTGTGCTCACCGAATAATCCAACGGGAACACCTCTTTCACGTGCCGCAGTAGAACAGATTGCCAATAACACCGATTCACTCGTTATCATAGACGAAGCTTACGCAGAGTTTGCCGATGAGAACTTTCTGGATCTGGCAACAACACGCAGCAATGTGATAGTGGTCAGAACAATGTCAAAGGCGTTTGGATTAGCGGGGCTGCGAATTGGATATGCGGTTGGAAATCCAGAGATAATTGCGGAGATTGAAAAGTCCCGCGGACCATACAAGGTTAATATTTTTGCAGAAAAAGCAGCGATCTGCGCTCTTACAGAAGATCTTGATTGGGTCAACGAGAAAATTGTAGAGGCTAAAGTCAATCGGGCGCGCTTAATGAGCGAGCTTATGGATATGGGTTTTAAACCAATTCCAAGCCAGGCCAACTTTATACTTGTCCCCATCAACAATGCTACGGAAGTAGATAGACAGATGCGTGCACTTGGCGTTGCGGTTCGCCCACTTCCAGATCTTGCAGTTGTTGGAGATGCTCTCAGAATATCGATTGGACCGTGGGAGATGATGGAAGAATGTCTGAAAATTCTTAAAAAAGTCGTTGGATGAAGCGAGTTACGATATTCGATTACGGGGCTGGGAACCTTCACTCGCTGGCAAAGGTTCTCAAGCTGGAAAACGTTTCTGTAGATATTGAGTCAGATCCACTCAAAGCTATAGAGACCGATCTCTTTGTATTACCAGGAGTAGGTGCGTTTTCAAATGCAGCAGAAAAGCTATCGCCTGCGTTAACTCAGATTCGAGAAGCATTAAAGGATGGATTACCGGCAATTGGAATCTGCCTGGGAATGCAGCTCCTCTTTGAATCCAGCGACGAAGGCCCTGGAGAAGGGCTTGGTGTTATTAAAGGTTCAGTGCGAAAGCTAAAGGCAACGCGAATTCCACAGATCGGATGGAATTCAGTTGAGGCTACCAAAACATCTGATGAAATCTGGAACAGGATACAAGGTTCACCCAATATGTATTTTGCCAACAGCTTTGTTTGTGAACCAGATGATTCGGATGTTATAAGAACAGTTACGACACATGAAACCGACCGCTTCTGCTCGGCGGTTCAGGCATACAATACCGTGGGTGTTCAGTTCCATCCCGAGAAGAGCTCCACAGTAGGTGTCGCCTTTTTACGCAATGCAGTAAAGCAGTTAACTGAAAAACAGAACATTACCACAAATTTCTCATAAACAAATGATTGCAATACCTGCAGTAGACCTCAGAGAAGGAGCCTGTGTTCAATTGGTTGGTGGTGAGTATGCCAATGAACAGATCCGTTTAACCGATCCACCGGCGGTTGCCCGCAACTGGGAAAATGCCGGCTTTAAACATCTACATATTGTTGATCTCGATGCAGCAACCGAACGAGGGAACAACAATCGTGTAATTCAGGAAATTCTCCGCAGCTGCTCACTGGACATTCAGGTTGGCGGCGGCGTCAGATCTGAAGAACGTATAGAGCTTCTTCTTGAAGAGGGTGCTTCGAGAGTAATAGTTGGCACTCGTGCTATTGAAGAGCCGGAATGGATTGCCGAAATGTCGGAGAAGTTTCCCAATACTATAGTAGTGGCAGCGGATGTACGTGAACGCAAAGTAGTAACTCGCGGATGGGGAAAGACTTCCAACAAATTGATTTTAGATGTTGTTGAAGAATTGAACAATCTTCCGCTGTCAGGGATCATGGTAACCGCAGTTCACAAGGAAGGGCAACTTTCAGGAACAGACCTTCCACTGATGGAAGATGTAGTTGAGGCAAGTTCATTCCCTGTGTATGCAAGTGGTGGAGTTTCTTCGTTGGAAGATCTCAGGGCGCTCGAACACAGAGGTATTTACGCTGCAATTATCGGAATGGCCTTATATACCGAAGCAATCGACGCAAAGGCTACAGCCGCTGAGTTTTCATCTATTTCATTGGGGAGCTAAATCATGGCAACTGTTGAACGTATAACAAAAGAAACAAATATCCTCCTAAAGGTTGAGATTGGATCTCGAAATTCAGACATCTCGACTGGCATCCCATTTCTGGATCACATGATGGTGACATTTGCCAAATACAGTGGGCTGGATATTGAACTAAAGGCAACGGGCGATCTGAAACATCACACCATCGAAGATGTTGCTATTGCAATGGGTACAGCTGTAGCAGAGGTATTTCCTGCATCGGCGGCACGTTATGGCGACAGAACAATTCCAATGGACGATGCGCTTGTCAACGCCTGTATAGATATGGGCGGGCGTCCGTACTATTGCGGTCCACTTCCAAGTAAACTGTACGACCACTGGATGAGATCATTTGCGGATAACAGCAAATCAACGTTACACATCAGAGTATTACGCGGAACAGATCGCCATCATATAGTAGAGGCCGGATTCAAAGCTTTAGGGCTCGCAATCAGGGATGCCCTTGTAGACTCAGGCACAGTCTTCAGCACAAAGGGCTCTGTAGCAATATCCGTTAAATAATGCTTACTCAACGTTTAATCATCTGCCTCGATGTTAAAGGCGGGCGTGTTGTAAAGGGTACTCAATTTGTAAATCTTCGGGATGTAGGAGATCCGATTGAGCTCGCTGCAAGATACGAGGAAGAAGGTGCAGATGAGATAACATTCCTGGATATTTCAGCCAGCTCCGAAGAACGCAGCACTCTTCTTGACATAGCGCAGGCAACTGCGGAGAGGCTAACGATACCACTTACTATAGGTGGTGGTATTCGTTCAGCTCAGGATGTTGGTCGCGCGTTAAGAGCGGGGGCTGATAAAGTCAGTATAAATTCCGCAGCTGTTTCAAATCCTTCCGTAATCTCCGACTCATCGAAGCTTTTTGGTGCTCAGTGCGTAATAGCAAGTATCGATGCAAAGATGTTCGATGGTTCCTGGAAAGTTCACATTCATGGAGGTAAGACCCCAACAGAGCTGGACGCTGTTGAATGGGCCAGGCAGTGCGTGGATCTTGGAGCCGGGGAGATTCTGTTGACCAGCATAGACAGGGATGGGGCCAGAATCGGATATGATATTGAACTAACCAGTGCTATTTCAGCAGCGGTGAACGTTCCAGTTATAGCCTCTGGTGGTGCCGGTAACGCTCAACATGTTGTTGAAGCGTTTATAAAAGGAGGAGCTGAAGCAGCTCTCGTTGCTGGGATTGTTCACGACGGCGTTACTACCGTTAGTGACATAAAGGCTCATATGAAAGCGGCCGGCCTTAATACCAGAGAATTAGTATGAGCAAGGAATCGTTAAACAAAACGTATCTGAACGCAGTTGCTGAAGTTGCGACTTTAGCTGGTGATTTTGCAATGCGTTATTACAAGTCTTCACTTGAAGTTGAAACCAAAGGTGATGGCTCTCCTGTTACGATTGCAGATAAAGGAGCTGAAGAAGTAGCACGTAAGTTTATTGGCAAACACTTCCCCCATGACAGCATTCTGGGGGAGGAATTTGGTGATCTTGCAAACAAATCCGCAAACGAAGCTATCAAAGTTGATTCTGAAACTAGCAGATATCGCTGGTTCATAGATCCTATCGATGGAACAAAAAGTTTTGTTCGCGGAGTTCCTCTATGGGGAACGTTAGTGGCAATAGCAGAAGGAGATCAGGTAATTGCCGGCTGCGCTTACTTTCCGGCAGTTGGAGAGATTGTCACTGCTGCGATTGGTGAAGGATGTTTCTGGAACGACATTCGTTGCAGCGTTTCGAACGTCTCTTCTTTAGATAAGTCTACGGTTTTAATAACCGATGATCGTTTCATTGAACGTCCTGAAAGGCGCGGCAGATGGCAGACTTTGGCTGAATCAGCTTCAGTAGCCAGAACATGGGGCGACTGCTACGGTTACCTCCTGGTTGCAACGGGACGAGCTGAAGCTATGATCGACGATATTGTTTCCCCTTGGGATGCTGCGGCTCTATACCCGATTATTACCGAAGCTGGTGGAATAGTCAGCGACTGGAATGGAGATCTAAAGCATCTGGGTGGAGATATCATAGCTACAAATAAGGGAGTTGCTAGCGAAGTCCGAACAATTTTGAGTGCCAGTTAGATACTCAATAATTACAACATCCGCCTCAATAAGCCAAGTACATACAACGTTATATATGAACAGCAAACAGATTCGGCCATCGGGTGAACCCGATTTCAACAAGGGCAATGGTGTTATTACAGCAATCGCTCAGGACGCAAAGACGGGTGCCGTCTTAATGGTGGCTCAGATGAATAAAGAGGCGTACGATCTGACCGTCTCAACAGGTGAAATGCACTATCTGTCCAGAACAAGGGGGCTTTGGCATAAAGGCGCAACGAGCGGAAATGTTCAGCACGTCGAGTCACTACATCTGGACTGCGACAACGATGCCATCGTTGCACTAGTAACTCCTGCAGGCCCTGCCTGTCACACAGGAAGCTACAGCTGTTTTGATACAGCTCCGTCAACTTTCAATGGAGAAATTCATCGATTAAGTAACACCATTGAACAGCGGGCTCAGACCGGTGAATCGTCGTCATACACAGCAAAGCTTCTTTCCGATGAAAATCTTCGGATGAAAAAGATAGGCGAGGAGTGTACAGAACTTGTTGTAGCTCTTACAAAGCATGATTCAAAAAGAGCAGTGGAAGAAGCCGCAGATATCTTCTATCACACACTGGTTGCGCTAAAGGCCGAAGGGCTTTCCGTGTACGATGTAGAAGATGAGCTTAAAAGACGGCGTAAGGATTAGGTTTGCACAGTGTCTATTAACTGATAAATGGGAAAGTCTCAAAGAGAGGCTCTCCCATTTATCTAATATTACCAATACTATCTATTTAGTTGCTATTAGCCGCCGTGAAGATCACTAGGCTATAGCTCGGACAGCTACTAAACAGCAGCTATATAGAGCAAACCAACTACTTTTTCTCTGGCAGAAGATCAAACTGCATATAGTTATTTGGATTCAAATATCTACGTGCCATCTGCTGAAGCTGAACAGGCGTAATATCTGTAATTACAGAATCACTGAACAGTGTCGAAAAATCTCTGTTCTCTTCACGCAGGGCTAAAGCACCCAGCCAGAACTGGTTTGTCTGTCTGGCCTCACGACGTGACTTCAGAATTGGTTCGACAACCTCCTTCAACTCCTGAGCTGTTGGAGGATTAACCTTGTAATCTTCTATAACCTTAAGGGCGGCTGCAACCAGCTCATCCTTACGCTTTGGTTCAGAAACAAACGACACTTCAATAACGTATTCAGCAACTGGCTTTGTTGTAACGGTGGCCCTTGTACTGACGCCATATGTACCACTCATCTCTTCCCGCAAAACATTGAGCAATCTGGAGTTTAAGATTTCGGCCATAATGTTTATCTGGGTAGCTCCACCTTTAACTGGCTCATACCCACCGTGGAACACCATAATGGTCGTTGCCTTGTCTTCCTTACCACCAAACACTTCTTTCTTAACAACACCAGTTGGCTTTCTGACACCGAGATCGCGGGCGACTTCTTTACGATTTGTAGATGGCAGTGAAGCTACATACTGTTCTACGTATGCCTTTAGTGTGTCGCGGTTAAAGTCACCGACAAACATCAGAGTAAATGCACCTGGATTCGAGATGCGATCCTTAAAGAGTTCAAACGCCCTCTTTCTGTCAACCTGATCTAAAATCTCAGGTGTGGTTACAAAGAATCTCTTATGACCCTGTGTAATAGTAGCAGTGATAGTATCTCTGAATGCGTTCATCGGGTCGGCTTCACGATTGTCCAGCGATTTTTTGGCACGATCGAACTGAACCTCTAATGCCGCCGAATCAAACCGTGGGGCTGTAAAACGTAGATACAGCAGCTCAAACATAGTCTTGAGGTCGCGCTTTGTAGAGCTACCACCAATTGTCTGGCTGTTTTGACCAATGCCTAACGAAACATTTACAGACTGTCCAGCGAGCTTCTTGCCAAGCTGACTTGGAGTAAAGCGAGCAACTCCACCGATACCAGCAACAGATCCGAGGAACGCAGCCGTTGGATATTCGCTATCTGGAATTAGCGAAGTACCGCCTGGGCTAAATCCGCTAAAGATGATCTGATTAGCATTGTTAGTAGTGATCTTGCTTAAGACCTTAATTCCGTTAGAAAGCTCCCATTCAACTATATCAACATCATCGTAACTCTTTTCAGAGACAACCTTGCCTGCCTTTGGCATCTTTTCTATCAATGGCAGAGTATCTACATCCTCTGAATAAGCAGCGAAATTTCCGGTGCTGTTGTCATCAAGAACTGCCAGAATTGCAGTTGAATCCGGCGCAGCAATCCCCTCTCTCTGCGGCATCGAAACAATGATCAGGCGAGAGTCGGCACCATGCCATACATCAGCAGCTTCCTTATTGATATCAGCCAATGTGATCGAATTGACAGCATCGCTCATAACCTGGATCTGAACTTCAGGAGATGCAATTGGAATGTTATTGAAGAACTCGGCAACATATGCATTTACAAATCCATCAGACGTCCTGTCATTACGCGACAGGTAGAAATTTTCCAGCCTTGTTTTATAGCCCTTAAGAAGTCTGTCGAGCTCAGACTGTGAAAAACCGTTCGCGCCAGCACGACGAATTTCGTTCATTACATCTGTCAGCCCCTCTTGCAACATGTTGTTGGGGGTTTCGACAGAGATGTTAAACGTTGGAACTCCTCTTGTTATGGCACTATACTGAACACCACCACGAAGGAACTTGGCACCCTGCTCACGAGCTTTTTCAGCGATACGTTGATTCACCAATGAAGCATAAAAGGAACGGATCAACCCTTCACGCTGCGAGCGAACAGTTCCAGATTCAGTAACTGCTCTACGATTAATAACGGCAAGGCTGGATCCGGTAACTTCCGGGTCGGAGAATACAGCGAATCTTGTCCCAGGAACTTCAGGAACAGGGAAGCTTGTATTTGGAATGGGTTCTGCAGGCTTCTGAAGTGTCGAGAACTGTTCTACAATCAGACGCTCTACTTCCTTTTCATCGAAGTCACCAACAGCAACGATTCCCATAAGATCAGGGCGATACCATGTCTTATAGAAACGGGTGATCTGAGCTAAAGTTGCGTTTGCAAGCGATTCCTTTGTACCGATTGGAAGACGCTCTGCGTACTTGGATCCCTGAAATAAAATCGGGATCTGGAAGTCGGAGGCACGTGATTGAACTCCAAGACGTGTTCTCATCTCGGCCTGAATTACACCACGCTCTTCTTCGAAGTCTACGGAATCAAATGTGACTCTATGAGCCCAATCCTCAAGAATATCAATGGCAACTTTAATGTTGTCAGGATTTGTTGTTGGTATTGGCAGGATGTACATCGTATGATCGAATGTCGTCATGGCATTCAGATCCGCACCGAACTTGACTCCTAATCCCTGAAGATGATGGATTAGATCGTTCTTGGCAAAATTCTTGGTGCCATTGAACGCCATATGTTCAGCCCAGTGGGCCAAACCACGCTGATCCTCATCTTCCATCAAGGAACCAGCTTTAATAACCAGACGGAACTCAGCGCGCCCTTCAGGTTTCTTGTTGCCACGAATGTAATACTTCAGGCCGTTTGGCAGAGTACCAACAATACCGACAGTATCCCTAGGGAGGGTATCGGTTGGCGCAAGATTTACACGCGGTAAATCAGTTGGAATCTGGGCAGCCGCTACTGCAGGCCCAGCGGCCAGAGCCGACAATAATAGAACAGATGATCGAATAAAAGACATTATCTCTAGGTTATAGCTGTATAAGAAACACCCCAGCACCCCATTTTATAACATTAAATGCAAAAAATGGTCGGCTATAGCTGGTAATGTTTAGACACCGCAGAAACACATTTCCCTACGGATTTATCAAAAGCTTTTGAGAAGCTTAGGGTCGACCTTTGAAGGGTCTCCTACATATGCGAAACGAAGATTACGCATATAAAGTATCGCGGCGGCACGTACCGCCTCCGGGGTAATTGTCTTCAGCTGATCAACAAGCTTGTCTGCAAGACGATAATCCCCCTGAAAGAGCTGAGCTCGCGCAAGAAAATCTGCCTGCGAAGCATTAGTCTCGTTTTCCATGAAGTAATCGGTAAGGAACTCCAGCTCCATACGCTTCAGTCCAACCGGACTGAGATACTCTCTCCTGATCTCTTCCATAAAAAACTTCATCAACTTCAGGGTCGTATCTGGTTGAACAGTTGTTACATACAGACCACCCATCGAAGCTGCACGATCCAAAAAGGGAGAGTTTACATCATATGTAAGGTTCTGTCTTCCCCGAATTTCACTGAACATGCGGCCAGTCAACACAGTTGTCGCTATTCTGAGCGCATGATAGTCCTCAGATGTTGCTAAAGGACCACTAAAGTATCCTAAAATATAGTTAGTTGGAAGCTTGCGATCTACTATAATAGCATCTCTATCGAGTCGGGGAACGGCCTCTGGAAGCGTCCATTTATAGTCGCCCTGTGGGAGATTGGCGATCGTGGAAGCAATCAACTTTTCAATGCGTTCCTTCGTAACATCTCCAACCACAACCAGCATCATACGGGATTTTACAATCTGACTGGCGTGATAAGCCTTGAGTGCAGCGGGCGTTAATGAGCCAATCGAAGCAACAGTTCCCGTAACTGAGTTAGCATAAGGGTGCCCAACCAGCGCAATACTATCGGCAAGAGACGACACTAACCCGTCAGCATCATCATCCTTTTGCCGCACTGCTGACAAAAACTGCGTTTTTAAGAGGGAAACATCGCCAGCATCCAAAGTCGGATACATAAGACGATCTGCAAAGACCATCCATGTTGAATCAAACACCTCTCCGATCGTACGGATCCCAACCACAGTCCAATCCGGGTTTGGCCCAATTACAATCTGGGAACCCAGCATGGACATAGTCTTGAGGAGCTTCTCTTTGGGATAGTTTTTTGTCCCCCTCTCAGATACCGTCAACAGGAGCGGCTCTATTCCGGCATTCTCTTTGGTAATTTGCCGTGAACCACCAAGCAGATACAAATTCACAGCAACTACACTACTGGCTTTATTCTGTCGTAATATTACGTCGATACCGCTCGCATTAAACCGTTCAGTCTTTGTCGAATCCTGTTTTGCTTCGGCGGAACTCGTGGCTGCGACCAAGGCCAGAGCCCAGGTGAATCCAATTTGCATCATCTTATTCTTATTCATTATTTACCACCATCCACAAGCTGCTCAGCGGTCAATGAAATCTCCTTTCTTACAGAAGGAGAGATCAGAACACCGGTAATATTAGGCTTGCTTACTATATACTTGGCAGCATAGTTGGCCAGATCGGCGACTGTCTGAGCGGCCATGTTGTCGACATAACCCATATAGTATTCCAGATCAGCAACGCTCCACCAGAAACCAATTGTACGAGCGAAGCTGGACGCCTTTTCTCTGTCAAAGGCAGAAGTCACCTTTCTTAAAGCCTGTACAGCTTTTAGCTCTTCCGCGTCAAAGTAGCTTGGATCGGAGAATTTCTTTATCTCATCACGCAGAGCGGCAATAGCCTCATGCAGCTTTTCCGGGGTTGTCTGACCGCTAATTGTAATAGGCCCGACGTTATTGAGCGTATAATAGTTTACGATCAGTCCCTGCCAGAGACCGCTGTCGACCAGCCTCCGTTGAAGCTTGGACTGAGGATCGTTAAGAATATCCGAAAAAACGTCAGCTGAATAAGTGGCCTTCGGGTCCTTACCCACGCTCGGACCCTGCCATTGAATCAGAACAGAGATAGCGTTTACATCTGCTTCAGAGACTACAGCGTCGCTACCTGTTAAAGCTGGAATTTCAGGAATTGGGTCTTCAACAAATGGGTCAGCCCCTTTCTTCCAGGCCCCTAGAGCCTGCTCGGCATATGAAAATATGCTATCCGGAATTACGTCTCCCGATACGATCAGAACCGCATTATTGGGAACGTAGTATTTCTTCTGGATGTAACGCATCTTTTCCGGGGTCGTGGTAGCTATAACCTCCCGATCTCCAATCGTATTCTTCCGTGAATAGTTGCCAGGATACAGCTTCATATCCATTTCATGCTGCAACCTGAAGAAGGGGCTGGATTCGTTACGGTCATATTCACCAATCACCACCTCCCGCTCAACCGCTAACTCATCCTCCAGAAACAACGGAGCTCTCAACGATGGAGCCAGCCAGTTTATTGCCCCCTTAACAGAATCGGAAAGTACTGTCAGATAGTAGCTGACAGTCTCTTCCTGGGTCGTTCCATTGAAGACCGCTCCCAACTGACCAGCACGATCCAAATAAAGCTCGCTGCGGGAGTAGAGCGCATTCGCCCTGAAAAACATATGCTCATAAAGATGAGCAAGGCCCGCATATTCCGGTGTCTGAGTAAAAGCTCCGTTTCGCACATTTACCTGAACCGTCGCCAGAGGCACACCATGATTTTCAACTACAATTACCTCCAGACCGTTTGGAAGAATCTTGCGTTTGATGATCTTCTCCAGGTCAGCCCGTTGAGCCTGAGCAGCCCCGGCAGTAGTGACCATCATACCGGCAACTCCGGCAACACCCAGGAGTCCGGATATGACGATCTTGCGTGAAGCTCTGGTAAACTTTGAGTTTAGATAAAGCTTGCGCGATATACTGCGTATATTCTGTGTAGCCATATTGCTAATAAGGTCTCATGGGTAATAACTCAGCTCAGATAAAACTAATCTCTTCGCTAAATTCAGCTCATACCAGGCTGAATGAACCGATCGCGCCGTATACCACATTCAAGATTGGTGGCCCGGCCGATATCTTCTATACCGCAACTTCATCACAAGACCTCGCGGCCGCAGTTAACACAGCCAGAGAGTTGGGAGTTCCCTACTTTGTACTCGGGCTTGGGGCCAACATACTCGTTGGCGACAAGGGATTTCGTGGAATTGTGATTCACAATAAAGCGGACCGAGTTGAATTTCTTCCAGACAATAGAGTTCTTGCCGAAAGTGGAACAATAATTGGCCAGCTAATTCCAATGGCAATAACACACGGCTTGTCCGGTTTAGAACATTACGTGGGGATACCCAGTACTGTTGGAGGAGCCGTCTGGCAGAATCTGCACTTTTTAAGTCCAGCGCCGGAACGTGAACGTACGATGTTTATTGAAGAGGTGGTGGAGAGCTGCGAGCTACTATATAAAGACGGTACTATCAGGACTGTATCTAACAGCGAGATGGGCTTTGGATACGACACATCCATTCTTCATTCCGGTGATTATGTTGCCCTTTCAGTAATGTTCAAGCTGGAAGGTGGTGAACCTGCAAAAATGCACAAAATCACTCAGGAAAACCTATCCTGGCGCGGCTCAAGGCACCCATGGCTCGAGATTCACCCATCAGCTGGCTCAATATTCAAGAAAATTGAGGGAGTTGGTGCAGGCAGGTTAATAGATCAGCTCGGTCTTAAGGGGCATATTGTTGGTGGAGCGCAGATCTCACATAACCACGCAAATATTGTAATCAACCTCGGTAATGCAACCGCTGCTGACGTCCGAAATCTTATTTCGGGGGTACAACAGGCTGTCAAAGACAAGTTTGGCTACAGACTTGAACCAGAAATTGGCTTTATTGGCGAGTTTTAATACACTCCATTTACACTATTTACCTTCCACTTGGTTAGAGGCTTAATTTTAGGTATGAAGGAAACAGCTACTTTTGGCGCCGGATGTTTTTGGGGCGTAGAAGCAACATTCAGACGTACTCCTGGTGTCATATCAACACTTTCCGGTTATATCGGTGGCACGCTTCAGAATCCGACATACGAAGAGGTCTGCACAGACACAACCGGTCATGCCGAAGCAGTTCAGATTGAATTTGATCCGTCCAAAATATCTTATGAAGATCTTCTAAACATTTTTTGGACTAATCATGATCCAACTACGCTGAACAGACAGGGCCCGGATGTTGGCACTCAATACCGGTCTGCTATCTTTTATCACTCCGATGAACAAAAGAGTTTAGCCGAAGCTTCCAAAGAAGCGATGAATAGCAGTGGGAAATTCAAAAATCCTATTGTAACCGAGATCACTCCTGTTTCTACGTTCTATCCCGCAGAAGAGTATCATCAGCGTTATTTAGAGAAGCGTGGTCTTTCCAGCTGTCATGTTTCTCTGGCAGAGTAACTGACCGATTTAATAAACTCGCATACTCTATCTTCCATATAGTATCGGGGAGAAAAAAGAGAGCTGTTTGCAACAAACCCAACATGCCCGCCATGATCGTGAAACTCCACGGTTATGGCGGGATTTTGTTTACAGATCATCTTTACTTCATCAAGCACAGATGGCGGAAGAAACGGATCATCATAAGCACTCAATAACAGTGTACTGGGCCGGATGTTTTGCAGATATCCAATTGCACTGGAACGCGAATAGTAGTCATCAGCATCTACAAACCCATGCAGTGGAGCTGTAACTGTATTATCAAAATCATAGAGTGTTACAGCTTCATTCCAGTTGGAATTCACATTCATGGTTGGAAGGTTTACCAGCTTTGCGGCTACCTTGCTCTTAAGCGAACCAATAAAGTTCTTTTCATAAACTCTGGAAAAACCATTGCTGATAAAACGAGACCCTTTTCCCAGGTCATAGGGAACTGAAACTGCAGCAGCTGAAATTATCTGCTGCGGAGTATCGTCGCCAGATTCTCCAAGGTACTTCAGCAAAACATTGCCACCTAAAGAAACCCCAATTAACGCTATCGGTCGATCTGCATCTTCAGCAATAAGATTCTCAAGTACAAACCTAAGATCCTGCGTCTCACCAGAGTGATAGAACCGTTCCGTTCTATTCAGTTCATCACCACATGATCTAAAAATCAGTAGATCAGCAGACCAGCCAAGACTTTCGCACTTCTGAAACAGACCGTTCACATAATGTGAGCGTATAGTTCCTTCCAAACCATGAAGAATTACAATATGTGGCTTGGCCTTATGGACCATATCAGGATCAGAGCGATCTATCACATCCGGATAAGAGCGATCTGCAGACAACCGATGTTCTACATTATCAATGCGGTTCCAGTCCGCTTGTTGCTGCAACCTGTACAGATCCAGAAAATCTCCATCAGGTGTATCCCATCTAACCTTTTCAATCGGGACGGTTACTCTTTTTCTACAAAACTTTCCCCACAAAGTCTGGAGATGAGGATTACGCAGCCAGAATGGCGGGACAAACTTCGTATTCGATAAGTTTTCTGATGATTCCATCTGATGTGACACAATTATCCAGGGTTTACTTAACCCATCCCTTCCACTCGGCTTCTGCCAACCCGATTGTAACCTTATGCTGGAAACGAACCAAGGGTTGAACCAACAGAAACGGATCATCGGCTAACTTTTCCAGCCAACGGTCATCAGAATATTGCGCATGCTGAAGACCTGATTCAGCAAACCATTTTGAATCACGGTCAATTAGCGCCTGAACTCCAAATTTTTGAGAGAATCTACGCAACTCACCAAGAGAGGCGGCTCTTTCTGCAAAGTCCACAAAGTGAACCTTTATACGCCGATCTGCAAAAAAGCGCATCGCTTTTCTGGTATCACTGCTCTTTTTCGTACCGAATATCTGAACTTCCATATCAGTCAAATCTATAGAATAGCCCCTGATGTGCTACCGGCGAATTTTTTGCGTCTATAATCTCTACCTTCTACTGCCGGACCTCACTTTTATGACATCACTTAGCCTACCACGCTGGCGTCTGCCGTTTAAATCACTCTTCAGGCGCTTCTTATCAATAGCCTTCATAACTGCCGTTCCACTAATTTCCGCGTGTACCAAAACAAACGCTGAAAAGAACGATCACTCAGATCACGATACGCTGGCAGCTATGATCGAATCTGACTCCACCGAGAGTAAAAACGATCCAAGATTTCCTGCTGGTGCCCAGCACGCCCCTTTACGCCTTCAGACATCACCCCGGCATGCTGAGTATGTAAAGATCGGAGTCGGAAACAGAGATTCCTTAAATGCATTCGTGGTATATCCCGAGCGTAAAACCGGAGCGCCAGTTGTTATCGTAATACACGAAATTTTTGGTCTGACAACCTGGGTTAAAGGTGTCGCAGACCAGCTCGCAGCTGAAGGATTTATTGCTATAGCACCGGATATGGTGACTCTTAAGCGCCTGAGTGGCTCTCCGGACAGCATGGAAAACCAGGAAAAGTTCAGGAAGGCCGTCTCCGATCTATCAGTCAAGGAGGTCCGAAAGTACTTAGACGCTTCTGTTAAATACGGACTTAGCCTTCCGGCTGCATCTTCAAAGTTTGGAGTTGTGGGCTTCTGTTGGGGAGGATCGATGGCATTTAACTATTCAACCACAAAAAATTTGGGCGCAGCCGTAGTCTATTATGGAGCATCCCCTGACTCGCCTGCATTTTATGACTCAGTATCTGCTCCCGTACTAGGACTTTACGCTGGCAACGATGCCAGAGTCAACACGACAATTCCATTTGCAGATTCAGCCATGAAGGCTGAACGCAAAACATACGAAACATATGTTTACGATGGCTCTGGCCATGGATTTCTAAGACAGCAGTTCGGAGCCGACGGAGCAAACTTTAAAGCAACAAAAGAAGCCTGGCCAGCGACAATTGCGTGGTTCAGGCGATATCTTGAAGAATGACAAATTTCTTCGCAGCCGATAACATAACTTTTGCAGGTATTTTCTGCGTTGGTCTCCTGATCAGCGTTTATGCAATGATAAATGGGTCCATTAAGCCTACCGTGGACCCGTCCAAAATTAAGCCTCCTCCGGCTGCGTTTAATCTCTTTGTTATAGGAGCAGCTATTACCTGCTTCGGAATAGTAGGGTACCTGGTAGCAACTTATTCGCAATTTGATACTAATAGAGTCCTGGTAGCTGCCAGTGTTGCAGGGCTGATCGGGTGGGTAGGTATGTCCATACTAATGGGAAAATGGGCCTTTAGCGGGCCACTAAACGACCCACATGAGGATATGGAAGAACTCCAGGGTACTGTTGCAATAGTTACGAAAGACATCACCCCGGATCACTTTGGTGAGATATCCTACATTTTTAGAGGAGAGACATTAACAGCTCCGGCTCAGTGTATTAGCGGAGCAATCGTTGCTGCAGGCACTGAAGTGGTGATTGATGTTGTTGAAAACGGGTTAGCACAGATTGAAATCTGGGAGATTGTGGAGGAGAGGATTAATGGGGTGGCGCATTAAAGACAGCCGTACTATTAGAGCCCAGTAAACGATGATTGATGCTGCGCTGCCTTAATAGAACATAGTTTTCTTTATTGAGAACAAAAAAGGGAGAGTTTATCATATGTTGATAAACTCTCCCTTTTTAATCCTATAGCCCAAGCTCACGAGAGATAAGCAATAGAGATATGTTACAACTATCCCCGCTTCATCTCTTCATTCAACTTATCAAGCAGCTTCGGATCGTGTGAATTTTCCAGGGACGGAGAATCAGTAACCTCCTTCTCTCGCACTTTACGTACACGGCGCTGCAACCAGATTGTTACTAACGTGCCAGCTGCTGCCAGTGCTAAAAATGGCATTGCCCAGGCAAACTTACCAAATCCGTCATCCGGCGGAATTCCAAGAACAGCACTACCATAACTTTTAACTAAGGTAGTTCTCACCTCTTCTTCACCATAACCAGCTGCAACAACTCTACGAATTTCATTGCGAAGAACGTTTGCTTCCGGGCTTGGGCATGCTTCTAATGAAAGTCCGGGACAATAAGGGCTCATCACATTACGAATAACCTGCTGAGCCTTTAACGTTGCATCACTGAAAGGGCCAGCAATGCTGTCCTTGTTAAGTGAGTCCGGAGACTTTACATGAGAAAAGATAGACTTAATTGCTTCTGCTTCAGCAGATCTAGGTGCAAGGATCTGTGCCGACAGCGTACCAGCTGGTATAAACCCATCAATTGCATCTGTTACATAAATTGGCTGAAAAGCTAAAGTCGCTATCAGCGCTAAGACTTTAGTCTTCGTCTTCATTGTTGTAGTCAACAAATGTATCTATACCATCAACATCACCAGCCAACACATCGAAAGAGTTACGATAATCTGCAACATCCGTATGATCGATAGTGACACATCCAACACCTTCTGTCTCACCAAGATCCAACAGAATCTCACCTAATGGCGAAACAACCATAGAACCACCACAGAAATCCAAACCATCATTTGAGAGTCCAACTCTATTGCAAAGAGCGAGGAATGCCTGGTTCTCAATTGCACGAGCTGTGGCAAGTGTACGAAGAGCTAAACCACGTGGCTTTGGCCAGGCTGCAACATTCAAAAACAACTCCGCACCTTCACGTGCACTCGCACGATACATAGCAGGGAATCTCAGATCATAACAGATGCTTAAAGATGTTTCGACCTGATCATCACTGTAGTACTCACTGATATCGATCTCGTCTTCATCCAGTTCATCTTCGTCTAACTCGTCATCTGAATCCTCATCGTCATCAATCTCTGCTTCGCTACTTTCGATCTGGGCGGCGAGATTTTCATCCGAGTCGTCTTCATCATCTTCAAGATCATCGCCGCTCACACTGCCGATATCCATCATAACATGGACGCGATCATCACCAGGAGCCAGATATTCAGGTTCCTGCATCGGTGGAAAGAGGTGAATCTTATCGTATTCTACAACATCACCGGTCGGCGCTACTATATAGAAGCGGTTCGCTAATTCACCATCGTCGCGACGTGTAATCATGGAACCGCCAATCGAAACGTCCAGCTCTTCGCTCCAACCCACAAGCTTCTTTAATACGGATGGAGTTTCATTATCAGCTATAGCTGCCCAGTCTTCGCAGACAAACCCTGAACTCCACATCTCTGGCAGAAGGATGATATCCGGATCGTGCTGTACAGCAGCTTCACGAATGAAGCCCTCGGCACGTTTTACGTTGTCAGAGACTTTGCTGTCGGAAACCGACATCTGTACTAAAGCTATTTTCATTTCGGGATAGAGCGAGGTCTTTTTTAGAGAGATTCAATCATAGAATCTGTCCCTGTAATATACCGATCCTGGAGCGCATCAGGCAGTTGAAATAACACACTGATCAGACCTCCAATTCATACGTATTGAATTTAAAAAATCTCCCTTGTACAATCCGGTTGAAAGGACACGGCAAATTTCAGGAAACTGGTTAAGTATAGATAATATGAGCCTAAGTGACTATATTAGTCATTATAGTCACTTAGACACAGGATGGTCATTATGAGTTCGAATGTATGGACAGTTGCAGAGGCAAAGGCTCACTTTAGTGCAGTTATTGAGGAGGCGGAAAAAGGGCAACCACAGACAATTACTCGTCGTGGGCGAGTAGCAGCTGTAATTGTCTCTATTCAGGAGTGGGAAAAAAAGGTTAACCGTTCTGGGAGCTTGGCTGACTTTTTCCAGGAATCGCCATTAAAATGCTCGGAGTTAACTCTTGAGAGACAAAAGGATTCTTCCAATGGGATTGATTTGTGAGCTATCTTCTCGATACAAACGTTATCTCGGAATGGGTTAAACCCAAACCAGATCCAGGAGTAATCCGATGGTTATCCCAGGTAGATGAAGATCGAGTCTTTCTCAGCGTCATAAGCGTGGCTGAACTAAGACATGGTATTGAGAAGCTTGCCCTGGGAGTTCGTAGAAAGAAGCTCGAGGCATGGTTGATGGACGATCTTATAGATCGATTCGATAATAGAATTATTCAAATTGACACTGATATCGCAAACGCATGGGGATGCATAGTACAACAGCGTCAGTCTACAGGAAGACCCATATCAAGTATGGATGCTTTTGTCGCGGGCACAGCGTTAGTTAAAGACCTGGTAGTTGTTACAAGAAATGTGGCTGACTTTGAAGAAACTGGTGTAATGATCCACAATCCCTGGTTAGTATAACGACATCAGCGAAGTTCAACTATATCTGACAATATATAAGGCCAACTAAAACCACGGCCTGAATGGTAATGTAATGTCTGGATTGTAATCCAAGACTTGAAGAGCAACCAAATACCTGCATGGTAATCTGAATTTACAGACAACCATGCAGATAATATATTTCAGACAGGTTGCTTCTTAAATCCTATCATAGTTTTAACTGTACTTAACCAACCAGCGCAGGCTTTCCAAGCAATATCTTTCTCAGCTCTTTAGCTCCTGCTTCAACCATAGGTGTCGCACAGCTGAATGAGAATCGGATTGCATTTTCGCAGGTTAATCCGAAAGCGTCTCCTGGCGCGCTACCAACACCATTTTCGGCTAAAAGCCCTGAGAGTCCATCGGCATCCTTAACGCCCAATCTTGCGTATACAGATGGATCCAGCTCAACCCAAACGAAGAAACTGCCTTTGGGATTAAAAGGTCTTACCCCTTCAATTCCACTGAGTGCTTCGATCAGAATATCTCTGCGTACGATGTATTCATCACGCATCGCCTGAAGCTGATCCTGAGGACCGGAAACTGCCGCCAATGCTGCCCACTGAGCGAGACTGTTTACGCCATTAATAGTGCAGCGAAGTAATTTGGGGATTCTTTCGAGGAGAACAGGATTGCAGGTTACAACGTATCCGGTTCTGAGGCCGCTCATCGCATAGCTTTTTGAGTAGCTATAAATGCTGATGATCTTATCAGCGTATTCAGGGGCGAAGGAGGCAATTGAATGATGCACAGCTGGTGCATAGATCACATCTTCATAAGCTTCGTCTGAGACGATCCACAGATTGTACTTCTTTGCTATTTCAAGGATTTCCTTGATGGTGGATTCGCTTAATACCGCACCTGTTGGGTTCTGCGGAGTATTTAGGAAAATCGCCTTAGTACGTGGAGTGATGTTCTTTTCGATTTCCGATGGTCGATATTCAAAATCTTCTTCGGCTCGCAGCGGGATACCGACAGTGACACCGCCTGCGAGCCTGATATTTTCACCAACTTCTGTCCACATTGGATCAGGAATAATTACCTCATCCCCTTGGCTCAACAGACACGAAAACACTACGTACAGCCCATGCATCGCTCCATTTGTCATAAAGACATTTTTGTCGGTTACCCAGGATATTTTATTCTTGGTCCGGAGCTTTTCTGCTAAAGCGATTCTAATTTCCGGAATGCCATCGTTAGGGATATAGTGTGTCTTCCCTTCACGAGCAGCTTTATCTATCGCGTCTAAAACATGTGGTGCTGGAGAAAAATTCGGGTCACCGGATTCGAGACGATATACTTTTTGTCCAGAAGCCTGAGCTTGAAGTAGACGTTCTCGGATCTGAACGATCTTTCCGAATGAGATTTGATCTAATGGATGCATGGGAGTTTTTTGAAGCTATTTTTGAACCAAGGATTAACCCAGATACGTACATCGGAACACGAACAAACTGGGGCGGCAGGATTCGAACCTGCAACTTCTCGATTAACAGTCGAGCGGTCTGCCATTGACCTACACCCCATTGTTCGCCTGAAAAGACAAGCCACAAAAAAAAGCCCCCCGTTTATGGCGGGAGGCATCATTCGTGTTCACCTTGAACGTATCCAGACTTATTCTGGCCGATTCCTCACCGCACAACAAATATCACGATCGTTATTATTCTTTCGATCGTGTTTAGGATTGTCGGAGTTGAGGTTTTTCGTCCAGATTGACATGTGCTTAGGATAAGGGGAAAAGAAAGGGGTTGTCAAGGGGGACTTAGAAATTTACAGGTCCCCTTTAATTACTTCCTACTTCAAAGCACCTCTAAAAAACTCCAGAGTGCGCTCCCAAGCCAATTGGGCGGCTTCCGGTACATATACCTGTGGCCGTGTGTCATTAAAAAAAGCGTGGCCAGCATCGTAGTAATGGGCCTCGACTGACTTCCCAGCATCTTTGAACGATTTTACCAGATCTTCGGCCCATCCTTTTGTGACCATATCGTCACCCTTGCCAAAGTGAGCCAGAAGAGGAACCTGAAGCTCTTTTGGATCGACAGCAGCATTCGGATGAATCCCGTAGAAATCAACACAGGCAGAGATCGAATCAGGATTTTTTGTAGCCGAATAGAGCGCCAACTGTCCGCCCATGCAAAAGCCAACAGTCCCAACTTTGGCTGGTGATACTTCAGGAAGTGAAAGCAGATAGTTCGCGGCAGCCTTTATTTCATTACTCGCCTTATCAATGTTAAGCGCCATCAACATCTTACCTGCATCATCCGGACTTGTAGTCGCTTTACCATGATACAGATCCGGTGCTAACGCTACAAAACCCGCTTTTGCAAAACGCTCAACCAAATCTTTGATATGATCGACCAGCCCCCACCACTCTTGAATAACAACAACCCCTGGTCCACTTCCCGATTCAGGAATTGCTAGGTATCCAGGAGTTTTTCCGGTTGGTGAATCAAACTCGATCATCTTTCCAGTTCTGTTACCGCTCATACTTTGCTCACTCCAGAGTTACGTTTGTTTCGTTCAATCTCAATCATGAGATTCTGCAAATCACTTGGGTTAACACCAGGAATACGGGATGCCTGTGCTAACGTTGAAGGTTTAATATTCTGTAGCTTTTGCCTGGCTTCAAACGTTAACGATTTCATGGTGCTGTAATCCAGCGATGGAGGAAGTGGAAACTCCCCCATACGTTTCATTTTATCAGCCTGCATACGTTCACGTTCAAAGTATCCTGAGTACTTTATCTCTAACTCTGCTGTAACAACAGCCTCAGGGCTGATATCAGATCCAACATCTACAGCAGCAAATAGATCCAATAAAGAAACATCCTGTCGTTTTGCCAATTCCGAAATCTTTACAGACTGTGAAACCGGCTTGCTGTTAAACTTCCGCAGTACTGGTTCGGAAATTTCAGGTCTGATGCTTGTAGACTCTGCCAGCGCCTGAGCACGATCTTCGTTATTCAAACGCTCTTCTATCATCTCTCGTTCAGCATCAGTATAAATACCAAGCTCCAATCCGATAGAAGAAAGTCTTCGTAGTGCATTATCCTGCCGTACTGTTAACCTGAACTCTGAACGCGATGTAAAGAGTCTGTATGGTTCATCGACACCACAGGTAACAAGATCATCTACAAGCACGGCAATATATGAAGTATGACGCCCAAGAATTACAGGATCACGCCCCTGTGTTGCAAGAGCCGCATTCATACCGGCAATTAAACCCTGACCGGCAGCTTCTTCATACCCGGTAGTACCATTAATCTGACCAGCGAAATACAACCCACTCATTGCTTTTACCTGAAATGTGGCGTCAAGCTGAGTCGGCGGATAATAATCGTATTCGATAGCGTATCCGGCTCTTGTCATCCGTACATGTTCCAGCCCTGGAATAGTACGCAGGATTTCAATCTGAACATCTGCAGGTAAGGAAGTAGATAATCCATTTACATACAACTCAGCTGTATCATGCCCTTCTGGCTCCAGATATATCTGATGTTTGTCTACATTTGGGAAACGGATGATCTTGTCTTCAACTGAAGGACAGTAGCGCGGACCTTTAGCGGAAATTGCACCGCCATACATCGCCGATTTATTAATATTTTCGGAGATTATCTCCTTTCCAGGAATACCAAGCTCTGTGATCCAGCATGGGAGCTGTTCCGGGTGGCGGGTCTGTTTTGATCCTTCCGAATAATTTGAGACTCGCGGAGAATCCCAAAAGTGTGACCATGAATAGTCAAACTGGTCAATTTCGCTGTGCTGAACTTCCGTCTTCGAAAAGTCTACAGTACGCCCATCAACCCTCGGAGGTGTTCCTGTCTTGAATCGGGCTACTTCCAGACCTGCATTTTCCAGCTGTTCAGCCAGATGAGTAGCGGCCTTTTCCCCTGCACGACCACCCGAGAGATTGGTAGTTGTACCAATATGAATACGCCCACGAAGGAAGGTACCAGTCGTAATTACGACGGCTTTAGCCCCAAATCTACGCCCTTCCAGGGTTTCAACACCTAAAACCTTATCACCAGACGAATTTAACAAAAGCCTGGCTACAGTCCCCTGAATTGGAAATAAGTTGTGATTCTGTTCTAATAGTGTCCTTATGGAGCTTCGATATCTAGTTCTATCGCACTGGGCTCTTGGCGCCCAGACTGCGGGCCCCTTCCCCCGATTCAGCATTCTGAACTGAAGAGTGGACATATCTGTTGCACGGCCAATAATGCCGCCCAGGGCATCCACTTCACGGACTACAGTACCCTTTGCCACACCACCCATAGCCGGGTTACAAGACAGCTGTCCGATTGTTTCCAAGGCGCTAGTTATCAGTCCAACAGTAGCGCCCAGACGTGAAGCAATTACAGCGGCTTCCGTACCGGCGTGTCCCGCACCAACAACGATTATATCAAATTCAGTCTCGACAGACAAAGGCAAAGTGTGCATGTTATATGTAACGGAATTTCAGCCTTGAAAGATAACTAAATCCCCTGGGTAACCCATTAACGGATTCAAGTTGTCACACGTAATGGAATAAGGAAGTTTGCCTTTTATCTGATATGTCGCCGAAAGTAAGCTCACGAACAAGACCTAATAAGCACCGGGAAGAAAGCATCACCATTCGACCACCGGAAATGTTATTAAGAAAGGTACCCCGCCAAGGACGCGGACATGACCGCGTCGATAAAATTCTGGACGCGGCCGCCAAGGTAATTGCACAGGTTGGCGTTGATGGAACGACCACCAATGCAATTGCTGCCGAGGCTGAGACGTCTGTAGGATCGTTGTATCAATTTTTTCCAAACAAGGCAGCTATCGTTGAGGCACTGGCAGCTCGGTATAACAGTCAGCTTAAAAAACTGAACGAAGAAACAATGCCTGCAGATGCTTCACAGATCCCTTTGCCGGAGCTGATGCAGATGATCATCATGCCAGCTTTTGAATTTTACAGCCAGAATCCAGCTTATCGCCATGTATTTCATGCTTTACATGGCCCGGATTCAAATTGCAAAAATCCTACTGGAGCCGATTCTGAATTGCATAAGGCAATCATCGGTAGAACAGAGGCCATGCTGGCATCAAGAGCGCCACACATATCTCAGGTTGAAAGACATATTCAAGCCACAGTTGCAGTGCTGGTCACCCACGCTTTATTAAGCTTTGCAATGGCAGCGACACCTGCAACAAGAGAAGGACTTGTTGCCGAACTAAAGAGACTTCTTGTTGCTTACACCAGGGATGTTACAACTTCCACCCCTGCTACTGAACATCCTGAAGTAGTCTTTACAGATCTCAATACTATTACTCGCCGCGAAGAGTAGTCGTAGGACGACCACCCTTTTTACCGTTTTTCCTTGAAGACTCCGCCTTTGCCGGAGTCTTTTTGCTTCCTATAGTACTGGCCCAATTACGGATAACAGTATTTCGTAAAACAGGAGACAGAATCATATCTGGAACAGAGATCGTGGTTTTCAAAGACACCATTGAACGCTGTCTTCCATTCTTTGATCGTATTCTCTGTATATCTGTCTTTTCATTTACACGATCCGGATGTGTTTTAACCCGGTTATCTGACTCGTTCTTTGTATGTATACGCTGCGTTATATACGAAGATGCATACGATGATATGTTGTGATCCCCTTCAACATGGACGTTAAGTGTCAGCCCAATTGTCATTCCATCTTCTAGAATGTGCACATCTCCTACTGATTCCATCCGCCATACAACCTTCGGGTCACTTAACTCGTTAGGCAAATCGACAAACTCTTCAAGCAAACGGCCTGGAATTACCACCAGCATTCCATTGTGAAGTGATAACTCAAGAGAGGCTCGGCGCTTTAACCACTTTGCACCTTTTAAATACGGATCAACAACTTCATTCATACTAAAAAGTACGAACTAAATAACCTATCGGATAGGTTATAACATGACATTTGTATTAAGAGTTACAACCTGCGTAACTCAAACAGTTGTGAACTGGTTAGGCATAGAGATCGCTTATATTTTCATCCCTCCCCCCAACCATTGAGGAATTCATGATTAAAAAACTTTTAGTTGGTGCTAGCCTTCCGCTATTTGCACTTTCGGCCTCTATTGCCAGCCTTGCTCCTACCAATATTATGGCTCAGACTCCTGTTCCCAACGAACCGCCTCCTGCAATATCCGTCTCGGCATCATATACGGTGAAAGTGAACCCGGATAGAGCAAAGATTTATATAGCTGTGCAGACGAAGCACGAAACTGCAGCACGAGCAGCAGAAGAAAATGCGCAAAAGCAAAACGCCGTTCTAGCCGCCCTTAAAGCTCTTGGCTTGACTGACGATCAGATCAGCACAATGTCCTACCAGGTATCGCCGAACTACAGATATGAGCCAAATCGCGAGCCGATTCTCACAGGGTACATTGTGAGCAACACAGTACTTGTTGATCTGAAAGACATCAAACAGGTTGGTGCCGTTATCGACGCTTCGTTAAAGAATGGTGCAAATGATATCTCATCTCTAAGCTTCTACGCTTCAAATACAGATGCTGCGAGAGAACAGGCCTTGGGGCAAGCCGTTATAAAGGCAAAGCGCGAGGCTGATATCGTAGCTAGCGCTATTGGCGGCAAGGTCGTTGACATGATAGAAATAACTATCAACCAGGATCAGCCAGTCTTCCCAAGGGCCTATGCCAAGCTGGAGGCAGCTGCTGATGCCTTAGCCGGGTCAACTCCAATTAGTGCTGGAGAACAATCTGTTATCGTAACAGTATACACACGCTGGAAATATTCAGCTAATAAGTAATTTTTTATAAATAGTGTCACTGAAAAAAGTGAACTAGTGGTGTATGTTTCACGTGAAACAATTTCACGTGAAACATCTCCAACAAAATTCTGTGGCCCGCACAATAGCAATTGCAAACCAAAAAGGTGGTGTTGGAAAAACCACCACTGCTGTAAATCTTGCCGCATCTTTAGCTGCCGCCGAGCAGCGAGTGTTATTGGTGGATGGCGACCCTCAAGGAAACGCCTCTAGCGGAATAGGAACTCCAAGAGAAGATTCCGATAAAACCGTATACGACATCCTCATAGGAACATCAACGGTTGCGGATGCCAGAAAAAAAAGCATTCAGTTTCAAAATCTGGATGTAATTCCAGCCACTCCTGATCTGGCAGGTGCCGAAGTTGAGTTGGTAGATCATCCCACCCGTGAAAGGATGATGCGAGATGCCCTCGCCCTGGTTAAGGATGAATACGACTATATCCTCATAGACTGCCCCCCTTCCCTCGGGTTAATCACAATTAATATGCTGGCAGCTGCGGATGCTCTTCTAATTCCGCTTCAGTGCGAATATTACGCGTTGGAAGGGCTATCCCAGCTTCTCAATACAATTCATATAGTTCAACAGGGCATCAATCCAAGTCTCCGAATAGATGGCGTGCTTCTGACTATGTATGACGCGCGTTTAAATCTTAGCCGTCAGGTTGCAGCCGAAGCTAGAGACTATTTCGGATCACAAATATTCGAGAGTGTTATTCCACGCAACGTTCGTCTCGCCGAAGCTCCAAGTTTTGGAAAGCCGATCATTATGTACGATGCAGCTTCCATTGGAGCCCAGGCATACATGGGTGTAGCAAAAGAATTGATGGAAAGAACAAACCTGATTACTGCCGCGGCGACTACCGGCCAGATCACATCACATACTATATAGTAGAGACGATTTTTAATGGCAGCAGAAAAAACTCCAAGAAGACTTGGTCGTGGATTGGAAGCACTTCTTAAGCAAAAGCCAGCCGTTCAAGACGCAAGCCCTGGAATACAGACCGTAACAATCGAAAACACCAGCCCGCTTAAAGAAATCGCAATCAGCTCTATCAGAGCAAACCAGTACCAGCCTAGAAAGACATTCAAGAGTGAGGAACTGGAGGAACTAAAAAACAGTATTTCGGCGAGCGGATTGCTTCAGCCCATCACTGTCAGAAAGCTCTCTGAAGACAATAGTTACGAACTGGTAGCCGGGGAAAGGCGGTTACGTGCTGTTCAGCTCTTAGGATGGACCAATATCACATCGATTGTCAGAGATTATGACGATCAGACGATGTTGACGCTGGCTCTTATAGAAAACCTCCAGCGAAGCGATTTAAATACAGTTGAAGAGGCCGAAGGCTACCAGCGTTTATCCGATGAATTTGGACTGACTCAATCTGAAATCGCAAAGCTGGTTGGGAAAGACAGATCAACTGTGGCAAACTTATTAAGGATTCTTCAGCTACCAACTCCAGTAAAAAAACTGATCGAAACCGGGTCACTTACTGCGGGGCATGCAAGACCTCTGCTTTCACTGGAAAATGAAAGTGAAATGAGTCGTATTGCGAATGAGATCGTCCAGCAGGGATTATCGGTTAGAGCGGTTGAAGAAAGAGTTCGAGCCGAAACCAATAAAGGAAAAAAGGAATCGAACGTACTTTCGAAACCATCCTCAAATTCCCAATCTGAACCAAAGATCCAGAAGACAGGTGACGTAAAATACGTCGAAAATCTTCTTCGAAATCGACTCCAAACAGACGTTTCAGTTGATGTCAAAAATGGAGAAAAGGGCGAACTCAGAATTCAGTTTTACTCTTATGAAGATCTGAACAGACTTCTGGAACTGATGGACGCTTTAGAATAACTCAACAGAAAATAAGATATCAACATAAAGTTATAAGTTATCCACACGGGTTATCCACATCATGGGTAACCCGTTGTATATCAAGGACTTACGTTATTATATAGTGTGTGATTAACCATTTTTTTTATAGTTATCCACACAGCGTTTTTAGCAAATATCACAATTATTTTGGAGAAGATTCGTGACAACTTCAGTGAAAATTGCAGAATTTCTGGACGATATTCTTTCTACTTCAACCATCCCTGACTATTCCCCTGCCCTTAACGGATTGCAGTTGGAGAACGAAGGTGAAGTTAAAAAAATCGCTGCGGCTGTAGATTTTTCATCCCAAACTGTTTCACGTGCAATTGACGAAAAGGCTGGTCTGTTAGTAATTCACCATGGCATGTTCTGGAGCGGACTAAATCGTTTTGTCGGACATCGTTACAGACAGCTGAAAGCTTTAATGTCAAATAACGTAGCGGTATACTCATCCCATATACCGCTGGATTACCACCCAACATTCGGCAACAATTCACTTCTGGCACAGGCTTTAAACCTGAAGCCAGATGGGCAGTTCGGTGAATACAAGAACATCTATATTGGCGTTAAAGGAACGGATCAGGTAGAAACCGCAGAGTTATTCAGACGATCAACTCTTTTTGCCCAGGCTCATGGTGGACTTGCCAGGTCAACACCTATAGATCCAGCTCAGATCACCAAACGCTGGGCTATATGTACAGGAAGTGGAGCATCTTCAGAAACCCTTAGAGAGGCAGCATCTTTAGGGATAGACACAATGATTGTAGGCGAAGGACCGCACCATACCGCAGTTGAAGCTATGGAACTTGGTATCACTGTTATCTATGCTGGGCATTACGCCACAGAAACACTGGGCGTAAGAGCAATATCAACACACTGCGCAAATACATTTGGTCTGGAAGCAACTTTCATAGAAGCACCTACATCACTGTAAACCTGAAAGGCTCACGGACACTGTTAGCAAACAAATCTCCACTCACCCTGCTCTACTAATAAAAATGGGCTACGATCCCAATCAAACCTTAAGTACCTCGGCTACTCGAAAAAGCTACACCCAACAAGACAGTGTTCAACATAGTAGTACGCCAACAACTACTACATTAGCTCCTAAGCGGGAGCGTTATAGCTGGGCGATATATGATTTTGCAAATACAATATTTTCGATGAACATCGTAACGTTGTATTTCTCTGTCTGGATGATTGCCGACCTTGGTTCATCCAATACAACTGTTGCCATAGGTAATGGGATTGCGTCTTTGCTGGTAATGTTATCCATCCCGATTTTTGGAGCTATATCCGATGCTACGGGTCGACGTAAAAGATGGGTGATTGGATTTACACTACTTTGTATTGCTGCAACAATGGGGATAGGGGTAATTGGACAGACAATGGTGCCGATTAGTGCATCAGAGTTAAATGCCACTAATGTTTCATCAGCTGCTATAGTAGCAATAGTAATTGCATTTATAATTGCTAACTACGCGTATCAGGGTGCATTACCGTTTTATAACGCTATGATGACAGACCTGGCACCGCCTAATCTCCTTGGAAATCTCTCGGGAGTTGGAGTAGCACTGGGATATCTTGGATCGATTGCGGGAGTGATGTTAATCACACCATTCTTTAATGGTGAGTTTCCAGTGTTTGGAGCTGTATCTGAATCAGCTATGAACACTCTCAGGAGTATTATCCCTTTTACAGAACATGGTGGTAGAGTATCGACCTTCGTACCTACCGGGCTGCTTTATCTCCTGTTCAGCCTGCCATTATTCATCTTCTGTTACGACCATTACCCACAGGCAAAGAAGAAAGCAATTGAATGGAAAAAAGCATTCTCCGATATAAAACACACCTTACAGGATGCAAAAAAATACCCGGGTTCAATTCGTTTCCTGATAGCATCTTTCGTATACCAGGATGCCATGGGAACAATTATAAGTTTCATGGCAGTATACGCTGTAATGGCGATGGGATTTGCAGAAGGTTCTGAAACAACTCTGTTTGTAGTACTTACAATGCCAGCAGTTCTTGGTAGTTATGTATGGGGAAAGCTCACAGATAGAATTGGCGCAAAAAAAACATTAGAAATCGTAACTGTATGCTGGATAATCTGCCTTGTTGCAATGATCCTGGTTAAGTCGCAACTACTATTCTGGATAATAGGAGCGGCCATAGGATTTATTTACGGTGGGCTTAATGTCGCTGAGCGCCCAATGCTCCTTCAACTTGTACCTGATAAAGAAGCTGGGCGATTTTTCAGCCTAATGGTTCTGTCCGCAAGAGCAGCTGCAATCGTAGGCCCCTTTATATGGAGTTTCGCAGTAGACGGGTTACTTCCAATTGCAGGAACCGACATTGCCTATCGATCAGGAGTTGCAACCATCCTTATCGGGATGATTATCGCTCTGTTTATTATCAGGGGTTTGCCTGACAATAGAAATAGAGCAACCAGTCTATCTTCGTTTCAGAGCTGACCTGAACCGATTGAACATAGTTGGCTTGCGTTGAGGAACCGTTAAAGCTCGCTCCAAAGCATTAGCAAAGGCTGTAACATCCTTGAAGCGCTGTTCAGGTTTTTTAGAAAGCGCCTTCATGAGTACAGACTCAACCTCATCATTAAAGTGACACCCTTCCTTGGCTTCATTCAGAGGGATTGGTGGCATGGTAAGAAGCTGAGTAAACATCTCCCTGGGCTGCTTTGCAGAGTATGGCAGACAGCTCGTAAGCAGAAAATAGGCGATAGTTGCAAGCGAGTACTGATCTGCTGCTGGAGTTACAATCTCTCCGGAGAGAGACTCCGGGGCGACATACATCAAGGTCCCGACAAAAAATCCAGCTCTGGTTAACCTGTCTTCTGCATCCGCAGAGGTATCTGCAGCAATACCGAAGTCCAAAAGCTTTACCTGATAGGTCTCAACGTCGTACATAATGTTGTCCGGCTTGAGGTCCCTATGAACAATATTCTGATTGTGTGCTTCCTGAACTGCCGATGCTATCTGTGTGACTATGAAAGCCGCCTCGGTGGGCTCCAAGGGCCCTTCCCGTTTTACATATTTTTCGAGTAATTCGCCGAATGCCCATTCAATAGCAAGGAATGGGATGTTTCCCGGCGCCTCACCGGTCTCAATTGTGCGCACTACATTAGGATGAACAACACGGGCACCATATTCAGCTTCACGTATAAATCTGGCTACAGCCGTCTGATTGTTACGAAGCCTTTCCCTCAATACCTTGAGAGCGACTCGGCCATGAGAGGAATGGTGTGCGTCGTAAACTGTAGACGTTCCACCCTCGCCAACCTCGCGGTCAATCAGATATCCGACGATTTCAGTTCCAACCAAACTTTCTCGAATCACGCGCCGAACCTAATGTAAATTGTATGAAGAAAACAGTTGTATCTGAAGATACTCGCGAATTTGCTAAAATCTACAACCAGAGGACAAAATGAGAGTGACAAGATGGTGTTATTTAGCTGCCTTAATGGTGTCTCTGGTTGCCTGTGGAGGACAACGCACGAACCCGAACAACGATCCGTTTGCTACGTTTAATCCCAATGCCACAGCTTCAGGGAGTATCCCTGATTTCAGGCCAATCTACAATAAAATGGGAATTGTTGCATCCCAGCTCCCAATGGCATTCGTGGCTCAGTCGGCTTTCTTCGCATCACAGTTCGATGATTCAACCCTTGTAGTTACAACTCTGTCTATTCCTAACCGGGGATTAACATTCAACCGGGACGGGGATGAATATGTTGCCAACTACGAAGTTACGCTAACGGCTTCTACTCAGGCTGGGGTAGCAATAACATCGACTACCAAGCAGACCGTTCGAGTAGGCACACATAAAGAGGTCGGTAGAACCGACGAAAGTATAATCTTTCAGAAGGCGTTTAATATCCAGCCGGGCTCCTACCTTCTTAACTACACAGTAAAAGACCTGAACACGGAACAGACTCTTGCAGAAGAAGAGCTGATTCATGTGCCTCTGTTTGTTAATGCTGTACAGAACAACACAAATGGCGCGGCCATCGCTGGAACCAGTACCCTTAGTAAACCAGTAGTTATCTACGAAGCAACTCCCAGGAATGAGAGTTCCAGGATACCAGACTACCTCGGCTCTCCCCGGTCTTCACTTGAATTCGGCGTAGACAGTGTAATTGGAGTCTATATAGAAGCTTATAATGGTGGGAAAGCTGACAATACCTCCATCCCTATGCTGTTAGTACTACGTGACAGTGGAAAAAAGGCAGCCTGGACAGATACAATCAACATGTCGGTACAAAACGGGATTGGAACAGCAATAATTGATATCCCACTTGCAGTCGCAGATGTAGGAATCTGGAATCTTGTTGCCAAGCGACTCGATAACCAGGACAGTTCAAGAGCATCTGTATTTGTTGGATTCGGACCTGATCTCCCGGTTTTGACATTCAACGATATGATTACATATCTCAGATACTTCGCCCCAAATAGCTATATACAGAAACTGTATAAGGCCACACCAGAAACACGTGGGCAGGAATGGGCAGCTTTTCTACGCGCAACAGACCGATCACCTGCCACTCCACAGAACGAAGCACTTCAAGCTTATTTCCTGAGAATCCGCGAGGCTAACTATCAATTCAGAGGAGAAGCTTCCGAAGGCTGGTTATCACCACGTGGCTCAGTTTACGTTGGGCTCGGTAATCCAAGTGCAGTTTATCAGGATGAAGGATACTTATCACAATATTCATCTGTTAACTCAGGTCAGAAAGTAAGAATACTGATCTGGGAATATCAGGATCTTCAATCCAGAATAATCTTTGTGGATGAACTCTGGAGTGGACAATGGCGTATGTTACCAGCAAGCGAATCACAGTTTAGATCACTACTATCAAGAGTCGTGTCAATCAGATAATGTCAGTTACACCACCAGAATCCCCACGTATTTTTTTAGTAGATGGGTACGCACTCATCTATCGCGCATTTTTTGCACTTATTGCCAGACCCTTACGCAACAAGACTGGAGAAAACACTTCAGCAGCTTGGGGAGTAGCAAATTTCCTCAACAGGTTGATTACAAAGCATAAACCAGATTATCTAGGCTGGGTTCATGACTCCGGGCTATCATTTAGACACGAACGATACCCTGAATACAAAGCTACCAGAGAAAAGCTGACTGATGATCTACAGGCAGATTTCGACACCGGCATGGAACGAATCTGCAAGATTATAGAAGCTCATAACATTCCCATTCTTTCTCTCCCAGGCTATGAGGCCGATGACGTTATAGGAACATTGGTCAACCAGGCAGCAAGTCAAAACATAAATGTGGTAGTTGTCTCTGGCGACAAGGATTTCCAACAGCTGGTACGCGATCATGTATGGTTACTAAACCCGGGCAGAGGCGGGCCAGCAAGTGTAGACGAACATTGGATCAGCACAGTAAACGGAAGTGAAAGGCTTGGCGTTGAACCACGTTATGTAACCGACTATCTCGCCCTTGTTGGCGATACATCCGATAACGTCCCTGGTGTAAAGGGAATCGGAGATAAGACTGCTCAGGCTTTGGTCAGCGAATTTGGCGATATAGAAAATATCCTGGCCAATGCAGATAAGTTAAAACAAAAAAGACCTCGCGAAGCATTACAGCAGTATGCGGATAATGCACGTCTTTCAAAAGAACTGGTAACGATAGTTCAGGACCTACCTCTTGAACTCGATCTGGAAGCGTTAAGAGTCAAACGCCCCAATTATAAATCATTGAGAGAGATTTATATTGAATTGGAATTTCACACATTAGCAAGGGCAGCAGAAGCTTCTAATTCTTCAGGTGGAGCTGATGAATCCAACTCAGCTACTGGTGTAACATCTGATTCAAAGACAGGAAGTAATTCAATAGATGGGTCTGCTGAAACTTCCAATGCTTCCTTGGCGGTTCATGGTAGCGAGAGCACTTCAGTACACGAAAACATATCCAAACCAAAAGTTGAAACTACATATAAAGTTGTAGATTCAGTAGAGATGGTAAATGAAGTCGTTGCTAAAATACGTGCAAATGGAGCATTTACATTCGACACAGAAACTGTAATAGATCCGGATTCTCCATCTAAAATTGATCCATTACGCTCCAAAGTTGTAGCAATATCAGTTGCATATGAACCACATACAGCGTACTACTTTCCACTTCATCACGAGATTGCTGGAGCATCCAGTCAGGGTGATCTTGCGGGATTTTTCGAAGAACCCAAGAAAATCGAAGTAGAAGTAAAAACAAGCAAGTATAAAAACCTGCCGCCGTTGTTGTCAGATGAGATGAAACAGCTTCGCGATCTTCTTGAAGATGATTCCATCAAAAAATCTGCTCAGAATGCAAAATATGATATTCTCGCACTACAGACATCTGGTGTAACTGTACGAGGTTTATCCTTCGATACAATGATTGCTAGTTATGTCCTGGATCCAGGTAAAAGATCACACGGTCTTGATATGCTGGCCCTGGATATACTTCAGCATTCAATGACTTCGTATGAAGAGATCTGTGGAAAGGGGAAAAATCAGATTCCATATTCCCATGTTCCTATAGAAATTGCAGCGGATTATGCTTGCGAAGATGCAGATATCACACTTCAGTTAAAACAGTTTTTCGAAAAAGAACTGGAAGATTACAAACTTCTGGAACTTTTTAACAATATTGAAATACCGCTCGTATCTGTGCTTGCAAGGATGGAATCTGCTGGTATCTCAATTGATGTTGCGTTATTCAAATCGCTGAAAGACCGTTTTCAACGTGAGCGTCAGTTAATTGAGAAGAAGATATTTACTGAAGCTGGCGAAGAGTTTAACATAGCTTCAAATCTTCAACTTAGAAAAATACTGTTTGAGCGTTTAAATCTCCCGATTATCAAACGCACTGCAACAGGTCCTTCTACTGATGCAACAGTATTACAGGAGCTTGCACAGATGGGACACACTATTCCAACTCTGCTAATGGAATATCGCGAGCTAGCAAAGTTAGAAAGTACCTATCTGGATTCTATACCTAAACAGATTAATCCTGCAACAGGAAGAATCCATACATCATTCAACCAGACTGTTGCCAGTACAGGCCGATTGTCATCAAGCGACCCAAATCTTCAGAACATTCCTATCAGAAGTGAGCTAGGAAAGGAAATTCGAAGAGGATTTATCGCAAAGCCTGGTTGGAAGATGCTTGCAGCTGACTATTCACAGATTGAATTGCGTCTGCTGGCACATCTCTCTCATGATGAAAACTTTGTTACGGCATTTAATGCCGGCGGAGATATTCATAGGCAGACAGCAGCAATCATATTTGATGTTCCTTTGGAAAGTGTAACATCCGACATGAGAGCACGCGCAAAGACTATCAACTTCGCTACAATATATGGCCAGGGCCCTCATGCCCTGTCTCAACAGTTAGGAATATCGCACGGCGAAGCAAAAGAGTTTATTGACAAGTACTTCACTAGATTCTCGGGAGTTAAAAAGTATCTGGAATCGATGGTGGAGTTTGCCCGTGAGAACGGATACGTTCAGACAATATTCGGACGTCGTCGCTACATACCTGAAATTAAAGACAGAAACTTTAACATTCGTGCATTTGGCGAGCGTACCGCTGCAAACTCACCAATACAAGGTTCGGCTGCTGATCTCATAAAAATTGCAATGATCAAAATAGATAAAGCAATTAGAGACAGTGGCATCAAAAGCAATATGTTACTTCAGGTGCATGACGAACTTGTATTCGAAGCACCGGAAGATGAACTGTCTACACTTAAGGATATAGTAGTTAAGGAGATGGAAAACGCTGAAAAGCTTTCTGTTCCATTAGTTGTAGATGTAGGTATTGGTAACAACTGGATGGATACCAAGCACTAACAGGCGCTGATTAGGTATTTGGAAGCCAGATTGAAAAGGTAGATCCCTTACCTACACTGCTTTCGAGAAAAATCTCTCCATTGATAAGGTGCGACAGCTGCCTTGCAATGGAGAGACCCAGCCCTGTACTGCCACGCCGCTCCTCAAAAAAGTACCCAACCCCATTGGTCAGACTGCGGGAAACAGCTGGATTATCCTTAGTAACTCCGGAAGGTACCTGGAAAAAACCTTCGAATATACGATTATGAAAATCAGGGGATATCCCAATTCCATAATCAACTATCTGTATAACCAGCCAGTCGTTGGGAGACTTTCTTAGGATCTCAGGAATATTTTTCAGGTTTTTAGTAATTATTTGCGTTTTAATACTAATCATCTCGGACTGACTGTATTTTATTGCATTCCCCAGGAGATTCACCACTATCTGCCTGAGATGAGCCGGATCAGTGTGTACCATGGCGGCACCGGCAGTTCTTAGAGAAAGGTGGATGCTACATTTCTTCTCCATCGCCAGCGGCTCTATCTCAGTAGCAATATCCAATAGAAAGGTTCGGATATTGATCGACTCAACATTTAACGGATAGCGGCCAGCGTTGATCTTAGCCAGATCCAGAACCTGATCAATTATCTGTCTCAGATGGTTTGAAGAAGACTCGATCCTGCTTAAAGCTGTAAGCTGTGACGAAGCCAGCTCACCATAATAGCCTTCTTTTAAAAGATCTGTAAAACCAATAATGGTATTGAGTGGTGTCCTAAACTCATGTGATACATTAGCCAAAAACTCACTTTTTCCCTTATTGGCGTTCAAAACCTGCTGGGACAACTTCTCCAGCTCAAAAATACGATACCTGAGACGCCTTCCCCTCAACCTCTCCAAATAAAAAAGGGAGAACCCAAGAAGGCCAACAATTAGAAATGCTAACCAACCAAAGAGGAGGAACATAGGGCATACAACTGCAACATTCCTACCGTTTTCAGGGAATTCTTAGCATAGATTAAACATTTATTGACAAACTTTAATAAACAAATGCGACTGTTAGGCACAATCCAATGCCAGGATCTATCTACAGAACTCAGACGCTACCCCATTGGTCGGGTTTCAGACTATATTTTCACCCATGACCACCAAATTAGTCGAAATACTAGCTCAACGCTCTGCAAAACGTGGACAGTTCACACTCTCGTCCGGAGCCAAATCCGAGCTATATATAGATGCACGCACCACAACCATGAGCCCAGATGGACTGGCTCTCATTGGACCTCAGGCTTTAAAGGTCGTACAGGATAACTGGAAACCGGATTCAGTCGGCGGACTGACTTTAGGTGCCGACCCAATCTCATACGCTATTTCATACGCAAGCATGCTTGCCGGAGACAATCCGCCAGTTCGCTGCTTTACAGTAAGAAAGGAAGCAAAAGCTCATGGTACAGCGAAACGTATTGAAGGCTCATTTGCACCATCTGACAAAGTTGTTGTTATAGAAGATGTTATCACAACAGGTGGTTCCGCTCTAAAAGCTATTGAAGCAATTAGAGAAACAGGCGCAACGGTTGTTGGAGTACTTGCACTTGTTGACAGACAGGAAGGCGGAAAAGAAGCTATCGAATCTGCAACAGGAGTAAAAGTCATATCATTGGTTTTAGCTGAAGACATTCTAAAGCTTATCTAAGTTTCAGCTGAAGATATTCTAAAGCTTATATATGACTCAGCGATAAATATCTTAAAGCATCATAAGATGTATTAAATCATTATCAATGCTCCAGCCGACGGGTAACCTATAGATAGGTTACCCGTCGGCCTGAAGTTGGTCTAAAGCTCCGCAGAGAATCAACGTATGGAAGTATTAGTCGTTCTCTAAAATGATTAAGCATCGCCTCGCCATTATATAACTTTCTAAGCTCGATTGGTGGCATATTCATTACTGACTGAGTATGTCTGCTAAAAGCTTGAGGTGAAGAGAAGCCAAGATGTACTGCGACTGTAGAAACAGACAACCCAGTATTTTCAAGCAAAAACATAGCTCGTATTAATCGGGCAACGTCTACATATTCTTTTGGCGATGGAAGTCTGCGTTTATAGAAACGACTAAGAAGAGTTCCTGGAAGAATATTTAATGTCTGCGCAATCTGCCGAACACTTGATACGTATGGATGATATGTAAATAGTGTCTCAAAGAACTTTCTACAATCATTGTTAACACTGTGTAAGTCATTGTTTATCATGGAAAGTGCCATATTCTGAACTTCATCACAGCTTTCTCGCAATAACATCTTTCTGAGTGTTTCCCATCCGTTTCCTGATCTGACATCGACCATAGTTTTAACACCGGCCTGCCCCAAGGAATGTGCAGATAATGGTGTTATAAATCTCTCTTTTGTTAACAATGCAAATGTGGGAACTCGTGGAAAACTCCGTGTGATCTCTGCAATTTTTGCCCGATTATGAAGATTGTATCCTGATGCGGATAGAATTACAGCCTTGCTCTTTTCTTCACGCAGATCTGTAATAACTTCTTCGAGTGTATTTCTATGATATGGTGTATAAGCTCCACGTGACATTACATCGACATTAACTCTCTCTAACGGACTCAACATTGTTGAAACTGGTGTTGGTGACTGATTCATGAGAAGTCGTTCTGTAAAATTGTGACTTTATCTGTTATACCGAATTTGTACAACACGATTTACAGGATCAGATTAAAAGCATCGTGTTAAAGTCCAGTTAATGATGCGTTATATTTCAGATAGTTATAACTAGCATGATAGTCATCAGCTGGATGGTCGCGAAATAGTATCCTAGTGTTACTATTTCGAGGAAAGTCCGAGCTCCATTGGACACATTGCCAGGTAACACCTGGGCGTAAGTTCTTAGGAATTTGCGACGGAAAGTGCCACAGAAATTATACCGCCAGTTCCCACAAGGATCTGGTAAGGGCGAACCGGTGAGGTAAGAGCTCACCGCGTCTGTGGTAACACAGACGGCACGGTAAACCCCAATGGGAGCAAGGCCAAATAGGCGGAGAGGGGTGTCCACCCCGACAAAGTCTCCGCGGGTAGGCTGCTAGAACATGCAGGTGACTGCATGTCGAGAGAAATGACCGTCAAGAGAAAGTGGTATTCGCAAGGATATCAAACTCCTCTACAGAACTCGGCTTATAGGCTGGTGACTATCTTGCTGTTACTATTATCAGTATTCAACTGTTAATAAGTAACAATATGAAACTAATAAACAGAAACCACTGGATAGGGTTAAGCGCAATTGTAATCTCAACTGCATGCGCCACTACTCCGTCATCAACAAATTACCCAGGCGACATTTCCAGTGAAAACAGGCCAGAGAATACTGTTGAAAAAGAAACAGACCCATCGGGTAAGTTAAATCCGTCTGGTAAATCACCAGTATGGTCTCTTGTTATGCCATCCGGTGAATTTGTGTATAGAGTCCAGACAGATGCCCAGGTAGCAGTTGCAGATTCAAATACAACTATTGAGTCTGCGTCAAAGGGAACCTACGATTTCAGATCAATTCCTACCAACCGGGAAGAAGTAAGACTTTCAGTAACAGACACAACAATATCTGTACTGCAACCTTCTGAAGCTGAGCTGCGGGGCTGTAGTGATACGAAGTCGATGATGATAAAGGCCAAGAATATCATCCCGATAATCCCTCAATCTGTTATCAACTCCATAACAGTTGGTACAACATGGTCTGAATTTGTTAAGGCAGAGTACTGCCGTGGAACTATTCCACTTCAAACTGAGATAAACAGAAAATACGTCGTCCTGGGGGATACAACCGATGGGCAAGGCGGAAAGCTGATCAGGCTGGCTAAAACCGAATCGATAGTATCATCCGGTCAGGGAAACGAAGGACAACATAAGGTTCTGGTTAGCATCGATGGAAAATCGGATGCTGTTGTTTATGTAAATCCTACTTCTGGTGCAATTGAGAAGATAAATGGAGAACAGGTCTCGCTTGTTTCTATCTTTTCATCCGGGCGGAAAAGCACATTTATTCAGAAAGTTTCTGAACAGATAAAGCTGGTTCACTAAAGCTCAAAAGATATTGGGCTCCAGGCCAGACTCGAGGCTGACTAATGGAGACACCAATCAACATGTCCTATAATTCCTGGAAAGACTGATCAGCTAACTGCTAGCTAACAGATTAATCCATCAGACGGAGAGGCATCACCAGACACATGTATGTTGATGGATCTTTCCAGTCTTCAGGTTCCAGTGTGGCAGCTCGCTCTGGAGCTTTGAAGGTCATACGGACCTCATCTGTCGGAATGTACTTAAGGATCTCCAGAAGATAGGTAGCGTTAAAACCGATATCGAGCGGATCGCCTGTAAACCGCACCTGAAGCTCGTCCTGTGCTTCACCAAGGTCAGGAGTGGTTACACTGAATTTGAGCATTCCTGAGTTGAATGAGAGCCTGATACGATGGGTTTGATCGCTGGCCATCACAGACATTCTTTTTAAAGCGCTCACCAAAGCGGTTTTATCGATTACAGCGTATTTGTCGTTGTCACGAGGTATTACCTGTTCGTATGGAGGGTATGGGCCCTCAATAATTCTGGTAAATACCGAAGTAAATGGCGACCTGAAACCTATGTGGTTATCCCCACTTGCTACTTCCAACTCTTCTTCTGCTGGGAAGAGTCTTCTAACCTGATCGAGCGCCTTGGGAGGGACAATCATATCGGCCGCAGGAGCGCTGCTGGCGTTGATTGGTGTCTCCATTTTAGCCAGCCTATGGCCGTTTGTAGCGACCATACGCATCTGCTCTGGTCTTAGCTCCCAAAGTACACCATTAAGAATTGGCCGGCTCTCTTCGGTTGAAACCGCGAACGAAGTTGCAGAAATCAGCTTATGCAGATCTCCGGACCTGATCTTCCAGCTCTCGTTGAACTTAACAGTTGGGAAGGTTGGAAAATCATCCTTCGGTAATCCAAGGAGCTTGAACTTGGAGCGTCCGCACTCCAGTGTCACCCGTTGTTCACCAACCGAAGCAATTTTTACCGGTGCCGGAGGGAGTTCCCTTGCCAGCTCTGTCAGCTTCTTGGCTGGAATCGTTACCGCACCATGCGCATCGACATCTGCAGCTACTTCTGTGCTAACTGCTATATCGAGATCAGTTCCAGAAAGACGGATGCCGCGATCCGTTGTCTCGACCAGGATGTTTGCCAGTACAGGCAATGTGGTCTTTGACGGAACACTGGCTGCTACCGCTGCGAGTCCTTCTTGAAGCTTTTCACGAGAAATCGTAAAGCGCATTCTGAATCCTTGGATTTGTGAATGGTAAGATTTTGGAACTTTGTTCCCACAGAGTGGAAAAGTACAACGTACTAACTAACTATATATTATATATAAATTTAGTCGTAGTAGTAGAGAATGTGGAAGTGTGGACAAACTCTGTAACTGTCTATCCTGATTAAAGTTAACGCATTCGCTTAATGTGAATACTAGGTGGGTAACTTTATTTATCGACACTGATCAACATTGGTTTTCTCAACAGATTGGTGTTTTCCACAACATTGTGGAGATATCAACATTCATAAGACGGTAAATGTTGATAAATTGTGGACAACTTTTTACCTAATTCCGTAGCCTTTCAAGCTCTGATTTGAGCTTTGAAACCCTGTTTCTAATGTCCGAATCGGACTGAATCATTTCAGTTACCTTTTCTACACTATGAATTACAGTGGAATGATCGCGGCCGCCAAAAGCATTTCCAATCTCAACAAGCTGAGCACCGAGCAACTCCCTGGATAAATACATCGCAATCTGACGAGGGATTGTCAGGGTTTTGGTTCTGGTTTTGGAGCAGATTCCTTCTACGGAAACTCCCCAATCCTTCGCAACAGCCTGCTGAATTGCAGGGATCGATAATCCATATGTTGTAGATTCCGGAACATATTCGGAACCGTCGGAACCTCGTAGCTTATCCCTTAGGGCTTCCCTGGCAACGTCCACAGTTACCGGTTTATGGCGAAGTGATGCATAGGCCAGCAGCTTAATTATAGAACCTTCCAGCTCTCTAACACTGGACCGGACATGTTCAGCAATAAACATGATGACGTCATCTGGAATAGTAGACTGAAGATCATCCTGTTGAGCTTTTTGCTGAAGGATAGCTATCCGGTGCTCAAAGTCAGGCAGCTCGATGTCTGCGACCATTCCCCATTGGAAACGGCTAACCAGACGGGCTTCAAGCCCGGAAATTTCCGAAGGTGGACGATCGCTGGTCAGGATAATCTGACGTCCGGCTTCATATAAGGTATTAAAGGTGTGGAAGAATTCTTCCTGTGTAGCCTCTTTTCCCTTGAGGAAGTGGATGTCGTCAACCAATAAAAGATCTGTCTCGCGATATCTGCGGCGAAATTCCTGTGTGGTTCTGGTCTGAATCGAGTTCACCAGGTCATTTGTAAACTGCTCGGTTCCTACGAGAGTAATTCTGGTGTTTTTGTCACGTTCCAGAATTGAATGACCGATAGCCTGCATAAGGTGAGTTTTGCCCAACCCAGTATCACCATATATAAAGAAGGGGTTGTAAATTTTGCCAGGAGCCTGAACGATAGCATTGGCCGCCGCCGCCGCCAATTCATTCGATTTACCTATAACGAACTGATCGAAGACGTATCTCTCATTAAGTGGCGCAGAAAGGTTCCTTTTCTGTCGCTCTTCTGTTGCCACTTCAACGGGTTGTGGAGCTACAAAAAAGTCCATCTGTAAGCGACTCTTCTGTTCTTCAGCTACCTTAAAGACGATCTTTATTGGGTGTCCGAGCGCTACTGCAGCATGTCCTTCCAATATGGGAGCATGTTTGGATTGATTCCAGTCAGCTGCAAATTGATCGGGTACGCCGATTGTAACCGTATCTCCTTCTATGGAGAGTGCGGTTGTAGGTTCAAGCCAGGTTCGGAACGTCTGTTCCGGAAGATCAAGCTTGATCCGTTCCAGCAAGCGTTTCCAGATTTCATCTGGTGCTAGGTCAATCGGGAGGTCCATGCTTCTTATGAGTTCACAGGTCGGCAGGCCAAGGTATCCGGAAAATGTGGATAAGTCAACTTATATCTAAAGTGTTTCTAGAGATAGGTTGATCTATCTTATTGCCATAATTATACTTAAGGGCTATCAAAGATAAGCTTAATACTTCATTTATCAGTTTAAAGAATTATGGGCAAGCCCACATATCGTCCGAGAAACAAGCGCCGTATCAGAACACACGGTTTCCGTGAGCGTATGTCGACCCGTTGGGGTCGTGAAATTTTAGCGCGTCGTCGTAAGAAAGGACGTAAGCGCTTAACCGTACAGTTGCCTTCTAAGTACGCTGGCGCATAACAAGTTTGAGCGCTCGCGTAGAATTACGCGAGCGGTTGAAATTGTTAGTGTTAGACAAGGGGGGAGGAAAGTTAAAGCTGAACATCTTGATGTTCGCGTAGCTACCTCCCCGTTGTCGTATATGCGTGTTGGGATTGTTGTACCAAAGTATGGACATATTATAGTGAAACGTAATCTTCTCAAACGTAGATTACGGGAGCTGGCTCGTGTTCGTTTGTTACCTATCCCATGTTCCTGTGATGTTATGATTCGGACTTTGCCAGGTGCTTACAGGATGAGTTTCGAAGATCTCTCGCGGGAGATAGATAAAGTGGCGCGTCGACTATCCGAGTTTAGTTAGGTATGTTTATTCTGCGCCTCCCTGCTATGCTGATGCTGTTCCTTATACGGGCGTATCAGGTTGTGCTATCACCAATACTCGGTCCTTCTTGTCGGTACTTTCCGACCTGCTCAAGCTACGCAATCGAAGCAATTGAGAAGTATGGAGCGATTAAAGGTGGTTGGTTAATGATCAAGCGCATACTGCGCTGTCATCCTTTTAGTCGTAGTGGTTTTGACCCAGTTCCATAATAATTGAGCATGGATAGTAAACGCTTTATACTGGCACTGACTCTGTCGGTTGCCGTGATGTTTATAGTCAGCACAATCTTTCCACCTAACAAGCCTGCCGAAAGCAACGCTATTAGTGCAGATAGTGCTCAGATCTCCAACTCTCTAGACACTGCCAATAGTGTAACAGGTTCGAAGCAAGGCTCACCTGTTTCGACAGTTGGCGGACTGGGTTCATCTCCTGAGAGTACCGCTATTGCAAACGGACTCGATTCTCTTGGTTCAGCATTACCAGTTCAGAATGTTGAAACCTCCACAATAGGCGAAACGGCCGATAGCGGCTCTGTCTTCAGTATGTCCAATGTTGGTGCAGCTCCAACTTCAGTGTTGATGAATGCATACAACTTTGCAACTATGGACAAACTGTCTGAGAAGGTAAAGCTTGAAATTCCTGGACAACCACTGATTAAGTATCTATTAGTTACTAACAATGGAACACGTATAGATCTAAGTGGAGTTGTTTTTAACGTTGTTAATGACGGGAATATAGTTACCTATACTGCGACTATAGATGGAAAGCCTGTCACAATTCGTTATGATTTTGTAGCTGATAGCCATGTTGCGCGTGTAACTGGAAGCGTTGGTGGAATGGAAGGCGGATATATAGTTGCTTCGATGCCAACGACTCTGCCTGTTACAGAAAAGGACACTATTAAGGACTTTAACGAGCTTGCGTATGTTTATTTCTCAAAAAGAGAAGGTGCAACTCGTGTTTCATTTAAGTCGCTCGATCCAGGCGAAGAGCTAACAGTTACCGAGCCAATCAATTGGTTGGCTGTAAAGAACAAATATTTTGTATTTGGTCTCCTGGCTGGTAAAGACAGTAGTTCTTTTGCGGAAACAACTATTACTGGCGGACCACGTACTTCATCTGTTGCAACGAACGCTGAAGCTCAACTGGTTGTTCCTATTAAAGGTGGCAACTTTAACTTTGATATGTATGCAGGGCCACAGGAGTGGAAGAGGTTGAACTCCATGGGTCGTGATTTCGATCAGGTTAATCCTTATGGTTGGGCATTCCTACGTGGATTTCTTCAACCGATTGCAACTGGCGTTATCAGACTTGTACTGTGGATGCACTCCAACTTAAACCTTAGCTATGGTTTAGTTCTTATATGCTTAGGGTTGCTGGTTCGTATTGTTCTCTGGCCACTTAATCAGAGTACAATGCGTTCTTCTCTGAAGATGCAGGAGCTGCAACCTGAGCTACAGGCTGTTCAGAAACGTCATAAAGATAATCCGCTGTTGCAGCGCGAAGAAATTATGAAGGTTTACAAGGCACATGGTACAAGTCCGATGGCTCCAGTACTCGGATGTTTGCCGATGTTGCTTCCGATGCCAATACTTCTGGCGTTGTTCTTTGTTTTCCAGAACACGATCGAGTTTAGAGGAGTTCCGTTCCTGTGGGTTCCGGATCTGTCAACGCACGATCCGTATTTCATCTGGCCGGTTATGATGGCTGCATCTATGTTCGTTCTATCCTGGATTGGGGCTCGTAATGCGCCACCAAATCCCCAGACGAAGATGATGATGTACTTTATGCCTGGTATGATGTTGCTGTTTTTCTGGAAGATGGCTGCCGGGTTGAACCTTTATTACGCAGCACAGAACCTGGCTTCATTACCACAGCAGTGGTTGATTTCCAGAGAACAGGCTAAACGTCGTGCTGCCAGAGGAAGTGCACCAGTTCAGGGTGCTGTTTCTAATAAAAGCACATCAGGGAAAAAGTCACGTAAGAATGGATGACACAATTGTAGCGATAGCAACTCCACCGGGTCGGGGAGCGATAGCGTTACTCCGACTTAGTGGACCAGATGCGAAGCTGATAGCTGGCAAAATTGTTAATCCATGGCCGTTGAAGAGCAGAGTGGCAACACTCTGCTCAATACAAAATGAAAATAAAGAGCAGATAGATCAGGCCGTTGTAATTGTTTACAACGGCCCTTCTTCGTATACGGGTGAAGATACTGTAGAGGTTGCGACCCACGGTGGAGTAGTTGCTCCGAATCTTGTTATGGGTGCTCTTTTACGAGCTGGAGCACGGGAAGCTTTACCTGGAGAGTTTACACGGAGAGCCGTGTTAAATGGTAAACTCGATTTGATTCAGGCAGAAGCCGTCGGAGATCTGATAGATGCAAAATCTCAGGCTATGCATGCTACAGCTATTCGTCAGTTGGATGGCGGACTATCGGAAAGGATCAATCAATTAAGGCATAAAATAATCGAGGTTGAAGCTCTTATAGCCTACGATATTGATTTTCCGGAGGAAGATGATGGTCCAATCGATCCGTCCAGGATTAAAGCTTCCTTAAATGCAATCAAGGCAGATTTGAGTAATCTTCTTGCTACAGCACCAGCGGGAGAGGTTATCCGAAGTGGTGCAGTGGTTGTTATAGCGGGTCACCCCAATGCCGGAAAATCGTCACTTTTTAATGCGATTCTTGGTAATAATAGAGCAATAGTCACTGATATTCCTGGGACTACCAGAGATGCATTAGAAGCTACTATTGATACAAAACCATGGCCAATACGGTTAATAGATACTGCCGGCCTGAGAGAAACTGAGGATGTAATTGAAAAACTTGGAATAGAAGTAAGTACCCGGTATCTGATATCTGCAGACCTGATTTTAGCCTGTGGAGATACCGATAGTGCAATTGAAGATACGATAGCTCAGGTAACAGGTTATATTCGGGCTGACTCAATTCCACCTATTCTCAGAGTTAAAACCAAATCAGATACAGAAAATCGCGATTTAAATAAAGAAGAAACTTTAGCTATACCGTCGGAATCAAAAATCCTGGAATCAGTAAATGTCAGCAGTAAGACAGGTTTGGGTATTAACGAACTACTTCAAAAAATTGGAGATATAATAGGTGAGCGCTATGGTTATATCGCTGTAGATGCACCAATGTTAACTCGGGAACGGCATCAATATGCTGTAGAACTGGCTCAAACAGAGATTCTTGAATTTGAAAGAGTATGGGAAGAAGAACAAATGCCGCCAATTGTGGCAGCGGTTCATCTCAGGGCAGCTACCTACGCACTGGAAGAAGTCGTTGGAAGTATAAAATTGGATGATATTCTGGATAAACTGTTTTCCAGTTTTTGTGTGGGAAAATAAAGAGCTATAGAAAGCGTAACCTTTGTTTACGGCTTGTTCATTAGCCGGCTTATAATATTAGACAATTAGTCTATTATGCTATAATTGTAGAAAGATACGTTGTTTATTACACTATCTATCGAACTTTGAACTGCATAAAATAGATGCATGAAGACGCTTGCAGTCTTTTTGTCAGATGATCTAACATTAAGACGTTTTAACAACGCATTTGGACTACGATGTGAAGTGCGTTCCTTTTCGTGTATAAACGATGTAAAATCGATTGCCTCTAAGGGGGCGTTGATAGCATCTATTGTAGATATGTCTGCAAAAAACGACATATCACAACAACAGTCTTTCGATCTTATTACCAAATTATACTCTGCACACCCTGTTATTCCAATTATAGGGTATGTGGATTTTTCTCCTGAAAGAGCCAGGGATATTGTAGCTGCAGCACATGCAGGGGTAACCGATGTAGTGTTGCGGGATGTTGATAATCTTGAAATTGCGGCAACACGCATACTTGAGATGGAAACCTCTTCAAATGTGACATGGAGGGTTTCAGATGCATTGGATGGAAAGATTCCGGAACAGCTTAAGGAGTTTTTTCTGTATTCAATCCAGAATGCCAAAAACCTGGTGACGGTTGATCTGGCTGCCAAACGCCTGCGTCGTAATCGGAAGACGATTTCAAACTGGTTGAGCGCTGCAGACTTACCGCCGCCTTATAAAATTATTGGCTGGGGTAGAGTCCTTTTGGCGGCTAAGCTCCTTGAAGACAACCGTCGTAGTATCGAAAATGTTGCACGTGAGATGAATTTTGTAAACGGAACCGCTCTGCGGGCTATGATAAAACGCTACCTTGAAATGACACCAGATGACCTCCGTCAGGGAGGAGGGCTCGAATTAGCTCTGGAAAAGTTCATATTAGCGCTGGACCGGCAGAAAATCTGACATATCTTCCCAACTGGGAGGTATGATGGATCCATTAGAATCTCATGTAACAGTTGAAACACCAGAACAGGTCAGCCTTACTTTTTCTATAGCAGGAATAGGTAGTCGTTCCGCAGCGGCGATGATCGACGGCGCGATTATCCTTGTTGCCGTCTTTCTTCTCTGGACCGTAGGCGGAGGCGCGCTATTATCTGCGGTCAGAAAGGTTGATACATCCATGCTACAGTCCGAAAAAATGCTGTCCTGGGCTTATTCCATTCTGATATTGCTGACCTTTGGTGTTGTTTTCGGCTATAACATCCTTCTGGAAGGATTGATGGATGGGCAGACTATTGGGAAGCGAATACTCAGACTACGGGTTGTAAAAGACGGTGGACTTCCCATAACGCTGAGTGAATCTGCGATTCGGAATGTTTTGAGATTTATCGATTACCTGCCGGGTGTAATGCCTATTATTGGTGGTCTTAGTATCATAATAAGCCGGTCTGGTAAGCGATTAGGGGATATAGTAGCTGGTACCATAGTCGTTAAAGAATTGCGTACAGATGTTCTGGTTGCAAGCCATGCGCATGTGACATCTACAGTAGAAGCTCGTAAGTCAGGTGCAAAACCATCTGCTAAATTAACAGATAAAGAATTCAGTTTTTTAGAGCTCTATATAAACAGACGGAGCTCGCTTAGCGAAAATATAAGACAGCAATATATCAGTGATATAACCACCAGATTTAAAGACAAGTTAGATACGAAAGCATTTTCAGATGCAGCAGCTATAGTTCATCTCTATGAAAATGAAAGAGAAGCCAGATATAGCGGCGTTTCTGTAAGGTCTGATGATAACTCAATTCGAGAATCGTTAGCGATAGTTGCTTCTAAAGCACATCGATGGACTGAATTTTCGACGCAGTTGGATGGTGTAAAAAAGAAAGGACTTGCGAACCTGAACGGAGAAGAAGTTTCAAAGTTTGCTGATAACTATCGTGCTGTATCTAATGATCTGGCGCAGCTTCAAACTGCATCCCGTGGAAAAACTTCAAACTCTGTTTACTATTTAAGCCGGTTAGTAGCCAGCGCACATAGTATCCTGTATCGACAGAAAAAGCAGACATTTTCTGCCGTTATAAACTTTATTGTAGCTGATATACCCAAAGAAATACGCAGGTCATGGCTTCCGGTTCTGTTGGCAATGAGCATGTTTATGGTCCCAGCTGCCGCTACTTATGTGTTGATTTTACAAAAGCCGGAACGAGCTGATAGGTTTGTAGGTATTGGGATGAAGTTGCGGGCTGAGGAAGGAATTAAGCGTAAAAAAGAAGGAAAGGGATACATTGAGGTTGGTAGTTTCTCTCAACCCATACTGGCTAGTGGTGTTATTACTAACAATATCCGGGTTTCAGCTATGGCATTTGCTTCTGGGATAACAGCTGGAATAGGAACAGCGTTAGTACTTATCACGAATGGCGTAAGTATCAGCTCATCTGTAGCCTACTATCATACCAAGGATATACTGGATCTGATACTTCTTTTTATTGCTCCACACGGTATTCTGGAGCTGTTTGCTGTATTCCTGACTGGCGGCGGCGGATTCCTGATTGCAGCAGCTATTCTTTTTCCTAAGCACCGAAGCCGAAAACAGTCTTTTATAGAAAATGGAAAACGGGCTGTAACACTACTGGCGGGTGCGGTACTTCTAATGTTTATTGCAGGGGTAATTGAGGGGAATGTTTCTCCGCGAGTCTGGCCAGTACAGTGGAAAACCTGGTTTTCTATCGCAACTGCAGTGTTTCTTATTGGCTATATAATGATTGATAAGCGGATCACTATAGAAGACCGCGATCCTTAATTTCAAGATATTTATCTATCAGCAATGAAGTCATAGCCTTAGGAGCGGTATCTATAACGGGTACTCCCGATAGGCGTATCTGTTTTAGAGCCATTTCACGTGCTGTAAGCATCTCTTCGGCAGCAGCAGATTGATAAAAGCTTACCTCTCTGCCGGTAACTTTTGGTTGAGATACGTTATGCATATCCTCGTTTTTTATAGCAATCAACAACGGCAGATGTTTACGAATGGAATGAGTAGTCTGTGAGATTATTGATCTGGATGCTCTGGGGTCTATGATATCTGTAAAAAGTACAATCATAGACCGTTTCTTCTGATGTATGGAAATTGTATTAAATGCAGCCGCATAATCTGATTCTACCAGTGTTGCACTCGATCTGGTAAGAATATCCCTGATTTTAATTACTGATGAAACTCCTTTGCCTGGAAGCATCAGATGTCTGACTCTATCGTTGAATACAAGGACTCCAACATTGTCTCCAGAAGCTACAGCTACTTCGGCGAGCGTTAGTGCGGAAGACAGAGCATACTCAAATCTTTCGAGTTCACCGGAAATCTGAGTCATCATTCTTCCTGCATCTATTGCGATGAGAACATTCTGACCCTGTTCTACTGTATACTCCTTTGTAATTAACTTTCTTCGTCTTGCAGAGGCTTTCCAGTCTATATAACGAGGATCATCTCCAACAGAGTAATCGCGTAAATTGTGAAAGGAAGAACTCACTCCACGCCTTTTGATAACACGCTGTCCTACCGCTCGCATTTTATGCTGTATCGCCATCATTCTGTATCGTAAATTCTCGCCAAATGATGGAATTACCAAAATAGTATCATTATGCGAATAAATAAACGATTTCTGTACTAATCCAAGCCTTCCTGAAATTGTAATTGCGGATTGACCTAATTCGACCGAGCCGCGTTTAAGCCCATAGATATTAACAGGAATTGGCAAGGATGAACGTTTCCATACTTCGTAAATGGTACTACTGTCAATGTCGATACCAACTTCTGAAGAAAGCTTGGGGGTTATGTGAAACTTGAGATTTCTACCCCAGTTTGATCTAACTGTATAATTGCTGGATGCGTTCTCGTTAATACCAATAACGTTAGGTGTCGTTAGTTCAACTGATACGTGTTTGTATGAAGGAAGTGATAGTAGATCTATAACTATAACAATGATGCATAAAATTGATGTAGCAAAAGCAATTGCCAATCCGGTTTCAGTATTCGATGTTAACCAGGAAATTGCTAATACCGCAACAAACATGGCACCACGTATAGTGGGTGCCACATTAAAAATGTTTCTTAGCAGGATCCTGTTCAATTTAAAACCTTATTGAGGTGCAACTGTTCTTGATAGGATGGATGTGATGACGTCTTCTATAGGACGGCCATCGATCTGAAGTTCCGGTGCCAGGGAAATTCTATGTCGCAACACCAGTGGAGCTGCTTCTTTAACATCATCAGGAATTACATAGTCTCTGCCATCCATAAGGGCGTATGCACGTGCAATTTTAAATAGCGCAATAGTAGCTCTTGGCGAAGCTCCAACACGAATTTCGGAATCATCTCTGGTTGCTCGGACAATATCCGCGATGTATTCACGTATTTCAGAAGCAACTTTAATCTTTGAAGCAGCGTGCCATAAACTATCCAACTGTTCGGGAGATACGACAGGTGATGGCATAAATGTGGATTCAACTTCTGCATCGAACCCTTCACTGTATTCATCCAGTATTGCTACTTCGGATTCCTTGGATGGATAATCTATTTTTATATTAACCAAAAACCTGTCGAGCTGAGCTTCAGGTAATGGATATGTTCCTTCGAATTCAATCGGGTTCTGTGTTGCAAAAACAGTAAATTTGTTTCCGAGAGAGTGGGTTGTACCGTCAACTGTAACCTGCTTTTCCTGCATAGCTTCAAGTAGTGCAGATTGAGTTTTTGCAGGAGCTCTGTTTATCTCGTCTGCCAGAAGAAGGTCTGTAAATATTGGTCCTGACCTGAACTCGAACTCTTTGCTCGTTTCTCTATAAATACTTACGCCGGTGATATCAGATGGCATAAGGTCCGGGGTAAACTGTACACGTCCGAACTTAAGCCCAAGTGCACCAGATAATATGCGAACCAGGAGTGTCTTTGCTGTGCCAGGAACGCCTTCCAGGAGGATATGTCCACGGGCAAGCAGCGCGGCGATAATCTGATCAACAACCTCATGTTGACCAATTATTCTCTGGTTTATTACCGAACGCAGCGATTCGACAATCTGTTTTGAGTCATTCTGAATAGTTTCTTCTTCTGACATAATCATCATCCTCTGGAAATAATAGATTCAATCTCTGCCACCGCTGAACCTACTGTTTTGATATTTAAAGCGTGCGGATCAGAAATCTGCGAAATAATAATATCTGTATATGGCTTAACTGCCGGAAAGTACTGAGTAATATGACGCAGATACTCTTCGTGTGAAGCTGAACGTTGTGTGTTGTAAGAATTTCTTCTTCGTAATCCGTGTAGCAATCTGTCGGCAGCCAGTTGTACTGAATTACTTCGATGGTACAGGTTTCCAAGTGCACCGATATGTTCAAGGGGAGATCTTCTTTTAAGAATGTCTTCTGTTATTGGAACTATCGGTCTGTGTGCTAATGCCAGGGTCAGAATTATCAGTGCTACAATAATCTGTAAAGAAAATCTTCCGAGTGGGTTACTTATGAAGACCCAGCGAAACAGTCCCATCTCCCTATTTATGTTATCGCCATATCCATGATGGTATTCATCAAATACCAGCTCTTTATTTCCTATCCATTCAGCTGCTCTTATAAATGCGACTATTCCCGTTCCGTCCCACGCCACGAAGTTACGTAGCGGTTCTGCAAAATTAAGAAGTACTATTTTCCCCTTTCCGTACTTTAAACCAACTATGGATTTCATCGTATCGAGACTTACTGTGTCTATAAACCATTGAATTGCGAATATTTCGCCAGGTTGTTTCAGGTTGGTAGAGTCTCTGGGAATAAAGTTGGTAGGGTAACTACCACGCATAGAAAAATTGTTGGTGAATGCCTGAAAAAATGATGGATCATTTTTCTTGAACTTTCCGCCGATTATAAATGGACCATCTATAGTGGAATCTGAGCTCAGTCCTATTCCACCTCTCGTGATATTCAAGGAATCACCTAGCGGCTCCCATCTATCTGTAATAACCGATCCTCCATCCTTTATAAACTTTTCAAGCATATCCCATTCTTCGTCGGATGGATAGTCGGATGGAGACAACATTACCAGTGTTTTCCCGAACGGTAATGAATCAGTAAATGAAGATCGATGTTGTGAGACTTCAAATCCTACTCTGCGGGAAACTTCAAATACTCCAAATGCTCCCCACTCCTTTTTCGAATAGGTAGACATTTTGAAGTTATTTCCGACATCTCCAAAAGGTACGAAGATAGCGGTTAGTAGCAGCAGGATTGCAATCGCTGCAATAATATTTGGTACCTTGAGCCACTTTTGTAGGAACGTTGTCTCTTTCATGACTGTTCCGTAGCTATTACAGCTTTAGCGAGCTGATTAAGCTGGTCGTAGGTCTCTTTGGTACACTTTCTTAATCCAAATACAACCAACTGAAAAGGCCGGACAAACTGCATGAATGCAGTCTGGGTGGTTTTATGTCCGGCTTTTTTTAACTCGCGACTATAGTCTCCAGCTGTTTTGGAGTCGTGAATTATAATTCGATTTTGTCGAGCCAGTGTTTGAAGGATGGCACCGTAAAGTGCATGGCTTGCATCGATGTAATGCCCTTCACTGGCTAGTGAATCAGCAGCTTTCCAGAGATCTTTGCTGAACGTTTTGGTTCTCTTTACGCTTTGTGCAAAGGTTATCTGTTTTGAGTTCAGGATAAACAGGTATATGATTCTGGCAACTATCAGAGCTGCTACTACAATAAGCCCCCATTTTGCTATAGTAGCAACGAGAGGGTATTCAACGGCCTTGTTTATTAGTTTAAATATTATTGAGGATATCCATTCCTGTGCTATCTCGAATAGGGATGGAGTTTCTACAAGCGCAAATCTTGGATCTGTAAAAACGCGAAATACGGTATCAACAATCTGTTGATTGGATATTTCGATCTGCGGGTTCAACAATATTTATGTGACCTGACTACTGAGGCAGTGTTTCTGCAGCAACCTGTAGATCAAATCCTTCCTTCTTGATGCGAATATCATAGTATAAGACCGTAATTATGATATCGAATATTGGGTAGACAAGAGCTGTAACTATACCTTGAATCAGCGAAATGAAAAAAAGCATCCCACTCGTTGCTGATAAGGCAATGAGTGCCATCATTAACCCAAATACCAATAGCATGGCGAATCCGACAATCGCATAGAGAAGCAGAATCCTCAGACCGTGTCCTTCTGACAGCTCACTGGATCGGCGTCTGGCCGCAGCCGATGGAAGGTTTTCAAGGACAACTAATGCTGGAATGGCGAAGTAGCGCTTCAGAACGATAAGGCCAGGGATTATCAATAGCATAAAGCCAATAGACATGAATATCGTCTTTACCAGACTGGCTTTGATAATATCCCATTTCTTTTCGTATACGATGGGATACAACTGGCTAAGTTCGCGTTTTGGTGCTCCTAAATAGGTGTCAGAAGTTACCAGAGCAACGATTGTCGGGGCAAAAAAGTACATAACCGCCCCCACTATCAAGAGTATTATTCCAATCAGTTTTCCAAAAAAAGATCCCTGAAGAAAACCCTCTGAAAGAGCCATCGGTATCATGGCCAGCAGATAAACGGATATAACTAAGGGGAAATTTCTCTTATAGATTTCGATAGCTGCGTCTATAACTTCCAGGTTGGATCTTGACTTAAGTAGCATCACATTCCCCTCTTAAAATGTAAGGTTACCCTCTATTGGGCTTACTACGCTGCTGCCGAACTTATGCGCTGGCTGCAGTATCTAATCTGGTGTTCATTGCCAATTCACAAATTTCTTCTGCTGTAGCACGAACAGTCCAGGCGGCTCCTCTGCTGGCAATAGCGGCCTCAACCATTCTGGCTCCGATATAATATCCTGCTCTCTCTGGCAGAATATGCCGGTCAACGGTGCGAGCGTCCTGGCTCATACCGCCGGATAGGTAGCGCAACCGTAGGCCAAGTCCAGCCCGGTCAAAGTCTTTGACTACGGTGCGCATTAAAAATTGCTCGGATTCACGAACGGAGGCGTACTCTCTACGTCCGTAACCAAAGTACTCCCATGCCGCATGGCCTGGGCTTACCAGTCTGCTAACCTGTGTGGCAATGCCTTCGTTTATAACCAGTTCACGTAACGATGAGCGCTGGCCGGTCTCCCAATAGCTATAGTATCCGTCCTGTTCACTGACCAGGCTCCGCATTTCACTACGGCTACCTGGTGAGGTGTATCTGACTGTGTGCGCTATTTCGTGAGCTAGCCATAATGGGATTAACTCCGGCTCCAGTCCTAAACCTCTTGTCTGTGAATTGGTCTGACCTGTAAAGTGCTCAAGGGCTACGAACGCAATTCCTTTACCATTTACAACTAATTCCCCAGCGTTGGCGGCGCCCACTCCAACCATTAAGACGACATCGATATTAACATCCAGCTCCAGGAGCTTGGCGGTTTCCATTTCGGCAAAACGCGCAAGAGTCACTACGTCTATACGATTAAGCATAGAGAGAAGGTCGTCTCTGGATGCATGTACTGTGGAGCGGACAACTTCCTGGAAGTGTGGTCCGCTCGGTTCGATCACGTAGTTTGCCCAGTATGATTCGAGAATACGGCGGTGAGCCTCGAAGTATTTCATATAGGCAGCGACTCGATCGTTACTGTTTAAGACAGTAAGAAAGTCAGGGATCAAATTGATCAGCATCGGCCTCGAAGATATCCTTTATTCACGCTCACTACAAGATGTAGGATGGATTTGATGGCTAATTCGTCGTACCTAGGTGGCGCAATCGCGAGAAACATTCCAACTTATATTCAGATTCGTCGCTTTACTACCGTCTTATTTGGAGTATGCATATGCAGATAGAGTTTGTTGGGGCTGCAAGAGAAGTTACTGGGTCTTGTCACATCTTACGATTTAATGGCAAGACTATTCTGTTAGACTGCGGGATGTTTCAGGGACGTAGAAAGGAATCTGCTGCCAAGAACAAAGAAATACCACTCCCTGTTGCTGAGATAGACGCGATTATTCTTTCTCACGCACACATCGATCACTCCGGACGCCTTCCTTTTCTGGTAAAGCTGGGGTACTCCAAGAATATATACGCTACAGCGGCAACTCGTGATCTATGTGCTGTTATGTTAGCTGACTCTGCACATATTCAGGAAAACGATGCCGAGCATTTAGCGCGCCGCAATAAAGAGTATGTTGAACCTCTGTACACCATGCAGGATGCGGTCAATACTCAGAAGATCATGGTCGGCCACCCTTATAATCGGCGCTTTGAGGTATTGCCTGAAGTCTGGTGCACCTTCGTAGACGCGGGTCATATTTTAGGATCAGCGTCTGTGTTGCTCGATTATATGGAAAACGGGGAGAAGAAGCGGCTTGTCTTCTCTGGTGACATTGGTCGTAATGGGCTGTCAATTATCAGAGATCCAGTTCCACCAACAGGAGCTCAAACGCTGATTATGGAGTCAACATACGGCAGTCGTACTCATGAGCCGGTGGATGGCGCACGTGCTGAGCTCGCCAGAGTAATCAGAGAAACAGCTGCAAATGGAGGCAAGATAATGATTCCTGCCTTTGCAGTTGGACGAACTCAGGAACTGTTGTATAGTCTCCACTCTCTTTTGCTTGCTGGGGAGATTCCAAGAATACCAGTTTACGTGGACAGCCCGCTTGCGACCGATACCACCACGGTTTTTGAGCTGCATCCAGATGTGTTTGACAGCAGTGAGGAGTTGGTTCGTAAGGTCCAAAACAACCTTTTTGAATTTGACCTTTTGCGTTTTACAAGAAAGGTAGAAGAGTCTAAAAAGTTGAATACCCTGTCTGGTCCGATGATAATAATTGCAGCATCTGGGATGGTTGAAGCTGGCAGAATACTACATCATTTACAGCACAACGCTGCTGATCCAAAAAATACTATCCTGATAGTTGGTTTCCAGGCCGAAGGGACTCTTGGTCGTAGAATTGTGGAGCGGGAGCCAGTCATTAGAGTTTTTGGTGAGGAGATTCCACTCCGGGCTCGAGTGGAAGTTATCAATGGATATAGCGCTCACGCCGACCAAAATGAGCTTATGAGCTGGCTTGATAGCGTAAAATCACAATCTCCAGACTTAAAATCAGTATTTTTAGTACATGGAGAACCTGAAGCACAGGATAATTTTAAGGATCATCTCATTGAGAGGGGGTATAGTGTAACATGCCCGACTCCACGAGAACGATTTACAGTGTAGTTGCCACTATCTGGAAGTTTACATATTCAATCCTTGCCGTTCTGGGATTGGTATGGATTGTTTCCATTATATGTGTGATATCGTTTGCAATGCATGATGGCGCTGAACCAAAAGATCATACGACTGCAGATGCTATAGTTGTACTTGGGGCGGCACAATATGATGGCCGTCCCTCTCCTGTTTTAAAAGCCAGACTGGACCACGCTATTACTCTTTGGAATGATAGTGTAGCTACATATCTGGTTTTTACGGGTGGCAAAGGAACCGGTGATACAACCAGTGAGGCGATGGTAAGCTTCGAGTATGCCCGTAAGCTGGGAGTCCAGCCGGTTTATATGCTTCTGGAAGGAGAAGGACGCACGACTAGTGCATCCATGAGAACAGTTGCAACTATTCTGAGTGAGAAGGATATGAATTCGGTGGTATTGGTGAGTGATCCGTTTCATATGTTCAGGCTATGGTTGATTTCCCACCGTCTTGGACTGGACCCCACAACTTCACCTACACGCACTTCACCGATAGGCGCCAATCATGCCAAAAATGCAGAGTACATCTTCAGTGAATCTATAAAGGCACCGATTGCCTTCATTTTAGGATAAACATGAAATTATTATCACTCGGATACTTATTGTCGATTTCGACAGTTGTTGCCGCTCAATCATCTACAGTTCCTCGGTTGCCCAGCTCTAAATTGTCTAACTCCGCAACATCCCCTTCTGTGAATACATTACAGCTTGAACACCCAGATAGCACCACAATCCCAAAGATTGAGATAATAAAATACACTCTCAAAAACGGGCTTCAGATAATTCTTCAGCGTGATACAACTACTCCTATAGTTTCCGTTAACACATGGTATCATGTTGGCTCGGGCCACGAAGAAGTAGGGCGTACAGGCTTTGCACACCTTTTTGAGCACGTGATGTTTACTGGATCCAGTAATGTGCCAACTGGACACTTTGACGAGCTTCTTGAGGCTGCTGGAGCGTCAAACAACGGCTCAACAACAGAGGATCGGACTAACTATTATGAGACCCTTCCATCCAATGCATTAGCATTGGCTCTTTGGCTGGATAGCGACAGAATGGGTTTTCTACTCCCTGCCCTGGATCAGTCAAAGCTTGATATTCAGCGTGATGTTGTAAAGAACGAACGCAGGCAGAGCTACGACAATGCTCCATACGGTAGAGCTTACGAAACTATTCAGGCTGCGCTTTATCCAAAGGGACATCCGTATTCATGGTCTGTTATCGGGTCTATGGAAGATCTTTCTGCCGCGACACTGGACGATGTAAAGAACTTCTTTAAGAAGTACTATGTTCCAAACAACGCTACTATGGCCATAGTCGGTGATATTGATATAGAGGCGACAAAGCGTCTGGTAGAACAGTACTTCGGAGATATACCAGCTGGTACGCCGGTGCCGGCACAGGTAATTCCACCGGAAGTAGTTCTGGAAAAAGACCAGTATATCCTTCTTGAAGATAAAGTTCAGTTACCAAGGATTTACTACACATGGCCAACTACCGCAGCTTATGCACCTGATGATGCTACCCTGTCGGTTTTGGGATCAGTTTTATCAGAAGGGAAAAATTCCCGTCTTTATAAGACGTTGGTTTATGACTTACAGATTGCTCAGGACGTAGCTGCCTATCAGTATGGGTCCAAGCTTACCGGAATGTTTCAGATCATTGTGACTCCAAAGCCAGGTGAGTCCACGATGAAGATTGATTCGATCATTGCAAGTGAATTGGAACGTCTGCAGAAAGAGGGTATTACAGATAGAGAGCTGGACAGGGTAAAAAATTCAACTCGTTCGCATTTTCTGGCTCAGCTTCAAAGTGCTGAAGAGCGCGCCGATCTGTTTAATACATACAATTACTTTGTTGGGACCCCCGATTATATCCAGCAGGATCTGAATCGCTATGAGACAGTTACAAAAGAAGGTGTGAGAGACATTGCTGTTAAATATCTTAGCAAACCAAAGCTGGTCTTAACAGTTGTTCCAACAGGACAGGCAGATCAGATGGTAAGGGGGCGGCAATGATAGAGTATAAAAGCCGTAGAACTCTCTCCGATCTGTGTAAGTTAGCCATCACTACATCTTTAATCATAACTCCATTAACTACTGTGTCAGCTCAGATAGATAGAAGCGCTCCTCCAGTTCTGGGTGCACCACGCCCGATTTCTCTGCCACCAATCTCAGAACGTACACTGGCGAATGGAATAAAGCTGATGGTTGTTGAGAGGCACGAACTCCCGATTGTAGATATTGTAATGATTGTTAAGGGATCCGGCGCTACTGCAAATCCAGCAGATCGTGCAGGGCTGTCCGACCTTACGTCGCAGATGATAATGCTAGGGACGAAAAAGCGTACAGCATTGGAGATAGACGATCAGATCGCTTATCTCGGTATTTCGCTAACTGCCGGTAGTGGATGGGATGGTACCACGCTATCACTAACCTCGCCAACCGATAAGCTGGACAGTGCGCTGGAGTTGATGTCCGATGTACTTCAGAACCCATCTTTTCCAGTGGATGAGTTTGAGAGACTTAAAAAGGAGAGACTCACCTACCTGCTTCAACTGAAAGATCGCCCTTCTGCAATTGCAGATGTTGCGTTTCAGGCCATCCTGTTTGGTGCAGATCACCCATATGGTCGTCACCCAATGGGAAGTGAGACATCCATCGAAGCTATTACAGTTGATGCCACCAAGTGGTTCTATGAAACATATTATGCGCCTAATAACTCCACTGTAATCGCAGTAGGTGATATCACCCTCGATCAGCTCGAAGCCAAGATCAATGCCACTTTAGGCAGATGGGGACAGAAAACGGTCCCGGAACATCCGGTACCCACAGCTAATCAGGTAGCAAAAACAACTATTTACCTGATAGATAAACCTCAGGCTGCTCAATCATCTTTTAGAATTGGAAGTATCGGTGTTGCTCGCTCAACTCCGGATTTCTTCCCGTTGGAAGTAGTTAATACGATACTTGGTGGATCTTTTACAAGCAGACTTAACCTGAATCTGCGTGAAACCAAGGGTTTTACCTATGGTGCCGGTTCCAGATTTGATATGCGTTCAAGTCCTGGCCCTTTTGTTGCGCGATCGGAAATTATCTCCGCAATGTCGGACTCAGCTTTGGTTGAATTCATTAAAGAGCTGACAGCAATCCGAGATACTGTGCCCTCAGATGAGCTTAACAAGGCAAAGCAGAACCTGGAGCTTGCACTGCCAAGTAGCTTTGAAACAACATCTGATGTAGCGAGACGTGTTGCTGTTATTGCTCTACATGGACTCCCGCTGGACTACTATAACGGGTACTCAAAGAATATTCGTGCTGTTTCTCAGGCTGATGTGCAAAGGGTCGCACAGAAATACATAGATCCAACAAGGTTGGTTATTGTGATTGTGGGTGATAAAGCCACAATCGAGCCAACTATTAGAGCACTTAACGTTGCGCCGGTAGAAATTCGTGGATTAAACGGCGCATTATTGTCAAACTAGCTTTACAGGAAATTGTCTTGTGTCTAGTTTGTTGTAAGTAGCAATTATTTTTTTTGTAATAGTTCCAGGGGTACCCTGCCCCAGATTGTAGTCGCCGATCTTAACAATTGGCACTATTCCGCGAATTGAGCTGGTGAAAAAAGCTTCATGTGAGTTGAGAAGCTCTTCTAAGCTTAGTTCTCGTTCAGCAAGAGGGATTTCAAGCTCTTTGGCAAGTTCCATTACCACTGAGCGCGTGACGCCAGGTAGAATGCCGTGGATTCTACCTGGCGTTCTTATTACGTCATCTATAACCACGAATACATTACTCGCTGTTCCCTCTGCTACAAACCCATCGACATTGAGAAGTATTGCATCATCAAAACCGTTGGATCTAGCTCTTTGGGCCGCGATTATGGAGTCGGTATAGCTAAGGGACTTGATGTATGATGTGGGATTTCTTGGATCGCGTCTGATACCTGAAACCTCAACAGATATGCCGTCATCATAAAGGGAATCAGGGATATCTGGTGTTGAATACAGAACAATTACCAGTGTTGGTTTGATATGATTGTCGCCTGAAAAACTAAAGAGTTCCTGAACCCCACGACTAAGCGTTATCCGTAAAACACCCACATCAGCTTTAACCTTTTGAGCATGTGAAATTGCGTTCTGCACCCAGCTCTTAAGCTGCGAAGGACACTCGATCCCGATAACTGAGGAACTGTCTATCATCCGTTGCAGGTGTTCATCCAGATACCATGGCTGATAGTTTTGAACCTTGATCGTCTCAAACAGCCCATCGCCGCGGGTGAATCCCCTATCAAACACCGATACAAAGGCTGAACCCTTTGGAAGTATCTCACCGTTTATGGATACTATAGGATGGGTTGAGGACACATGATTGTTTTGACTCGACTGACTGTTTGTAGGATCGGTCATTTTTATAGGCTCGTATTCAGTGCTGTCATCATTGCTTTTGCCTTCTGTAGAGATTCTGCGTATTCATCGGATGCATTGGAGTCTGCAACTATTCCACCACCAGCCGAGAAGTAAGCCACGTCGCTTTTAAGCACAATAGTTCTTATTGCAATACTGCTGTCCATTGTTCCGTTAAGGCTAAAGTATCCGATCGATCCGCAATAGACGTTCCTTCTTACAGGTTCAAGCTCACTAATAATCTCCATCGCACGAACTTTAGGGGCGCCGGTTATAGATCCTCCAGGAAAACATGCATGAAAAAGATCAATGGAAGATTTATCGGCACGCAACTGTCCCACTATAGTTGAGACCATATGGAATATTGTTGGGTGAGCTTCAATTCGCATCAACTCAGGAACACGCACACTGCCATATTCGCACACTCTTGAGATATCATTTCTCAAGACATCTACAATCATTACGTGCTCGGCCCTATCCTTCTCACTTAGTAATAATTCGCTACTAAATACTTTATCTGACTCTCTGGTGGATCCACGTGACCTGGTTCCTTTGATGGGTCTGGTCTCTACGGTACCATCTTTATTCAGCAGAAGAAATCGTTCGGGTGAAACGCTTATTATCTCAACTCCGTCAAAATTGAAATAAGAGCTGAATGATGATTCGTTTATGTCGCTTATATGTCGATATAAATTCCAGCCATTCTCGCTGTATTCACATCTGAACTGCTGTGTAATATTAGCCTGAAATATATCTCCAGCTCGGATGTATTCTTTTGTGGTCTCAACGGCGGAATGATATTCTGTCTCGGTAAGAGAGGATAATGCCGTGCTCGTAGAATTGGGGGTGATTGGAGCACTTTGAGGTTCCTTAAAGCGAGAAAGCTTGTCTACAATAGCTTCACAGGCGTTTTTTTCGAATCCGAGTACCCAGCACGTTCCCTTGTAGTGATCCCACGCCACTGTCCACGAATAACCTCCAAGGAACGCATCCGGTATATCTATGTTATCTATACGACTCGGTTGAATCTGCTCGAGTACTCCGCCGTATTCGTAGCCAACATACCCCGCTATTCCGCCAATAAAAGGGGGTAGCTCGCTTTCTGCTACATGCGGATTTTGCTCTAAAGTGCTACCTTGAGGTTGAGCGTCATAGTCAGAAGATGAGGGTTGTTTCTTATATGAACTTCTCTTGTCATCTAACCAGCGCGCAACAAAATCCAAGGCTCGTCCCTGTTCGGTCCGGGTTGAGTTCGTTGCAGTTTCGGTAATCTCTACAGTTAACCCATTAGCCGAGAACACGACTTCAGGTGCAGCCATCGCAAAACTATATCGAGCCGACGCATTGTCAGAGTAACTGCCTTCGTCAGTCTCGGCAGCCTCTCCATTATCGTAAGCACGTCTCTCTTCTGTACGAGTCGATCGTGAGACAGTCGAGCTCTCCAATAAAAGAGGATACGGCAGAGTTCGGATGTACTCAAATGCATCCAGAACACTGGGTGCAGGCGTAAGCTCGATCGCAAACGGCACCCTGGTCACCATATATTTAGTAGACAGAGATTAATACTATGCATATTCCCATAGAAACATATCGACTCGACAACGGTTTGGTTGTCACACTATCTGAAGATCATTCGGCCCCAATAGTGGCCGTGAACTTATGGTACCACGTGGGTTCAGCAAATGAGCGGGAAGGACGCACCGGATTTGCGCATCTCTTTGAGCACATGCTCTTTCAGGGTTCCGAGCATGTTGAGGCCAACGAACACTTTGATCTGGTCCAGCGCGCCGGCGGAACGCTGAACGGCTCAACATGGCTGGATAGGACCAACTACTACGAAACCGTTCCTTCGAATCAGCTGGCCCTGGCACTATGGCTGGAAGCCGATAGAATGGGATCTCTCTTACCTGCTATGACGCAACAGAAGTTGGATACACAACGCGATGTCGTATCTAATGAACGTCGCTGGTCGGTAGATAATCAGCCATATGGTACGTGGTGGGAAAAACTTCCTGCGCTTACATATCCGAAGAACCACCCCTTTAATCATTCTCTGATCGGATCTTTTGAAGATCTCAATGCGGCTTCACTCGAAGATATCGCTGAGTTCTTCAAAACATATTACACACCGGATAACGCAGTTTTAACCATATCCGGTGACATATTTCCGGAAGAAGCTAAAGAGCTGGTCGAATACTATTTCGGAAATATTCCGCGCGGTAAGGGAAAGCCACCTCTTCCTGATATGTCGCTCCCACCGGTCTTTGGAGAGGAGTTAAGAGAAATTGTTGAAGACGATGTAAATCTTCCGCGCATCTACCTTGCATTCAGATCGCCTGCATTCGGAACTGAAGAGTATTACCCTGCTTCTGTCTGTGGAGCTATCCTTGGAATGCGAAAGGGAAGCAGGCTTAGAAGAAAGCTGGTGCGTGAGTCTGAATTAGCTGTTAGCGCAAGTGCTTACACCTTTGATCTTCCCAAGGGCGCAGATCTTCTCATTGTTGACGCTACAGCCAGAGAAGGAGTTTCTGTTGAGCAGCTGGAGGAAGGTCTGATACGTGAGATAGATCTTATCCATAATCAGGGAGTTAGTCAGGCAGAAGTCGATCGAGCAGTTGCACTGATTGAGACTGACTTTATGAAAGCAATGCAGCAGGCCGGAGAGCGGGCGGACAATTTATCAAAGTTTGCAACGTATTTCGGGGATCCTAACCTTGTAAATCTTGAAGCAGATAAATACCGCAGTGTAACTGCCGAACAGGTTACTGCGTTTGCAAAGGAAAGAATGGGGAAGGATAATCGTGCATTTCTTATCTATGTTCCCAAAAACAAGTCAGATTCAACCAACGACTGAGCATCAATATGACAATATCTGAAAAGCCACAACCAGGCCCTGTTTTAGAATACAACTTTCCGGAGTTTTATCAGAGTCAGTTGAGCAACGGTATGCAGTTGATGGTTGCTCCGATTCGTAAAGTGCCACTTGTAACTGTTTTGGCTGTAACCGATGCCGGCGCGATGAATGATCCTATTTCCAAAACCGGGGTTGCCGAGCTTACTGCCGGGTTGTTGAATGAAGGGGCAGGCGCACTAAATGGTGAAGAGCTGACTGATTTTTTAGAGCGGTTGGGAACTTCTGTTGGTGCTTCGGCAGATTGGGATGCAGCTATGGTCTCCATGACTGTTTTGCCAACCAAGTTATATGACGCCTTTCCCAAATTTGCTGACGTTTTAACCAGGCCAACGTTTCCTGAAGCATCTCTCGAGCGCTTAAAGGGGCAGCGGTTAACAGAACTTCTTCATATCGAGTCGGAGCCGCGTGAGCTTGCGAACGAGATGTTCGAGAAGATCATCTATATGGAAGGTTCACGTTATGGAATGCCAATTGGTGGGACGAGGGAATCTGTAACTTCCATTACACGTGAAGATGTTCAGGAGTTTTACAGGACAAAGTATCGCCCGCATACAACAACGTTAATATTTGCTGGTGATATATCAGTTGAAGAGGCTACACGCTTGGCTGAGGAGCATCTTCACCATTGGACTCCAGTCGATATAGATTCGATAACAGTTGACGATCGCCCTGCATCCGAAGCGCGTGGTGTACACATTATACCAAGAAGTGAAGCACCTCAGTCAGAATTAAGAATCGGACACGTTGCCGTTCCTCGAGATCATCCTCATTACTTTGATATCACGGTAATGAACGGAATACTGGGAGGGTTGTTTGGTTCCCGTATCAATCTGAATCTGCGTGAAAAGCATGGTTATACATATGGAGCACGCTCCGGATACGCATGGCGTAGAGGTTCCGGCCCATTTTGTATCTCTACAGCTGTTGCCAGCAACGTAACTGCTGATGCAATCCGCGAAACTCTTGCAGAGATAGAGCGGATGCGCACCGAGCTGGTGTCTGAGTCTGAACTTGAGCTGGCTTTAAATTACCTCAGCGGTATTTTCCCAATCAGATTCGAAACAACATCTTCGGTTGCAAGCGCTCTGGCCGCTTTGGTTATCTACAATCTACCGGCGGATTGGTATGATACTTATAGAGACAACATCGCCTCGGTTTCTGTAGAGAGTATACTAGGAGCTGCTCAGACACACATTCATTCCGATGCACTGCAAATTGTTATTGTGGGCAATGCTGATGAAATTCGTGAATCGATAGAAAAGGCCAACTTTGGTCCAGTTACGATACACACATAGTAGTGATAGGCAACAAATACATAACCGATAATACCAAGCATGGCTGACAACAATAAAGATCAGGTCGCAACTCATCGTATCTTTACAGGGAGGATCTTTTCTGTAGATGTTGATCAGGTGCGCTATCCGGATAAATCGGTTGGTGAAGTAGAGGTTGTTCGTCATCCAGGAGGGTGTGCAATCATCCCTTTTCTGAGTGATCCTGGTAGCGATGATCCTCAGATACTTTTAATACGGCAGTATAGATATGCGACTGGTGGGGAAATCTATGAGATTCCCGCCGGTCGGCTCGTTCTAGGAGAAGATCCTCGTGCTGCTGCAATCCGTGAACTTAAGGAAGAAACTGGTTGTACAGCAGAAAATATCGAGCATCTATTTACCTGCTTTACAGCCCCGGGTTTTACAGATGAACAGATTTTCACATATATGGCAACAGGTCTGACTCGTGGGGAGACTGAGCTGGAGCCACATGAATTTGTTGAAACTGTCACTGTAAAGCTGTCCCGTGCCCTACAGATGATACAGCAGGGAGATATAAGAGATGCAAAAACGTCTCTCGCAATTCTTTATGCTGCGGGATTTGCTGCCGGACGTTAAAAGTGACGAAAGTATAAACCAGTAGAATCAAACTGTTAATCCAGGCGTATCTTGCGCCATCTAGCATGATATCTGCGACCTGGTGGAGTTGCTGGCGAACTCCACCATATATGCTAATCGCAGAGGTCAATAATGCATGTCGCAGTTATTGGAGCAACAGGGATGGTTGGTTCACGTATTACCAAAGAGCTGATTTCCCGTGGTCACACAGTTACAAGGCTTTCCAGATCCGGGGGAGACGGATCTCATGCGGTGGATGCAAACGATGCCGATCTGCTGTCCAGGGAGATTGCCGGACATGCTGCTGTAATTAGCGCTTCCAATTTCAGAAGCTCTTCGGTGGAGTCTCTGATTAAAGCGGTTAAGCAAGCGAATGTACCGCGCTTACTTGTTGTTGGAGGAGCTGCTAGCCTGGAAGTCTCTCCAGGAGTTGTACTGGAAGATACCCCCGGCTTTCCTGATGAATACAGAGTTGAGTCAGGCGCAGGGCGTAAGTTTTTAGAAGCTTTAAGAAAAGAGAAGGATTTAGATTGGACGTATCTCTCGCCATCGGCTGAATTCTATCCAGGCAGTAAAACAGGAAAGTTCAGGATAGGTAAGAACCAGTTATTGAGCGATGAAAAAGGGCGTAGTCATATCTCTGTCGAAGACTACGCCGTTGCTATGGTTGATGAAGTTGAGAATCCGCAACATAGCGGAGAGAGGTTTACAGTTGGTTACTAAAAGTCGGTCACTAAAAGATGACCATTCAGTCTGTTCATGCACTGACTCGCAGATCATCGACGATCTCGTTTACGTCAGCTATTGTCTTTTAGTTTCTTCAAAAGTGCTTCGCACCCTTCCCAGACTTCACAGAAAACCGGTTCGAAAAGCGCATCATCGTACCACGGGTCTCTAACACCATCGTTCTTGCCAAGCGAAGCTTCAAAGAACAGCTCTACCTTATTCCTCTCGCTTTCATCATCGGTTAGCGAGAGGATGTCTTTAAGGTTGTTTTGATCCATGGCGTAAATACGATCAAACTCTTTAAAATCACGCCTGGTAAACTTGCGCGCTCTGAGTGCTGAAAGATCTACGCCTTTTGTTTTGGCAATCTTAATTGCTCTTGGATCCGGTGCTTCTCCTGCATGCCACCCGCCAGTTCCGGCAGAATCAATTTCCCAGTCATATTTCTGCTGCTCTGCCATGAAACGCAAAATTCCATCTGCCATAGGAGATCGACAGATATTGCCGAGGCACACAAATAATATTTTCATACCACTAACTTAAACCGCTATTCTGCTGAGGCTCCCTGAGGCTTTGGCATTGTTGCGGGAATGCTACGCTTATTGACGGGTCGAATCACCACTTCACGTGGTGCCATCACAAAAAACATGTCGTGTTCTTTGCGTTCCAAAATAGTAAACGGCTTTGATTCGAACGGACGATAACCAAGAAGAAGGATTGAAACTGTAAAGGTTTCACCTACTGGCAGGGAATCCGCTACAAACTCTCCGTTTTCTGCCGTTCTGGCGGTAATCTCCGAGAACGGAGCTTTAGTTGAAATTACTACTGTTGCATTCGCTAGAGGACGGCCTGTCGAATCATTAACAGTTCCCTTTATCCTTGCGAATTTACTCGAAATTTCCTTACCATCTTTAGCTGTTTTTGCTCCGGAATTTGTCGAGCTGTCTGCCTTTTCAGCAGTTTTAGTAGTTATACGTACTGACATTGCCGGCTTATCACTAATTTGCGCTGCCAGCTCCGTATTTATAGGTAAAAATGGCCACATTACCAGGGCCATGGTACACAATCTAAGCATATCTATATGTAAAAAACGTATCAAAAAAAGTCCTTCCCTAACATTAAAGGGATAAACCGTACTGACAATAGACGACTATCGGCTTTTTGGGATACATTCTGCATCTTTTTTGTCACGTTCTTCTTAACAGATACCTTAATTATGGCGTCTAACCGATAATACGAATTATACTGTTCCTAGGTCCCGATTTTGTTCCATAGTAAAATGGGCATGGCCTATGCTTAGTATAGCGTACGGGACGTCGTTGTGATGTTAAGCACCGCGTTGTTTCGATTAATCGTCCGAATGAGGATATCGCAATGCCAATTAGTGCACGTAAGACCAATCCAGCCCTGGCTCACGCCGAGCATGCGGCTTCATCCGTCAGGGATCGCCTTAGGGTGGCTGAGGATTCTGTGGTGGTCACTGCCTTCTTAAATGGTGAAGAGCGAGCCTTCTCGGAGTTAGTTGAGCGGTATCAGGTACGACTTCTAAACTTTATCTACCGTACTATTGGAGATAAGGAAAAGGCGGAGGACCTGGTTCAGGAGGTGTTCATTAGAGTGTACAGACACCTTCACCGTTTCGATAGAACCAAAAAATTCTCCACCTGGGTCTATACTATTGCTTCCAATCTCGCCAAAAACGAGCTTCGAAACAGGTCGAGAAACCCGCTCGTTCTATTCCAGACTATCACCAAGAACTGGCAGGACGAAGAGCGCCCGCTTCAGTTCGAAGATATCGGAAACCGGCCGGATGATCTGTTCCGCCGTCGTGATATACGGGAGAAGGTTGAAGAGGCAGTTGAACAGTTACCTGAACATCACAGAAATGTCTTTGTTCTAAGGGAGCTTGAGGGGAAATCCTACGAAGAGATCGCTGAGATAACCCATACCAATCTTGGAACTGTCAAATCCAGATTAAACAGGGCTAGAAACAGCTTCGCCGAAATTATTGGGCCTTGGCTCCAATAGTTTTAGCAGATTGTTCTGAGCTTAGAGATCCGCCGAACGGTTTTAACATACGTTCGGCGGAACTTCTTGTTTCACAATTGGTATTCAGTGCTATGCCGCTAGCTTCTCATCTCCATGAACTGTAACGAGTTTCGTAAGCAACACTGCTTATTTGTTGATGATACTCTGCCCGGAATCGATATTGTTCGGATGCAGCGTCACCTCAACGAATGTACCAGCTGTGCCGAGATTGATGTGAAAATCAGGCGATCGTTGCTACTCGTAAGAAATATTCGAACAATTCATCCTTCCGCAGATTTCGCGGAAAAACTTGAAGCAAAGCTTCGTGAATGCCAGGCTGAAAAAGCATTCAACAATTCCCCCGAAGCCAGACTCACACTAAGCAGCATAAAACAGGTTGGCGGGATGCGATACCTCGGCGGATTTGGCGCGGTAGCATCGGTAGTAATGTTGGGGTACGCTGCACTGGTATACAGTAAATTTGGTAGTCCACTGGCTCAAAAGGATATCGTAATGCCAGGTGTTATTGCGGTAGCTCAGCCTCCGCGGCTTACCACTGTAAGCGACTTTAAGACCATAGAAGTAGGTCACGATATTGATTCCGAGATGGCTGTTTTAGGTTCGCTATCAGCAGGAATGCCTATAATTCCAATGGCCATGTTCGCAGAACAGGTCTCAGATCTCCTGGCGAGGCAGGGAGACCATGAATAGCGATTCTCGCTCCTCTAACCACTATTCCAGCCCACTCTGTATCCATAAATTGATACATGGCCGTCAATGCTCTGAAAGTTCTTCGAGACTCTATCAAGCTAAATCAGTTTGATGGAGCTTATTACGTTTATGGAGAGGATGAGTTTCAGAAAACAGATGCAGTTGCTCAATTAGTAAACGCATCTGTTGAGCCGGCTACAAAAGATTTTAATCTGAGCTTCGTAAATGGACAGGATATAAGCTCGGAAGAGTTGGGTTCGCTTGCTGGTACTCCCCCGATGATGGCCAATCGGCGTGTGATTGTAGTGCGGGATGTAACCGGACTTAAAAAGGACGTTCGTAAAACACTGGATACGATCCTGGAGAAGCCGTCCAGTGATGTCACGCTTATTTTGATTGCGGCAGCTGGAGCTAAGGCGGATAAGGCGCTCGAAAAAAGTGCAACACCGTTAAATTTTGAGCTTCTTTCTCAGGAACGCCTCCCCAAGTGGATCACATATCAGGCAAAGGGGATGCATAATGTAGAGATACTTCCCGAGGCTGCGGAGCTTTTGCTTACTGCGGTTGGGAATGATCTCTACCTTCTGGACGCTGAACTGAGTAAGCTGGCGAGCTTCACCAATGGTGAAGTTATTAACGAGTCGGCTGTTAGCGCAGTGGTTGGGATTCGGCGAGGCGAAACGGTCGGGGATTTGCTAGACTATGTTCTCTCAAAAAATGCTTCAGCTGCAATTGAGCTGCTTCCCCATATTCTGCTGCAACCGAAAAACAATGTTGTTTCATTGATTATGGCGCTCTCCACCCAGATGCTGGCTATTGCCTGGGGGCGGGCACGCGTCGATGATGGGCTTTCTGTTGGGAGACTGGAGTCTGAGTACTTCAATCTCCTAAAACGCACAGGGGCGTTCCCTATGCGTCCCTGGGGGCAAGCTGCAAAGGCATGGGCACGCGCAGTTCCTGAATGGGGAGCAAGAGCCTGCGATCGAGCGATTGATGCGCTAGTCTTAGCTGATGGAATGGTTAAGGAGAGCCGTGTATCATCTGAGGAACAGATTCTGACGACAACTATATTGGCTATATGTGCTGCTGATAAAGTTGGTCGCAAACGTGGTTCAGGTAAAAACTCCCGTCAAATAGCATCTCGATAGATATATGGAAACTAAAATGTTCGCAAAGATTTTAATTGCTGGTTTAACCGCGAGTGCAGGAGTTGCATCTGCTGCCCCGCTTGACGCACAGATCTTAAAAGGTGCGCCAAGCAAACATATCGCCATAGATTCGATGCCTTTTGTAAAGGCTCACAATATGGTTGTTAATGGTGATGCGGAAGGTGGCCGCGCGGTTGTCGACTCTCTGTTCGCTTTAACAAAAGAAGGCACTGCTGAGTATGCAGAGGCACTATACTGGCGCGCTCGTGTTTCCAGATCTGCAGAAAGCGCTAAACGGGATTACATACGTATTATCGTAGACTATTCGCTGTCGCCTCGTGTACCAAACTCCCTTTTGAATGTGGGACAGATAGAAGTTACGAGTGGTGAGCGTGAAAAGGCGCTAACGTATTTCGAGCGTTTACGCCGCGACTACCCAGGTCACCCACTTCAGGGATTAGCCGGGTACTGGTCGGCTTATACTCTGTTTGAGGTGAACGATATACAGCGGGCATGTCAGATTAACTCCGAAGCTCTTCAGTCTGTTAAGAGCGGGAATGTCGAGTTAAAGAACAAACTGGAGTTTCAGAATCAGCGTTGTAGAGGTGTTGTAATTGCCAGCCAGGACACCGGAGCAGGTGCTGCAGGCACAGTTGGCAGAGCCGTACCTGTAATCGCCGAAGCTAAAAAGCCTGTAGACCCTAAGCAGGCTGCAGCAGATGCAAAAAAGGCAGCTGCTGAAGCTAAAAAAGCTGCCGAAGATGCAGCCAGGAATCCTACTGTGTCCGACGATGAAGAAGCTAAGCCGGCAGCCAAGGCAGGTGCAGTTGTGTATACAGTTCAGCTTGGTGCTATGGGTACGAGACAAAAGGCTGATGAACTGGTCGCCCGCTTAAAGAGTGAAGGTTATTCTGCCCGTGTAGTTAGCGAAGGAAATCTTCATAAGGTTCGTGTTGGGAAGTTCACCGATCGTAACGATGCTGCTTCTATTCTGGCCGATCTGAAGGCCAAGAAGTTTGACGGATTCATATCTAAGGAATAGAGCTTGGCAATAACAGCTGCAAAACAGTCAAAAGGGGCTGGTACAATAACGCCCCTAATGCAACAATACCTGGATATTAAGTCGCGTAATCCAAACACCATCCTGTTTTTCAGGATGGGAGATTTTTACGAGACCTTCTATGATGATGCAGAGACAATCTCCCGCGCGCTTGGGCTGACACTCACAAGTAGAAACAACGGTGGTGCGGCCCAAGTACCGCTTGCCGGAGTGCCGGCAAAGGCTGGAAGCGATTATGTTCGTCGTCTGGTACAGATGGGATACCGTGTATCGATCTGCGAACAGGTCGAAGATCCAAAAACTGCAAAGGGTGTTGTTAAGCGAGAAGTTGTAGAGACAATCACTCCCGGTGCTGCATTTTCTGATGAACTCCTCGACGGTCAACGCAACAACTTTTTGTGCGCGGTATTTCAGCGTGGTGGAGTGGGGCAGGCTGGTGTGGCGGCGATCGATATCTCAACCGGCGAGCTTCGTTTAACTACCGTCGAACAGGATAATTTAGATCCAACGTTAGCCCGACTGTCGCCCAAGGAACTGGTTGTAATAGAAGGTCCTCAGAATCTTGGTGTGACGCTTGATAACTCCGTTCTGATTCTGGGACGTTCGGAATGGGAATTTGATCCTGCAATTGCTGGAGATGAACTTCAGCGGTTGTATGGAGTTCTTTCTTTGGAAGGCTTTGGGGTTCAGCCTGCTGATTCTCTGGCTGTTGGAGCAGCTGGAGCTCTGCTTCGGTATGTAAAGGAGCTACAGCCCAGTGGAATTCCACATCTCCAGGTCCCGGTTGTGGAGCGAGTTGGTGGTGTTATGCCACTCGACGAGATGACCCGGCGCAACCTCGAGCTTGTTGAGTCGTTACGTGGTGGTGCTCTGGAAGGTACGCTGTTAAGTGTACTTGATCATACACTTACTCCAATGGGAGCCAGGCTTCTCAGGCAGTGGCTGTTGTCTCCATTAATTGAGAAATCTGCAATTGATGGTCGTCTGAATGCCGTTAGTGCATTGTTTGATGATGTAATTGCGCGTGAAGCTTTACGTGCAGCGTTAGATGGTGTGCGCGATGTTGAGCGACTGGCTGCCAAGGTTGCAGCGATGCGTATTACTCCGCGCGAACTCAGAGTTCTGGGAGATTCTATTCTTAAGCTGCCGGATGTTGAATCGGCGGTTTCTCGTATCTCAGGAACGGCACTTAGCAGCGTTATGAGCAGGTGGGACCTGTGCGCTGAGCTTGGAGCTGAAATCTGTGATGTACTTGTTGAGCGGCCGCCGCTTTTGTTAGGCGATGAGCCTGTAGTGCGTGACGGGTATAACGCTGAACTTGATGAGCTTCGTTCGTTGCGTGATGGTGGCAAAGATGCAATCGCAAATATTCAGGCGGTTGAGCGGGAACGAACCGGAATTAGTACTCTCAAAGTTGGTTACAATAGAGTATTCGGATACTTTATCGAAGTATCTCATATTCACAGTAGTAAAATCCCTTCTGATTATCAAAGAAGGCAGACTCTTACCGGTGCGGAACGATACATAACTCCGTCTCTTAAAGAGTATGAAGAGAAGGTTCTTACTGCGAGCGAACGAATAGAAAGCACCGAACGCGGGATCTTTGAATCATTGCGTGCACGTGTTGCAACGCAGATACATCGTCTGCAAAAAGTCTCAAGGGTTATTGCAGAGCTGGATGTATTGTCATCACTTGCAGAAGTCGCGGCCAGAGAAGGTTATGTCCGCCCTGAATTAACAGATGGTTTTGATCTGAACATAGTGGCAGGTCGTCACCCTGTTGTTGAGCGAATGATGCCGAGGGAAAAGTTTATCCCCAACGATGTCAGACTTGTTGATGATGCGCGTCTGGTCATTCTGACAGGGCCCAACATGGCTGGTAAATCGACTATTCTGAGGCAGATAGGGTTGATTGTGTTGATGGCACAGGTGGGGAGCTTTGTTCCCGCCAGGTCGGCAACTATTGGTGTGGTCGATAGGCTGTTTACACGAGTCGGAGCGAGCGATAATCTGGTTCGCGGTCAGTCCACGTTTATGGTAGAGATGAGTGAGACAAGCGCGATTCTGCACTCTGCAACGAATAAGTCTCTCGTCTTGCTGGATGAAATCGGGCGCGGAACATCTACGTATGATGGTGTTTCCATCGCCTGGGCTGTAAGTGAGCACCTTCACAATCGCATTGGTTGCAAGACGATATTTGCAACTCACTACCATGAATTAACGCAACTCTCCGAACAGCTTTCATCTGCGTGCAACTTTAATGTTCGTGTGCGAGAGGTTGGGGATCAGATCTTATTCCTGCACACGCTGGATCCTGGAGGAGCCGACCGTTCATATGGGATCGAAGTTGGTAGACTTGCAGGGCTTCCGAAAACCGTGCTGGATCGGGCGCGTTCAATTCTGAAAGGGCTCGAAGGTGGGCATGATATGACCGGACGAACAAAAAATGCTACATCTATGGTTGAGGATGGAGCTGTTACAGGATCAACAGGCCCAAATATCTCAGCATCGGCTAGTTCGTCCAGAGCACATAAAGAAGCCTCAGCCGCAGATGTTGACCAATTCGGATTGTTTGGTGCTGCTACAGTTAAGATCGAGCCACATCCAGTAGTCGAAGAGCTTAAATCTTTAGATCCAAATACCATGACGCCGATGCAGGCACTTGAGATGTTATCAAGATTCGCGTCGGATGTTCAGCAACCAGTTTCCTGATGAAAGTTGCAGAAGTAGCTTGGTTAGCTATGCTCGGCGCTGTAGCTCTTGGCGCTTGTGGCGGAAGCAAGAGCGAGGACGTAGAAGGTGATCTCTCTGGTAAAAAACCAGACTCACTCCCGGTGATGTTAAACACTGAGTTGCCTTTCAGGTATCCACCGGCTCTGTACACAGAGAAGGTCGAAGGCAATGTTACATTACGGTTGTTTATCGATGAGAGCGGGACGGTTGTTGCTGATTCAACTCAGGTAGTTGAAAGTTCAGCATCCAACCTGTTGGATTCTGCGGCAGTACGTGGCGCAAACGATTTCAAGTTTGTGCCGGCCAAGTTAAAAGGAGTTCCTATGGCTGTAGCGATATTGTTCCCGATATATTTTAGGCATCCCGAGGTAACTCCTACCGATTCTGTTAAGAATCCTGGGACGCCACCAAACACAGGGCAATAAAAACTTAAGCAGGCTTTGCTGTTTGATACAAAACAATTATGAGGGGTTGATGGATACAGTAGTTGATAAGCGCGTTTATAATAGCGTACTTGAAACAATAGGATGGACCCCGCTCATAAAGTTGAGTTCGGTCACTCGGCGTATTGTTACGCCGGTCTATGCTAAGGCCGACTACTTTAACCCTGGTGGTTCAGTCAAAGACAGAATCGGGATGCCTATAATTGAACAGGCAGAACGAGAAGGAAAGTTAAAATCCGGCGGCGTTATTGTTGAAGGAACCAGTGGTAACACTGGAATTGGTTTAGCTATTGCTGCGGCATCACGCGGATATAAATGCATCTTTACAATGCCGGATAAGATGTCGCAGGAGAAGGTTAGACTCCTAAAAGCATTTGGTGCGGATGTAATAATAACCCCCACCGCTGTTGCTCCAGATCATCCGGACAACTACGTGATGGTTGCAAAGCGTATTGCTAACGAAACTCCAAACGCTATACTGGCAAATCAGTTTTATAATCAGGCCAACCCTGAAGCGCACTTTGCTACCACTGGCCCCGAAATATGGGAGCAGACAGAGGGAAAGATAACGCACTTTGTTGCATCTGCTGGTACTGGTGGAACTATCACCGGCGTTGGGCGTTATTTGAAAAGCAAAAATCCAGATATCAAGATTATTGCTGGTGATCCTGTGGGTTCAATTCTGGCTGAACAGTGGCGTACCAAAGGCACCGGTTCAATGGAAGGCGCGCCATATAAAGTTGAAGGAATCGGTCAGGATAAAGTTCCTGGCACTCTCGATCTGTCAGTTATAGATGAATATCACACTGTCAGCGATAGGGATGCTTTTGCAATGGCACGTCGTCTGACACGTGAAGAAGGGTTGTTCGTTGGAGGATCGTCCGGATTGATTGCTAAAGTTGCAATTGATATTGCCGAGCGTCTTAATGATCCTAATGCTCTTGTTGTAACCTTTATGTGTGATACTGGTGAGCGATATCTCTCCAAGTTGTATAACGACGAGTGGATGCGAGAGAATCAGATGCTTGACTCGGATCGCTTGCGTATCATCGATGTTCTTAATATGAAGGGCGGTGATATCCCCGTGCTTGTGAGTGCTACACCTGGAATGATGGTGCGTCAGGCCCTTAACCTTATGAACCTGCACGATGTTTCGCAGATGCCTGTAATGGAAGGGAACGATTGCATTGGATCGGTAAGTGACTGGTCGCTATCTAAGCGTAGTCTGGATGATCCGAAGCTGCTTGACGCTACACTTAACGATATAATGGAAGCTCCATTTCCTATTGTTGATGGTGATCAGGCCGTTGAAAGCGTTGTTAAATTATTGTCCCGGTCAAATCCAGCAGTGCTGGTGCGTGCTGCAGGTCGAGTGCAAGGGATCGTTACACGATCCGACATGCTTCATTTTATGATGAAGCGCTAGTTCAATAGTTCAGTCGTAAATAAGAAACAGACTTTATTAATGAAGATTACAGTTTTAATGGGCGGGGTTTCTGCGGAGCGCAACGTTTCGCTCGCCTCTGGTATTCGTATAGTCGAAGCTCTAAAAGAACGTGGTCACGATGTGGCTGCGGTTGACCCTGCCAAAGGTGTTATAGATCAGGTTGAGTTAAAGAGACTGAGCGAAACCGTAGTTGGAGTAACTCCGCCTTCGTTGGAAGACCTTGCCAACCTGACCAAAAAATCGTTACGCATAGATCTGTTGCTGCTTCCTGAAATCACGAACGCAGACGTTCTGTTTTTAGCATTACACGGCGGTCAGGGCGAAGATGGTGTGCTTCAGGGAGCTCTTGAGATGGCCGGTGTTCCGTATACTGGAAGTGGCCACCTTGGAAGTGCGATTGCAATGGACAAAAATCTGTCCAAAGTTCTTTTTCGCGCAGCAGGAGTGAATACTGCTGACTGGCTAATGGCGCCACAGCCGGTTGAAAGAGTGGAGCAGGAGCTTGGTTTTCCAGTTGTTGTAAAACCTTCAAAGCAGGGTTCAACAGTTGGATTGACTGTCGTTAAATCAAAAGAGCAATACGAAGGCGCTGTTCAGGAAGCCTTCAAATTTGATGATGAAGTCATGATCGAGAAGTTCGTTCCGGGGAGAGAGTTAACCGTTTCTGTTTTAGGAGAAGAAGCTCTACCGGTTGGCGAGATCATCACAAAAACAGAACTTTACGATTATCACAGCAAGTACACCAGTGGAATGGCGCACGAAGTATTTCCGGCTAATATTTCGCAAAGTGCTACTAAATTGATGCAGGAGCAGGCGGTTCTTGCCTTTAAGGCTTTAAAGCTGAGAGGGTACGCGAGAGCAGATTTCAGATTGACTCCTGAAGGCGATATGTTTTGCCTCGAGGTAAATACTCTTCCCGGTATGACCTCACTAAGTTTATTACCACAGGCAGCAGCGGCTGTGGGGATTGGTTTTGGGGAGTTGTGCGAGCGGATTGCTAAAGAGGCAATTTTGATTGAAGACCCTGTCGCTCGTTAGTTGGTTTTGCGATGCTGGCGCGATAGCGGTAGCTTAAATTAGAATAGAAGTTATTTGATAGACATATCGCAGCTCGTACTTTTGCGGGCTGCAGGCTATAGAATTGAAGTAGAAGTTGCTTATGCAGCTGCGTGATCCAGATGGGATCGCGCATGTATCTTGTGGGTATCCAGTAGGAATATGTCGTCTGATAGGTGGGATGTTGCATACGACCCCAGTGAGGGATTCGGAGAGACTGCTATAACGGGAGTCCGGTGGCTTATTGGGGTTAACATAGCCGTCTATTTCCTACAGTTGGTGGTGTTCGGATCTTCCAACGTCGTAGGGGCTCTGGGGCTGAATTCGGCCACATTCCCACAGGACTGGTGGACTGCGGTTACTTATATGTTCGTCCACGGCGGGCTTATGCATGTTGGGCTCAACATGTTTATGCTCTGGATGTTTGGACCGCGGCTGGAAGCTTCTTTGGGCACCCGCTCATTCCTCTATTTTTATCTCTGGTGCGGGATAGGTGGTGCCGTATTTCACCTGTTGTTTGCGGGTGAAGGAATGGTGGTTGGTGCTTCTGGTGCCGTTGTAGGGGTTGTACTAGCCTATGCGCTTCGATGGCCAAACGATGAGCTGTATATCTTTGGCATAGTTCCAATGAAAGCCAGGTGGCTGGCTATCTGGATGATAGCCTGGAATGTTGCCATGGCTTTGGCAGAAGTAACCGGTGTTTCCAGTGGAAATATTGCCTGGACTACCCATGTTGGCGGGTTGGTGTTCGCATGGTTGTTTATTAATGCTCCAGGATCCTCGGACGGGCTGGCTCGTATAAAAAGCAGGATCGGAAGCGTTCAGGACGAAGTTGATCTTCCTAGAATTCCAAGGCGCCGGCGTAGTGACTATCTAAAGGGCGACTCGTTCGGTGATGGCAATGAGCGCGGCCGTGACAGAGACGGACTTCATCTTTATTCCGACGATCCAGAGGAAGATGAGTCTCATCTGAGTCCGGCTGATAAAGCTGTTCGTAAAAGTACAGGTGCCCCCGACGGAAAGAACAAAAAATTCGGGTCGCCTTTACGTCCAATTTCTTCTTTAGGGTCGTCAAAAGCTTCGAGCTCGTCTGATAGCTCCGGTAATTTCCGAGGCGAAGAGATAGATGCTTTGCTGGACAAGATATCCCGCCATGGAATGACCAGCCTTACCAAGCAGGAACGTGAGCTGTTGGAAGATGTTTCAAAGCGGATGCGTGGACGGGACGACTAGTTGCCACCTTCTGGTTAGATTAGTGGGATATGCCAAAGCCAGAGATTTTAGAAACATTTCCAAACCCATATCCGGATCGCAAATATGAGATCCACATGGACTGCGACGAGTTCACATCGTTGTGTCCGTTGGGTGGTATTGAGACAGACGCTGACGATCTGACCCTTTTATCCGGTGGCGCCCCCGATTTCGGCGTCATGAGGATTACATATATCCCCGACCAGAAGTGCATCGAGCTCAAGAGTCTTAAGTTCTATCTGTGGAGTTTCCGAAATGACGGGATCTTCTACGAGCGAGCAGTGAACCGTATTCTCGACGATCTTGTTGAAGCGATAGAACCTAAGTGGCTTCGTGTGGTTGGCGATTTTAATGTTCGTGGCGGAATCAAATCCATTATCACAGCTGAGCATGGTCGTGCTACAGCAGAGACGGTCTAAAGAGAGACGTCTAAAGCCGGTTCTCGAACATTTTTTCGCTAGTTACAAATCGGGTATTTGAACTACTACCCTGTGCGGTTATATTGAAGGGCTAGTAGTTATGGCTAGGTAGCTCAGTTGGTAGAGCAGCGGACTGAAAATCCGCGTGTCGGGGGTTCAATTCCCTCCCTAGCCACTTTGGTAAGTGGTTGAAAATATAGATGTTAGGAGAAATGAAAGGCTGCTCTGGAAGGGTGGCCTTTCGTGTTTTTGCCCGAAAGCGAGAGGGAAAATCTGGTGTGTCCGATCGTCTCCTTGCCCTAGAAAGAATGAAAGAGCAGCTTTCCTAACTGTAGGAATGTACCAATTAAATGGGAATATGGCGTATAAATACGACTTGGGTATTTCGCTTCGAGATACCGATAAGGCTATTGCTGAAAAACTAGTTAGCAAACTTAGAGATAAGTACAACATCTTTTTTTATCCCGAGAACCAAAAGAATATTGCTTTCCGTGATGGAGTGGAGTTATTACCCAATGTTTATCGTTACGAGAGCCGTGCAGTTTTAATTTTTTTACGCTCTGATTGGGGTAAAACAAAATGGACCAAAGTTGAAGAAGAGGCAATTCGAGCGCGGGTATTTGATGAAGGAACTGGCTTTGTCTTGGGGGTCCGCATGGAAAAAATGCAAGCCCCAGCATGGCTACCAAATACTTATTTTTATCACGACTTTGAAAAGTTTGATGAGGATATTTTATTTGGCGCGGTAGTTGGTAAGCTCAGTGAGCTAGAAGTCGAGATTCGGGAGCTCTCAGCAATCGAGCTGGCGAAAAAACAAGCTGATGAAAATAATTGGAGACAGATTCGACAGCAACGTCTATTTAGCATAGAAGCAGAGAACGCATATGCTGAGGCAGCAACCGAATTAGATAGATTACTCGAAGAACAAATTAGGGAAATCAATCCAAACTTTGGCAATTATCCTATACAAATCGAGCGCCAGAGAGAACTGATAAATCTTGTCCGTTATCCTTGCGGTGTATTAGTCTATAGGCACATTGATGACAACCACGAATTCCCACATCAATTGCTAATCCGGGAAGTTGACGGTGTCGTGTCATTATTTGGAAATTGGCAATCGCCGGTTCCAATACGCAATAAGCAAATGATAGAATATGGCATCGACGTTGATAAGGAAAGCAATTGGTTTTGGACCAATATCAAAACCAGAGAGGCTGCTAGTACAGCCGGGATAGTAAACGATATGCTTAAGAAGCTTATTGATAGAAGCGGAAGATATTTTAGCGGTGAAATAAAGTTTCTTGAAAATAGCTCGGAAGAGTCAGACAATAGCTTTAATAACTTTACTGGATAACTACGGTCTGAAAGTCAGACGGGAAGAAAATACACTACTAATAGTCTTTAAGCCGCCTGTGATTCCAGCAATTGCGAACAATATTTTTGTAGTTCCCTCCCTAGCCGTGGATTCAATGTTCTTACCCACTCAATTTTACCACGTATCTGGGATAGTGATAACTGTCCCTTTCCTATTTCCATCTTCTTGAGCTCGTTGGTCAAGGCAGCTAGGAATTCAGGATTAGGGTTCAACTCCGTTGAGACGATGATTTTGGTAACAGTGTGTTGACCTTCTGGCCCCCAAATCTTCACTTTATTTGAATTGACTTTGAAACTATGTTGGCGGAGTATTCTTTTTACTTGTGGAATCAGGAAGGATAAATCTCTGTTTCCTGAGAAACATAGATCATCCATATATCGCGTGTAGACAATTTGGTCATTTTTCGCCAGACTTTCGAGCTCGCTATCAACATTTCGTAACACGAGATTCATTACTGCAGGGCTACTTGGCGGCCCCTGCGGCAATCTTCCCTTAAATGTAACAATCCGTGTAAGCATTTTAGCGACAGCAGGGTCAAAATCAGATTTGATTAATGCGTTTTGTATCATCGCAACCGTTATACTTGGAAAGCAATCCCGAATGTCTAGAACTAACATATGCTGCTGGTCAATGTGGCGCATAGCATTCATAATCACTCCTTTACCAGTGACACTAAAAACAGATTCCGAAAGTAACACTCTCGAAAAGACCCGATCATGAAGTAGTCGTTGAATTATCTTGAGATCACCCAAAGGTTTATCAATCTTTCTTTGCTTACTTCCAATTTTGATCATTTTTGTTTGATACATAAACTCGACTTGTCCTGCAAGTTGAATTAAGGTGGTGCGTTCTACACCAATTAATCGTGCAACACGCCCAATTCCAAAATGTTCAGGGCTGCTCGTTTGAGTCTTTTTCATCCGGTACGTCGCTGTCCGTAAGTTTTGAATCTTCTCGGGAGAAGAGTTTTAGTAAGTCTTTCCGCTTATTGATACGTTCCGCCAAAACGAAGTGATGAGCGGCTTGGACTAGATCATTAATAGATTCTGCAATTCTACGCTCTTCGGGAGAGGAGGCTGATTCATCACTATGAAGAGAGGCTACAATTAAAACCTCTGATGGGATACCCAGAGCGCTACCGATATCCCGTAAAACACGCATAGTCGGTTCTCGCCTATCAGCTTCAAGCAGTGATAGGAAAGAAGCAGAAATACCTACGCGTGTCGCTAACTCTTGTTGCGAGAGTCCAGCCGACACGCGTAGGGTTCTCAAAATAGTACCGATCTTCATAATATACCTGCGCCAAGCCATAGGGCCTGGAAAAACTTCGGATAAAGGTCTCAATTACTTCTTTCGCAATCTCCGTCATTAGCTCATGCAATAGCATGCGTCCAAATTCGTACACGATCTTCTGTGCACGACGCGAGAGGACGATCCAACAATCCTTTCAAGCGTCGGAGCTTTTCGTTTTTGGCTTTTGAGACCCTTGCGTTGTCGTCAGTCAGGTGTTGTACTGCTTGCTCAAGATGCGCAATACACTGTCGCAACTCTTGCAAAGAATCCTCACTAACGGCGTTTGGGTCGTCTTTTAACAAAAAATCCTCCTCTGGTTACTGGTTGATGCCGCACGGACGACGACTAGCCTTAGTGTAGTCGCCCAATCCGCTGATGAGCTGTTCCGTTACAGTTCAGATGATGTGATTGCTGTCAATCAGCATAATATGCTGATATAACAACTCATGTACATACACCCGCACACGTACATGCCACTGTATCGAATACTCGTAGACAAGTACCGCCTAGTACGCGTGTTATGTACCAGCTCGGACTGCTACTTGTCCCATGACATCAGTAATCGGAGCCCCGGTTTTGGGCCGAGACACCCCGTGGTCGTACTGAGTCTTCTATCGCGCTGTACCTGCGCGTTCAGAGGAGATTCCAACCCTTACACTAATCAAACAGCAACATCCCGAGGGATAAAACAAAATTTATATTAGCTTTACTAGGTGTCAAGTGTTTATGACAGGATGTTGTGGGTTCTTTCAATTCACAAAATGCAAAAAAGAAAGCATTTTGTGAATTATTTGCTTTAACGTTTTGTTGCGATTCTAAGCTAAATCAGAGTTGTACTGTCTTGCTCGGCAAACTGCCGGATTGTGTCAATGGTGTTCATCAGTTGTGGCCGTTGGGCTATCGACATGTGCTTATCGAGGCGGGTGGGCGCGAGTTCACCTTTTGCCGCGTTCACTCTTTGGAGGCTGGGGAAGAGCAGACACCACTCAGAGGTTTTCCGTAATGTGCCTGGGAGCCATGAGGAATGTCCGCAAGCTGCTCCACGACATCCCAATATCGGTTAAAGATGTTAGTCGTTAATACGTGAGAGTGCATTTTATCCTATGGTCTCTTTGACGTGTACTCGTTTAATCGTGCGATGTCGACCTCAAACAACATACCTCAGCCGTTAGAGTCATTAATTTCGATAGATGGATTGCGATAGATTGCGATGGGCTGCGATTGGCAGCTATGGATTGCCATAGATTGCGATAGATTGCCACGGACTTAGATAAATCGTATGACTTTACCCCAGAAAATTCAGTCTCGTGCCGATGAAATTACAGCAAACTTTTTCACTCTCCTGGATATCCATATTGAGGATATCCTCGCAGGGCGTGAGCTTAAGATGTTCCGCATTCGGGATTTTGCCGCGCGACTTTACATACATCCTACGCATTTTAGTAACACGATAAAGCTGACAACCGGCAAGTCTCCTTGTGATTTTGTTGAGGAGCGTATTATGGATGAGGCTAAACGTATGCTGAGGGAAACTCAGTTATCGGTTGCGGAGATCTGTTATAGGCTTACCTATCAACAGCCTACAAATTTTACGAAGTTCTTCAAGGCGATGGAGGGGATGACTCCCACGCAGTATCGAAAGCAAATTCTTAACCTGCCTTAAAAATTAATAAAAGATAGGAAAAGTTCACCTTTTCATTTGCATCATTTCTGGTAACCTTTCCTTGTACACTATTCAGTAGACACAAGTAACTTAGGAGATTGGGAATGTCACAGAATGTTTTAGACGGGAAAGTGGCAATTGTTGCTGCCGGTGCAAAAAATCTTGGCGGGTTAATTAGTCGGAATCTGGCGGAGTTGGGTGCCGATGTGGTTGTTCACTATCATAGTAATTCCTCCAAAGCAGATGCGGATGCTACCGTTGCAGCCATCCGAGCACTTGGGCGAGACGCCATTGCTGTATCTGGTGATCTGACAAAGGTGGCAAACATCGTTACTCTTTTCGATAAGGCAATTGAGCATTTTGGAGGGGTCGATATTGCAATTAACACCGTTGGAAAGGTGCTTAAGAAGCCTATCATAGATACGACCGAAGCAGAGTACGACTCCATGTTCGATATCAATGCCAAGGCAGCATACTTCTTTATTCAGGAATCGGGAAAAAGATTGAATCAAAATGGTAAAATTGTAACAATCCTTACCTCTCTTCTTGCTGCCTTTACTGGATACTACTCAACTTATGCCGGGTCAAAATCTCCGGTTGAACATTTCACCAGAGCTGCAGCCAAGGAATTCGCAGAGCGTGGAATCTCAGTCGCGGCTGTGGCGCCAGGGCCAATGGATACACCATTCTTTTTCCCTGCCGAAACCCCGGAAGCTGTTGCATATCACAAGTCACAAAGCTTGAACGGTGAACTGACACAAATCGAAGATATTGCTCCTATCGTCACGTTCCTGGTTACGCAGGGTTGGTGGATCACCGGACAGACTCTTTTTGCGAATGGTGGTTATACTACCAGATAGGTGTTGTCTTTCACCTGACTTAAGGTCGCTTTCACCGAGCGGCCTTTTGTTTTTTATAGATCTAGTAACTTGATATCTAACGGCAACCCTGTGGCATCACGCGGTATTAAATTTGCGGCTTTTTACGCCCGAATTACTGCCTATCACTTAAAGCTCTCCCCGCTCGCGCTACTCGAGCGCACATGGGGAGAGCTAATATCAAAGAGATAATATGACGAAGATGACCACCTGCCTCTGGTTCGACCACGGCAAGGCCCGTGAGGCGGCCGAGTTCTATGCCAGTGTGTTTCCCGATAGTTATGTTGGTAACGGTTATGCCTCGGCTGCCGACAATCCATCTGCCAAGAAGGGTGAAGAGTTGATGGTAGAATTCACGGTTCTCGGTCAATCGTTTGTTGGTTTGAATGGTGGGCCAGCTTTTAGGCCAACTGAGGGGGTTAGCTTCATGGTCCTTACTGAAAATCAGGAAGACACCGATCGTTACTGGGACGCTATTGTAGATAATGGCGGTAAGGAAAGCCAGTGCGGGTGGTGCAAGGATCGCTGGGGATTTTCATGGCAGATCACACCGCGTGTTTTGCTGGAAGCTACAAATGATCCTGATCGTGAAGCTGCCAGGCGTTCAATGGAAGCCATGATGACGATGAAGAAGATCGACATTGCAGCAATTGAAGCTGCGCGTCGCGGGGAATAGGGATAGTAAGATTTCGTTAATATATATATATATATATATATATCCAGATAGCTTCTTCCCCAGATTAGATGACTAGAGACGACAGTTTGATGGCCTCCCAGGGACCTTCAGAGCCGTTTGCGTTTAACGCTATACATGCCAGCTCATATGTAGAAGGACCGCCAAGGCAAGTTCCAGGCTTTGCAGGGCTTCAACGTATGACCTCAATGCTTTTGGCAGAGCGGGTGTCTTCGCATGGAAATGTTTTGGTGCTTGGAGCCGGTGGGGGGCTGGAGTTAAGGGCTCTTGCAGAGAATCACCCTGATTGGACTCTTGTTGGCGTTGATCCATCCGCTGACATGCTTCGAGTGGCGGAACAGATTGTGGAACCTTATTCCGCGCGAATTAGTCTTTATCACGGCTACATTGATGATGCACCGGCAGGCCCATTTGAAGGTGCCACATGTTTGCTGACTCTGCATTTTGTCCCACGTGAACAACGGCTTGCTACTTTGCGTGAGGTTCATCGCCGTCTTATACCTGGAGCGCCTTTTGTAGTAGCACACATCAGTTTTTCGCAAAGTGAGCCGGACCGCTCTTTATGGATTGCGCGTCATGTTGCGTTTGGTCAAACTGATTCAACTAACGTTGAGAGTGCTAAACAGGCTATTGGAAATCGGCTATCCATCTTGTCACCTGAAGAAGATGAAGAAATGCTTCGAGAAGCCGGGTTCTCAAATGTTAGCCTGTTCTATGCGGGTTTGAGTTTCAGAGGGTGGGTGGGGTACGCATAACTACTGCATACAATTCCAGGTTCTTAAGAGTATAAACTTATATTAAATCAAAGACTGTAAATTTTCAGGATTGATGTATTTGTGTACTTAGTGATCGTGGTCGTGCTCCAGTACCTGAATATTCATAGGTGGCGCTTCATACAAAGTGGTTGATGATCCCGTACGACGAACAACAAAACCAATGGTAGTGTTGCCGTGTTCAATTCCAGTTAGTGTTCCGGTAAGACGATTACCTGCCCATGTTGCTATTGCTGTATTTCCAATAACTCCTGAAACTTCTACGTTCCCGGGAAGACGTTTCCATGTGGTTTTTGCAGGAGCATCATGTCCTGTTGGCTCAAAGTCGATATAGTAGATATTAAGCGTTTCACTATGTCCTTCGTCAACTGTTGCAGAACCATGCCAGTGATCACCGTGTACATATATATTAGAACCATCCTGTTTTTCAACAATTACAGCGTGGATTTCCAGTGGTTTAGGGGAAGTGCTGTCGCTACATGCAGCGGTGAATATGATAGCTGTAATAGCGGCAATTTTTGTAAGTGAAGGATGGGCAAACTTGGAAAGAAGATACATGATTAGAATTGTGTTAATCTGAGGTTGGGTTCTTTAGATAATAGAAAGTACCTATGAAGTATCAGTGAAGCACTAAAAACTCAATAAGTTGATTGCCGTGTCCAACAAGCTGTAGTTATAGCCTGACGAACGGTTTTGAGAGGGTTCTGGTTAGTGCAGAGTCACGTGACCCTATTTAAACCTGCGTATTAAATCTGTAAAATCATCAAATGCAGGGAGGCTGGAAAGAACTATCAGGATGAGTGCAAGTGGAATTGTTGCTATGTAACCGAAACGTTTGAACCCCAGTGCGCCAGCAACCCCGCCAACAAAGAAAAACATTAGCAGGAATGTTAATATCCTGAGGCGAACTCTATTTGCTAATACTTTCTTGCCCATTTCAGGTGAATCGTTGACGTTCCAGTACATCAGCTTTCCAAGCTCAATTCCTATATCGGTTACTATTCCTGTTATATGAGTTGTTCTGATTACTGAGTTAGAAACTTTTGTTATAACAGCATTCTGCAATCCCATGATAAAACAGAGCAGCATTACTGTTGCAGGTACAAAAAGCCCGCTTATTTGAGCTAATCTGGCTCCCACAATTCCAAAGCATAATAATAAGCCAGCTTCAAGGAGTAGCGGCAGAGCATATTCGCTGTGCATTTTGTGCCGCCTCGCATAATTGACCATTAAAGCTGTACAGATCGCTCCGATAAGGAAAGAAAGCAGCCCTCCCATCCCTGTCAGCACGGGCACATATAACCTCAATGCTAAATTATCAGCCATTGAGGATACAATTCCCGTCATATGAGAAGTGTACTGATTTACTGCCAGAAAACCGCCGGCATTAATTGCACCGGCAACAAAAGCCAATGTAAAGCCCAAATGACGATTAGACTCATCACTTCGGTCTTTCCCAGTGAGGCTTCGAACATAATCGACTAGCATTGCTCTTTATCTACCTTATCTATGCGTATTTACGAGTTTATATCGTACTATAAATATGCACAAATTAATTTGTGAAGTACTTCCATGCTTTCGGATGACTGCTGTCTATTGAATGTTAGTTGATATGGGAAAACAAAAAAGCCGCCCCGTAACACAGGGCGGCTTTTAACTGGCTTTTTAGAACTACCAGATTTCTTAAATCTTACTGAACTCCTGATAAGAACAACCTCTCCCAATCAGGCGTGAAGACGACTACCAGATCTTGGATCTCTTGTCTGGTGTCATGTACATCTTATCTCCTGCCTTGCATCCAAATGCCTTGGCGAACTCTTCGCTCTGCATGGAGACTGCATTGACGCGGGCGAAATGGGCTGCGTGTACGTCACCGTTTGGTGCTGCACCTTCCCACTTGCCTCTCCATACACGGCCCATGGCCAGGAAGAAGCGTTGATCCGGGGTGAGGCCGTCAATGACCTGGTCCTTGTAATTCTTGTCAGCCTTGGTAACTGTCTTCCAGGCCGAATAAGCTACTTTGGAACCGCCAAGATCTGCGACGTCTTCACCAAATGTTCTCTTGCCGTTTGTGCCCCAGCCATCAAGTGTTCCCAATGATGAGTTGAACTCCTTGAAACTGTCGATAGCGGCTTTCATATCAGGATGTTCGATCTTTGGGAGCTGCTGTGCTACGCTATGGAAGATTTCGTGACCGATTATGTATCCTACCCCTGCATAGTTAAGCGCATCTTCACCTTCTGGGTAGAAGAATGGTGGGGAGAACATGATGGTTGGAATTTCGATTGCGTGGTCGCCTGGCATATAGAAGGCATTAACCATGAGAAGACTTGCCTTCCATTTTTCGCGGCTATTGCCACCGATGGAATTCACCCACTGCAGGTTATTGAAGTTGGCGATTGTGGTCTTGTTGCCATGGTAATCTATTGGCGACAGCACTAAACCTGAGTAGTCATCGAGCTTGTCAGGAATACCGACGCGCAGGTGAAGCTTGGCCAATCTCTCAAGAGCAACTTCCTTATCGGTAGGTGTCATGAGGGTGTTGGCTTTGATTCTGTTAACTACCTCGGCACGAAGCGCTTCAAGGAGCTTTTCCATGCGTTCCACTGAACCGTTGCTGCGGAGGTCTGCTACGAATGCCTGACCAACTGCTCCACCAAGATGCTGCAGTGTTCTGCTCTGGCACATCTCATCGCGTGTTGAATCCTTAACAGGTGGATCAGATGGCTTTCTCTTGAATGGGCTCTTTTCCATCGAGTCTGCTACCATGCAGGCCTGATAGAATGTGCCGATCACCTTCATGGTCGGATCGGTGGTGGTGGCCGCAATCGACTTGCTTGAATCGACTAAAGCTTTGACGCGGATGCGCATCAAACGGTTTGTTTCGCTGAACAAACTGACCATCTGGGCGGTCTGATGCTTGGATTTCTTCGCTGGCATCACCGCCTGGTTTCTCCAACCGCCATTGACGTGCTGATAGAAGTCGAGGCATGGAGACACCGAAGTATCTATTCCGTACGTTAGCGACGGGCCGACAATCGACGGGGAAACCGTATCAGGTCCAGCGACTGAATCTGGATTACTGTCTATGGCAACGAAGCTCAGGACCTTTTGTCCTTCCGCAGCTTCCACAGATGGGCGGTCTGAGGTAATTAACCCCCCAGCCACAGCAAATGCGGTTACGGCAACCGGTACAAATACAGAGGATAGTCTCATGTTTACAAGTTCGAAATATGGCAAGGATGAATCCGATCGGTACTCAATCCTTCTTTTAGACAAGCTCAGGAGTGTTTTGGTTTACCTGATTTTCTAACTTTATGTAGGAATGAGTAAAAAAACGGATAAAAACGAGCGTTTTTGTAATAAACAGACAGAAGTATTGCGGTATACCGTCACATTGACCCCAAAATAAGAGGCTGTTTACAAGAAAATGCATAAGCCTTGCTGAACTACCGGTTAATCTGCATCATATTGTTGGAACTATTGAAGCAATTTCCCCCTCGAAATGTCATTTCCTTCAGATCAGAATAGTCATAAATTCGACCCTAACGCGTCTGGCGAAAACTCCGCCGGCGGTAAAGGATCTTTCCCGGAGTCAACTGCAAAACCCCTTTCATTTGAACAGGAGGTTATGCGGCTGGCGGCTGTGGCTTGCCGGTTGGGTGTCTGGTATTACGATGCCGACTCAGGTGAGGTATTTGGGGATGATAACTGGGCCGAGATCTTTGGCTATGACCCGGAGGGTTTTGTCTGTACTCTGGAGAAGTATCAGGATCGTATACATCCTGATGACAGGGATTGGGTTGTTGAGGATAGAAACCGCGCGTTTGCCGCAGGTGAGGATGTAAAACACGTTCTTCGGTTACTAATGCCCGACGGCACCGTTAAATGGATTGCCGGAGCTGGCAGCATGGTGCATTCAACAGAGCCGGGGAAGCGGGGACGGCTGGTTGGGGTTGTAATTGATATCACCGAGCATAAGAAAAATGAAGAGCGTGCCAGGGTACTAAATGAGCGGCTTCAACTGGCTATAGAATCTGGAGAGGTTGGGATATGGGAGGGAGATATGGTAAACGATCTCTGCCTGTTCAACGCTCAGATGCACAAGATCTATGGTATAAAGCCGGGTGGAAAAGGGTTCCGGGCCAACGCTGAGCCCGATACGTATTCTGGTACATTCGGGGAGTGGGCTGCCTGTGTTCATCCTGAGGATATCACTGGGTTTATTCATCAGTTTGAGAACTCAATGACGAGTGATGGGCTGGTGCAGTATGAGCACAGGATTATCAGACCGGAGGGGGAAATTCGTCATCTTAGGTCCACCGCGAGGATAATCAAGAACGAAAAAGGTATACCCGTTCGCGGGATTGGCACTGCCATAGATATTACTGCATCTAAAGAAGCAGAAGAGCAGTTGCGTAATGCCAAGGTTAAGGCAGAAAACGCTGAAAAGGCAAAAGGAGAGTTTCTAGCCTCCATGAGCCACGAAATCCGTACTCCGATGAACACGGTTTTAGGGATGACTCGCCTGGCGCTGCAAACCGAACTGAGTCCTAAACAGCAAAACTATCTTCAGAAAATCGATTACTCAGCCCGAACATTAACAACTCTTATCAACGACATTCTGGATTTTTCCAAGATCGAAGCCGGTAAGTTCGAACTGGACAAGACTCCCTTTGCCATTGAATCGGTGCTCGAATCTGTGGCTAATGTTGTGAGTATAAGGGCCGAAGAAAAAGGGCTCGAGATTATCTATTCGGTATCTCCGCAAGTGCCGGATGTAATAGTTGGCGATCCAATGCGTCTTGGGCAGGTTCTTATTAATCTGGTCAGCAATGCAGTAAAATTTACAGAAAAAGGTGAGATCGTTGTCTCTATCGATATCGACAAGCAGGTTCCTGACAACGGAATGCTTAACCTCAGGTTTGCGGTTCGTGATACAGGTATCGGACTGAGCGATAATGATCTTAAGGTGATCTTCCAGCCATTCTCTCAGGGCGACGGTCAGATAACGCGCAAATATGGTGGAACAGGGTTAGGTCTTACTATATGTAAGCGCATTATAGAGATGATGGGCGGAAGAATCTGGGCGGAAGGAACCCCAGGAATTGGAAGTAAATTTTCGTTTACAGTTATTGCAGAGGCTGAGAAGACCGATACTATAGTAAAGCACCGTGCCAATAGTGATCGTGTTTTTGGAAAACGTGTGCTGGTTGTAGATGATAACTTGAGTGCGCGAGAGATTTTATCTGATATGATTGGCCGCTTCGGGATGGATAAGGAAGTTGCAGAATCTGGCGAAGTCGCAATAGAAATGTTGAGAGAAGCATCCGATAAGCACCATCCATTTGACCTTGTATTAATGGATTGGAAAATGCCTGGTATGGATGGGATCGAGGCTGCAAGTCATATCAAATCCCAGCCACAGCTGGAAAAAATCCCATCCATCCTTATGGTTACTGCATTTGGTCGTGAAGAAGTATTGGCTGCTGCCAAAAAGATAGGATTGGATGGTGTGTTGATAAAGCCGGTTACTGACTCCGTAATGTTTGATACTGTGCTTCATGTTCTGACTTCATCTTCAGATTCAACTTCAATTCATCAGAATTTTAGCCGGACATCTGAAGCTAAGGAACGTGAAATACAATTAGTTAAAATAAGAGCAAAGACCAAGGATAAAAAAGTTCTCGTTGTAGATGATAATCCTTTGAACCGTGAAGTTGTTACTGATTTCCTTTTGGATGTCGGTATGCAGGTAGACACTGCTGTAAATGGTTTGGATGCGTTAAATCATCTTCGCGATCATGAATATGATGTAGTTCTGATGGATGTACATATGCCCGAGATGGATGGGCTTGCAGCTGTGCGTGAAATCAGAAAGCGCAGAAGATGGAAAGATCTCCCTATAATTGCTTTAACAGCTCAGGCGCAGGTTGGTGATAAAGCTGCAAGTCTTGAAGCTGGAATGACAGCGCATCTGACAAAGCCAATCGATGATGATCTGCTTTACGCAACATTAATTAGCGTGTTGCAAGATAAAAAAGATTCATCAAACAGCTTTAGTACAGTCAATCTGTTGGATCCGGATGCAGAGCTGCCTGATCTTACTCCAGAAGTGGATCTACAAGTTGCAATGTCGTATCTGGGTAAAAACAAAACACGTGTCGCAAAAATTATCAAAAACTTTGTTAAAGATTTTGAACATTGTGTTCGAGATGTAAATCGAGCCTTTGAAATTGGTGATACCGAGTTTGTAGGCAGAATTGCGCACACTGTTAAATCTGCTGCAACTTATATTGGAGCCCACGATCTTTCTGTTTCTGCTCTGGCGCTTGAAAAATCGATGACAGGTGGAGATTCCCAGGCGCAACGACGCTGGTTGATTGCATTCAGTTCCAACTTGACCGCTGTGCTTAAAAAGCTGGAACCTGTAGTTGTGAACATCTATTCTGTAGAAGCTGGCACAGATAAAGCTATGATAATGGCCGGAAGCTTGGAGCAGGACTCGAACCATGAGCATGGGCGGGATCGGGATTCCCGACAGTCGGATGACATGGATTCTTCCGTTGGTGGTTCAGGTACATCCTCTAGAGGGGAGGATGCCTTAGGTGCCAGTAGAAAAGGTGGTTCTGGAATGGACAGGAACGATGAACAAGACATTGTTGGGCCCTCGGGAGGCACAGGCGGCAACTTTGCTGACCTTTTGCCGGGTAGCGTATATAGCACAGACGAGTTTGGGAGGTCCGAAGATCTACCTGCGATACTCATAGTTGACGACGACTCCACTAACAGGCTGGTGCTGGCTGATCTTTTATCAGCTGATCATTATCGTGTTCTGGTGGCAGCTGATGGGCAGAGTGCCCTTGAAACGGTCAGAAACAATGATTCGATTGCGCTTATCCTTCTGGATGTGTCTATGCCGGATATGGATGGATACGAAGTTCTCCAGCGGTTACAGGCGCAGGAAGGGGGCGAAAATCTGTCGGTGATCTTTATTACCGGCCACACCGCCAGACATGAGGAAGAAAAAGGGTTGTTGCTGGGGGCGGTGGACTACCTCACAAAACCGATCGTGCCTGCAATCGTTCGAGCCAGAGTAAGAAATCATCTTAATCTGATACAGCAGCGCAAAATGCTGGAGCGGCTCGCCGAGCAGGATGGATTGACCGGAATTGGAAATCGCCGCAGGTGCGACGAGGCGCTTGCTCTGGCCTGCAGGATAGCGACCAGATCTGGAGAGCCGTTAAACGTCGCGATGATAGACGTAGACTACTTTAAGCAGTATAACGATCGTTATGGGCATGGGGCCGGAGATATTGTTTTGCGGCAGATTGCCAAGGTCGTGGCTGGCTTTGCGAGACGTCCCTATGACGTTGCAGCAAGGTATGGCGGTGAGGAATTCGTGCTTGTATTACCTGGTCAGGTAGATATGGAGCAGGTGATGGAAAAGCTGCGCAAGGATGTTCTAGCGTTAGGTATCGAACATTACGAATCTGCTGTCAGCGACGTGGTTTCGGTCAGTATAGGCGCCGTGACTATTAATCTGGGGGATGGTTTCGACCCGGTGGAAATCCTGAACAAGGCAGACGATCTGTTGTACCAGGCCAAGCGCAACGGGCGAAACAGGGTCGTGACCAATCGTAAATTGTAGCTACAGGGGTAAAAATTACCCCTGTAGCTAGGGGAAAAGTCAAAAAAAGAGGCCAAACTCGTACATAATTGTTACGAGTTCTCATTTTCCCATTGCACTCTGCGTAAAATTGAGGCAAAATAGGGGTGTTGTTGAGGAATGTCGGTAAGAACCATACAACTCCCCCCATTATGGTATTCTGTCGTAAACGTTTCCCGGAGTGTGTCGTACAGTGACTCGATACAGAACAGCAAATCAAACTGTACGTAAGATCAAGCCCAAACCAATTGTCAAAGACATTTGGGGCGACGAATGGAGCCTGTACGAGCGTAGAAAGACGGCGTACGGATTCTCCTTAAAGCTTGGGCGCCCATATCCGCCGCCACCAGTTCAGGGTGGGGCAGGAGGAACGGGTGTGATCATTACTCCGGCATTAGCTGAGCATCTAAAGAAGCATGCTCGCAGGCCATACGCTCAACCTCTTCCTGTGGGAAGGGATGTTGTGCGTCGAGTAAGGAAGATGATCGGATTGGATCATCGTAGCTGGGATGATGACCGCATCTCATGGTGGATAGATCGGCTTGATGATCTAGCTACTATGTCTGTTCCGGATTTTGTCGAAAAGTATAAGACAAGTGCGTGGACACGCAGCGGTACATTAAGTGAAGGGCGAGTCTGGCAGATGCGAATTGCACTGCTTGGTCGTCGTCGACGTCGCATTGGCTGGTGGAAGACTGCACGAGTGACCAAACTTATCTCCAGTCCACTTCCTGCCAACGATGTAGCTGAAAAGTTAAATGTACCGCCTATGGTTATACGTGGTTTAAGGTGGCGATTACGCGATACTGATTTAGCACAACGCGCCGGATAGCAGATGTATAAACCTTTCCTCCTGACTGCAGCCATCTTTGGCGGACTTGCTGTAATGCTCGGAGCCTTTGGAGCGCATGGCTTAAAGGCTTTAGCTACGCCTGAGATGGTTGAAGCATTCAAGACGGGTGTAACATACCAGATGTATCATGTATTTGGTTTGTTTGCCATAGGCATAATTTATGAGAAGTACTCCAGTTCACTATTGGTATGCGCTGGTGTGATGTTCATAATTGGAGTGATTCTGTTTTCGGGATCTCTGTATTTTATGACATATCTAAAAGTTATGCAGATTGAATCGTTACAGTGGGTAGGAATAGTCACTCCAGTAGGTGGTGTATTTATGATTATCGGTTGGATTTTACTTCTATTCGGATTAGTTAAGGCGAGATAGAATTTCAACTGAGCAGTTTCGTAGACATATGGCAAGTACAGGTAGTAAATTGTTTCCATATGCGCACGTTAGAATAGTGAGAGGCTAACATTGCCGCTCACTATTTTTTTTGTTCTCGCAAACAATCGGCATCTGTGACTCACTGAGCTCTACTGCCTAATGCATCTGTCCCGTGACATTCCTATTGATGATCAACTCCTCGTAAAGAAGATTCGCGAGGGGGATAGTGGTGCTTTCGAGACTGTTTTTCGCAGGTATTACTCGATGCTCTGCGATATCTCAGCAGTAGTAGTAGGGTCGTATGATGCTGCTGAAGAGATCACTTCAGATGTCTTTGCTCGGATCTGGGAACGCCGGGAAGATTGGGAGCCTGTATCCGGGATTCGCCCGTATTTAATAAGGGCTGTAAAGAACAGAGCGTTTAATTTTGTCAGGGATACTTCTCTTAGAAAGATAAGAGGAGAAATAAAGTCTCATGAAGGGGATATTCCCGGGATGGGAGATGCGCCAATGCTTCCAGATGCATCTGTTGAGGCGGCAGACAATGCAGAGATCCTGTGGGAAGCTATAGGCACTCTTTCGGCACACACACAGATGATGTTGACACTACGGTGGAAGCATGGACTATCCTGGGAAGAGGTTGCTGAAGCTACCGGGAGTACATCTCTGGCGGTCCAGATGCAGTATATGAGAGCCAGGAAGATCCTAAAGGAGAAGCTTTCGGTCTACTTTGACTGAAATATTCAAAAAATGTAAAATGTGACGTTAGTTAGAGATCTTTTACGTGTTCGTCTATTGAATACACCATGAAAGACTCTAACAGCGGGCGTATACCCTTCGATCTTTTAGACCGCTATATGGCGGGAGAATGCTCAACAGCAGAGGTTCGTACTGTTGAGGAGTGGGTAGCTGCTGGTCAGGATCGACTTGATATATTCAACGGTTTGCGCGATGTAAGACTGATACAAGGCAGTCTTAATGTGGAAGCGGTAGACAAGGCCTGGATGCGCTTCTCTACTTCACAGATGCCTTCAAGGCGAAATGATTCAGTAAAAGAATCGCGTATTTATAATGTGGCCGGTAGCTCCAGATTTTCCTGGCGCAGTGTAGGTATAGCAGCTGCAGTTGCCTTATTTGCTGGGACTTTAGGGGGAGTTTTTTCCCAGCGCTTTGATACTAAATCAATCAAGCAGTTCGCAACATCCAGGCAGGTCTATTCAACTGGTAAAGGACAGAGAGTTACTGTTCAGCTTATAGATGGATCGCGTGTTACACTCGCACCCATGAGTCAGGTTGATCTTGCTGCTGATTTTGCATCCGGCGGCACACGTACAATAGAAGTACAGGGTGCTGCATTCTTTGAAGTTACGCATAATCCTGCTGTTCCATTCATAGTAAGGTCTGGGGAAGCAGAAGCACAGGTTATTGGAACATCGTTTAGTGTTGAACGCTACGATGATGCCGAAGGTGTTGTTGAGATTTCTGTTTCGCAAGGTAAGGTTGCCGTGCGAAACTCATCTATAGATAATCGGGAAGCTGTTGAGCTATCCTCAACTGTATTGACTAATGGAGAATCGGCTCGTGTAATTCCAGGATCTGGAGTTGTAGAGCGAGTTAATATCGATCTCTCAGATAATCTCGCGTGGCTAGATGGAGAACTCCGTTTTCGACAGCTACCACTACGCGAAGTCGCCAACGTACTCGAGCGTTGGTACAGCGTCTCAATCGTTATTCCTGATAAAGGTCTAGCGGCGCAGAGGGTAACTGCGACGTTTGGTCGAGAGGGAATTACGGATATTGTTGCGCAGCTTACACGTGCCCTGGGCGCAAGGTATGTGTTTGATGGTAGTAAGGTGACGATTCTAAAAAGCTTGTAGTATCAGCGTCGTTACGCATATCCACCTATTTCTAATTATGTCAACAAAATGAGGCGACAGCGAATCATGTACGGTGTTTCCGTAACAGTCTGTGCCATCATAGCTGGTGCGATGGTTGCGCTTCCAGGGGATCTTGTATCCCAGAATGCTACCGATGCAACGCTATTGATGGAAGGTTCTCGATCCTTGCGTAACCGCAGTTTGGTAGCAACGGCTGATCCAAAAGGATCTTCTCTGGATAGAGAGATCCATATGAATATCAGAAATGCTCCGTTGGTTGCTGTTCTGGATACAATTTCTAAACAAGGAAAGATCAAATTCATATATGGAGATGATGTAATTCCAAGTGACAAGTATCTGACCTTTAGTAGCGTAAGAATTACTGTTCGTGAAGCACTACACAGAACTTTGCATGGAACGGGCTTTTTAGCAGAGGAGAGTAGCCCGGGAAAGGTGGTGTTGCGAAAGGACGCCAATGCCATTCTTAAAAAACAGCAGCAAGGCGTACAGGTTAGTGGCAAGGTAACTGATTCCGCGTCAAAGTCTCCAATTGGGGGAGCTGTTGTGAGCATACGTGGCACACGTATGACAGTACAGACAAAGGACGATGGTTCATACCTATTGCCATCTGTTCCAGCTGGACAGCACCATATAGATGTTCGCATTTTGGGATATGGGACAAAGAGTAGAGCTATTACAACTACTAAAGATCCCATCAAGGCAGACTTTGTATTGTCAGCAACAGCTACAACTCTTACCGGAGTTGTTACAACAGCTACGGGTGATCAGGCAAGGCTTCAGGTTGGTAATTCTATTGCTACAATTAAAGCAGAAGATGTTGTACGCGATATGCCTATACGAAGCATTACAGATCTTTTGGAAGCCAGAGCCGAGGGTCTGACAGTTACCAGAGCGAGCGGTGAAGTTGGTTCAGGTTCGCGTCTAAGAATACGCGGGCTTCGTAGCGCGACAATGTCAAACGATCCTATTGTGATTTTGGATGGTATACGTATTTCGTCCGAAGCGCTTGATAACGATCAAAATCCGAATATCGCTGGTAAGAACAGCCGTCCTTCACGTCTTGATGATATAGATCCAAATACGGTTGAATCTATAGACATTCTTAAAGGACCATCAGCAGCAGCCTTATATGGATCTGATGCTGCAAATGGTGTGATTATCATTAAGACAAAACGGCCAGCAGCCGGACCCGCAAGATGGCAGTTGATGGCTGACCGTAGTAAAACGAGTTATGCTGCCAGTTTCCCTGATGTATACACAAGTTATGGGACATATGTCTCCGGGTACCGGACCAGTTGCTACCTGGAAGCTATCGCAACTGGACTATGTGCGCAGTACGATAGTTTAAGAAGTTTTGATATTATGGGTGATCCGCTCACAACGCCGTTTACTTCTGGACACGATCAGCAGATATCTGCAAATGTTTCAGGCGGATCACAGGCATTGAGATATTTTCTATCAGGTTCTTTTATGGATCAGCTAGGAGCGTATAAGATGCCAAATGTAAACGTTATGGCTTATGAGCGTATCAACGGACCGGGATCCGCAGGAAAAGCGATGAGACGACCAAGTGCTCAACAGAATATTAACTTTACTGGAAATATTAATGCTGCTGTTGGTGACAATGCAGAAATTGCAATCAGGTCTACTGTATTGAACAGATTTCAACGCAGAGGAAATCAGGGTTTATTTAATGCCTTTTCTGCTGCTAACGTAAGATCTGAAGGTGATACTATAACCCCAACCGCCACCAATCAGAACTCTGTTAACAAGCGCACAGATGAAGTGAAGAGAAATACCACCGGCCTGTCCGCCAACTGGCGCCCGAGAACGTGGTTATCTGCACAAGGAAGTTTTGGTTATGATTTTGCCATTAACAATGATAGAGATTTTTTAGCGCGTGGAATCTGTAAGCCGTTCTGTTCACAAAGTGCATATGGCGGGGCACATGACACACTTGGTTATATATACTTTGGTCGTCGTGAAACGGTTGTTAAGTCCGGAACGTTAGGGGCTACAGGAACATGGAAGCTACCAGAGGCTTTTACTTTCCAGTTATCGGTTGGTGGACAGTATGCTAATAATCGTTTCGATTATATAAATGGATTTGCTGGAAACCTGTCTGCTGGTCGGGCAACACCGTCCGCTGCCAGCGGTACAGAAAACGTTGAACAGAGCTTTGACGAAACAGCATCAGCAGGTTGGTATTTACAGCCACGTCTGAGCTGGAGAGAGCGGGTGTTTTTAACTGCTGCCATGCGTCAGGATGCTGGTAGCTCTCTCGGTGCAGATGTACGTCCGCTTTATCCTAAATGGGATGTTTCGTACATTATCTCTGAAGAATCGTTTTTTGAAAACATAAGAAATATTGCCAACCTCGTTCGTTTTAGAGTTGCATTTGGACATGCAGGTATTCAGCCGGCCAGCACTCATAAACTCCGTAGCTTCTCACAACTGGTTCGTTATGTAAATTCGAACGGTGTGTTAGAAAACTATGCACAGATTATCGGTGTCGGTAATGAAGATCTAAAGCCGGAACGTTCTACCGAAATTGAATACGGTGCTGACATTGAATTGTTTGATTCCCGCTTAAGACTGGATCTTACATGGTTTAGTGCACGCACCAAGGACGCTATTATGAACAAGCCACTGGGGCCGTCTGTCGGAACTACATCAGCACGTCGTGAGAATGTAGGCAATATCAAGAACTCCGGTGTCGAAGCCAATATTGGTACAACGATAGTTCAGAATCACTACGTATCATATAATGTGAACTTCGGATATTCTTCACATCGTAACCTGGTAGAAGAGCTCGGACCTAATGTCGCCAGCTTCTCCCTTTATGGTACAATACAAGGAACTGATGACGGTCGTGTTGCGGCAGGTTATCCACTGTTTGGCCGCTGGGCAAAGCCAGTTGCCGGATACTACGATGCAAATGGCGATGGCATTATCGCTAAATCCGAGATTCGTTATGGAGATACTCTGGTTTACATGGGGCCATCAGAACCGAAATATCAATTCTCGATGAACCACAGCGTTGGGTTCTGGCAGGACAGGGTAAGAATTGCAGCAACTATGAACTATGTTCACAACTTTCTGCAGTTCAATGAATACCGAGCGAATGCTGCTTTTCAATCGGGCACATGGCAGATCCCAGCAACCAATGCAGCAGAATTACAGGCACAGGCTTATGCTGCTGCTCAGCATGGTGTAACGCGGTATGGTTACCTGGAGAATACAAATACATTCAGATTGAACTCTGTAAGTATTCAGACAACCTTACCAAACGAAGTAGCAAGAAGGATTCGTGCATCCCAGGCAACAGTTGCGTTAATAGGCAGCAATGTTGGAATGTGGACATCATATACTGGCGCAGATCCAAGCGTTAATACGACTGCTACATCTGGTAATCGCGTACAGGACAACGGCGCGCTTCCTATGCCTAGAACCTGGGGACTAAGGTTCGTCCTCAATTATTGATATCAGATCATGAGAACTCTTTTAAATAATCGCGTGAGTCGCAGTATTGAACGTGGCATTGGAGCACTCACAATTGCAGGGTTTGTGCTTTCCATACAGGCTTGTTCGTTATCAGATCTGGTTTCTACAACTCTGCCTTCTGGAGCAACAGATCCAGCGACACTCGAAACTCCTCAAGGAGCTGTGGATAGATATAAAGGGGCAATATTCCGCTTTAGAACCATCTATTCAGGGTATAACTCCGGAAATGCATTCATCTCGGTTAGCGGGTTGTTATCTGATGAGCTGACATCCGGGCAGTATAACACACTGTCATCTGGCGACTATACTGCAGTCTCACTGACAGATTCCAGGAATCTGTCAGGGTACGAGCTACATGGGGCAGCTTCACACCTAGCAGCTATATGGGCCGGGCTTTCAGCTACACGTTTGACGGCTCAGGATGCGATTGATGCGCTAAAGCGTTTTGCGCCTGATGCACCGCCTGATATGATTGGTCATGCGCATGCGCTACAGGGCATGTCAGAAGTTGCGTTGGCTGAACTATACTGCTCAGGTGTTCCGTTATCAAAGCTTAAAACGGGTGGTGGATTTGAGTACGGTGTTGCTTTAACAACAGAGAAGCTATTAGAACATGCTGTTGCTCAATTTGATTCAGCTATTCTGGTTATACACGATAGCACTCATTTTCTAAATTTTGCCAAGGTTGGAAAGGCACGTGCGCTTGTTAACCTTGGTAGATATGCTGAAGCCGCTCAAGCTGTCAGTGGTATACCAACAGATTTCAAATATCAGAACTATCATTCCCTACTTCCAGCTGGAGCGATTGGTGTATCAAACTTCACTAATGCACCGAGCACGGGGAATAACGGGATAATGGCGGATATTGAAGGTGGAAACGGCCTGAACTATATCACGGCAAATGATCCCAGAGTGATTGCCAATGATACTTCGCTGGTATTTCAGTCATATCCCTTAACCAATGTAATACTTCCTCGTAAGTGGATGACACCAAACTCGGCAGCGCCAGTTACAATCGCTGACGGTATTGAGGCAAGGTTAATAGAAGCTGAAGCAGATCTCGATGCTGGAAACCCTGCATGGCTTACAAAGTTGAACGCTCTTCGTACAAGCTGTACAACGGGCGGTCCATGTGTTGTACCGGCTCCAGCGGGAACAGGTGGTGTTGCAGGGCTATCTCCATTGACAGACCCTGGAACCACGGCAGGAAGAGTCGATCTTCTATTCCGTGAAAGAGCTTTCTGGCTTTATCTAACTGGACACAGACATGGGGATATGAGAAGACTGGTTCGTCAATACGGTCGTTCCGGTGGAGATGTTTTTCCTGGTGGTTCTTATCCAGCAGGTCCGGATGGAAGCTACGGCAATGATGTAAATCTGCCTGCACCAGCAAGCGAGATTGCAAATAATCCTGGTTACAACGGCTGCTTTAACAGAGATGCATAGGATAATTGAGATGAGCAAGTTTACTAAAATCCTAAGTCGTAGTGCGGCTATTCTAATTCCATTAGTGGCAATGGCCTGCACCGGCGATAATCCACAGACAGCGCCACAAACATCTCCGGATAAACTTTTCTGGGCTACTCAGCTCAATCATAGAGCTATAACCATGGCTGAAGGAGAAACCCTTCAGCTCCAGGTTAAAGCGTATAATCCACTGGGAGTCGAACTCCCTGCGTTAGCCAACAGTGTTGTTTATACAACTAGTGATACTGCGAGACTTTATGTCAGTTCAACCGGGCTGCTGACAGCTCGTGATGCAGGAACTGGTATCCTCATTGTGGCACGTGTTTATGACCCAGAGTTTGATATAACACTTTCTGATACTGCACGAGTGAATATCACCGCGGTAGGAAATACGGTGTCGAGCTTCTCCATTCAGCCGGATAGTACCAAGCTCGCTGGTGATGAATCTGAATCTTTGGTGCCAAAGATCTATGGTAATGGTGGATTGGCAGATCCCATTACAGGTGTACAGATTCGTTATACCAGCAGCAACCCCGTAGTGATGGACGTTAATGCATTAACAGGTGAAATGTCGGCAAAGACTCTTGGAACTGCAAAGATAGCAGCTACAGCGACAATCTTCGGTGATGTGGTGACAGATACAGTCGAGATGACAGTTACCCATGCAATTTGGGCGCGCGTCATCTGGTCTAACCTGACATTTAACAATCCTTTTACTCCAATGTACCTCCAACCAGAGCACATTACGGTTCGTAAAGGAGCTACCATCAGATTCCAGTCTTCAACTCCAACGCAGACTGCAGTTAACTTCAGTGGGCCTGGAGCCGTGACAGGTGGAGATATTCCGGCTTTTGCGTCGGCGTTCCATGAAAGACAGTTTCCTGTAGTTGGGGACTATACCTTCACCTTGCCTGGTATTAACATGTCTGGGACAATTAAGGTAATAGATTAGAAAGTATTATTATTTATAAACCGGCCCGTCAGAGATAAAAATTTGACGGGCCGGTTTTTATTGTATTGCTATCATTCCCCGGCGTCACTAGTAATTACTTCAAAACATCCATAATTACGCCTTTTACCTGAGAATGCTCTAAAAGAAAGGCATCGTGCCCATGGCTGGAATCTATCGTTGTATATGATGCATCTACTCCAGCGCTCTTTGCTATATCAACCCATCTGATCACATCTTCCGGTAGATACAGTAAATCACCTGGTATACCAACACCAATTAAACGTCCTTTAACAGATGAGAGGGCGTTTGTTAGTCCTCCGCGATAGCGACCTATATCGTGTGAGTCCATGGCATCAAGTAAAGTAAGATAGCTGGATAAATCAAACCTATCCAAAAGCTTCTTGCCTTGATATGTGAGATATGACTGGATCTGAAAAACTCCATCAGAACGTCTTTCTCTACCAAAACGACTTTCAAATTCCTGTGGAGTTCGGTAGACCATCATTGCAGCCATCCTTGCGATCTCCAAACCAGAGCTGCCCGACAGTTCAACCGCCGTTCTCTGAACATGGTTCCAACCAATTGCGTATGCGGTATGTGCAGCTGGAGCCGCAAACACAACTGTATTTCTGGTCAATTCAGGAAATGTTGTAGTCCATTCCAGTGCTGCCATCCCACCGAGCGATCCCCCTGTCACTAGTGCAACTGATTTTACATCTAATGACTGAATGATCCTGAATACAGCTTTTGCAATATCACGAGTTGTAATAGACTTTCTGGCTCCTGTATCGTCCCATGTTTTAGAAGTGCCGTAACATGATCCAAGCAGGTTTGGTGTTAAAACTGCATACTTACCTGTATCGATAGCGAGACCATCTCCGACCAAACCAGGCCACCAGCGATCCACAGATGGATCTCCAGTAAGAGAATGGAAGATAATAACAAGATTATCCCTCTCCTTGTTCAACCTGCCCTGTAGAGTATACGCCTGCATCAGATCCGATACTACTTCACCAGACTCAAGGTTAAAGTCTGGTGAAGTATGAGTACTAATTTGAAACCCACTCACGTCTGCGGAACCTTGTGTAAAGCTCTATCAAGATCGTTTATAATATCTGTTATATCTTCTATTCCAACAGACAATCGGAGCAGATCTGGTGATACACCGGCATTAATACGTTCTGCTTCACTCAATTGTTCGTGAGTTGTACTCCAGGGGTGTATTATCAGACTCTTTGCATCGCCAACATTGGCCAAAAGAGAGAAAAGCTTAAGCTCCTTGATGACTGTATGAGCAGATTTCTCGCCTCCCTTTACTCCAAATGTGAGAACTCCTCCGAATCCGCCAGCAAGGTATTTGACAGCATTTTCATGCGTCGAATGTGACTTTAATCCTGGATAGCTGACCCACTCTACAGCCTCATGGCTTTCAAGGAACTTTGCTACAGTTAGTGCGTTTGATGAGTGCTTCTGAATACGAAGTGGCAGTGATTCGAGACCCTGAAGGAACAAAAACGAATTAAACGGCGATAATGCTGCTCCAATATCTCTGAGAAGAACGACTCGTAATCGTATTGCATAGGCCAAGCTCCCAAACGCAGACGCGAATGAAAGGCCGTGATAAGCTGGTTCCGGATCCACAAAAAATGACTTGAATCTATCGCTTTTAGCCCAGTTGAACTTTCCGCTGTCAATAATAACTCCTCCAATTGATGTGCCATGTCCACCTATCCATTTAGTGGCCGAGTGTACTACAATATCAGCACCATGCTCTATGGGCCTGCTTAATATCGGAGTTGCAAAGGTATTATCTACAACAAAGGGCACTCCAGCATCATGGGCTATTTTAGCTATACGGGAAAAATCAGGAATATCCAGTTTCGGATTTCCTATTGTCTCAACGTACACAGCTCTTGTTGTATGATCGATAGCGGCTGCAATAGCTGCAGGATCGTTACCATTAACAAAACGTGTTGTAATACCGAGTCTTGCCAGCGTGTATTTAAGAAGCGTATAAGTTCCGCCGTACAGTGATGAGGATGCAACAATACTATCACCGGCCTGTGCAAGATTTAATAACGCAAGAGTCTGTGCCGACTGTCCACTCGCAACAGCAATGGCTGCAACACCCCCCTCTAGTGCAGCGATTCTCTTTTCGAAAGCATCATTTGTAGGATTCATGATGCGGCTGTATATGTTTCCAAATTCCTTCAACCCAAATAATGCGGCTGCGTGTTCCGGACTGTTAAAGACATATGAAGTGGTTGCGTAAATCGGTACCGCACGTGCGCCAGTTGCAGGATCTGCTGCTTCCTGCGCAGCGTGTACCGCAATTGTACTCAGGGCGTACGACGGTAATTCAGAGATTGGATCAGAGGTTGTGCTCATAATGTGTGAAATTCTGAAGGGTGGAAACAGGAAAAGCGTTTTTTCTACACTTTTCGATACCAGTTCAGAGGATGGGCACAAAAAAGCCCGACCTCTGATTGGAAGAGGTCGGGCTTTGTAACTAAAGCTATCGTAGCTTAGTTAGCAACGGTATCCGCAATATGATGTACATGCGTCACCGGCCGCCTCTTCTGACTGAAGAGCCGCACATGGACAGCACATACACATATGATTGAGGATTGATAACATTAATTAAGTGATTTTCTAAGACTGAAAGATATTAATCAGCATTAGTGTATTCAGTAATGGTACCGAGGTATCCAAATGGTGTCAAGGATGTTAACAAAGACAGTGAGGTATTGCGGATCACAAAACAATGCGCTAATGTCAGGTCCATTCAATCCGGCACCGAGGATACTGAGATGGTACCAAGAACCACTCCCAAGGGAATGAATCTGGACTGTAGGCGTGAGGAGTCAGAAGCCTCAATTATAGAGCGTCTGAAAAACAGCGACGAAAAAGTTCTCGAGTTTATAATTGATGAGTATCAACGCCCTCTATTTAACTATGTGCTATACGTAGTTAGAGTTCAGGATCAGGCAGAAGATATTGTTCAGGATGTATTTATTCAGCTATGGAATACGAGAGAAAGGATACAATTAGGTCATTCACTTAAGAATTATCTGTATCGGATCGCCCGAAATATGACTCTGAACTCAATTTCATCTGATAATGCCAGGAGACGGAGAGAATCAGAGGTGCAGCTGGAGAGGGATGAGATGGTTGTGGAACCCGGGAGTGTTGTAGATGACCAGAAGTTCGATGAAGCTTTGAGAGGAGCCATAGAGCAGTTGCCGGACAGGTGCGCTGAAATATTTGTCCTTGTACGTCAACATCATATGTCGTATTCCGAGGTAGCAGAGCTGCTGGATATTTCAGTGAGTACAGTAAAAACACAGATGGGTAGAGCCATGTCCAACCTTGCTTCAAGGCTTGCTCATCTACTGAGCATAGCCGCCATTCTGTCCCTGATTTAGGAAAATATCAAAAGAAATGTAGACCAGATGCAAGGCAGCTCTGTATTTAACTGTAGAATATGAAGACAAATCATTCATCCGTGTCTGGGAACAACAGTTGTGGCATTGTCGATCCCCAAATAGCCGAGGCCTTAATGCGTCGGTCGTTTGGGGGTGAGACGAGCATGGATGCAGATATTATTGCGGCCTGGCGTAAAGAAACCCCCAACCATGATAGAATAGAAGCTTTACTCCAGAGGATTTCGTTGCGGAGTGAGGTTATATACGGCTCCAGCCCGCAAATAGATGTTAAACGTAATGTGATGATGCGTTTACGTGGAGAGAGAACTACTAAGGCCACTGCTATTGGATTCCCGTTACGAATCAGGTCTCGTTATCTGGTATCGGCAGCCCTGGCGGTGGGTGTTTGCGTCTCGATAGCAGGTGTTTCTCTTTTAGAGAAGTATGCTGGTAGTGGGTCTTATGCAGCTTATTCAGATAATAGCCTGTCAAACGAATATGTTACAAAGCGTGGCGAGACAGCACAGATAGAGCTAACTGATGGAAGCATTGTTACACTTGGCCCTGAGAGCAAACTCCAATACTCCCGTTGGGAATCTGGATCCTTACGATCGGTTAATCTGGAAGGGCAGGGATATTTCAAGATTGTACATAATCCATCCCGCCCATTTGTTGTATATACAGGCAATGCAGCCGTTCAGGAGCTAGGAACCGAATTTGAAGTAGTTTCATTTCCGGAAGATTCTTCTGTGCGTGTAATAGTCAAAAATGGAAGAGTTGCGTTGCGACAAAAGACATCCGACATATCGAGTGGAACGGTTTTATCCAGTCGTGATGCTGGTGAACTCAATCGAGCAGGGTTGCTGACTGTACGAAGCGGCCTGGATCTGCAAGAAGAACTGTCCTGGCTGGATAGGAGATTAGTGTTTAAAAGCGTGCAGGTTAAGCAAGTGATAAATACTCTTGAGCGCTGGCACGATATAAAGATAGAAGTTGCTGATGTTAACGTTATGGACCAACTCATAACTGTAGAATTCAGCCATCAGCCCATTTCAGAAGTTGTAGAACAATTAGCTGTATTACTGAACCTTCAAGTAGAATCGGTAGCAAATAGAGTCAGATTGTACTGAGCTTTTTAGTGCAATAGCTAAATATTGAAATTCCAACTTCTCGGGGTATTTAATGAAGTGTAAGTATGTGTTTGCGAGTCTGTGTTATTTAGGAGCTATATCTCCTGTATTCCAAGTAGAAAGCTTAGTTGCTCAACAGCAATCGCCTGGGGCCAGCATTGGTGTTCACGATGTTTCCCAGGAAGGAGCTGTAGAAAGAAGAAGTGCGACTTTTCTGGATCGTAAGATCGAACTGATAATGAAGGACGCAACTGTCGAATCAGCTTTGGATCAGGTGCGTAAAAAAGGATCTGTTCGACTGATGTATAAAGATCTGGAGATCCCATTAAAGAATAAAGTTCGGGATTATAAAGGTGCTGTAACTGTGCGTGAAGCGCTGGGTTTGATTCTTCAAGGTACCAACGTGGTAGTTTTTGAATTACCGTCGCAGGGTATAAGGCTTTCGGTGGGAACGCCTGCAACCAATATTGAAAACCCGGGAGATACGGGTGTAGTTATAGGGATGGTTGTAGATTCTGCTTCGGGGAATGGGGTAGGTGGTGCTACCGTTTCTATAGCTGCAACCAAGCTGAGTGCACTGACTTCGGATGATGGAAAGTTCAGGATTATACGTGTTCCGGCTGGGGAGTATCAATTGACAGTTAAGTTGTTCGGATATAAGTCCATCACTAGAAGTATAAAGATATCTCCAAATACTAATACACCCGTACGGATAGCGCTTGTAGCAGTGAGTACTACGTTAGCAGGTGTTGTTACTACTGCTACAGGTATGCAGAGACGAATCGAAATTGGAAATGATGTTACGAGGATTAATGCGGATTCCATAATGAAAGTCGCTCCTATTACTACCATTACTGATCTTTTGGAGGGAAGAGTACCGGGTTTGGATGTTGCCAGAACATCGGGGGCGCCGGGAGCGCCGTCTAAAATAAGAATTCGTGGCGTTGGTAGTATGAATGCAACTAATGATCCGATTGTAATTGTGGATGGGATTCGGGTTTATGCTGCTCAGGGGAATACGGGTGATCCTTCAATCGGACTTCTGGGTAGTGAATTTGGCAGAGGGGTAGATAGAAGCACTAATATGGTTGGAGGCATGAAGGCAACTGGTTTGACTGCAGTGACTGGTACGACTGGTTCAGGGTGGGAGCAAAGAGCACTAGTCTCTTCACCAATTGATCAGATTGATCCGAACTCAATCGAAACTATAGAAGTTTTAAAGGGCCCGTCTGCTGTTGCATTGTATGGAACTGATGCTGCTAATGGTGTAATTGTGATTACTACCAAAAGAGGAAAAATTGGGCCGGTTAGAACAGGTGCTAGTATCGTATTAAATACTGAAACAATGCCAGGAAAGTGGCCGGAAAATTATTGGATGTGGGGAGAGGCATACGCAGACTTCGGTATGCCAATTTTCACGGAAGATGTAGATCGAGATTATCGTATTGCAACTTTGGTAAGGCGTCAGTGTTCTGTTCGTGGTGCTTGGGGATATGTTCCTCGGGCCTTTGATTGCGTGCCAGACTCACTTGAACGTTATCAAATTCTTAATAATAAGACGACAACTGCTTTTGGCCGAGGTTATGGAGCAATTTATAGGACAGATGTAAGCGGCGGAACTGGAAATATTTCGTATTCTTTAACAGGTAGTTATGGAAGTCAAACAGGATACCTTAAAATGCCGGATGTTGATGTAAAACTATTAGAAGGCGCAGGTGAATCAGTCCCGGAGTGGCAGAGACGTCCACAAACGGGAAATAATCAGGGAGGTACTGCGAGAGTAGATGTGAGCCTAAAGCCAAATTTATCTCTTTCCCTCTCCAGTATGCTAACAAGGAATGGGACTACGACTACTCCTCTACAACGTGCTATTCAAGTTGCTGCTTCTTTACCTCCCGCTCGTGCGAGGCTTAGAATAGATCGAACTTTCACAACTGCTATTGGAAGCGGTTTACTCCAGGAGATAGAGGATTTTCGAAAAAAAATCACCTCAAGAACCATTGGTTTTACAAATAAACTGGACGGACGATATAGTCCCGTATCAACATTATCAACTCAGCTAACTGTTGGCATGGACTATCAGAATAGAATGGATATGGCAATTGAGGAACGAAGGGATTGTAGTGGATGCGAAGGAACGCTTGATTTAGGAGAAGTTTATAACCGTACAAGTTTGGGAGAATATAGCACTGGACAAGGAAATACATTTGTAAACACCGTTAGAATGAGCGGGACCCATACATATCAGCTGCCAAGATTTGTTGGTTTTCGTACAACATTTGGTGGAGACTATGTACGCACGGTAACCAATGATATGATTAGAAATGCCACTGACATTCCCAAAGGAGCAACTTCTGGAAATGTTGCCGGCACAGTTATAAGCAGTGAAAGAGTTGATGATAGAATATCTGCCGGTATGTATATTGAAACGAGAGTAAGCTTCGCTGATAAAATTTATCTGCCGTTGGCTCTTCGCCGAGATGCGGCATCTGGTATAAGCTCAAAATCGCTCCCGTCATTTCCTAAATTATCGTTGTCGTACGTAATTTCTGATGCTAGCGGCTTCAGCTCAATTCCAATCATTGGAAAGTCTGATATGTTTAGAGCTAGGATTGCATATGGACAATCTGGGGTACAACCATCAATTGCCGCGAGACTTCGTGGAATCAGGCAGTATAACTCTGATCTCGATGGTTTAGGAGTAGCTGTGGCTAACGTATTCCGGCTCGGAAACGAATCCCTACGACCGGAACGTAGTCAGGAAATGGAAGGGGGATTTGACATTTCGGTTTGGAATTCCAGGGCGGAAATAAACTTTACAACGTATCGAAAGATAACAAAGGACGCGCTGGTGACAGAGAGGTTGCCTCTTTCTTTAGGAGATCCGTCAAGCTATGGAATCCAGAGAAATTTCGGTGAAGTTCTTAATAACGGAATTGAAATTACAGCGAATACACGAATTGTTTCAGCCATTTCAGTTAACTGGGATATAAATGCAGTCTTTTCGGCAAACAGAAATAAGCTACAGAAACTGGGAGATCAATATCAATCCAGTACCCTAACTTCTAGTAGTCAAAGATACGTTGAAGGATACCCACTGAATGGGAGATGGGCACGTCCAATTATTGGTTACACTGCTATCACTGATGACAATGGCGATAAATATCTTGGAACTGTAGTGCTAGGTGACAGTATGGTATATCTTGGCTCACCCATGCCAAAATATAGTTTGTCGTTAAATAATAATTTGACTCTTTTTGGTCGATTATCGTTTAATGCATCCTTTCTATACGAACATGGAAAGAATCAGTTGAATGATATGATTGCACGAAATATGGGAGCTAGTCGAGCACTGAATGATCCTTCTACTCCCCTAGCAACTCAGGCCTATTATAGATCACTAAATTCGGGCAATAATTTACCGAGTGATGCAACTGATATTGGTGTAGCTCAAGAAATATCGTCACTTCAATTCAATAGCTTGTCATTAAATTTTAACATTCCCAGAAAAATAACAAAAGCATTGCATACGGAGAGAAATTTTTCTGTAGGGGTTCAGGGACGTAATATTGCTCTATATTCAAACTACAGAGGAAAAGATCCAAATGTTAGCAATTCAATGAGTGAAGTATTTCGCGACATGGGAGCAATTCCACAAGCTAGAGCATGGATAATAACGTTTAGAACGAATTAATAGTATAACTGTATTTAAAGACACATATAAATTATGCCTAAATATTATATCATAAATATAAAAGTTATACTAGCGTTAATATTACTCTCTAGTTGCTCTTTGAGCGATCTGGTAAATAAAGCAGCCATTCCTGTTGATTCCTCCAATCCTAATGAATGGGAGAACAAAGCCGGAGCTATAGGTTTGTATAATGGTGCACGAAAAGCTCTTCAAGGACAATTGGCTATGGTTACAACGACCAGCATTTTATCGGCTTCTTCTATGTTCACGGATGAGCTGGGAAATGTATTTTCTGCTAACAATCCTGCCAATTTTCCTACGACTGGGCTGAGTTCTGTAGACGCGAGATCGGTCCCGGATTGGAATGGTGCACTTGCTGTCCTTTCTAGTACAACAAGTGGCGCTTACTCAGGTTTACAGTCGATTAGAGTACAAGCTAAGTTGGCAATTGGTTACATGAAAAAATTTGAACATGATATTTCTCGTGATTTTTTTGTTAATGCATACGCAATTGATGCATACGCAACTCTTATGTTGGCAGAAATGTTCTGTTCTGGTGTCCCGCTATCGCGAATACACTATGATGGTACCTATGTTCTAGGAAATGCAACGTCATATGAGGAAACACTGAAGCAGGCATTATCTCTTACTGACACGGCACTGTTATACAGGAATGATAGCACAAATTTCGTCAACTTTGCGAGAGTGTTGAGAGCTAGAATATTTACTTCAATGGCTTTATACGATTCTGCTGCAGCCGCTTCCGAATTAATACCTGCCGACTTCAAATATGCAATAACCTACAATGATGCCAATAAAAACTTCTTTCAAGTCGCAACTAATGGTACATGGAGTAATATTACTGTTTCAGATAAAGCAGGATTAAATGGACTGAACTACGTTTCAAGTAATGATCCTCGTACTTCGGTAGAACAAACTGCAACAGGAGTTCTATTCCCGAAGAAATATAGTAAAAATGGTGTATCGTCAATCATAATAGCTAGTGGAGTTGAAGCACTGCTATATCGTGCGGAAGCAAAGCTTCATGCTGGTGAGGTAAATGGATGGTTGCAGATACTAAACAATTTACGAAATAATGGTATCAGTCAAGTAAATACCATTAATGAAGTAGGCGTACAAGATACTGTTTGGTATCCCGGAGTTGGAGCAAACTTATTTAAAGATAACATAGTTAGCATCACTGGATTGCGTGATTTGACTGATCCTGGATCCGATTCAGCGAGAGTCAGTTTGTTATTTAGAGAGCGTGCCTTCTGGTTATTTCTTACTGGACACAGGCAGGGAGATCTAAGGCGGTTGGTGCGAAATTATCATCGTGATGAAAATGAAGTATATCCTACTGGTTCATGGGGACCAACAGGATCAAGTTCATATGGTTTGGATAAGAATTTCCCCGTCCCGTATTTGGAATTAACAAGAAATAAAAACTATGGAGGATGTATTTCACGTGATGCATAATCATTTGAACTATTGGCGTAAAACGCAATCTCTAAGCACCAAGTTATTCACCATGTGTCTGTTGGGTGCTTTATGGTCTTGTAATACAAAGGTTGTTGAGCCAAAGAGTTTGGAACATGAAGCATCTGACCTGTATCTTAGATTAGAAATGAATCATAGAGCGGTACTACTTTCAACTGTTGCACCTTATGATACCCTCCAACTTAAAACGATTCCGTTCGGTGATAAAGATTCTATATGGAAACCAACTGGGTTGTCACAAGAGGATATAGATTCAATAATAAAGGCCAATCCTCCAACATTTATCTCTAAAGATAGCTCTAGGGTAAAAGTCACAAATGACGGTTTGATAAGAGCAATAAAACCAACTACAAATACTGGCACAGTACAGGTTATTGCTACCCAGCAAATAAATAATATAACGAGAGCGTGTACAACTTTAGTTCGTGCATTGCCTATTACAAACCCACTTCCAGCGGAATATATTGTCCTGTCAAGTGTTGATACCTTGAAGATTGCAGCAGACCTTTCGGTTCCGCTCAATGTAAAAGTCTTTGACGAGGCAGATAATCTAATCTCTAACGTAGTTACCTATGTTAGAACCTCGAATCCAGATATTATTAACCTTGGTACTTCTTCCCTTACTAAGGGGGCATGGAATATCGCCTCATTACAGGGTGGGGATGGTATAATTGGAAAAGCAAAAATACGAGTCAACGCGACGGTCTTTGGAAGAGAAGTAGATGCAGAAATAGAGTTAAGAAATGGACATCGGTTATCTAACAAACTCGGATCAACAATTAATCTCAATAATAGATCCGGGGGGATATATCTTCCGGCGGTTGTAATAGCCAAGGGCGGTATAATATCGTGGACAAACGATACTATTGCTGGAATTCCCGACAAAGTCGTTGACATCATTTTTGATGATCCTTCTGGAGTCTCCGCCGCACCACTTGCTGCTCAAAACTCCGGATCTGGTAACATTCATTGGCCTATTGGAGATAGAGATCAAACTATAGAACAGCGCACTCGTTATCGCCAGTTCAACACGCCAGGAATATATCCGTATCGTGTTTCTAATGGTCTTATTGGTAACGTCATTGTGATGGAGTTTTAGTGTGAACCAGAGTGTTGTGTCCAAGAAGATACCAATTAATAAGTATAAAGTGCTATGAGTAATCGTCGCAGTTTTATAATAGGGTCATCTGCGGTTTCTGCCGGTACAATTTTAGGTATAGCTAACCCATTGTCCGCCATCAACTATGGACGTACGGAAGTCGAAAACATTCGTGACTCGCGTCTTAAAGAGTTAATTATTCAGTCAATTGACTCTGCTATATCTGCAGGAGCGTCTTACGCCGACGCTCGTTTAAGCCATAGTCAGGCACTTTTTGCAAGCGATTATAGTCCTAAAAGGACTGAACATATGTCTTTTGGAGTACGGGCAATTGTAAATGGATTCTGGGGTTTTGCCTCTAGTCCCCTATGGAATTTGGATGAGGCCGAACGACTGGGGATTGCAGCGGTAGAGCAAGCCAAGATCAATGGCGCGTTTAAATCACGAGAGTTGGAGCTTGCCTCTGTTGTAAATCCTGAGTCAGGTGACTGGATAATGCCGGTAAAGGACGATCCGTTCAAAATGGCGTATGAGGAAATCTCAGATTATCTTAATCCGTTACTGGAATTTATAATGCGCATGGAAAAGGTGAATCATGTAATAGTACAGGGGCAATTCCATTGTACTGAGAAAGCCTTTGGAAATTCTTCCGGGCAATTTAATACGCAAAAGTTATATAATTCCAGCGGTATAGTGTTTATGAATTTAGTAAATCGCAATGGAAGTTCTTTTTCTAATTCCTTAGATACGCTAAGTCCTGCAGGCATGGGTTTTGAATTATTTAGAGATCAACCACTTCGCGAGAACATTCAAAAGATTCATGAAGAAACAATAAGTATTCTTGAACTACCTGAAGCTCCTATAGATGTTGGGCGATATGAAACATTAATCAACAACAAAACTGTTGCTGATCTGATAAGTAAAACTATCGGTAGACCTACTGAGATAGATACTGCCTTTGGACATGAGGCCAATGCGGGCGGTACAGGGTTCATTGATCCTGTCACCATGCTTGGTAACTTTAAAATAGGTAGTTCACTTCTAAATATTACTGGTGATCGTTCACGTGTTGGATCTGTCGGTTGTGTTAAATGGGATGATGAAGGTGTTGAACCAATAAAATTTGATATAGTTAAAGATGGAATAGTGGTTGGGATGCAGTGTAATCGAGAAGGTGCTGGATGGATTGGAGATTATTTGAAACGAACCGGTCAGTCTGTGCGATCAGTTGGATGTGCGTATGCACCTAATGCGATGGATGTACCCATGATTCATAACGTTGATTTAACAGTTGCTCCCTCTGAAAGTAATAACTCATTGGATTCTCTTCGTGCAGTGATTAAAAAAGGGATTGAGTTAAAAAATCCATTAATTGGTATTGATTTTCAAAGCATAACTGGATTTACAAGGTCGAACGCATTGGAAATTCGAAACGGAAAGAGAGTTGCACGTTCTCGAGATGCGTCCATGCTATTTAAGACACCGGAATTATGGAATAATATTATCGACATTGGCGGAAGTGAGAGCTCCGACAGATTTGGAATAGATACAACGAAGGGGGAGCCTATGCAAAGGTCTACCGCTAGTGTGTACGCTATTCCGGCTCTTTTTAAGGAGATGACGTTTACAGGGCTTCGATAGATGAATATTTCAAGTCCATTAGATGATAACATAGTGGATAACCGTCAGTTAGCTGACGATAAAACTGCCCCACGTATCTTCTCCAAGAGTGTTGCTTTAGAAGTTGCTGAACTAGCAACTAAATTTACGGATGACTCTGGATATATAAAAATTACGATATCGAGTTGGTGGGGTGGTGGTCAGCGATGGTCACGAAATATGACTTTAATGTCTTCGGATCAGCGTGATGTAACTGTTAAGATTCAGCGTAGAAAAAATGGGGGTAGAGGTGAAGCTCAAACAAATCAAATAGATCAAGCGTCATTGAAGGGTGTAGTAGGAATAGCTGACTATTATGCTACGATGGGCGAGGGTAACCGTGCTCTTGATCGTATGATGGAGCAAGCAACATGGACTCCTCTTGGTTTAAATGTTTGGAGTGATAAAACATTTAATGCAAACATATTGAATTCGGCTGCTGCTATTAAAAGGACTATAGAGAAGGCCGCCGGTGATACACTTCAGTCAGCTGGATATATAGGTACGACTGGTAGCACTGCACTCGTATTTATTCGGGATGAGTGGGGGCGTGTCAGTACGGAATGGGGCGAAGTAACTGAGGCTACTTGTTCAATGACCGTTCGTCACCCTAAAGGTTTAGGGTCCGGATGGGCGGCAAGAACTTACTTCGATATTTCTAAAATTAATATTGACGCTATTGCAACCAGAGCATACGAAAAGTGTAAGCTTTCTTTAGACCCAATTCGTATTGAACCAGGTCGATATACTACAATACTAGAGCCACCGGCTGTGGGTGAATTGTTTAAAGTTGTTGTTGCCTCATTAAGACGACGGATGCCAGAATCGGGAAGAAAGGAGACTCCGATTTTTGGCGGACATGATCGATCTATAGGACGCTTCTATAGTAAACTCGGTTGGAAAATCCTTGATGAAAGAGTGAATCTGTATCATGATCCGAAAGACCCTCTAGTAGGAACACATCCATCTGTAATGGTGAATAGGGTTGATCTGATAACGAATGGAGTTCTAACTGCTGCGTTCAATGATTATACACATGAGCTGATCGAAATGTATGAACTCAATCCAAATATTCAGCGGAGTTCTTTTAGGGTAGATGGAACCGGTATGACGACAGAAGAGATTATTAAAAGTACTAAACGCGGGATACTAGTCTCAAAGCTAACTCAGCTCCAGGTGATAGATCAGACAAGTTTACTCTCTACGGGGCTAACCAGGGATGGTGTATGGCTAATTGAAAATGGCGCTATTGTGAAATCGATTAGCAACTTTAGGTGGGTGGAATCTCCCCTGTTTGTATTCAATAATATTGATCAGATAGGTATTGAAGAGCCTATATCTAGTCATTCCTGGTCTAGAGATCCCTTGGAATATGGGTTTCACCTTGCACAGACCAATATTGTAGTACCAACTATAAAAGTGCGTGATTTTAACTTTTCCTCACTTATTGATGCTATCTAAATGAAATATCAACTTTGGAAGCATTTGCTTGCAGGAATTATAGGATTGGCGTCCGTTGGTAGTAGTGGTGCCAGTCAGACACTGTTTCAGCGGCCAGATACTATACCGAACTATTCGGCCTATAAATATACGGATCAATGTTTAGCTGCGGTCCGTCGTACTGTATATCATATTGGTATTAAGGATACGATCTGGTACGATACTGCATCGTATGATCCGTTAAGGAATGCTAAACCTATTCCTGCCGAGGCTATAAGGCTTGGCCGTCTTTGTCTTTCTAGAATGAGTGTGGATTCTGTACCGGTAAAGGAATATGATATCTTTATTCCTGTGCTTTTATTAGCGAATAGAGATGATGATGTAAATAGAATAGTTCATAATACGCTCGATACTATAGCTTCTTCGGTTAAAAATTCTCTATTTAGTATGGTAATCCAGGCGTATAGTCGTGCTATACCAAGGCGATTGAATCTTTTAGAGAAACTTTTGGCACGGGATGACAGTCCATACAAAATAACTGCTGCGGAAGGTGGCGATATGCTAGCTGAAGTATTGTTAGCTACTACGGCCTTGGATTTAGGGCAATCTCAGTATGCTATTACTGTAGTGACAGAGATATTGAAGAAAGATGGAAAGTATGCAAGTAAACTTCCTAAGATTGACGCTAAATCAATGAAATCCCAAGTTTATCCATTGGTAATAGAAGTATTAACTGATCAGGCGATGGATAGCCTGGCAGTATCTACGCTTGCATATCGGCAATTTCTTGAAAACTTGTGGAATAGATTAAGTAGTCGCCCTTTTTTAGAAAGAAATGAAGATTTGGCCTATATTGATGGTACCCTTCCTCCAATTAAAGGAGATTTTTGGTATACTAATCTATCTGAAGAAAAATCAGCTAAAGGAAGCACGTTAATTGATAATGTTAAAAAGACGTCAGAGAAAGATCGTCCTGTAAAAGGAAAGGTGAACGCTATAGTTTTTTTTCAAGGCGGTTGTCATATTCAATCAGAGTCTGTTAGACACGGTAGATATAACGGAACAGGTGGGACGGGTTGCTGGAGAATAGCGGCAATGGTTAATAGGCTGAAAAAAAAGTTCCCTGAATTAGAAGTTACTATAGTATCCAAAACATTTGGTTCAATCGGGAGCGCACCTCCATTAACCCCTCAAGATGAAGCTGATACTCTTGCAGAATATTTTCTAAATTTTTATAAAATACCTGGAGTTCATGTTATAGCTAAGACTGATTTTGTAAGAATGCCAGGGTATGACAGAAGAAGACTGGACCTCGAAGTAAGCTATGAGACTGACCTTATAGTCAATGGCACCAGCTTAGGGCACCGAGATAGTTTTTTACTTGTAGATGAAATAGGTCATGTATTTCATTCAAATAATTCTAGTCCCTCAAAAATATTAGAACCGTTGCTGGAAAAAAAACTTGCTGCTGTTATGAAAAGACTATCAAATGTACATAATGATGATGCAAATGAATAGAAGCTATCTATTTGTCATCTTAACAAATATATGAAATATGAAAGCTAGAATTTTTATGGTAACCTTATGCACCATTTGTAGTATGATGATTGGTTCATCTGTTGGTGCTCAAGTCAAAATGAATATGAGCACATCTCCTGACAAAAAAACTACGCAACTACTTGAGGACCTGATGAATCGAAGGGTCTCTATTTTGCCGGCTAGCACCACAATATTACACAATTCCCAAACGGTTTCTTTAGAGTTTCATAATCCTACTGATGATACTCTTGAGTTGGAAATAAAGATTTCCAACTCTGTTCCAAATACGACTAAGAGAATTGATTCCCCAGATGCTAAAAAGGGTAAGTCTTTCTTAAGCGAAAAAGAGCCGGAAGTAACTTCTATTTATAAGCCTCTAAGTGAGTGGATAAAAAATTATCCTAAAAAGATGATATTAGCTCCTGGAGAGAAGAAGAAAGTGGATATAGAGTTGGCTATTCCAGGGTCACCGAGCGATGGTGAATATGCGGCTTGGGTAGTTGCTGAGGTTGCTCCGCGAAAAACGTTAATGATGAAATCCAAAGAAAAAGAAAAGGAAGATAATTCTAAAGGCACTAACAAATTGGAAGATTATATTGCCGTATCATCTGGTAAGCTAGTTTACGTGACTGGTATCAATAAATCTGAGCCGAAGGAGAAGAAGTAAATGTTTACAAGACGAGAAGTAATAAAAACAGGCGCTTCGGCCAGTGCTGCAGTTGGATTGAATTTTAGTTCGCCATATTTCAAGGGATTAAAAAATGAGCCAGATGATCCTGATTTATTGAATGAATCAGATGTTATTGCAATCGCAAAACGTGCTGTAGATGTTTCAATAAGCTTCGGAGCTGTCTACGCAGATGTTCGAATAATACGAAATGTTATTCAGCAGATAGGATATCCACAGGATAATCTCACAATCACTCAACCAGGAGATGAGGAGAGGACCGCAATTGGAGTGCGTGTTCTAGTTGATGGATGTTTTGGGTTCGCATCGAGCCCGTTCATTGATATGGATGAGGCTGCAATTTTGGCGAAAGCCGCAGTTGATCAGGCTAAGGAAAACTCAGCTGTAAAGCCCAGAGATTTAGACTGGTCTACTATGCCAAAGCAAAAAGGTCGGTGGATTTCACCTGGTAAAGATCCATTTCTCGTACCTATAGAAGAACGTCTCGACTTTATAAATGCGTGGAGAGAAGAAGCTAAGGGATATCGTGATGGGCGAAACGCAGTTCAATTAGTGACTTCAAATATTCGTTTCAGCAGGGTTGAAAAGTTCATGGTGAATAGTGAAGGGAGCGAAGTTTCTCAAGTTCTTTATTTTTCACAAGGCTCTCTAGACATCGCTGCATTAATTAAAGGAGAGCGCCCATTCTCTGGCCCACATGTTTCTTCTGTTAGTGGCTTGGAAAAGCAGCAAGGGGGATGGGAGATCTTTGAGAACGCAAGCGCGCGAAAACAGATACCGGAAATGGTTGAAAGATCTGTATCCTTAAGTAAGGTCGGAGTCATTCCAGTAGATGTAGGTAGATACGATCTCGTCTTTGCTGGCAACTTTGCTGGAGCGCTAGTCGGTGAGACATTTGGCCAGTCTACTCAGTTAGATCTGGCGATAGGATATGAAGCTAATGCTGGAGGAACTAGTTATCTCGGCCCTGATCCGTTGAGTTTTCTAGGTACTCAGGTGGCCAAGGATACGATTACTATTCACTGTGATAGAAGTGGAACCGGTAAATTAGCTACTGCCAAGTGGGACGATGAAGGGGTTACTCCTATAGATTTTGATATAGTTAGGGATGGAATTTTGGTTGACTATCAAACTACGCGAGATACTGCGGCCATAATACAGAAATGGTATGATAAGGAGGGGATGAACACTAATCCCAAGGGGTGTGCTTCATCGCAATCGGGATTTACTACTCCGCTTCAGGCAACTCCCAATTTGAAACTGATTCCTTCCAAGTCTGATAACAAACTTGCAGACATGATATCTAATGTTAAGAAAGGATTTATTGTGTATAGTGGTATTGTAAGTACCTCGTTTAATATTCGCGAGGGGTTTGGATCTGGTATGGTACGAGAAATTAGAGATGGGAAGTTGGGTGATTTTGCCACCAATTTCCAGATCATGTTTAGTACACCTGAAATATGGAAAAATATAGTAAGCGTTGGTGATGCAACAACAGTTCAAAGAAATAGATCAACTATTTCGAAGGGACAGCCGCAGCAGAGGTTTGAATTCTCGGTTGATGCTCCAGCTCTACTAGTTAAAGATGTACCAGTCATTGATCCAACGAGAAAAGCATGAGTAAAAAACATAATCAGAACGACAAATTTGATAAACCAGTAGGTAGGTTTCTATCAGAAAGTGAATGTTCCCAGATTGTTAAGCGAGCTCGAAACCTTACTAATGGTAAGGGATATACATCTGCTGCCGTAGATGCTTCATGGACAGGGAATATTCGTTGGGGGCGAAATGAGATAATAAGTGGTGGTGATGTGCGCGATAATATAGTATCAATTAGGAGAACAATTAACGGTTCATCTGGCGTTGGACAGTCTCAAGATCTATCTGATAAGTCGATTTCATGGGCTATAACAATGGCTGAACGCCTGCTACAATTCCGTCGGGAACAACCTGAGGATGCTCTTGTAGGTTCATATATAGAACCATATAAAGTTCCGAAAATATGGTTTGATTCAACATTCAACCTATCATCTAAAGATAGAGCTGAAATTGTAGCGAGTCTTGTTAAGCCAGCACAATCTCATGGTTTAGTTGCGGCTGGCTACATCCAGGTTTCTGGTCACGGACGATCAGTAGATTTGCATGATTTAGATCCAATATATATAAGGCAGACAAAAGCGCAGATAAGTGTTACTGTGCGCGACCCAAAAGGATTGGGTTCGGGCTGGGCTGGGGTGGATTGGAACGATTGGAGTCAGATAAACGGTCTCGGTATAACGGAAATTGCAATTGATAAATGTTTGAGGTCGCGAAATCCAGTTGGTATTGAACCTGGTCGTTATAATGTTGTTCTGGAACCGCAGGCTGTACACGATATTGCATATATTTGTTTTTTCGCTCCATATTTAAGTCGTCCATATGCTGAGGATCTTGGACAGCCAAGCCCATATTCTGGAATCGTACCTGGTACCTCAAAGATTGGTCTTAAGCTGTTTGATGAGCGGATTACAGTTGTAATGGATCCAATGGACCCTAAATGTTCGCTGTCTCCAGTAATCAATATGGGTGATGTATTGAATCGTGCAGTTTGGGTAGATAAAGGAATCCTCAGAAATTTATCTTTTGATCGAAAGTATGGTATTAGGATGTTAGGAATAAATAGCGGCTTGCCATCAACAAGCTCTTACTCAATGAGTGGTGGTACTATTTCTGTAGATGAGATGATAGAGCGAACAGAAAGAGGGTTGCTGGTCACGCGTTTTAGTAATGTCAGAGAAGTGGATCGCAAATCATTACTGTTGACTGGTTACACCAGGGATGGGCTCTGGCTCATTGAACGCGGAAAAATTACAAAACCAGTAAAGAATATGCGGTTTACCGAAAGTCCATTCCATACATTGAATAACATTGTTGAGCTAGGTGTTCCACAGCGAGTCTTTAGCCCAAATGCTCCAGCTGTGGTACCAGCGATCATGTCCAAGGATTTTAGCTTTACTGCAACGATTGAGGCCATATAAAAATGTCTGCAAACTATACTAAATCACTTAAGACTCATCTTGCAAGGATAGCACAGTTTTTCTTTATACTATCGTTGATAACCATATCGCTTGAAGCACAAAAGAATGTGAGTCAGGCAGATACTGGAAGAATCAAATGGGGGCATGCAGATTTTAGTGGCTATAATCGTCCAACTATGTGTCATCGAGCGTTGGATGAAGCTACGAGACACTATACTCGCCGGTATAATAAGGACACATCGTTAGCGCCAATTGTCAAAAACTCATCCCCTATACAGGAGTTACCTAAAGCAACGATTGAGACGGTGAAGGCATGTATAGCTCATCTGAATATGGACTCACAGGATTTAGATCAACTATGGGCAGTTGCAAGAATTCATTTAGTGTTAGGAGAATGGGATAAGTCAAAGATCGCTTCTGAAAAAGCTATTGCTGCTGGGGCCAGTGAAGAAGAAAAACTGGATATGAAATTACAAGCTTTACGAATGTATTTAAATCATAGTGAGTCTACTATACCTTTAGCTTATCATTTTGCTGATATAATTCACTCAACGCAGCCGGAAACTCATATTGGTAAGTATCAATCAGATATATCCTTTGCAACGTATTTTTTTGTTCGCTATAATGTAGATAGTGTCATGAAGTATACCGGATCTGCTATTGAAGCGCTTAAGAAGATGTCAATTGATGATATGGATAAAGTGCTCGCATTTAATGCGTTCTCAATTCGTTTGGAAATTGCTAATGAGAGCGGTGATATACCCACGCAGGAAAAGATACTTGAAGAGGCGAGTCAGGTCGTAAGTAACTGGCGTTCTGGTGTAGGTAGTAGAGCGATCGAAACTGCTTATCGTGGTATTGAGGTAAAGAAGACTGTCTATAATAGAAAGATGGTTTCTTTACATCAAGGCGTATGGCAGAACTCTGATGGAATAGAGCGTCCAAAGGTGGGGGTGTCTACATTGGTTGTTATGCTAAATCATAACTGTGGAATCGGATGCTATAGTCGAGTTCAAGCAATTAAACGACTAAAAAATACATTTGGCAAAGATTTAGATGTTGTGTTAATAACTTCGACTATGGGGTATGCTCCAGGAACTGGTCCTTTAACGCTTCAAGAAGAAGGTCATGAGGCTGCGAAGTACTATAAAGACTATCTTGAACTACCGTTTCCATTATTAGTCGATGAGTCACCAACACATAAGCTTGATGATGGTCGTATTATAAGAGATAAGGGACCTATGGCTCAGATATTATCTGACTTAAATGGAACTAACGCAATAGTTACCGATCGAGAAGGTAAGGTACAGTGGGCGGGAGTGCTGTACTCCGAATTACAAATCAGGCTTCTTGCTTCCGTGATCGAACGTGCTGTAGCAAAAAAGAGTGAATAAATTAAAAAATTCCCGAGCTATTCGAATGTAGTGTTATAAAAACAACCAATCTTGTAGCCTCCTAGCTCACAATTAGGCACAACCAATGCACATCATCCCCCAATCTTCATATAGGGGGCAAAATGGATGATCTGTTAACCAGAAACTGGATTTTCACCGCCATACGTGGGGTGATAGCCATTGCATTTGGTATCCTGACTCTTTTTAACCCGGTATTAACGCTCGCGGTCCTAATCTTTGCATTCGGTACGTACTCGCTGATAGATGGGGCCTTCGCAGCAGGTACCGCAATCGCTAAACGTCGCAGCGAGCCCTATTGGGTCTCGATGTTGATTGGTGGTATAGCGGGTATAATCGTAGGTGTAATCACATTTTTTATGCCAGATATTACCGCGATCTTCCTACTATATATGATTGCGATCTGGGCAATAATCACTGGAATATTTCAACTAATTACAGCGGTGAGGCTACGGAAGGTTATTACCGGAGAATGGCTCCTGGCACTTGCTGGTATAATAACGGTTGTCTTTGGTATCCTTCTCCTCATAGCTCCTGGCGCGGGTGCACTGGCAGTGACGCTTTGGATTGGTATATATGCCGCAATATTTGGAGTCGTACTTTTGGCATTAGCATTCAGGCTACGAAGGTGGCATAAAATGGCTTCTAATAGTAGGATTGCCAGCACAGTTTGAAATCGGTTTTAGCCATTGAAGTTTGTGGATATAAGTAGTAATTATCCACACATGCTAACCCTCCTCCAGCTTCGCAACTACGCAACCGTCAAGGAAGTCATCTTCGAGCCACGTAATGGCCTTACGGTCCTTAGTGGCGAGACTGGAGCTGGAAAATCGATTCTAATAGATGCCCTCGGCTATATTCTGGGTGAACGAGTCGATAAGAGTATTGTTCGAGACGGTGAAGGTCGCGCCGAAATTGAAGCAGTCTTCCATATTCCGGGTAAGTCGGAGTTAAATAACTGGCTTGCTGGGCGCGATCTGGATCGAGGTGATGATGAGCTTATTCTTAGGCGAGTAGTTCGCGCCGATGGTCGGTCCAGCGCGTATATCAATGGTGTATCTGCGACTGCCGCCGATCTCCAGGATATCTCCAATCACCTGGTGCACATTCACTCACAGAACGACCACCAGGCGTTGCTTCGCAAGTCTGCGCATCGGGAACTATTGGATACATATGCCCAGATAGTCGACGATGTTGATCAACTCAGCAACAAATGGGAGAGTTGGCAAAAGGCGCGCAAGAAAACAAATGAGGCTATGGAAATTGCTCGCAATGGAAAAGAGCAGTTTTTGTATCTAAAATCCCAGTTAGAAGAGCTGACTAACTTTGATCCTAAAGATGGCGAAATACAGACGTTAGAGTCAGAGCATCGTCTTTTATCTCATAGCCATGATATAATTGCGCAGTGTAACTCTCTGGTAGAAGCGTTGGAAGGGGATGGTTATTCCAATGTCCTGGCTATTGTTAATAAGACTCTCGCTAAGCTTGATGGCATGAGAGAGCACAGCTCAAAGTTGGAACCGATATATGAAGCTGTAGATTCCGCTCGCATACAATTGCAATATGCAGCTCAGGAATTGGGTTATTTTGCCGAGGGTATAGAGATCGATTCAGAGCGATTGATTTCTATCGAACGCAGAATTAATCTCGCGCATAAGATCGCTCGGAAGTTTAGCGTCAGAGTTGAAGAGTTAAGTGATTACAAGAATCAGATTGAAGCTGACATCAAAAAAAGTTCAATAGATGATTCTGTAATAGATGAACTGCGCACAAAAGAAGCCGAGCTTGAATCTGAGTACCTCGTATTAGCTGAAAAGATTTCCAGGATACGGAAAGAAGCTGCACTTGAAATTGAGATGAAAGTTGTAAAGCTTCTTCAGAGTCTTGGATTAAAAGGCGTTGAGTTTGCTGTTAATATTGTAAAAATAGATTCAACTTCATATGGCAGAGAAGAGATAGAATTTCTTTTTAACGCCAATAAAGGTGGGCAACTTAAACCTTTATCAAAGGTTGCATCCGGCGGAGAGTTATCCAGAATAAGTCTTGCTATTCAAGTTGTTTGTGCTCGAGCTAGTGTTGTATCAACACTTATCTTCGATGAAGTAGATGTTGGTGTCGGCGGCGGTGTTGCTGAAATAGTCGGGAATCTACTTAAGCGTCTTGGAAAGCAAGCACAGGTTATATGTATTACTCATCAGCCACAGGTTGCCAGTCAGGGCGATGCCCACTGGTTAGTGGAGAAGTCATCGTCAAAGACATCCACTGAAACCGTTTTAAAGGAGATCGTAGCAGAAGATAGACTGCACGAAATAGCTCGTATGTTAGGTGGAAAGAAGATGACTAAGTCCACACTTGACCATGCGGAAGAAATGCTGGTTGGGGGCGGTTGGGTGGGATGACACTGGTATATGGTGCGCAACCCATATTCTTGGGTTGATCCACCTTTCCATTAACGGAAATCGAAGAGCTAAGTCGCGTACAAAATAAAAGTGATGGCACCTGATCGGGTCCAGAGAGCGGAGGTTACTACAATAGTAACCCCCGCTTTTATACTTATACCTGGAAACTGTTCTGAAATATAGAGTTGCGGTTTGCCTTGACAACGAGCTATTGTTTACGCGTGTGCCCTATACCTGCAACTATTGCCCGAGATGAGAGGGATCGGGAGCGACTGGAAGCTCTACGCCTGGGGCGGTTTGATGTATTCAAGGAGATATTTGACTCATACTCCATACGTCTCGTACGTTTTGCGGCTATGAGCGTAGATCTGGCCACTGCCGAAGAGCTGGTGCAGGATGTAATGATGTCATTGTGGTTGTACAGAGAGCAGTTGGATATTCAGACCACACTTTCAAGTTATCTATATAGTTCAGTTCGAAATCGGGTAGTTAATTGGTGTAAACGGGATAAAATGGTTCGCACCAAGGTGGAAATAACTGCAGATACCCAGCGTTTGTGGAGGGGAAGCGATCCCCTGTCGCCCGAAAGGCAGGTAATTGTTGAAGAGCGCATGGTCGAGATTTATAAGGCAATAGATAATCTAGGAGAGCTGCAAAGAAGCGTAATTACCCTGCGATGGGAGGAGCAGATGTCGTATGAGGAGATTGCCAAAGTATTGTCAATCTCATTGCAGGCAGCCAAACAAAATGGGAGTCGAGCCCATAGAGCCATCCGGCAGGCCCTGGAGGATGGATCGGATGAAGACTAGCGTGAGTCACTTCGATGTCACCTTTTGCTGGGATCTTTGTCTTTAGGTACATGGATCAAGAACCTGGAAAGACATCCATTTCAAATAAGGTGAATAACGATGGCGATATCGCGGATAATCCCGAGTCTCCTTCGTTTGACGCTTTTGATAGATATTTAGCTGGCTGCGCATCCGAGGCTGAACGAGCTGAGGTAGAAGCCTATATAAAAAGCAAGGATTCCTGCGATCTTCTGCAGCATATTGCTGAGCCAACCCGCACATATCTGGCACCTCGCATTTCCAGTCTGGGGACTTTCAAAAATACCTCCGAGTTTGAATCGGTTACAGGCCAGCGTATGTGGACAGGTATTGTAGAGGGGTTGGCCCAGCACACACGGGCATCGGGTCAAAAAGAGATCACTTCGCAGAGGTTCAGTCACAGATTTGTGTGGGGAGGATCATTCCTTATGATTGCTCTCTCGGCGATAGGTATCTGGTTTGGAGTTCAGAATAACCGTCAGAGTCTCGCGTCATCTGAGTATGCAGGCCAGGATATTCAGGCCGTAAAAACAATCGCTACAGGTTATGGGCAGAGAGTTAACTACCGTCTTCCAGACGGTTCTGCAGTGCTACTTGCCCCAGGAAGTACGATCAAATACTCAGAAACATTCGGAATCAATAATCGCCATATCGCTCTAGAAGGCGAAGCATTGTTTACAGTTACTCAGGATGATGGAATTCCATTTGTTGTTACTAGTGGGCAGGCCTCTGTAAGAGTATTAGGCACCGCCTTTTCTGTAAGAAGATACAGCAGTGATTCTGCAACTTCTGTGGTTGTTGCAGAAGGAAAAGTTTCTGTAGGTGCTGATGTGTTAACTAGCGGTACATCGCTTGTAATGACAAATGATGGTAAAGTTGATATTGATAGAGCTGTAGAAATCTCCCGCGCGCTGGCATGGACAAACGGCAAGTTAGTATTTCGACGAACGGGCTTCGATGAAGTTATAGATCAACTTGAACGGTGGCTGGATGTAGATATTACAGTAGAAGACAAAGCTTTACTGCAAAGACAGATAACTGGCGAATTTCTTATTGGTGAACCAGATGCAGTTATTTCCAGCATTTCATCGATATTGAATGCAAAGGTAGTGCGTACCGGGAAAGTGATTTCATTCACTCCAGTAATACAATAGTAAGTCCTTCTGAGGTTATACGGTCCCCGGGGGAGCTTGGCTGGTAAGTATCGTTTCGATCATTTGTTAAAAACAACATAAAAATTAAATGAAGTTAAATAGAAGGAATTTTCTACAAAGTACAAGCGTTTTATCCGCAGCTGCAGTAATCCCTACACTTCATACCCGGGGATTTGGCTCGATAAGTGAATATGCAGATTTAACTGGAGCGGAGAATTCTTCCGAATTAATGTCCAGTGATCTGATAAATCAGTGTGTATTACGAGCAGTTGATGTTGCTAAAAGTGCTGGTGCTTCATTTGCCGATGCGAGGATTACCAGAAGTGTTGGTCAACTGCCCAGAAATGACGGTACTATTGATACGGAATCAATAACGTTTGGGGTCCGCGCTTATGTGAATGGCGTGTATGGCTTTGCCGCTAGCCCATTTATAGATGTGGACGAAGCCGCCTTTCTGGCTCAATCTGCAGTATCGCAAGCTAAAATAAATTCCCAGATCTTTCCACGAAATATAGAACTGGGAAGCTATCCTGCGATTAAAGGTGAATGGAGTACCCCTATCAAAATAGATCCTTTTAAAATTCCTGTTCAGGAAAAGGGCGATTTTTTAGATTCACTTCAAGGGTCCCTTCCTAAATTTGTACCCGATAAATTCTTTAAACTTTTATTTCACCAGTTAGTTGTAACAAGATTGGAAAAAGTAGTCGCAACAACTGAAGGATCGTTATATAAGCAGACCTTATATGAAACCGGGGCGACATTAAAAGTTACGGTTCAGCATAGGATTGATGGATCATGGCAGGCTGCGACAGCAGAGTCTCAAGAAACAAAGCGATGTGGTGCCGGCTGGGAGTTATACGCTGGTTCAACTCTTCATGATCATATTCCCAGTCTAGTCCAGGAAGCTGAAAAAAATATCAATTTATATTCTGAGCCAGTACAGGTTGGAAAATATGATGTAATTATTTCAGCTGATGTTGCTTCAGCCTTTGTGGCTTCAACATTCGGGGATGCTGCTCAGCTTGATAGAATCGCTGGCTATGAAGCTAACGCCGGAGGAACGAGTTACCTGGGGCCGGATTATCTAAGCAATCTGGGAACAAGTGTTGGAAGTCCCGAGATAAATATCCGTGCTGATAGATCAATGCATCGTGGATTAGCTACAACTAAGTGGGACGATGAAGGTGTTGAAACAAAAGACTATGATCTCGTAAAAGACGGAAAACTAATTGACTATCATACTGGTCGCGATATGTCGGGTTTTATGTCTGAATGGTACAAAAAACAGAATCGTGAAGTAAGGTCAAATGGATGTTCCAGAAGCAATGATGGAGTTATTGTCCCTATGATCCATACGCCTAACCTTACACTGATGCCCGGTAACGGAGCGGGGACTTTTGAGGAAATGGTCGCATCTACGAAGCGAGGAGTTGCCTTTATCTATGGTAACGTAGGAACAGATTTTCAATACCGAACGGGAGCTGGCAACGGGTTCATGCGCGACATACGAGACGGTGTTTTAGGTCCGGTTCTTACTGGTGCACAGGTGTTATTCGATTCGCGGACCTTTTGGAAGAGCGTAAAAGAAGTTGGAAATGGAGCTGAGACATCAAGAAGGCCAGTATTTACAAAGAAGGGCGAGCCTGAACAATCCAATAACTACACTGTCCAGAGCGTTCCATTGAGAGTGGCAGAGATGGCTGTAGTTGACGGCAACAGAAAAGCATAAAGCTCCATACATAACTCACGTAATGAAAAAGATACAAGATACTAAATTAAGAGACGATAAGCCCGAGAGCAGATTTCTTTCTGAATCAGAGTGTAATGATCTGGCCAGGAGAGTTATTGCTATGGCCGTTGGCGGCGGAGATATCGGGCTATTTATATCCACGGCATGGGTTGGTAATATACGTTTTGCAAAAAACGATATAATAGGTGGTGGAGACATACGATGGAATCATGTCGGTATTCAGAGGGATATCATGGGCGGGGATTCCTCCGTTGCATGTAACCGACTTGATGACGCTGGTCTGCAGGCAGCCGTTCGACGTAGTGAGGCTCTGCTTGAACTTCGAGGATTTAAAGGTGGGAGACAGTTCCGCACTCATTATAAAGGGCTGGATTCAACAGGGCTGGACTCTGAACGTGGAAAAAAGATTGCAGCAGCGGATATTGATGCAATTTCTGCATTAGTACAGACCATAGAACCATATTCACGTCCCAAACTATTTTTTGATTCCACTTATGGACTCGAAGCTCCCCAGAGGCTGAACGCTATTGGCCCGCTTATAAACGAAGTAAAAAAGAACAACTTGTTAGCAGCCGGTTTTATTCAGGCTAGCGCTACAGGTCGGGCTATTATTGATACCACTGGAAGGGCGCTCTATTATCCCTACACAGAATCGCAGTACAGCATAACTGTTCGAACTCCTGATGGAAATGGATCAGGTTGGGCGGGTGTGGATTTTAGCGATTGGTCACGTATTGATGCTGAGCATATAACACAGGTTGCTTTAGATAAGTGTTTAAGGTCACAGAATCCTGTTGCTGTAGAGCCTGGTAAGTATACCGCTATTTTAGAGCCTCAAGCTGTATCCGACATCTTCTATCCTGTGGTTGCATATTTTAACACACGAACCCTGGCAGAGAAACAAGAGTCGGGACCATATACCATGGGTGGCGGTGAAACAAAAATCGGGCTAAAAATACTCGATGAACGTATAACGGTTAGCGCAGATCCTATGGATCCTGATATTGCATTCCCTCCCTTTAGTCATGACGGACAGGTATACCGTAAAGTCAATTGGATAGAAAATGGTGTCTTAAAGGAACTTGCCTATGATAGATCGTATGGGATTGCCGAACTGGGAATAAATTCAGGTCTTCCCAGCGGTGAAGCATATCGTATGAGTGGTGGAGACGCCTCTATTGAAGATATGGTCGCATCCACCAAACGCGGTGTGATAGTTACGAGATTCTCTGAAGTTACGATACTTGATCATACTTCATTACTGTGTTCGGGTTATACACGAGACGGATTATGGCTTATTGAAAATGGGAAAATAACTAAGCCGATCAAGAACTTTAAGTTTGTCGAATCTCCGTTTTTTGCATTCAATAACCTGGAAGTACTTGGTAGACCACAAAAAGTATTCCGTCCCAGATGGCCAGCCATAGTACCATCCGCGAAAGTTAGAGACTTTAGCTTTACCGCTCTTACAGATGCCATATAAAATGAAACGCAATTTAATTAGAGTCTTTTGTACAGCTTTTGTTCTTGTTTTATTGCCTCAGACATTGAGTGCTCAGTACGAAAAAAAAATATCTTCCAAGGATTCGACTGCGCTTGCCAATGCACGTGCTGTCTCTGACACAGGTAGAATGACTCCGGGAGGTATAAATCTCCTTCCCTATGATAATCCTGCATACTGCCTGACTCTTATAGAATCAACTACAAAAAAGATATGGCGATCTGATGAACGAGATACGCTTCACGAAGATCGGGATTCCATACCGGCATTAGCACGTGAAAAAGGGCGTGAGTGTATCTCCAAGTTCACTCTCACTACAGTTAGTCGGGAACAATTGCCGGCCTACTTGCATGCTGCGTCCATACTCAAGGATACCAGTCTTATGAGGAGTATAATTAATTATGCCCTCCAATCTGATAGCGTTACGGACTATTATAAAATCCATTTTCTTGATACGGCACTGGAATTTGGATATGCTGCAACTAAACCAGATCTGGCTGATTTTGTTCCGTCTTTATTAAGACAGCTGACTAAATTCGGCAAGGAAGCTGCCCCTAGTGTTGCAAGAGCATATAGTATAATCAAAGCACATCACTATAGAAATTTTGACACTGCTCAGTTTATAGCAACAGCAAATGAGCGCGCAGTTTATCTGTCTCAGTTTTCAGATGACGAGGTTCCTGCTAGGCAGAAGATGTTTAATGAGATATATCAGGATTCTCTGGCTCTTGTATTGTTCAGAAGACCCCCTGACTATGCTGATCAGGTCAAAAGATTTACCGAAGCATTGACGGATATCCAGATGTTTCGCGACGTTGCTGATCTTCAGGCTTCGCTAATAGGAAAATTACCGTCCGATATGGATTTAGTCGCCGCGTTTCCTTCGACCGCTAGTGCGGTACCTCAGAAAGGAAAGGTAACGGTCTATCTGAGGCAGGGATTCGGTATAAAGGCGAACAATACACTTACTCCGCAACTAGCCAAATTCCGAAGACTTATGGAAAAGTATGGTCCTGAAAAGTTAGAGGTAGTTCTGGTCACTACTGCTACTGGATATATGTGGGATAGTCCGCCCTTAGAGCCTGAAGTAGAAGCAAAACTACAGAATTGGTACTATCGCGAGTATCACGGCCTTCCATTTACGGTCCTGGTAAACAAACGAAATATTTCCAGGCGCACAGATGGTAGGCTAATACGCGATAATCCGCTTTTTGATGATTTTCTCAATGGCTCGAGAATGATGGGATATATGGTTGGAAAAGATGGGACGGTTCAGGCATGGACGGAGGCGTTTATTGCACCGGAGACCGTTATTGAAAAGTACATTGAGCGCGAATTAGCGAAGTAAGCAAATCTCTGTCACCTATTTTGAGGATCTTTGTCTATATGTATATGCCGATGAGAGGTTCACTTCTCGCAATTAGTCTAATTGCATCAGTAGCGCTAACTGCCTCTTTCTCGGGGCGAGCGGAAGCACAGGTTATTGGTGGTGGAAATAACGGTGTGGATTCTTATGATCAGACCCAGGCTGGTAAGACGAGGCAGGTACGCGATAAACAAAATCTTATAAACATAAAACTTGAAAACGCTTCGGTTGAGGAAAGTCTTGAGAAAATTTCGAGGCAGTCCGGTATACGTGTGGTTTTTAGCGATGATGTCTATCCAATAAAGAAGCGTGTCAACTATGAAGCTAAACAGCAACCTATTGATCAGGTGATTGCAGTTGTCATTGCTGGTACTGGCTTAAGGGCGAGGTATTCAAATAGTAATGAGATTCGGATTGAGTTGGCAAATACTAAGGATACGCTAGCCAGTAAATTTGGATCTATTAGGGGTAATGTTAAAGATTCGTCTACCGGGAAAGCAATGGAAGGTGTAGCTATCTCCGTTAGAGGATTGAACAAGACGGTGACCACAAACTCGTCAGGTAATTTTGGTGTCCCCGCTGTTCCAGTCGGTGATGTTGTTTTGGATATTCGTGCAGTGGGATTTAAAACGATATCGAAAACCCTGCAAATTATAGAAGGAAAAAGCTCGCATATCAGTATTGCAATGTTCCCGAGCGCTACGTCACTAAGTGAGGTAGTTACAACGGTAACCGGGATGCAGCGCAAGATTGAGATTGGAAATGATGTTACGACTATTAACGCGGATTCTGTGTTAAAGACTGCTCCAATTACCTCGGTGAGCGAGCTGTTAAATGGAAGAGTTCCTGGATTGGCAGTCACAAAAACTTCGGGGGTTCCAGGCGCTCCATCCAGGTTAAGGTTTCGTGGAATTGGAGGTGGACTAATTTCTGGAGTCGAAGGCTCCGCCACAAATGATCCAATTGTTATAGTAGACGGGATACGAATTAATGCGACTCAGTCGGGAATAACTGACCAGAACCTGGCGCCAGGAAATACATTTAGTGGACGTCCGGGAAGTCGTAGTTACAGTTCCAGCTTTCCACCTCCATCGGCAATAGATCAGATCGATCCCAATTCAATCGAACGAATAGACGTTTATAAAGGGCCATCTGCAGCGGCACTGTATGGATCTGATGCAGCCAATGGAGTAATTGTTATTACAACCAAAAAGGGAAAGAGTGGTCCTGTACGTTGGTCTGCAAGTTTTGCACAGGGAATTGAATATCTTCCAGGTAGCTATAGCCCTCCAGGTTACTATCCATTTTGTACGAACCCTGCTTCTATCGCTTCAAGATCACAGCTATGCAGCAGTACTGAATCGTTTAATAACTATACTCTAGATAGTGTTGTAAGATTTCAGGCTTTGGATAATCCAAGTTTAAAATCGTTTACTACCGGTGGTCGCGGAGAGCAAAGTGCAACGTTAAGTGGTGGACAAGGAGCTTATACATATTCTATAACGGGAACAATGGCCCGCGATTTAGGATCAGTAAAAATGCCGAGCTTGTATCAGGAGCAGTTCAAATCTGTTTACGATTCCAGTCCCGCTCAGTGGATGAAGCGTCCTAATAAGTTGAATTCCAATTCAATAAATACAGCATTCAACATTGAAGCAAGAAAGGACATGTTTATTACCTTCAATGGGAGAATTAGCAATAGCTATCAAGCTCAAACCAGTGGACAGCTACAGGTTTCAACACTCGCTTCCAAGTTTATAGATACACTTACTATAAATACCGCAACTATTGCCGAGTATGCGACGAAAATAAATGCCAGGCGTACTACCACTGACTATTCGGCCACTCTTCGCTGGTCTCCGTTCAGCTATTTACCAATTCATGCAATTATAGGAAATAGCACCGAGAATAGAAAGGACACCAAATTTACGCCCTATGGCCTGAAGGATTTTAATAATGCGATTGGCGATGGATATTACTCGGTTGGTTCTGCTACCCAACAAACAAAAACAGCACGTATAAACACTACGTTGTTTCCAGATTGGAAAGTATCAACTGCACTAGGCGTTGAAATTGTCAATAATGATCGCAGCCAGTTTCAGGGCATTAACGATTCTGTGCTGGAAGGAATCAGTGTACCAACTGGATTTGTAACTGCAAATCAGGGGCAGACACGGTCTACAACAGGAGGATGGTTTGTTGAGCCGAGACTTAACCTGAATTCCCGATTCTTCGTTAACCCAGGATTTCGTTTTGATGGAAATACTCTTTCCGGCTCGCAGGGAGGATTATGGAGTCTGTTCCCTCGCTTGAACTTCTCATGGCTTGCGATTGACGGGAGTAAAGACGAAGGCATACTTGGAAAAATTTCGATGCTGCGGCCACGAATTGCGTTTGGTGTTGCTGGCGTGCAGCCGGCTCCTGGCTGGCAGTTAAGACTGCTTTCTGCGCCTGTGGGTTCTGATGCTCAGACTGGAATTATGGCTGGTGATGGTCTGGCCTTAAGCTCAATGGGTAATACAGATTTGCACCCTGAACGTACAAGGGAAATTGAAGGTGGATTCGACCTGGAGATTTACGAAGGACGGCACAGTTTGTCTGTATCGGTTTTTAAGAAAGTCAGAACCGATGCCATTGAAACCATTCAATTGCCTTCTTCCATTTATGGTGGTTTCTTAAGTCAATATGTAAATATTGGAGAGATACAGAACACTGGTTTGGAGCTATCTCTATCTACAACGATTCTCGAGACGAGTTCTTTGCGCTGGCAGGTTAATACCAGCATTTCGAAATACAACAATAAATTGACGAAGTTGAATAGCGAGGATGCATATATCGATTTAGGAGAAGGGTCTCGTTATATGGCAGGTTATCCTCTTAATGGAAGATGGGAACGACCGATACTCGGATATTCTCCTACAGCAAATGGGAGACTTAGATATTCTGATGTACTTGTAGCGGACAGCGCGGTATATGTTGGAAGACAGGCGCCCAACTTTGAGGTTCCACTTTCTACCAATATTTCATTGCTGGGTGGAGCTGTTGGTGTAAATCTATCATTCCATTATAAAGATGGTATGACTCAGTTCAGCTCTGGTAGTGAACAACAGTTAACCAATATTTTTTTAAATCCAGATGCAACCCTGGCGGAACAAGCCATTGCTTTGGCAGCCAGTGCTTGCGGTTTCTCTGGTATGAATAACATCTGTTCAAGATCAGGTCTGGTTCAGACCGTAAACTCATTTCGTTTTTCATCTATGTCAGTTAACTACAATGTACCACGAGGCTACCTTAGTAGATTTGGTCTGCCATCAGTACAGTTGGCGTTGCAAAGCAGTAATATGGGTTTATGGACCAGCTACAGAGGCAAGGATCCTGATGTCAATTCCGTAACTGTTGGTGAATCTACAGTTGATAATGGACAGATTCCATCGCCTAGAACGTGGAGAGTACAGGTGAGGGTTGGAAACTAATGTTCACATATAGGCAGAATATGAGGAATATGAATAAAGTATCGACTTTTAGTTGCCTCTTATTGTCATTGTCTTTAACGGCATGTAGCAGTCTTTTTGACAATCCGACAGTTCCTGATGGAACGCAATCACCTAATACATATCATTCTAAAACAGGTGGATTATTGATGACGCAATTTGCATCCAATTTATTTGTGGAACAGATTGGGTCTGCGATAATTGATGGCGGATTGTTAGGTGATGAGTTGGCTGAGAATGTAAATAAGCCAGGAAGTATGCCGACACCGTACAATACTATGATAGATCAGAGGTATTTGCCAGAAGTATCTGATGGTAGAGGAAACGGAATTGCTTTCAGTTCATATGAGCGGTTGCATAAACTGAGAGGCCAGACTTCAATGGCGCGCGGAATACTCTCGCTTTATGCAAAAGATTTATCTCCGGCGGTACGCGGAAGGTTAATGATTATGGATGGATATGCACGGATATTCCTGGCGGATCAGTATTGCTCTGGAGTTCCTTTATCTACTCTTGACTTTAACGGCAATTACACAATAAAGCCGGGTTCCTCGTTGCATGATACATATGGTTCCGCTGTACTCATGTTTGATTCTGCTCTCGCCATATCTGGAGACAGTGCCAATTTGATGATTCTGGCAACTTTGGGAAAAGCTCGAGCCCTGTTGGGTATGGGGCGATTAAAAGAGGCTCATGAAGTTTCATCTCCCATACAGACAACGGATGCGTATAGGATGAAAGCCTCGTTCTATAATTTACAACTTGGGGTTCATAGGCTTGTTGCTGCCGGAACTGTTATTGATAAAGAAGGAATCAATGGATTGCCATACTTGAGTAGCGGTGATCCAAGAACGTCTGCAACATCTATAGATCTCAAAGCAGGAAAATATCCTGGCGATCCTATTGTACGGCTAAACTATCCTGACAAATTTGCCGCAGCTGACAGCTTCGATTTTGTACTTGCAAGTGGCATAGATGCGCGATTAATTGAAGCCGAATATCAGCTGAGTTTAGGGGCTATAAATCAGTGGTTGAGTATTCTGAATACCTTACGTACTGATGGTGCGATACTTAGAATCGATGATGTTGGCACTGGGGTACTGGATACCGTGTGGAAGGCAGGAACGGGTGGAGTGGATGGACTAGCTGCACTGACAGATCCTGGTTCTGCCAATTCAAGACTTGATTTGCATTTTAAGGAGCGCGCATCCTGGCTTTTCATGACAGGCAACAGACTTCCTGATCTACGCCGCCTGGTTAGACAGTACGGACGAGGTAGAGATGAGGTGTTTCCCATTGGCAACTATATCTATGGAAACAGTGTCCTGGGGGAATACGGGAGCGATATCAACATGCCTATTCCAGTAACTGAAAGGGCAAATACCAAGTTTAAGGGGTGCATGAATCGTGACCAGTAAACTACTAAGAGCATTCGCTGTTGCATTACCATTGATAGTTAGTTCAGCATGTAATGTCGAACGCAAATCGTTAGCTATTGATGGCGATATTCTTAAGATGCCAGCATATGTGAAGTTTGAATATGGAGCATATAATTTAGCTACAGATTCACCCTATAATACAGTCAACTTATCGGTAAAAGTTTATAACGTAGATAAGCAGGAGATAGATGCAAATATCGATTACGAAGCGACCAATCTTGGCGCTATGTCAATTGATAGTAATGGAGTACTGACAGCCAAATCTTCAGTCTCCGGATCTATTATTTGGGCATCTACAACTATAGACGGCGTAACAAGGCGGGATTCTGCTTTTGTAAATATTGTATCTGGACCGCCGCCAGATTTTGTTAAAAAATTAGCACTTGAAGTTTTGCCAGGAGATAGTGCCAAGATGGGTTTCTCCAATGCCTTGGCGCGCGGAAAAAATATTCCGATAGTCAGAGAAGGAATAAATACCGCGAATCTTAGCAACTTGAAAGTTGCTTTGTATTCTTCAGATCCAACTAAAATCACTATTACGCAGGCTTCGCAAGCGGCAACTAATGCGAATATTCGCGTCATAGCTGGCGCTCCAGCGAGTGTGGTATATCTGCATATCAATGCATTTGCTTACGGTCAGGGATTTCGGGATTCGCTAATGTATACAGTTGGTAATATGGTGTCTGGATATGTGTCGATAGTGGGTCGTATAGATGCACGGGGAAACTCTGTACTGGAATTTCAACCTAAACGCATTGTAGTTGGACTGGGCGCTTGTATTGCCTGGTATAAGCATGATCCGGCGTCATGGCTTGCGGATGTAATATTTGAAGATTCGAATAACGTAAGCAATCCCTCTGGCGTTAGAGAATGCAATTTAAATTATCAAATGTATGATGCGAATCCTGGCAATATAGCCCTTTGGACCGTTGACACAGTTACTACCGATGATCTCCAGCGTGTAGCAAGCCGCATGCGCAGCAGAGTGTTCACTAAACCTGGTGTCTTCAGATTTCGTACATCACAGTACGGAGCATCCGGTGAAGTGTATGTATGCGACGAAGTGAATGATAATACGTGCCGGCCAGGCAACTAAAAAAATTACTCTGTATAATTTATGATATCCACTAGAAGGCAGTTCCTTAGTAACTCATCTAGAGCTTCGATGGCCCTAGCTGCTCCTGTTTTGCTGACCAAAGGTTTTGGTCCCACGAGTAAATACGTAGATGTTACCGGTGCTGAGCACTCGGGTTATAAGATGTCGAATGATCTCATAAACCAATACGTTCTTCAGGCTGTGGATGCCGGTAAGGCTGCAGGTGCCTCGTTTGTAGATGCACGAATAACCAGAATGGTCTACCAGGGGATGCAGGGGAATGGTGCCACAGATCGGGAAATTATGAACTTTGGTGTTCGAGCCTTTGTGGATGGGGTCTGGGGGTTTTCGGCAAGTTCTCTTATTGAGATGGATGAAGGGGTGTTCCTTGCTGAAGCGGCAGTGTCACAGGCAAAAATAAATTCGGTAGTATTTCCTCGCGAAATAGATCTGGGTAAATATCCTGCAGTTAAAGGCGAGTGGAGTACTCCTGTACGAATAGATCCATTTTCTATACCGATTGATGAAAAAGCCGATTTTCTTAGTTCGTTCAATGGGATTGGTCCGAGGTATAATCCGAATGAATCGTATGGAGGGTCGTTTAAGGACGTCGGTATGCAAAGGATCGAAAAAGTAATAGCGACCTCTGAAGGATCATTATACAAACAGACTTTATATGAGATAGATGGCGTATTTATAGTTAAAGGAAAGACGCATATCAATGATGAAGACGTTGAAATTGAAATAACGTCTCCGGATATATATAAATGCGGATCAGGCTGGGAGATGTTTTTGGACGCTAATCTTCGGGAGAAGATTCCTGAACTATTTGAACAGGGGAAAAAAGACCTGGCTATGTACTCCGAACCTGTTCAGGTTGGAAGATATGAGTTGGTTGTTAGTGCTGGTGTTGCGGCGTCCTTTGTTGCTTCAACGTTAGCAAATGCAACTCAATTAGACAGGATTATGGGATATGAAGCTAACGCTGGTGGTACCAGTTACTTAGGGCCTGACTATAAAAAGAGTCTGGGTGCTGTACTAGGTGTTTCGCAGATGAATGTACGCGCCGATAGAACTATGAGTCGCGGTTTAGCTACTACTAAATGGGACGATGAGGGTGTGGAAGCCGGATCATTCGATCTCGTGAAGGACGGTAAACTTGTGGATTATCAGACGGATAGAGAGATGTCCAGCTTTATGCCAGAATGGTATGCAAGTCAGGGTCGTGAAGTTAAATCCAATGGTTGCAGTCGAACTGACTCGGCCAGTACAATACCGCTAGTCCATACACCTAACTTGACGTTACTACCTGGAAAAGGTGCAAAGACATTTGCTGATATGGTTGCTTCTACAGAACGTGGGTTAGCTTTTATTGCCGGCGGTGTTGGAACTGATTTTCAATCCAGAACCGGTCATGGTGGGGGATATCTCAGAGAAATACGAAAGGGAGTGTTAGGTCCTGCATTAGTGGGAGCGCAGCCCTTGTTTGATTCCATGGAGATATGGAAATCACTATTAGAGGTTGGCGATGGTACTGAAACGGGAACAACGCCAGTGCCAGCAGGTAAGGGTCAGCCCGGTCAAAACAGCAATTATACCATCAAGTCCGTCCCGTTACGATTTAAAGATGTAGCTGTAGTTGACGGCACCCGAAAGTAGGAATAACAAAATAATCCCTATGGAAATGAAAGAAACAATGATCCCACCTACTCAGAAGGACGAGCCGGTAAGGCGCTTCCTTTCCGAAACAGCATGCAACGAACTCGCAAATCGCGCAAAAGGAATGGCTGTTGGCGGTGGTGATATGACTCTTGAGATAAATTCGCACTGGCAGGGCAATATTCGTTTTGCAAAGAACGATATTATTAGTGGGGGCGACTATCGAAATACTAACGTAACTATTAATCGCGATATACTAGGGGCAAGGACGTTTGTTTCGTTTAATAGAATTGATGACAGCAGTCTTCAGGCAGGCGTACGACGGTCAGAGCGTTTGCTCAGAAATGAAGCATTTAGTGGCGGCCGGCAGTTTCGTACTCATTATAAAGGACTAGACTCCTTAGGATTGGCTGGGGATAAAACCAGTAAGACAACTCCTGGTGATGTCGATGCAGTCTCCGCGTTGATACAGACTATCGAACCGTTTTCACGTCCTCAGGTCTTCTTTGATTCTACATATAATTTACAGGCTCCGGAAAGACTGAAAGCGGTGGAACCGTTGTTGAAAACCGCCAGAGCCGAAAATCTTTCGGCCGCCGGATTTATTATGGGCAGTGCAGAAGGTTTAGCTGTAATTGATACTGTGGGCAGGTCACTTTATTATCCGTATACCAGAGCTCAATATACAATAACCGTGAGAACTCCAGACGGAACCGGATCTGGATGGGCCGGTGTTAATTTCAGGGACTGGGATCGTATTGACAGTGAAAAAATTACTCGTATTGCATTGGATAAATGCGTCAGATCCAAAAATCCGGTGGCTGTTGAGCCTGGACGATATACTGCTATTCTGGAACCTCAGGCAGTGAGCGATATTTTTTCCACAGTGATGAATAATGACAGAGTACAGGCCGAATTGGGAAGTGGGCCGTGGGCATTAGAAGATGGTGAGACGAAGATAGGACTAAAGGTATTTGACGAACGTATAACTGTAAGTGCGGATCCTATGGATCCGGACATAGGGTTTCCTCCATTTGATAATCATGGGGATGTCTATCATCCCGTTAACTGGATTGAAAAAGGAGTGTTAAAAGAACTTTCTTATGATCGTCGGTATGGAATAAATAGCTTGGGTATCAATAAAGGTCTTCCTAATAGCGGCTCATATAGAATGAGCGGTGGAAATGATTCTCTTGAAGATATGATTAAATCGACGAAGCGTGGTATAGTAGTGACCAGATTCTCAAATATGCGCTTGGTTGATTACAATTCTTTGCTTATGTCAGGATATACTCGAGACGGTTTATGGTTAGTCGAGAATGGAAAAGTTACACGTGCAATAAAAAATTTCCGCGTATTAGAATCTCCGTTGTTTATCTTCAATAATTTAGAAACCCTCGGCGCGCCTCAGCAAGTATTTAGCAATTATTCATCAGTTGTTGTTCCTCCAGCCAAAGTAAGAGATTTTAGCTTTACCGCATTAATCGAGGCTATTTAGTATGTATAAATCCATAGCTTTTGCAGTCGCCGCTTTTGTGGGCTTCGTTATTGGAGCAACAGAGCTAAGTGCGCAATTTCAGAAGAGAATTTTACCAGCTGATTCAGCTGCGCTCGTAGAATCAGCAATTGTTTCTGATACTGGCAGAATGCTCCCAGGTTACAAAGATCTCCGTGCGTACGATACACCTAGCTACTGTCTGTCTCTGATGAAGTCCCTTGAAAGATATATCTGGAGAGCGGGAGAGAGAGATACTATTTCTCCCATGAGTATCGATACAGCACCAACTCAGGTGATAGAAAAAGGTAGAGAGTGCATTAGTAAGTTTACGCCACAAAGCGTTGCCAGTTATGAATTGCCTAATTACCTGCAAGTCGCGTCCGTCTTAAGAGATACTGCGCTAATGAGAACGGTAGTAAATCAGGTGCTTAACTCGGATAAGTTAGATACTACTTATAAAATTCATTTTTTAGCTGACGCAGGAAAGTTGGCTGTAGGTCTCAATAAACCCAACCATTCCGAGTTTTCGTTGTCTATCGTTAAACAACTAAAAACGTATGGCGTTAAGTCGGTTAAGCTAGTTCTGGATATGTATTTAAGTATGAGGAACAACTATATACTTGTCGATGACACGTTTGGATTGAATTCATTATCTAAAGAAAGCCTGGATTATATATCGTCCTTCTCTGACGAGCAATTAAAAGATAAGAAGGGGTATATCAAGGCTGTCTATAGGGACATATATGAAGATTCTATATCTCGCATATGGTTTGAAATGCCTAAAGATTTTGCAGAGCAGATTATAAGACTTAAATATCTTGCAACTGACAGTTCCGATGATATGTTGTTGGTATTAGATCGAGAATTAACTACGTTAAAAACGACTTTGATCGGAAAGTTGCCATCAGATATGGAACTTGTCGCCGCATTCCCATCAACTGCTACAGCGGTGCCAGAAAAAGGGAAGGTTACTTTATACTTCAGGCAATACAGTATAAGTAGCAACAATAATCTGGAGGGGCGGTTAGCCAATCTGTTGCGGTTAAAGAATAAATATGGAGACAGGCTTGAAATTGTTCTTGTAACTGCTGTGCGTGGCAATATGTGGGATAGCCCTCCACTTACACCAGAAGCCGAAGCGAAGCTTCATGCATGGTATTATCAGGATTATCATGGGTTACCATTTACTATCCTTGTAAACACACGGCCGATATTGAAACGTAGAGATGGTAGATTGCTTAGAGAAAAGCCTTTGTTTGATGATTTCCTGGGAAGCGGGAATAGAAATCGAGGCTATCTGGTGGGTAAGGATGGAACTATTCAGGCTTTTGACGGGATGCAATCGGAGAAGTTCATTGAGAGGGAGTTAGCTAAATAGCAGGTATCTGCAATATGTATATAGTATATCGCTTATTGCCTAATGAGGTACTCTGATTAAGAGTGTAGGCATCGCACTGCTAAATAAATAAGATTAACAGCATCTACCCCTTGCATCCTTATTGCAGGCCTAGTATGTTGTAAGGCTGCCACCAACAAGGTGGCAGTTTGAAAGAACGCTGATTGAAAATTGAAGTTAAGATTGAAGATGTGCGAGGCGAACTTAA
>JBEBRK010000002.1:0-309517 GCA_040394885.1 Gemmatimonas phototrophica
CTTGAGGTTGAAGAGCTAACGAGAACCAGCAGCATTAGCCATTAGCCATTAGCCAAGGTGTTCCAATTAAAACTGAAAGACTACCGCTGCGGTATCTGGCCTGAGGCGCCCTTCAGCCGACCTGGCGGGTTTGAACTTAAGACTCTCCAATACGGACCTTAGCTCGCGATTGTACTTGGCATCAGGCGTCTGTTTGAATCGGATAACACGAGCTTGTCCAAGGGTATCTACCGCAAAGATCGCCACCATCGTAAAACCCTTTACCCGCTTGGGCGCAGGTAGCGGCGGAAGAAACACATCATTGAGGACTGCGGGATAGTACGATCCATTGAAGCCTCCGGCGCCAGCATTGGAACCCGTACCAATTCCACCCCCGGAATTACCTCCACTTCCTCCTAGTGAACCACCCGAGCCGGAAGATCCGGCGCTACCGCTGGAAGCTCCTCCGCTTGAATTCCCGCTGGAAGCTCCTCCGCTGGAATTCCCGCTAGAAGCTCCTCCACTAGAACTCTCAGAGCTGACATTCTCCCTCACTTTACCATCAGCAACATCCTTCTCAGTTCTAACCTCTGCATTTTTTTTCTGATCGTTGTCTGGTGCGGAGGTAGCGGGAGCTGTTGGAAGCTTCTGTTTTCCGGGATCAGCATCTGTCTTATCAATTGATTTTCCACTCTTATCGCTGGCATTTTCACTTCCCATCTCTGCTGTTTCTCCCACTCCACCACCTTCAGCGCCAGCAATCCCCACATAATGAACCGACACAACCCCGTCGCCCCCACGACCATCACCATCTCCAGGCAAGAAACGCTCTGGAACTGTATACCGTGACTGAATAAAAATTATTACAGAAAGCAAAAAAAGATGCGTCGCCAGAGAAATTACAAATCCCTGCCAACGCATCTTTGTATTACTTCCAGAAAGGAAAATTATTAATCCACGTCCTTAGGTGGAACACCGATAACAACTACACCAGCTCCTCTAACCACGTCCATTGCGGAAATGATCGTCTGATACTTGGCTGCTGGATCACCTTTCACGAAGATGATCTTGTCGGGACGCCCATCATAGATTTCTCTAATCTTCGCATCCAAACCACCAGGTGCAACTGGATTTTTGTTAATCATGTACTCACCCGTTGCGCTCACCTCAAGCACAATCTGCGATGGATCCTGAACCCCAGACTGACTAGGGTTTGGCTCAGGAAGCTGCAGATCGATAGCTCTACGTGATGCAGGGACGATAATCATAAAGATGATCAGGAGCACTAACATAACGTCGATCATAGGCGTCATGTTAGGTTCTGGATTGAAAACCCCAGGGGCTGAGTTACCTGCCGTCATGCCCATGTTAATTTCCTCCTGACTTTGGAGCTGGGAGTGCAGACTTATCTGCTTCGCGATCGCTCGCGATACTTGACTCCGTTCCAGGTTCCTGATCTGTGATCATCGCAGACATTCTAACGCCGTTTTTAGCGGCTATATCCAAGGCATCCAAGACAAGACCGTAGTCGAGATCTTTATCTGCCTTGATATAGAGGATCTTATCCTCCTCTCTCACTGAATAAATTCCGTTCAACAACACGCCTAAAGATGCGTTATCGATACGATCCCTATTCAGGAAGTACTGCCCTTTCTGATCGATCCCAAGGATTTGATCAGTGTCTTCCTCGGGACGAGGTTTCAAATTGGCCCCAGATGGTGGGGTGGCTTGTAAACCTGAAGTTATTGTTGGAATAATGATCATGAATATGATCAAAAGCACCAACATAACGTCGATCATGGGCGTAACGTTTGGTTCGGCTTTAATTCCGCCTGCACCGCCTGATGACATTCCCATTTTATAACTCTCTTGTTACTGAGAAATTGGGGAGTTGCCCGCAGTCGCTGTTGTGTTGAATTCGCGTGTGAAGCGACTTCTTCCAAACTCACCGGAAACACCCTTGATGAGATAGTCGATCATCTCTTTGGATGTGTAGGTCATTTCAGCTGTGAGGTTATCAAGCTTCGTCTGGAAGTAGTTGTATCCCCACACAGCAGGAATAGCGACCAGGAGACCGAATGCTGTTGCGAACAGAGCTTCAGCGATACCTGCAGAGATAGCAGAGATACCACCGGAACCGGAAGTAGCCATACCTGTGAAGGAGTTAACGATACCCATGGTTGTACCAAGCAAACCAACGAATGGTGCAGTGGAACCAGAGGTAGCCAGAACGTTAAGACCACGCTTGAGATCTGTAACAGTCATCAACATTTCACGCTCAAGTGCGCGCTCTGCAGAGTTAATATCTGCAACTGTAACGGAACCATCCTGAATAAGTGGACGGATATCGTTAAGGGCACCACCCAAAACACGTGCAACGTGTGATTTCTTGTACTTGCTGGCGAGGTTTAGGGCCTCATCAACATTGTCTTCTTCAAGGAACTGAGAGAATTCCGGTGCAAACTTGCGGGTTTCAGCCTGAGCCTGCTTCAACTCCCACCACTTCTTAATTGCGACCGACAGTGACCATACAGACATGATTGCAAGCACGAAAATAATTCCGCGTGCGAACCATCCCATGTGGCCCCATAGTTCCATCATTGACATTTCCATAATTTTTTTACTCCGAAAGGGGGACGTTAGGGTTAGCGAATTGTGAAGTTGAACGGCTGCTGAACGAGCTGGCGAACCTTTCTGCCACCTACTTCAGCTGGGAAGAATCTCATCTTTGTAAGAACGTTCTTCACTGACTGAGTAAACAGTTCGTGAGTCGATTCCAAGATTTTGATTGAGCTTGGCTCAGCTCGCCCAGTTGTGTCAACCACAAACTGAACCTTTACAGACCCTTCAACACCCGCCTGTTCGAGGGTGCTAGGGTAGACAGGCCTTGGTGAACGATCTTTGTCCATCTCGGCTGGCTGTTCGACCTGGAAGTCCCAATACGGTACACTTTCATTGGTTACCGGACCGGTACCACCTTTTACGCCTCTATCGACACCACCTGCGACGCCTGTACCGGAAAAGTCTTTCTCATTTGTGACTCTTCGGCTAAGGTCAACGTCAGGGATGACATCAGGGATGTCTACAGGCGCTGTTAAAACCTGGAAGCCCTTAGGTGGCGGCGGAGCGTAAACCTGGTCGCTAGAGGCTGGAGGAGCATCTCTAGGTACATCCGGCGCTGGAGGAGGGGGCTCATCCATACGTTTTGGAATATCGACGTAGGTCACATTCTGCACTTCAGGCTCTTCTGGCGGTAAAGCCGCTCTCGCGGTCGCCCAAACCAAGAAGGCGATAACTGCAGAGTGAAAAACGATACTGGCTACCGTTCCCCCTGCGTTCGACTTCTTCTTTGCTTTGGACTCTAGCAAATTGTTAAACATTTTGTACTCCCTCCTCTAAAGGACCTGCTCTAACGTTAGTCGCCGTACATTAAACGTACATTTCGCAAACATTAAGATTCGGTGAAGTTCAACGGAAGAATAACGGTAAATAATGACCCCTTCCCTAACCGAGATGAAACGGTTAAGGACCCCGAATGAGCCTGAGCTATCCATTGGCTGATGGCCAAGCCCAAGCCGGCTCCGGTTCTTTCCGATCCTCTTGTTCTAACCCTGTCAGCGCGCCAGAACCTATCAAAAACATGTGGAAGGTCGGAAGCTGAGATACCGATCCCTGTGTCTCTCACAGCAAATGTTGCTGTCGAAGCATGAACACCAAGTCCTATGTCGACTCGCCCACCTGCGGGTGTGTACTTGATAGCGTTGGTTACCAGATTCAAAAAAAGTTGTCTTAGCCTGTCGTGATCGCCAACCACTGTAACATCAGTAATAAATGACAACTGTACGTTAACGCCTGCAGCCTCACCCAGAATCAACGCTGTTTCATAAACTTCGTGAGTCAACGCAGTCAGATTAACTGGTTCCTTTACAATTTCAATCTGCTTTTCATCTGACCTTGCAAGGGTAAGAAGCCCGTCTACAAGATCCGACATTCTGCGCACCTCCTGCAAAGACTCTTCCAGTGCAATCTGTCTGTCTAAATCTGTAGTTTTCTCGTGCATTGCACGTTCAATATCAGCTCTGATTACAGCAAGCGGAGTTTTCAACTCATGGCTTGCATCTGCTGTAAATCTTCTTAGCGACAGGAACGAAGTTTCGAGGCGTGCAATCATAGAGTTAAGCGTCGTTATAAGACTGTCCAACTCCTCACTAGCACCTTCATTGGAGAGTCGTCTGTGAAGACTTTTTCCGTCACTTATTGCAGCAACGTCAGCTCGCACCCTTTCAATTCTTTGAAAAACTCCGGATGTAACAAACCAAAAAACAGTTACCGCCAAAACAATCATTAGCGGAATAACTACATATAAAACGGTCAGCAGCTCACGAGGTGTAGCTTCCGGTTCGGTACGCGATCCCGCAATAACACGAATCAAGCCGGTTGTAGGATCGTTAATTCTCGCGCCAACAAACACAACAGTACCGACAGATAAGCGCATAACACCTGCGGGCCCACCATCTTCAACTTTTGTTAGTCCGGTGTAAATATTATTCCAATCGGTATCGTTTAATCGCCCAACAGGAGCAGATGCAAAGTATATAGTTGAATCAGTCCCAACTACAATCAGGTAATCGGGAAGAGTAGCCAGCTGTCGTTGGATAGACGGAGCCAGAATAAAACCACCAGTTGTGCTATCTGATTCAAGCAGGCTACCCCCCCTTGGGGCAGCAGCCTCAATCAGTCCTCGCGCAACTTCCGAGAGCAATACAGCATCACGAGCTGCGAGTTTATAGACATTCCTGTTTCTTGTTGAATCCGCCGATAATACTATGGCCGCAGCAATTGCTATGGACAGCAACAAAAAGATAAGCGTAAGCTTAAGGCGCGACGACCTCATCCGCGAATAACGTATCCCACACCGCGTACGGTATAAATAAGCTTCTTGTCAAAGTCAGCATCGACTTTTTTTCGAAGATGATTAATTACAACATCAACGATGTTTGTACCCGGGTCAAAATGATATCCCCAGGCATATTCAGTAATTAATGTACGGCTCATGACACGACCCTGATGGCGCATAAGATACTCCAAAACCGTATACTCTTTTGGAGTAAGGTCGATAGGGCTTTCATGCCGCAAAACTTCACGCGTATCGGTATTTAACGTGAGATCGCTAACACGCAGCACTGGCGAGACCAAAGCATTTGGCCTGCGTGCCAATGCTTCAACCCGCGCCAACAATTCTTCAAAGGCAAACGGCTTGGTAACATAGTCATCAGCGCCTGCTCTTAGAGTCTGCACCTTTGCATCCAGCGCATCCTGAGCCGTTAGAATCATAACCGGACGCTCAAACCCCTTCGCTCGAAGTGATTTAAGAACCTCCATTCCAGACTTACCAGGTAAACGCATATCAAGAACAATGAGATCGTACTCGCCGCTAGCAGCTAGAATCTCACCTTCCTCACCATCATCTACGAGATCGACACCCCACCGCTGTTCTTCCAGGCCACGTTTAATAAATGGGCCGACAGTGGGATCATCCTCAATCACCAATATCTTCATTCTGCACGAACGCGTCGCGCCAACTTCCTCTTTCGGGGCCGAATAAATCCGTATTCTCGCATCTTTCGATAAAGGGTCTTGGTCGAAATACCTAAAGTGTCCGCAGCCCTGCCCTGGTGCCAATTGGAGCGTTGGAGAACCGTCTCAATATATAGCCTTTCAACCGCTTCGAGGGCAGCCCCACCTGTTTCCGAGCTCATCGACTCCCATATCAGTACCATTTTCAGGTCAGGAATAGACAGCTCGGACTTATGCGATAAAAGCGACACTCTGGTGAGCACGGCTTTCAACTCCCGTATATTCCCTGGCCACGCATATGCCTCCAAAAACTCAATAGCATCATCCGATATCGAACTCGCAGGAATTTCAGCTGAATTATGAAGGATATCGCGGGCAATATCTGCAATATCTTCGCGCCGTTCACGAAGTGGTGGAATAGACAGATGAACTGCCGGGACTGAATTGATCCAGGAATCAGAATCTTCCGCACATAATATTATACGTGTGCGCAACGGGAATCTTTCGTGGACAGCGCCTTCCCTGCTATAAGCGCGTTCCTTGAGAATCTCCACAAGCCTGCCAGCCTCCGACTCGGTAAACAGCCTGGAATCGATCGCAAGAGTTCCATTTTCTGCCACCTGAAACAGTCCACTAACAGGAACACGGTATCGTCCACGCGACGGCAAAGAATCAGTTCCGCATAAGTGTTGAAAGATGTCGCCGACACCAACCCTTGAGCGCACCTCTGCATACATATCCGCTGCACGACCAGAACGATTATGAATGAATCTGGCCATATGGTTCTTGCCAGCTCCCGGTTCTCCATGCAAAACAATCACATCATCCGACGAAGCCAGTGCTGCGGCCTGATCCACCGTGGCAACCATATCAGCATGATTAGAGCTGATTGTTGTCACCATGGGTACTCGATGCCTTAGAAGTGCATTGGCTCGAACAAGTTCGCGACGCTCCCACGCTCTGCGTACAAGTACGTCGACCTCAGACATACGCAATGGCTTTGGAAGATAGTCATACGCTCCAAGCTTAATCGCCGAGATAGCTGTATCTATAGTATTTGGGCTTGTAATCATCAGCACCTCAGGTGCGTCACGATCTGACCTTAGATGTCTTAGAACTTCGAGCCCATCCATCTCACTCATTACGAGATCAATAATAGCTACATGGAATGACCCGGTCTGAAGGGCGTCTAAAGCCATCTTGCCACTTTTACAGCCGGTAACCGCGTATCCACGGCCGGCGAGAAACTGCTCTAAAACCGAACGGAGGTGATCTTCGTCTTCGGCTATTAAAACTCTGATCTGGGATTCGGAGTTCATAATGACATTAGTAGGGATTCACTGATCAACACAGGTTAACCATTTTTTTAGATCTATATACCCGAATTGAGCAAGAAAAGCGCCTTTATGACTCCAATAAGAATTTTAAAGCTCCAATCAAGCACTGCAACAAACATTCGTTTCAGTCTATTTGACTGATTAATAAATATATGTAAAGAATGGATGGATTACTAATTAGCAATCCATCCATTCAAGTCACACAATTATAAATAATCAGGAAATAGTATCCGAATCATAGTTCCAATAAAACAATCCGCTGTCGCTCATTGGTAGGAAAATTTTTCAGACAGATCGGCAACTTTATCCCTATTGAATCGTCAGGACTTCAGCTACCTGCCCAACCGCCCATGCCAGATCGTCTTTATCCGTTATTAAAGGCGGGGCCATGCGAATCACATTTTCGTGGGTTTCCTTGCACAGAATACGGCGTTTTTTCAACTCTTCGCAGTACTGTCTGGCTGGTTTTTTCAACTCAATTCCCACCATAAGCCCTCGCCCGCGAACCTCAACTATAATCGGGCTGTTAATAGCTTTAACCTGCTCTACAAACCATTCGCCTAACTCTGCAGATCGCTGCACCAGCTTCTCATCCTTCAAAACTCCCAGAGCCGCTCTGGCAACAGCGCAACCTAAAGGGTTTCCGCCAAAAGTACTTCCATGAGATCCTGCCTCAAAAACACCTAGAACTTCAGCTCGTGATACCACAGCAGAAACAGGATAGAACCCTCCGGAAAGCGCCTTCCCAAGGATGTAGACATCCGGCTTTACACCTTCGTGATCACACGCAAACATACGCCCGGTACGACCTAATCCTGTCTGAATCTCGTCTGCCATAAAGAGAATATTATTGGCCTTACAAAGTTCCGACACTTCTTTCAAGAAGCCTGAAGGTGGGATGAGGATTCCGGCTTCACACTGTATTGGCTCCATCAGAATTGCTACAGTATTTGGAGTTACCGCATTCTTCAATGCAGCTATATCTCCAAAATCCACATTGATAAATCCGGGAGCAAATGGACCGAAACCACGTCTGTAACTTGCATCTGATGAGAAGCCGACGATAGTCGTCGTACGGCCATGAAAGTTATTGTTGAAGACTATGATTTCTGCCTTGTTATCAGCGACTCTCTTTTTATCGTACCCCCATCGTCTAGCTGCTTTAATAGCTGTCTCAACAGCTTCAGCACCAGTGTTCATTGGAAGTACCATTTCCATCTCACACACTTCGGCCAACTCAGCACAAAACAGCGGGAGCTGATCGTTTCTAAATGCGCGTGAGGTGAGTGTAACACGCTTTGCCTGATCAATCAGAGCAGCAACAAGTTTGGGATGACAATGACCCTGATTTACCGCCGAATATGCGCTGAGACAATCGAGATATTTATTGCCCTCAACATCATAAACCCAAGCCCCCTCAGCTTTCTCAATAACTAAATCAAGAGGGTGATAATTATGAGCACCCCATCTCTCTTCCAGAGCGATAAACTCGTTTGTCGACTGTGGCCTGTTATTTGTTTCCGTTTCGACCATTTCTGCCTCATACATAAGGTTTATTCATTCGCCATCAAGACTGAATATAATGTTTTCATATGCAAGAAGCCTGCAGAGTACAACCGATCAAAAGCAAAAAGCGCGTTAGCTCTTGTTAGAGTTAACGCGCTTTATAAAACACTATCATGGAGCGGAGGGGAATCGAACCCCTGACCTCCTGCTTGCAAAGCAGGCGCTCTACCAATTGAGCTACCGCCCCCTACTTTCCTACAGAGTTGCAATATAAGCGACCATAGGCCGTAATTAAAGTGTTATATCAAACAAAAAGGCACGAACTTTGTGGCGTTCGTGCCTTTTTATAAACAACTCATAAATCATACGGCGCCGGAGACTGTTGGACCACAGCTAGTAAGCTGATGCGGCCCAACAGACAGCTTTACTCGTGAGCCGGAAGCGGTTCCATAGTTTCGGGATTGCAAGGCACCTGAACTTCATCACGATGTGGCGATGTCATTAGTGTGACACGCATACGTGGGAAGGCGTCCATGAATCCGATGTAGGAAAGACCCCAAAGACCGAGCATACCAGCTGTTACACCCAGCTCCCATAATCCTAATGGTAAGCTGATACCCTTGAGCCCGATGTCTCCATAGAGCGATGGGTAAACTTCGATGTAACGGTGGAACCATAAACCAACGATGATACAGATGGCAAAGAAAGCCATTGTTGGCAGATACAGCTTTGCCGCCCTTGAAAGCAAACCAAAGAATGGAAGTACGAACATAAGGAAGACAACGCCGATGGTAACAGGCCACCATGGTTCAATCAATCTAAGGCGCATCCAGTGGGTTTCTTCACCCATGTTTGCATACCATATAATAAGGAACTGACTGAATGTCAGATAACCCCAGAATGCTGCGAACGCAAAGCAAAGTTTACCCAGATCGTGGAAATGCGTCTCCGTCATCATGTCGTAACGGTTGAGATGCTTTCTCCAGGCCATCACCAGTAGGGTCCAGGATGCGATAGCTACCAGCCATGCACCCATGAAGAACCACCATCCATAAAGGACTGAGTGATAGTACAGATCGAGGGACATGGCTAAATCCCAGGCGATAACGCACCAGAAGCAGCCGAATGCAATTGCTAACCAGACGGCCAGCTTACCCTGGCGCGAATGTGTAGAGTGAATCTCTCTACGCTCATCGCGGAATCCCTTGCGCATACGTGCACGAATCCCTGCTGCCCAACTTGATCCCGCTTCGGGAGAGCCACCTACGTCCAGACGAACAGATGTATAGATGTAGTAGACACTCATTATCGTAAGAATTGCAAAGATCGCAATTTCACGAATGAGCAGAAATGGTACATCCAGGTAAACTGCTTTTTCTGCAATGCTAGGTGTCTTAACAGCCCATGGGAAAATATTCTCGCGTCCGACCAACAGAATTACAAGGAGGAGAACAAATGCCACCGGAAGGAAAGCTACGTAGCCTTCAAGAAGTCTTACAATTCCTCGTGACCAGCGAGCAGTTGTGATTCGCTGAACAGCAACAATCATAACTGCGGCCGATGACACAGAAGCAAAGAACAACCAGTTTGTGTGCAGTGCATGCCAGACCCTATCGACACCAGTGAAGGCACCAAAGAGGAAAACAGCTGCACCAATAAGGGTTAGAGCAACACAGAGAGTTTTAATCGTTTTACTGATAGGTCTCTGTGTTCCTTCGATAATTTCATCACGCGAAAACACGTGAACGTCATGATGTCCACTCATCTCTTTTTCGCCTTAATAGTACCAGTCTTGTAAACCATGGAATCAACCTTAGGTGCCCCAACATGTACTGCGTTGGGATCTGAGGCTGGTGGAGCTCCACCATTCGGATAGTAGTTCTTAGCACTACCCTGCGAAGGTGGAACAAACGGAGCCGGCTTTGTAGGCGCGGTAGCTGTGTAACCAGGAATCCAGCGCCCTGTTACACCAGGTATTGCAAGCTTGCCTGTCTCGGCAGCAATTGGAGAGACACCCTGAAGCGAGCGGATATAGTTAACAACATCCCAACGCTCCATCTCTTCGACACGGTTGTATGAAGGCATTGCTCCACGACCGTTACGAATGATTCCATAGATGTATCCATCTGTGCGCTCAAGAGCAGGCCCTGCTGTCAGTGTGATACCAGGCATACCAAACTTGGTGGCCGGACCATCACCTGCACCCTTATCTCCGTGGCATACAGTGCAGTTAACCTGATAATACTTACGACCATTGTGCAGCGATGCTTCACTGATCGGAGTAGGGTTAACCAACGAAGCCATAGAGTCTATGACACCAGGCATCGGTCTGTAAGAGGTTTCTAACGCAGAGACTGCAGTTCCATAAATAGGCACTGAGAACTCCGGGTTTCCACGAGAAGCTACTGTAACATCGCACTCTTTAAGCTGCTCATTGCACTTGATTGGTTCCCATGTTGAGATCATTGGAGTTCTCTCAAAATTACTGAACCACTCACAGGCAGTGAGTGTTGGGAGGAATGCAACAGCTCCCATATATAGAGCTTTGCGGAGGTTAATCATTTTCGACTCGGACCTCCACCGCTCCAGCTTTACGCAGTACTTCTTCAACATCTTTGTACTTGTCTGGTCTAACGTCAACGTAGATACCGAAATGACCACTGCTGAAGCGTGGATCGTAACCCACTGCTCTGCTGACATTGGGAATGCGAGCCTTCGCAAACATTCCAAAAACCGTGGCCAATCCACCGATCAAAACCATCACTTCGAATCCAAAGACTGTGTAAGGGATCCATGTAACGATCGCTTTACCACCTACAACCAGCGGCCAGTAGTCCGAGGTCCAGGCTGCAATCCAGTAACCAAAGCTTGCACCGAGAAGGCCACCGACAAGGGTGAACTTTCTGACTACGCTGACAGGTGCGTCAATCGCATCATCAAGTTCATGCCTTGGCACCGGGGAGTAAACTGTTAACTCCCCAAACGCCTTCTTCTTTAGAACTCCAATTGCCTCTACGGCAGCGTCGAGTTCATGAAATGCACCGACAATCCCAGCCATTAGTGAGACCCTCCATGAGAAGAGCTACCCTGCAGGGCGGAGTGGCTTACATGATGATCTCCGGCAGAATCTGTCATCTGCTGTCGATCCTTCCTGAAGCGTGGCTTTACTATTTCCTTGACTTCGGCAATTGCAACAACTGGCAGCTGCTTAATGAAGAGGAGGAACCACATCGAGAACCAACCGAACGATCCGAGGAGAATTCCGTAGTCGACCCAGGTTGGTACATACCCACCCCATTGCCATGGTTCAAACTCATGTGACAACGATGGAATAACGATCACGAAACGCTCAAACCACATACCGATGTTGATGAAGATCGAGAGGATCCACAACCAGGTTACGTTACGACGTAATTTCTGAGAGAACAACGAGAGTGGCAACACCATGTTACAGAGGTACAGAATAACTGATGCCCACCACCAGTGACCCCAGATACGGTTTGCAAAGAATTGCTGTTCATGCACAAGGCCGCTATACCATGCAATGAACCACTCCTGCATGTATGCTGAACCGACTACAACCGATGTAAAGAGACATAGCTTTGCAGCAGCGTCCAAGTGGTTGATAGTGATGTAGTGCTGAAGGTTGAACCACTTACGAAGCGGGATAAGAATGGTGAACACCATTCCGATACCCGAGAAGATGGCACCAGCAACAAAGTAAGGTGGGAAGATTGTAGCGTGCCAGCCTGGAACCAACGACATAGCAAAGTCGAAGGACACGACTGAGTGCACGGACAACACGAGTGGTGTAGAGAACGCAGCTAAGAAAAGGTATGCCTTAGCGAAGTGTCTCCATTCACGATGCGTGTTTCTCCAACCTAATGCCAGAATTGAGAAGATTCTCTTACGAACCGGATTGGTTTCCCTATCGCGGAGAACTGCAATATCCGGAATAAGTCCAACGTACAGGAACGTTGTTGAGATCGTGAGGTAAGTCAAAATGGCGAACACGTCCCAAACGAGCGGGCTTTTCATCTGTGGCCAGAGATAACGCCAGTTTGGATAAGGGATCAGCCAGAAGAACTTCCATGGACGTCCAAGGTGAAGAATCGGGAACAGACCAGCCGTCATAACCGCAAACACCGTCATCGCTTCCGCGGCACGGTAGATGGTTGTTCTAAAGCCCGCCCTGAACAGATACAGAATCGCCGAAATAAGTGTTCCTGCGTGACCGATACCTACCCAGAACACGAAGGTGATGATGTAAACACCCCACATGACTGGTGGCTCGTAACCAGCAACACCTAACCCTGAATAAATCTGATAGATCCAGGATCCGGCTCCAATCAACAGGAAGAAGATTGCAGCACCCAAACCAATAAACCAGGCTTTGGTAGGGTGTAAAGTTCCTGTAATCTCGTTATCAACCTGCTCGTAGTTCTTTACAGCTGGGAGCTGTACATCGGCCGAAGCAATGTTCGGACGATGTAAGATCTCAGCATTTGACACTGATGAAGTCGAACGAGCCATTAGTGATGCTCCTCCGTACTTCCGGCTACCGGCGCGTGCGCTACTTCCAACGGCGACGGATGATTAACCTTTTGCAGATACACAACAGCTGTGAAAGTGTTCAACTCCTCAAAGACATGATATGCGCGTTTGTCTTTAAGGATCTTGGTAACTGACCAGTTTTCATCTGCAGCATCACCAAAGGTGATAGCCCTCGATGGACAGGCCTGTGCGCAAGCGACTGTAAATTCGTCCGGATGTAGCGGACGATCTTCCAACTTCGCTCTGTTTTCTGATTCTCTAATACGCTGAACACAGAAAGAGCACTTTTCCATGACACCCTTACCGCGGACTGTTACGTCCGGGTTTAGCTGCCAATGCAGTGGTTCTGGGAAAGCATACTGTTTGCGAGCTGGCTCACCATAACCAAACCAGTTGAAATAACGGACCTTGTAAGGGCAGTTATTTGAGCAGTAACGTGTACCAACGCAACGGTTGTAGACCTGAACGTTGAGACCGTCTGGTGCGTGATATGTAGCGTAAACCGGACAGACTGGCTCGCATGGAGCGTTGCCGCAGTGCTGACACATCATCGGCATGAAGCGTGTTTCGAAGTCCGGTCCACCTTCTTCACCGCCTTCGTAGTAACGCTCCAAGCGCAACCATGCCATTTCCCTGCCACGCAGGATATTAGCACCGAATCCGGTCTTGTCTGGGAATGCCTGACCAACCTGCCAATCAGCTCCAACTGTTGGGATGTTGTTTTCAGCGTAGCATGCTGTTACGCAGGCCGAACAGCCTGTGCAACGAGCAAGATCGATGGTCATTGCCCAACGACGCTTTGCCTGATTACCCCAATGTTCTGGATCGTACTGACCTTTCTTCTTTGAATCCGGATCGCCAAAGATACCCTGAGCGTCGTTCGCTACTGGAGCGCGCATTCCTGGGAGGAACTCGTGCGAAGCATCGCCCTCAAATGTATGTGGGTGAGCAACGTTTGTCCCTGCAGCAATAGCCGCCAGGGTTGTAGCTCTTGCGATGTTGCGTTGGCTCTGACGGGATGAACCTTCGGTTGTTACCAGCTCAGCGTGTCCGACTGCCTTGCTGATTGTTGCCTTGGTCGAAACAAAGGACAACGATCCGCTTGCACTTTCGACGATTGGCAGGAGTTCAAAAGCGTTGTAGCCGGCTTTTGCATATCTGCCCGAGTTAACGTGTCCACGTCCGGCTGCCACTGCAACCGTATCCTGACGGATACCGAGATAGCAGTACACAGGGAGCGTTAAAGAGCCGACTGCGGTTGTGACCTGAACGTGATCTCCGTTCTTGAGCCCCATCCGCTTGGCGGTCAATGGATGTATCTCAGCAACAGTCTGCCAGCAGATCTTTGTTACTGGATCCGGCAGTTCCTGCAACCATGGTTTGTTTGCACCACGTCCATCGCCCAATACTGGGTTGTGGTATACAACCAGGTACATATCACCAGTTGTGTCTTCGACGGAACCACCAATTAGAGGAGTAACTTCTGGCTCCTTTGCAGTACGGGCTAAAACCTGTCCAGGTACTGTAGCGGTTGGTAACGCCGCGGTGATGCCAGTTGCACCACCTGGGAATCTGTTAACCAGCCAGGTACGATAATCAGGAACCGTATATTTTCCGGCATTTGCAACATCAGCCTTGCCAGCTGATATCAGAACATCTGCTGTTGCACGTGTATCGAATACAGGATCCATGGTTGGCTGCTGTAACGATACCGTCCCTGCGATTGGCTGTGCATCGCCCCATTGTTCCAGGAAGTGATGATCAGGTAGTATCAGGTCGCACAGTTCAGATGTAGCATCCATGATGCTTGAGAACGATACCTTGAACGGCACCTTCTCCATCGCTGCACCGAATCCGGCGTGATGCCCAAGAGTATAAACAGGGTTCACGTTACGGACAAACAACATAGGAACTGAACCTGCTGTCATCCCCTGAACCAGACTGCGCAAACGCGCTGGCGATGAAACACCCTCGTAACCTGTTAGTGCCAGATCAGTGCGAATTGATTTGCCAACTGCACCATTGGACAGGTTGATCCCTGCAACAACATCTAGCAGTTCAGATGCGTTGACATTACGGCCACTGGCTAGAACCAATCTGTTCTCAGCTGCGTTGAATTCATTTATGAACGCAGTAAGGCGGGATTCATCAACACCACTGACTTTGGAGGCATTTGAGATTGAACCCTGACCAGCCAGGAGGCGAGCAATTGCAACTTCACCACCCTGCTTACAGTCGATCCACAGATCAGCATTAAGACCTGTCAGACTTCTACGAGGGCCGACATAGACTAAACGCGGAGCGTTGTTGATATCAGCTCTTGCTTCAGACCAGTCGAACTCGTGAGCGACCGTTGGACCCCAACCATCCATGAAGTCGGCGTTAAACGAAACGACAAGCTTTGTCTGTTTAAAGTCGTAACGTGGCCATGCTACACCGTATGCCTTCTTGTGAGCGGCAATAGCTGTGACATCAATTTCCGAGTCGTAGCTGATGTGTGGCTGAATACCGAAATCTGCGAGCCACTGGTCCAGAAACGCAGGAAAGGAGCCGGACTCATGCTGGTTAACAAACACAGCGTTCTGAGCAACTCCACGGCTCCTTAGTTCACCTAACTTCTGATTGAAAAGCTGGAGAGCTTCGTCCCATGTTACAGAAACAAGCTGACCGTTTTTTCGGACCATTGGCGAGCGATATCTATCTGGATTATACAAACCCTGCAAGGATGCCTGACCTTTAGCGCATAGCGTTCCCTGATTTACAGGGCTGGCAGGATTACCTTCGAGCTTGATCGCCCTACCATCACGTGTTTCAGCGATTACACCGCAGCCAGCAGCGCAATCCTTACATGTGGTGGCATAATACGTGGAAACTCCCGGCACAGTATTGTCGGGAGAAACCATATAGGGAATAAGTTTTTCTACGCGTTCGGAGGAACATCCAACCGAAGCCGCAACGGCGGCGCCGCCGCCTATCACTTTAAGGAAGTCTCTCCGATTAACGGGAGACTTCTCTTCTATAGTCTGATTCTTTGTTTCAGTGCTCATTATCAAGCGATTAATAGTGGCACGTACTGCAATCGTATCTCGCCTTGAATGGCGGATTTGATTGGCCGACATGACAGCTGACGCACCAACCCATATTAAGCGACTCCTGCTGATATACTTGTTTCATATTCTGGACATCGCCATGGCAGGTCTGACACGACACACCAGCGTCTACGTGACGCATGTGTGGGAATCGGACATACTCAGGCAGCTTATGAATACGTTCCCAAGGTACTGGCTCTTTCTTCGTCCAGTAATCATTGAGCTTCTGAATTTCGGGTAGGTTTGTTCCTACCAACGCATGACAACCCATACAGGTTCCCATCGCTGGTAAGCCAGGATCGGGTGACTTATTAGCCGACGCGTGACAATAGAGACAGTTCATCTCTAATGTCTGGACGTGAACAGGGTGCGGAAACTTCACCGGCTGCTCCGGACTGGCCCCACTTGGGGACGAGGCCCCGCTATAGGCCGAGAGCATGGTGGCAAGTGCGGCGATCGCAAAAAAGCCAGAGACTGCCAGCCACTTTCTTCTCAATGCCATTCGTAACTAAGAGTTAAAAGTCGAGTGAAATGTTCGGGTTTGTGAAAAACTTCACAAGCTAAATTCGTTGCGTATAATGCCCGTTTCGGAGAGGGGATGCAAGTGGTTTTACGGGTATATGAGCGTTATTCCACTAAATCAGCATCATTTTTTTTCGGAGCGTTCTTTATATGGGTAATTCCTTGCAGCCTATCGACCGTTCTGACCACCTCGATCGACATGGCTCTTAATAGAGCCCCCTCTCTTTTATCAGGCTGGGCGCGAAAAATCAGGGACCTGTAAGTCCGCATTATGTGTTCGTCGAAGCGCGTTTTAAAGAATTCGATCGCTTCGAGAGCTTTTCTTGTGTCCGCAAAGATGAATTCATACATCTCGCTGTCTGCGGGGGGAAATTTTCGCTTGTGTGGAGCGATAACCCGCGTGGAATCTGATGCTATCAGATGTAATTCATACATGGCCAGAAGAGCGGCCTGTGCAAGGTTGAGCGATGAATGTTCAGTTGTGGGAATGGTGACCAGCACATTGGCCTTATCCAAAGCCTCATTGGGGAGGCCGTGATCTTCCCTACCAAACAGCAGAGCCACAGTGCCTTCCTGAGCCAGATCGACGAGATCTTTGACGGCAGTCCTGACATCTACCATCTCGCGCTTTGCGGCCCTTCTGCGGGCGGTAAAGCCAGCGACACGTATGCAGTCTGCTATAGCCGCCTCCAGAGAATCAAACTTCTCGATTCTGCGAATGATATCCTGGGTGCCGTGAGCGATGCCGGCGAGCTTGTAATCCGTATACTCACAGGGCCGAACCAGCCGCAGCTGCTTCAGCCCCATATTCTTCATAGCGCGAACAGTGGCCGCGATATTTACATAATCTTGTGGTTCATAGAGAATTACACAGACCTTCTCAAGGATAGATGACATGCATCTAATTTCACCACTACAGGTACGATTACGCCACTACCAGCGCACGCGGGTGCCTCTATTATCTATTTTCCGCTGGTAGTACTCTTCATCGCCACTACCAGCGTGCGCGGGTGCCTCTGGTATCGATATGAACGAATGGACCGTGGGCAGAGTTTGCCTTATAAACGCCCACTCCACCGATGAGAGAAGGATATAGCGCCTCTACTCTGTCAGCAGCTGCCGCCAACACGTGCGCGTCTTTTATATCGACTCGACCGTCTTTGTTAAGGTCGTCCATTCTGCCATCCCCATCGCTGTCGATATAGATATCTGCAGCGTCACCATACATATGCCTGCTTAGCGAAGCCCTACCACGGGGATCTCCACCGGATGCATTGTATTCCGGAGTTCTAAATCCGCTCATCACCGTAACACCTGAGGTATTTATTCCGCGGGTCTCGAGGTCGGCCAGGATCAACTCCAGCTTGTCGACAAGATTGAGGTTAACGTAAACATATTTAGGCCAAACCGAGACCTGCCCTTTGGTAAGGAAATCTTTGATGGTAAACGCTTCGGATAGCGGGGTATTCTGGTTTAACGGAGTTACCTCAATGAATCCAGTTGGTGGATCATAGGAGACTTTACCAGCCGTACCACTGGAGGCCGATACCGAACGACGATTGCCAAGCTTCGGCCACTGGCCGATACGATAATTTCCTATACGACCATTCTTCTTTTCGGAATGAGGTATAAGAGTTATAAAATGAAAGTCGAAAAACTTTGGCGAAGCGGAATCCGGACGCGCCAGATATGCCTTCACAATTTCAGGACCCTCTCCAGTCGTAGTCAGAAATGACCGAAGGCGTCCGCTCAGACCTGTAACGGGAGTGGATCGCTCACTTAGGATCTCTTCGCGCATGGCAGGCGAAATTGTACCAGTGGACCTAAGCATGGCGCTGGCAGACGTCAGACCGGTAGTAGACGTCAGATAGGAATTATCCGGAGACTTTACGCCGCTATTTTCTACATCAACCTTACTCGGCGTTGAACCAAACGCGTTAATTTTGGTGGAAGATGCAGTCAAGCAGAGAACACCGGCGACAAGCGTAAGAGCGAGTCGTCGAGTCGATATAGGCGAAGTTTTATTTATAGTCTTACCGAACGTTTGATCTTTGTTCAACTGATACCGTATTGGATTTTTCACTATTAAGAATGCAACTGATTACTGATCTGTTCAACCGTTTAACCGACCTTCCGGCCCTTATACAATGGGGTGGGTATGTCGGCCTCACTCTCATCGTATTTACAGAAACAGGGCTTCTGATAGGATTTTTCCTACCCGGCGACTCATTATTAGTCACCGCCGGACTTTTAGCCTCCCAGGGATATATCAACGTATACATCCTTGGCGCTCTGCTTTCTGTAGCGGCAATAGTTGGGGACACTGTTGGTTACACCATTGGTAAGGCCAGTGGTCCACATTTGTTTAAAAAAGAAGATTCTTTACTCTTTAATAAAAAACATCTAATGAAGGCCCATGCATTTTACGAAAAGCATGGCGGTAAAACTATAGTTCTTGCGCGCTTCATCCCGATCATTCGTACGTTCGCTCCTGTTGTGGCAGGAATGGCAAAGATGGACTATAAAAAATTCATTGTGTACAATGTCGCGGGTGGGTTGTTCTGGGTATGGTCTATGCTCATGACTGGGTACCTGCTCGGAAGACATGTCCCCGGAATCAGTGATCACATTGACAAAGTCATCTTAGTGATCATCTTCCTTTCTGTAGTTCCATTGTTTATCCGCCGGTTCACTTCGACTTCGGAGAATTAATAAAAAATGACATTCACGTTACCAGCTCTACCGTACGACGTTAACGCACTCGAACCACACATCGATGCAAAGACCATGGAAATTCACCATGGAAAGCATCACAACGCATACGTCACCAACTTAAATGCCGCCATCGAAAAAGCTCCTGAATTAGCTGGCAAATCGTTGGATGAGCTTATGACCGATATTAATTCCGTACCGGAAGCAGTTCGTACAGCTGTGCGTAACAACGGTGGTGGACACTGGAATCATTCACTATTCTGGAAGCTTATGTCTCCAAATGGTGGTGGAAATCCAACTGGCAAAGTCGCCGATCTTATCAACAAGTCGTTTGGCGATTTCGATTCTTTCAAAAAAGAATTCACGACAGCTGCAACTGGTCGCTTTGGTTCAGGTTGGGCATGGTTGGTTCAGGATGGAGATAAGCTCGTTATTACAAGCACTCCAAATCAGGACAACCCGCTGATGGAAGGAAAGAACGCAGTTCTTGGCCTGGATGTTTGGGAACACGCCTACTACCTCCATTATCAGAACAGAAGACCTGACTACATTGCAGCTTTCTGGAATGTTGTTAACTGGGAAGAAGTTAACAGCCTGCTTAAGTAGAAGCCTGCAGGAACAGCTTATAGTAGAAGCCCGTAGGCAGAGCTTGCAATAAAAATCTGAAGCAAAGGCTTGAAGCAGAAGACTATTAAGTAAGCAATGCTAACAAAGAAGGGCGCTTTCTAATTTTAAGAAAGCGCCCTTCTTTTGTCCTATTAATGAAGTGATCCCAAAAGTTCGACATGATGTCCATTTTTTGGGGTCACTTCAATACGGATAAAGGACCGGTTCTTTATCCAGTCACTTGCAAACTCTGCTGATACAAGCTCATTGAGCTCTATCGCGCAGCTTCGCCTTCGAGATAGGTATAACCTTCCAGGCCAGCTACGTACTCCGCAATAAATGTGTTGGCTTCATCGCGACTTATGTTTTTAGCTGAACTAACCTTTCTGCGGAAAGTAGTGAGGAGATCAGAAGCTCTAAACTGAACATAAGCAAGAACATCTGTTACAGTATCTCCATGTACAAGATCGGTGACTTCATATCCACGATCCTTCAATCGGATATGGACGGTATTTGTATCACCAAACAGGTTATGAAGATCACCAAGTATCTCCTGATAAGCACCTGTCAGGAAGATACCGATCACATACGGTTCACCATCTACAAATGGGTGCAACTCGAGACTCTTCCTTGGCTCCTTATCACCACCAACGAAGTGTTCAATCTTGCCATCACTGTCGCAAGTTATATCCTGCAATGTGCCACGACGAGTTGGCTCTTCGTCCAATCTGTGAATTGGAATGATTGGAAAGAGCTGATCGATAGCCCAACTATCCGGCAGCGACTGAAAGAGAGAGAAGTTACAGAAGTAACGATCCACAAGAGTTGCCTCAAGATCTTCGATGATATCGGAGGACTCTTCCGGATCACGCTTTGCTTCTCTGGCAACTGCGTTTATCAGCTCAAGATATAATAGCTCTGCTGCAGCACGCTCTCTTAAAGTGAATACGCCTGTCTTAAACAGTTCATGTGCGCGCTCTTTGGCAAATGTAGCGTCGTGAAAGACTTCGCGTACACTACGGGATGTAACCGACTCAATATCACCGGCCATCTCATGCAATAATGGATGATCGTCGTCTGCCAGTTTCGGTAACCGAGCTGCAGTCTGAGATTCAACATCTATTACACTAACAAGCAACAATGAATGATGCGCTGTTAGTGCACGACCAGATTCGCTGATAATGTGAGGCATCGGCAGATCCTGATTACGACACACTTCAGCCATGGTGTAAACAACGTCGTTCGCATACTCCTGAAGAGAGTAGTTTACACTAGCCTGAGTTGTTGAGTTGCTGCCATCGTAATCAACACCAAGCCCGCCACCGACATCAACGTGTGTAACGTTGACACCCATATTACGAAGTTCCGCATAATAACGCGCGACTTCCTGAAGCCCCACTTTTATATAGCGGATATCAGTGATCTGCGAACCAAGATGGAAGTGAATCAACTGCAGGCAATCGAGATATCCTTCCGCTTCCAGCTTGTCTATGACCTTAACTAGCTGCGCTGTACTCAGACCAAACTTGGACTTTTCACCACCGCTCTTTGCCCATCGCCCGGAGCCTTCAGCTGCCAGCTTGATTCTAACACCGGCCATCGGACGTACATTGAGCTCTTTCGCAGCACGTAAAAGCACATCGACTTCACTTACCTGTTCAAGAACGATATAGACTTTGTGCCCAAGCTTCTGCCCCATAAGAGCCAGGCGCATAAACTCTTCGTCTTTGTAGCCATTACAGACAATCAGATGGCCGGTTGTTTCAGACAAGCCTAAAACAGCCTGCAGTTCCGGTTTGCTTCCGCATTCCAGACCAACACCACACGACTGTCCAAACTCAACGATCTCTTCAACAACGTGCCGCTGCTGATTGACCTTGATTGGGTAAACTGTGGTGTAGTCACCTGTATATTCGAATTCCTCAATCGCCGTAGCAAAACGCTGATGCAGCCCTTCAATACGGGATTTAAGGATATCTGAGAATCTGAGTAAAAGAGGAAGGCCAACACCTTGAGCCTCCAGATCCATCGCAAGTTCATAAAGATCAAGCTCTGGACCGCTATCGTCCTGGCCGGGGCGAACTACAACGTGACCTTTATTGTTCACGTTGAAATAACCAATACCCCACCCATCTATATTATAAAGCTCCTTGGACTTTTCGATCGTCCAAGGTTGATTTTCAGTTTGTTTAGGCGCAGCTGAGGTGCCTACAGGAACAGCAGACGAAGTCATAGTACTAGAATTTTAATAGATGCTACGGGTAAAGGGTCTGAATTTTCCAACCATCTCCATTTTTTGCATAAACCTTTCGGTCATGAAGGCGGCTAGCCCCTGAAGTCCAGAACTCGATCCTGTCAGGAATAACACGAAAGCCGGACCAATACCCAGGGCGTGGCACCTCATGCCCTTCAAATTTCTGAGTGAACTCCTGCACCCGCCGCTCAAGGTCACCCTCTTCCATCATTGGCCTGCTCTGCTCAGAGGCCCATGCCCCGATTCTACTGGCCCTGGCACGACTGGCAAAATATGCGTCGGCTTCCTCGGAGGTTACCTCCTGGACGCGCCCTTCAATTCGAATCTGCGTCTCTAGAGGCGCCCAATGAAAGCATAGTGCCGCGAATGGATTAGCCAGCAGTTCGCCCCCCTTTCGCCCTTCAAAGTTGGTATAAAACACAAAACCGCGCTCGTCGACACCTTTCAACAGGACAATTCGTGCCGATGGACGCCCCTCAGGTGTACAAGTTGCCAGAGTCATAGCGTTCGGCTCGGGGAAGCAGTCCTTCGGGAGCTTCATCGCCAACTCAAAGATCTGAGAGAATCTCTCAAAGGGCTCGGAATGAGGTATAGATGACATTGGATCCTGGGGTCGTGACTTGCGAAAAAGTGGCTTAGATTTCAACACAAACTTTTGTGGTGAATCTATTAAGATAAATGGATTCGTTCGGATTCACGTTGACCATTACTAGATATAGATGTTTTTTCGTCGTGTGTATGATGAAGGGCTCGCGCAGGCGAGCTATATAATTGGATGTCAGCAGGTACAAAAAGCGATCGTAATCGATCCAAACCTGGATATTGATACCTATATTCGGATCGCGGAACAGAATGGTCTGACCATAGCTCACGTAACAGAAACCCACATTCACGCTGACTTTGCCTCCGGAGCCAGAGAGCTTGCAAAGGCCACTGGAGCCACATTGCACGTCTCGGCGGAAGGCGGTAAGGATTGGGCCTATCCATTCCTCGGCGAGACCGGCACGGCGCCGCTGCACGACGGTGATCGCATAACTGTGGGGAATGTCCACTTAGATGTCATACACACCCCAGGCCATACACCGGAGCACCTGACTTTCCTGGTGATGGACTCCGCCCGCTCCAAAGCATATGCAGGAGCTTTAACCGGAGATTTCATCTTTATCGGTGATGTCGGCCGTCCGGATCTTCTTGAAGTTGCAGCGGGTCAGGTTGGCACAAGAAAGACCTCGGCTGCTACACTTTACAATTCAGTTCAGCGATGTAAAAAGCTGCCTGACCACCTATTGATCTGGCCGGGCCACGGCTCCGGTTCTGCATGTGGTAAATCACTGTCGGCAGCCGAAGTAACAACACTTGGATATGAAAAGCTCGCGAACTGGGCATTTGAGCCGATGGACGAAGATGAGTTTGTAGATAGAGTATTAGAGGGACAACCCACCGCCCCGCCTTACTTTGGTGCGATGAAAGTCAGAAACAAAAACGGCGATCTCTCCGAGCCATCAGATCTTCCCAGAAAGCTTACAGTAACTGGACTCGAAACAGCCAAACAGCATCATGGCGAAAACATACAGATTATCGACGTTCGGAATCAGGATGAATGGGACCGTGGACACATCGATAGCGCCAGGCACATACCTTTGCACGAACTGCACAACAGGCTGGAAGAACTTTCTAAAGACACTCCTATAATCGTCTACTGTCAGCGCGGCCCTCGTTCAGCAAAAGCGGCAGCAACGCTGGATGCCTTTGGATTCAAGGATGTTCATGACATGATTGGTGGATACAGTGCGTGGGAACAGCAGATAAAAAAAGCGGACTCGCGCTAACGTAGTTGGTTCTCACACGTCGCGATTCATGTTCACACGGCCGTAATTCATTCTCAGGCTAACGTCGTTCACTCTGGCGAAACGTCATTCGTTCTCACACTAGCGGAGTTCGCTTGACTCGTAGCTATCATGCAAAAGAGTGGCGTCCGACATTGATCGGATGCCACTCTTTTTCTATCAATACAGCTTAAGGACAGCCACAAAGCAGAAAACGTTAACTACTCCATTACCTGCTTTAATGCGGCTGTTAACGCCCGTTCCCTATTACCATAAGGATCCCAACCAAGAATGATCGCTCTGACAATACCATTTTTGTCGACCACCATAAATTGTGGATAGCCACCAACATGTAACTTGTCTTTATTTCGTGCCGGAGCTTTCTCACCAGCTGTCTCTTCGTTTTCTTCGATGGCGATAGGGAAGGTCAGCTCTTCTTTCTGTCTGAAGTAAGCCTCGTTAGCAGCCACTTCTTCTTTAGGAGCCATATCCACTCCTTCGAAAACCTGATCGAGTGTTACCGCAAGAACTGTTTTTAAACCAGCCGCTCGGTGCAGTTCACTCAGCTCTTTAACAGAAGCATAGCTCTTTTTGCACGATGGGCACCAGTTTGCTGTAAACATGAGCAAGGTTGGAGATGTTGAAGGAACCTTGACTGCTTCTCCCAACCAGAAATCGGCGCGAAGATTCGGGAGCTTCTTGCCCACCATCTTATAACGCAGCAATGATGGTTCGAGAGTCTTATTTAAAAGACTCTTGATTGCAGGAAATTCTTTCGGTGAAGACTGCAATAGAGCAACTGCAGAATCTGAGCGGAGATTACTGGCGTGCAACGAAGCCAATATACTGATTGCACGAGCTATATCCTTTGCCTGCCCCTTCTGATCGTTTGCAGTCATCTTCTTTGCAAGATCATACATCTGCTCGGCTGTAGGTTGCAGCTTGTCATCGATATCGCGTCCAAGATAAAAGCCTACAACTGCGGATCTGGCCTTAAACTGCTGTGTTGGAACATTTGGAATAGCGTCAACTATAGGAAGATATTCCTCAGCCCAGACAATTCCTGAATCTGCATCATGCGCACGTCTGAATGATTCAATAGCAAGCACAACCCCTTCGGCGCGTGTCTCATTATCGAAGTCTTTGTTTTCAATTATGCGCTTGTATGTACGGCGCGCTCCATCTGGCTCATTTGCAGCAACGTACATAGCACCAAGATCCTGCAGTTCAGATATGGGCAGTGTATCAACATTAAACTTGTCTACGCATGCCTTTGCGCGCAGAGCCATCCCTGCTTTCAGCGTGTCGTTATTAACAGCAACCTTTGCATCTTTTGCAATTCTGATTGCGCTATCCCGATACTCTGCAATCCCTTGACGGCATGCACGAGGAGAGCCGGGTATAATTGTATCTGCTTCCGTAGAATCCTGAGCATGCAGTCCAAATACTACCGCAGAGTTGACTGCCATCCCAAGAAGTATATGTCTGAACTTCATAATTTATCGTCTCATTAAAAGAAGTTGCTATTAAATCGGAACAATCTACTACTTGAGGTGCTTAGCAAACCAACCAGTAAACTCACCATACCATAGACGTTGATTCTGAGGCTTTGTTACCCAGTGACCTTCGTCAGGGAAGATGATAAGCTTGCTATCAACATTCTGTCGCTGCAATACTGTGAACGCCGACAACCCTTCTGTGAGCGGAACTCGATAGTCCAGCTCGCCATGAATAACAAGAGTTGGCGTGCGCATGCTGCCAGCATATAGGTGCGGGGACCAGCGACGATATTGTCCATCCATCGCCGACTTGTTCCAGTATGGTCCACCAAATTCATACTCTGTGAACCAGACCTCTTCCGTAGCACCGTACATGTTTTCCAGATTAAATACACCAGCATGATTTACGAGTGCCTTAAATCTGTTGGTGTTCCCGTTAATCCAGTTAACCATGTAGCCACCATACGAACCACCAGCGGCCCCCATCCTTGTCGAATCCATCCAGGGGTTATTGGCCAAAGCTGCATCAAGACCAAGCATCAGATCCTGATAAGCTGCTCCTCCCCAGTCCTTAGTTACCTGATCGACAAACTTCTGACCATACCCAGGTGAACCTGTTGGATTGATAAACACAACTCCGAATCCGCCTGCAGCAAACATTGCAAAGTTCCAGCGCTGATGCCATGAATCCAGGAATGGGACTTGAGGGCCACCATGAATTACCAGCAGAACAGGAAATTTTTCACCCTCTTTAAACTGAGGAGGCTTTATGACAAAGCCCTGCACGCTGTCGGCCGCAGCTCCCTTAAACCAGAATTCTTCAGCCTTATTGAGCTGAAGCTGAGACAGAAGTCCTGCGTTTTCCTTTGTAATCGCGGCGACATTGGAGAGGGCTGCACCGTTTAAATCGGCCGAGTAGATCTCACCAGGAGTGTGCACTCCATCTGCCAGCCAGATAACCTTTTTTCCATCAGCAGAAAAAGAGAAGCTGGAGCTGTTCATCTTATCGCCAGTAACAAGAACAGGACGATCAGCCCATTTGCCATTTGCCTTGGTAAGTGCATAAAGCCTGTTTCTACTGGCTTCCACTGTACCTATATAGATGATGTTTCCATCAGGGCTGTATGAGTACGAATAGGCATCACGATCCCAACCTTTTACCAGCTGCGTAATTGTCTTCGAGCCACGGTCATAGATCATCAACCTGTGCTGATCAGATTCAAAACCAGCGCGCTCCTGCGAGCCGAACAAGATGCTCTTTCCGTCGGGAGAATAAACTGCGTTGTAATCGCTCCCCTTATACCCCTTAGTGATATTGGTAGCAGCTCCACCAGACACTGGAACGATATACACGTCAATATCAGTGGACCAGGCCTCTTCGCGCCCTACATCCTTTGCCGTATAAGAAATCTCGGCGCCATCAGGCGAGAAGCGATATGCCTCACTCCCACCGAACGGCGGAGGTGGAACATGAAAATTTGCCTTTGGAGTAAGATTTTTAGGAGCTCCTCCATCGAGGCCGACTACGTACAGGTGAGACTTCGTACCATCACCATATGCATTCCAGTGGCGATACAAAAGCCGATCAGTTACAATCGCTTTAACCTGGCTCTCAGCTATCTGCTTTGCCTTTGCTACGTTACACTCGTCCGTCTCACACTCAGGATAGCCGGCAGAGACGAATGCAATTTTATCGCCCTTGGGGGACCAGATGGGGCCGGATGCACCGCCATGCAAAGAGGTAAGCTGCCTGGGATTACTTCCGTTGGCATCGATGACCCAGAGCTGCCCACCGGCTGTATAGGCTATTTTCAGCCCATCTGGTGACCATGTGGCCTCGCCCATCGAAATATCCGCAGAGGGAAAGCGCTTTGGCTCTCCGCCAGAGCTTGAGACTATGAAGCTCTCGGTTTTTCGCTTATTACCCTCCACATCGGTAGTTCTTACCGTGTAAATGACAGATTTTCCGTCAGGAGAGATCTGAGGCCCACCGACAATTCGAACTGCGGCAAAGTCCTCGAAGGTCATTGGACGCTTGGACTGAGCCTGGATGTCGCTACCAATCACGGTAGAAGCGGCGATCATAACGGTACCAGCACTTCGTAACATAGATAACATTTTCGATCAGAGTGCAGACTGGCTAAGAGAGAGGTACTTATCCAAAAGGCTGTATCCAGAATTAAGAATCATCTGAATACAGCCTATATATACTACTAATTATAGTATAGTTGAAGTTAATCCTGGATCGGTCTTTCCAGATCTTCCAGGGTTAACGGGGTAATTATAGAAGGAGGGACCGAAGGCACCATGGCTAACATCTGCGCGGTAGCCTTGTTGGCAACCTTCAAAACCTTGTCCGGATAAGCGTGACAGTTGGCTGTGTTGGTACTGTTTACACAACCATTATAGCGTAGGAGCGCGGTCCTAACCGACTTGGTGGACTTGATTGCGCCAGCCAAAACACCAGCACCGTGACAGATATTGGACTCGATTGAGTACAGATTTGCGGATTTGCAGCCGTATTTACCGCTATGAAATGGCATGACCTGCATCAACCCGCGAGCGCCCATGAAGCTTTGAGACATCGTATCCAGCTTAGGAGCTTCATTCATCAGGACTCCAAGGATAAGAGTCGGGTCTATTTTACGACGCCTGCCCTGTTCAACCAGAGCATCCGCAATTCTCACAGCCTTGACGCTATCACGCGTGTGCTTTCTCAGGAATCGGGAAATTCTAAATACTTCTTCATCCATTTCGGGTGCATGGATTATCATGCCTGGCAACATCGGGGGAGAGGCTACAGCCATTTCGCTGTTTTCGTCAGCTGGCCTTAACGACTCCTGACCGGCAGCTATAGAGTACATGACACTCCCAAATACAAGAGATGCCACAACTAATAGCTGCGAAATATGAGTGGCCCAGTAGCGCCACCCTGTCCCTCGTTCGACATTTAGTAGAGCGGTCCGCTCATTGGGTGACGCGTCCACCTGCGGCGCTTCACTTTTTGATGCGTTCAAAACTTACCTCAATCGCACTGCTCGCGTTTTACCACGAGATTCAGGAAAAAATAAAACCTAACCCCATTTTCACGGACAGGTCAACCGTTTTGCCAATATTTATCCACTTTGCAGTTTATTTGTGATATATTTCTTGATATTTCTCGCATTTTACATCTCATTTGTGATATTAAGGAAATCTGTCGGTTGGGGAACATGAATTGCCTGAGAGCAGATAAATGACCCCTCATCGAAAAAACAAAAAACTTGTCAAAAAGTGGTCTCCAATCCTGGTTGGAGGGCTGATTGTGCTGAGCATTGGGGTCGCCGCACGAGCAGTTTTAAAGGTAGAACATGTGGGTTTAGAACAGATTTGGAGCGTAGCTGATCAGGAACTCGACAACATGTTGCAGTTTGGTGAAAAGAGAATTGCAACTGCCAAGGTTTATAGACGTAAAGCTTCCGATTACTTTCGCAGAACACCAGGACTGTTAAGCGTAACATCCAGACGCATAATATTTGTTGGTGTAGGCTCCAAGGATAAGCTTGCCGGCCCTGATGCTCCGATCCCAATCGACTCCAGGGAATATCGGAATGATACTTCGACAATCACGTCCCGATCACGTATGGACATGCTTACAGTTCCAGGCATCAGGCTCAAAGATTCGAGTTCGGATGATAAGTTTGGGGCTTACTCCGGAGACCGTGAGGAGCTGGATACTATAGTATATGTAATCCAGAGGGCTCAGGCGAGGCAGAGATTTTTGGCTACCAGGGATTCTACACTTCGCGCAGGAGTTGCGAGCCTTTCCAGGCGTCCTCTATACTATATAGTAAAGCGTGGTGATGCACTTATAAATATTGCCAATCGATTCGGCACCATACCGGATTCCTTAAAAAGCTGGAATCAATTGAGTTCAGATAAAGTTAGAATTCGCGATTCCCTCATAGTTAAACCCAAAAGCTAACTCGGATATGATCGCTCAAGAGGTCTTAGAAACTTTAACGCCAGACTTTTACGGTAATAATCTGGTACAATGGGCAATAGCTAGCGGCATCCTGATTTTTGGGACTGCGATACTGGGCGGACTGAAAATCTGGTTCACAAAGAAGCTTGGTGACAAGGCCAAACAGACTGTTAATACTATAGATGATGTAGCCGTAGAGCTAATAAAAAAGACCCGGGTCTATTTCTACGGTGCAATAGCTCTAAAAATTGCTATAGCGTTTTTAGAGCTGTCTGCGAGAGATACCAATATTCTCCATACGCTGATTCTACTGGCTATCCTTCTCCAGGTAGCAATCTGGATTAATACTCTAATCGATCAGGTAGTTCAGGGTTACGCGAAGCGCCACACTGGGGCAGACGCGCAGGGAACCTCAGCGATTAAGACAATGTCGCTGGTCGTAAAGTCGTTTGTACTCCTGATACTCATACTGATTGCACTTCAACACTCTGGGTTTGAAGTCAAAACACTACTGGCGGGACTGGGTATCGGTGGTATCGCAGTCGCCCTGGCCATTCAGAATATACTTGGAGATTTATTTGCGGCTTTTTCGATCATAATAGACAAGCCGTTCGTAGTTGGAGATTCGATACAGGTGGATTCCCTACAGGGGACTGTTGAGCGTGTCGGGCTAAAAACCACAAGAGTCAGATCGACTTCCGGCGAGCAGATCATCTTTGCCAACGGAGATCTGCTAAAAAGCAGGATACGCAATTATAGACGCATGTATCAGCGTCGCATAGCCTTCACTCTGAAGCTCAGCAGCAATACAACGGCAGAAAAGATCGAAATCATTCCTACTCTTGTGCGTGACATTATTGAGCGCCAGACTCAGGTCCGGTTCGACAAATGCCACTTTTTAGCCATCACCGACAGTGGATACATGATAGATACTGTCTACTTTGTGACGACTCCGAGCTACGACAGATACCTGGACGTTCAGCAGACCATCAACCTGGAAATCCTGAAGGGATTCAGAGCCGCAGAAATCGAACTGGCGGCACCATCTCCACCCGTGGTCTTAAAATCTGGAGATATCGGTGACAGCACTCAGGATTAAGGTTAAACCTTAAACTACTTACGGCAGGAGCGTCAGCACGACCTCGTCGCCGCCGGCAACCCAGATTCTATCGCTCGTCTCCTCTCTGCCCCCTCCAATGGGGCGCAGCGAAAACCGCAGTTCGCCGCTACCAACAAGTACATAGTCAGGGATTTTTAGGACAGTCGTAGTGTTTCCATTGGCCATTCCTATCCTCTGCTTCATGCCGCCGCTTGTAATCACATAGACGACAAGATCCTGGAACTTGTTGTTTTCAATTCTTACAGTGGCTTCTGTCGTATCTATGCCTGATGTATCAGAAAGCCTGGCGGTCCTATCGATAGCGGCTTCGAGGCTGCCACCGCTCCTGCAGGCCAGCAATCCCACCGTGGATAGCATTACAACGGTACAGATAAGGATTATACGTCTCATGTGACACCCCGGGTTATTGGCCTGACATAAGATACCGAGAGCTGCACAGCCCATACCACCCCGAAACCAAAAAAAAGAACCCTCACGGCTTTTTTGCCGTGAGGGTTCGAAATTACCCCTGAAGTATCAAAAACCTAGAATTTCGGTTTTTTAGAAAGGAGATGGTTCAGACGCAATCGCCTTCATGGCAACTGCCGAAGGGATATTCCATCCAGTTGACTGCTTGACCATTCCAATTGTAACCGGGGAGTACCCAATGTGTAGCGCCTTGAAGGTATAGGCACCCTGGAGCTGAGGAAGTGATAACTTGTACTGTCCGTTAGCATCGGTACGCCCGGTGATAACCGTTTCTGTGCTCCCCTGGATAACCACTGAAACCATAGCTGAGGTCAGAGCATCACCGTTTTCATCTATAATTTTTCCGGAGAGCGTGCCATGAAGGCTCTGTGAAGAGATTGGATTTGCCTCAACCGAGGACATCGGTGATAATGCAAAAAGACCAACCAGCACCGCTGCAACCGCTAATAAAATTTTTTTCATATTTACGTCTCCTTACTTACTAGGCTGTTAAGACTTCGGACAACTAACTATCGGCGGCCCTTCTATGTTTCAAGCAGGCCCTTCTCGTGTTGGAAGGTTCGCCTACTTTCGCTGTTTAGTTCGTTGTATCAAATTAGACACCGACTTTGTTAGGATAGTTACCTAGTGATTATCGACAATTCTTATAAACATAATTGTGATACAGACTTTGCAGAAATTTCTTAAGCCGATTCCAGGCATAATCACTGGGATTCTTGCCCTAACCGCTTCGGCTAATATTTCAGCTCAAAGCTTATCTATCCCTATAGAGTTAAGACGGACACTGTCAGGGGGTGACACTTCGTCAGCCACCTCTGGCAACACTGTTTTGGCTCTTAAATATTCCAGACTTAAAGCAGACTCAAATGTACTAGGCAGCACACCGGATATATCTCATATAATTGAAGCAAAGGTATTTCGACGTTTAGACAGTAAAACCGTACTCGGAATATCTGCAAAAGATGGGCGAAGCACAGAAGCTCTCAATGATATAGGCGTAGCGGCATTTGCTGACTCTCCATCTGTTAAGATGAGAACATTCACTGCTACAGGATTTCGCCAGCTCTCTAAACAGGTAGCTCTCTCCAGTTCCGCAATATATAGAACTTCGAGCTATGGAGATTCTTATATGTTATGGATTAAAGCAGAGGTACGCACTCCAACAGGTATCAGCTTGAGCTTGGCAATGCGCCCATCATACGACGACATTATAGATCGCTGGACTAACGCTGTAGAGTTGGGAGCTGGATACAGTATCTCAAACAAGCAGACCATTCGCGCTCGAATGATTCAGACTTCAAGGCGAAAGTTAGAACCGGCAGTGAGATACATACTTGATTACGAAGTGGAACCTGTCAGAAATCTTTACTTCATGACAACCGCGGGTACAGCTGGCGGTGAGGATTACCCGTTTAATCAGATATCAATGGATCTTAAGTATTATATACAAAACAACATTGGCCTGTCTGCTTCGTATTCAGCCCGCACAAAATCATTGCCACAGCGCCAGTTAGGATGGGGACTGGCTATCAGGTTCTAGTGAATAATATCTAGCTCTTGCATCAATGTTGGTAAGTATAAACTCATCGCACATTGACAGAAGATAACTTTCCGAATCACGAACAGCCTTTAACGTATCTTTATTTGCACCATCAACAAAACCTCCCCATTCCATAGCATCCCCAATAGTCTTATATACATCACTCGCAAGACAGTTGAGCTTGTTTATTACAAGCCTTTCAGCATAACGAAGAAAAGCCCCAACAACCTCCAGGACGCGTGATTTAGGGAAGACACCAGCTATACCGGAACTCTTTATCAGCTCTACAATTTCATGAAGGATTGGATCCGCGGAATCGCGTAGCTCAAACGTATAAAGATCTAGAGGAAGCCCGTAGCTGGATGACAGAACCCAATCATCAAAAACTCTCAAGGCAAGGAAGCCGTCCCGGACATGACAGGAATCATGTGCATCAACGTGCGATAGATACTCAATAAATGGCAGGTGGCGAATCATAATACGCACGCCTCAATTGCTAATTCGACAAGCAAGTATAAAAAAATCACATGCTCATATAATTCAACTTATATGCCCTTCCAGCTACATCAATCTAAATACTATGCAGGAATTTAAATCTATGCAGTTTTGGTTTCGACAAGTGTAGGCCGTCGAACATGGCCGCGATCAAGCGCTGTCCTAACTGACCTTGCTAATGTCTCAGGAGTAAATGGCTTTTCTAAAACGGCGATACCTAATTCTGAGATTCTATGCTTTAACAGTGTATCTTCTGTATATCCAGTCATAAACAGGATGCGCAACATAGGGTATATCGGAAGCAGTCTTTCAACTAATTCTCGACCACCCATCACAGGCATAACCACATCGCTGACAACAAGGTCAATCTGCTGACCATGTCTGGCCATAACATTAATTGCATCCTGACCGTTTGCGGCCTCAAGTACCGTATAACCTCTGGACTGCAAGATCCGGTGCGCCAGGTGCCGCAACGAACCTTCATCTTCAACTATCAGGATTGTCTCGTTGCCTCTAAACGTTGATGCAGCAATTGGCAATTGCGGATCAACTCCAACTGTCTCTTCTTCGACAAGTGGAAAATAAAGTCTGAACTCTGTTCCAACTCCAGGTGTGCTCTCTACAACAACATCACCGCCAGCCTGCTTTACAATACCGTAAACGGTTGGCAGTCCCAACCCCGTTCCCTTTCCGCGCTCCTTTGTTGTAAAGAACGGTTCAAAGATTCGCGCCTGTACTTCTTTAGGCATACCGGAACCACTGTCTTTTACGACGAGAACAACAAAGCCTTTACCGGTATCACCTTCAATTGCCAAAGCTGCATGCTCTGCCTCTGCTGCTATCTCCGTGCGAATCTCCAAAGACCCGCCCTCTGGCATGGAGTCTCTAGCATTTACGGACAGGTTTGCAATAACCTGCTCCAACTGACCTCTATCGATCTTGATAAAGTCAGATGTCTTTGAATAATTGGTGACTAGAGTTATATCCTCACCAATCAGTCTCTGTAACATGCTCTTCATCTCTTCAACAACTAACTTTATATCAGTTACCTGAGGATGAACAAGCTGACGACGGCTAAAGGCCAATAGCTGTCTGGTCAAAGCAGCAGCTCTATCAGTTGCTTTTCTGATCTCTACAATATCTTCGCGAATTGTATCCGGATCGATATTACGACGCTGGAGAATAAAGTCGCTGGAAGCTCCAATAACAGTTAACAGGTTGTTAAAGTCATGAGCAATACCACCAGCTAGTCGACCAACAGCTTCCATCTTCTGCGACTGCCTGAGCTGCTCTTCAAGCTGACGCTGTCTGCTGACGTCGCGTATAATAGCTGTATATAACCCTTGCCGCTCTGTGGCCTGAGCATATGCAATGGATATATCAACTGGCACCGCTTCACTTCCAGCACGATTTATAATGAGCCCATAACGGCGAACTTCATCAGACACTACCGGCAGTGCAAATCGAGCCGAACTGATATTACTCCGGAACTGTTCCCTAAGATCTTCCGGAACGAAAGACGTGACCTCAACTCCAACCGCCTCGTTAGCGGCAACGCCTAACAATCTCTCAGCAGCAGCATTTATATACACCACACGCCTTTCATCATCGAAAGACACTACTGCATCAGTTACAGATCCAAGGATTCCCGACAGCCTCAGCTGATTGGCTTCTGCCTCAGCAGCCTGCGACACCATCTCGCGAGTAGCCGATTCAAGCTCAATATTGGCAGCCCTGGCTTCGGCTGCCTGAATCTTCAAGGCTATTGATTGCTCTTCTAATTCATGATGAATTCTGGCCTGGTGACGAGCCTGTTTTCTGGAGAGTAGCGTAAAGACTACTATTAGAACAACAGAAGCAAAGGCACCGCCCAACACGACAATTCCGGCCCTTCGAAGCTCCTGCTGACCAAGGGTCCAGGCAGCTCCGGTCTGGCCGTCGACATGAGCATACAGGCTCTGAGCTACCTGATTAAAGCGTAACTTTGAACTCGAAAACTCGGATTGAAGATCGCGGGGATTAACCCCTTTAGCTATAACATCCTTATACCGGCGAGCTTCCTGATCCAGCTCAGCCATTCTCAGTCTGGCATAAAAGGCCAGAGTATCGACCTTATCGGAATCTGAGTCCGACACATTAACAGCAAACTTTTTTACACCTTCCAGGAGGACAGGCAGCTGCAAAGCAATGCGCTCGAAGCCACTTCGAGATACGTCATTATTGGTCAGAAGATAGCTTCTATGGTGGATCTCAGCCTGATCGAGACTCTCATCCAGCTGGCGGACAGAACGAAGCAACTGTTGTCCGTTATAAACCCCATTATAGGCGGCCGCGAGCCGACCGGAGCCAAAGTAAACTAAGACTCCGAGCAGTAACACAACTATCGCAGACCCATAACCCGCCAACAAAATGCTACGCGGTGTAAGTCTGTCAAGAAGGGTTCTCTCAGCCATGGATGGCATCTTAAGCAACTGGCGCGCCCAAGCAACCTACGTCACAAATATACTGCAATTGACTCAGAATGTCGTAAAAAAGGGTAAATACGAAAGTGGCTACGTTACGAATACATTACGACTGTTGCATGAGCAGCACAAGTCGGTGATTTAAAACCACATAAACGCATTACCCTGCCGCGACTAACTTTTCTACGACAGATCCGTATCTGCGGTCTCTATTATGATATTCAGAAATGGCCAGTCTCAGGTCATCGACTGTAAATTCCGGCCACATTCTTTGCGTAAAATAGAGCTCGGCATAAGCGCACTCCCAAAGAAGAAAGTCGCTCAACCTCTGCTCACCCCCGGTTCGAATGAGTAAATCTACATCACGCGCGTCGCCGCCACCTATAAGACTATTCATCCGCTGCCCAAAATCATCCCGATCCAAATCAACAGCACCCATCCCCTGTGCAACCGATTCAGATGCAAGACTGTATGCTGCTCGCAAGATTGAGTCCCGAGCCGAATAATCTACAGCAATACGCAGGTCTAGTTGCTTACCGGCTCTAGTAGAGTTCTCCGCCGCCTCTATAGCATTCAGCAGTTCCTTGGGGAGGCGATCCCGCCGGCCCATAACTCGTATTCTCACCCCGTTTGCCACGCATTTATCAATTTCAGAAACCAGATAACGCCTGAACAGCTTCATCAGCAGCGAAACTTCCCGCGGAGGGCGCTTCCAGTTATCAGAAGAAAATGCGTACAGGGTCAATACGTCGATCCCACACGATACGGCAGATTCTACTATTGCCCGGACTGGCCTGGCGCCCATTACGTGACCGGAGGACCGTGGCCTCCCAGACCTGGCGGCCCACCGGCCGTTACCATCCATAATTATTGCCACGTGCAGCTTGTTGTTATTGGAGATCCCTATCAACTAGCGATCCCTCGTGGCTTTAATAAGTGCTTCCATATGATCTAAATATCGTGAAAGGGCCATGCGCCCACTATCCGTAATGGAGTAGGTGGTATGAGGCACGCGCCCAGCGAATGATTTATCGCAGTTTATATATTCTGCTTCTTCCAGCTTTCGTGCATGAACGCTGAGATTTCCATCTGTGGTATTCAACAACTTCTTTAGCTCGTTAAAGCTCAGTGTTGGATTTACAGCTAGTGCGCTCAGAATACCCAGACGAAGTCGCTCATGAATTAACCGATCGAGTTCGGGAGTGAACGTATCACCAGCCAGCCCCGCAACAGGTTTGAGTTCATGAGGCTTTGTAGTTATTGAATTAGACACCTTAGCCACCATATCCTCTGGCGATAGGAATCCCGAACAAAATATGTAATCCGCCAAATGCAAACCCCAAGATCCAGTCATTCCACGAGATCGGAGTAATAAGCGCTATTGAGCCCGACAATAAGAAACAGAATCCCATAAGAGGCACTAACTCAATAGAATTAGCACCACCAGCAGCTACGCTGGCGCCGTACAGAAGCAACCACATGGCCGGAATAATCTCGACCATCTCTGCCCGGTGCAGAACCAGTGTGAGTACAGCACCTGCAAATATTGTTGGGGATACAGCCAGAATAAATTTACGCCCCGGACCACTGAAGAGAGGTATACCGGAACGTCTTGATTTTAAGATGAGAGCCCAGAGCTGTATCACCAGGGCCAGAGCCCCCGCAACCAGCCAGGTTAACAGCCACCTCTCGGAAGTCGGCTGTAACGAAGCAAACAGAGCTGTACCGATTGCAATGAGGCCCACAACCACCATGCCCCATCCGGAAACAGCGGTGAACGTACTTGAGCTTTCCATAGTGTTTCGGATAAACTCAAGATTGTCCATCGCACGGTCGTGAAGTGCAGGCGGATTATCTACCTTTGATTTAAAAGAAAGGATTTTCCCCATGAGTTAATGTGGAGACTCTCAAATAAACTTTCAAGTACTTTATGTTATAAAGTACACGAATATTCGGGAGCCTATCTCGGCCCCCCTGTAATAATCAAATCTTAGGGTCCAGGTAGCGGATCGCTGGCCGGAAACGACTGTTCAACGGCTTTGTCCAAAGCCCGTTCTTCGATACTGTCAGCGATCTGGACAATGAGAGCGTCACAGAACTGAGGGAGGTCCTGCGGGGTACGACTTGTAATGATGCGATCCTCAACAATTACTGCCCGATCGGCCCATTCACCTCCGGCATTTTCGATGTCCTTTTTAAGGCTCGGATACGAGGTGAGCCTGCGCCCTCTTAGTACGTCAGCATCTACCAAAAGCCATGGACCATGACAGATAGCCGCCACTGGCTTGTAATGATCAACAAACGATCGAACCAAAGCAACAACGTTTGCATTCATTCGCATCGTATCCGGGCTCTTTAATCCACCAGGAATCACTAAAGCACTAAAATCAACCTGTTTAATGTCATCTATAACTTTATCGACCTTAAACTTCTTCCCGTGCTCCCCATTTATGGTAGATGTGATCTCCCCTGAATTAATTGATATAAGTTCAGGAATCCCACCTGCGGCACGAATCGCATTCCATGGCACCTCCAGCTCTTCCTGCTGGACTCCATCGGCAGCAATAAATGCAACTTTCTTTCCGTGCAGCAGACCGGTTTCGTCTGCATGCTTGAAGCTGGATATTCTAGACATTAGGTATATCTCCCACTCGCAAATTTTCGTTTCGGTTTACGCACTTATATTCTGCAAAGATTCACTAAACGTGCCATATTTCGCTTAATGTCCATAGTCAAATTGATCGGGCACCGTAAGGTTCGCGATAAGATACTGAAGCACAAATCCATCCCTTCGAGCATTCTGTTACACGGGACCAAGGGGATAGGAAAGCAGCGATTAGCGCTGTATCTTGCGCAGGCCATCTTGTGCGAAAATCGTGTGTCGGGAGAAAAATCTGTTAATCCGGCAGGAAATAGCACTATTAGCGACGGCACCGGCGAACCGTGCAATACCTGCCGGAACTGTAAAGCTGCGATACGCCTGCAACATCCTGACATTTATTGGATATTTCCTACTACCCGCGTAAAAAAAACCGATCCTTCTGCAGACGAAGTAATGCAGGACTATGCAGGCAAGATCGAAGAACGTGTCGCCAATAACGGTCTCTATTCCGCCGCGTCTGGCAGCGAGGGCATTTATGTCTATACCACTAAAGCAATAGTGGCAAAGGCTGCTTATGGTGCAGCGATGGCCCAGCGAAAGGTCTTTATTGTGGGAGATGCAGAACGCATGGTACCGCAGGAAGGAGCAGACGAGGCCGCGAATGCCTTTTTAAAGCTTTTAGAAGAACCACCCGCTGATACAACCATTATTCTGACTTCGAGCGAGCCTGGCTCGTTATTACCTACCATTAAGTCGCGAGTAGTTGCATATCGCTGTTCTACGCTCTCTCCAGATGAAATACGTGAGTTTCTATCGGATGATTCAACTCAGATTGCTCTGGACAAAGTCGACCTTCCAAAGAGTATAGATGACAGAGTTGCACTGGCTGCAGGAGCACCAGGAAACCTGATTGGCGCAGATTCATTAGCGGCATCGTTAAAGTCTGCACGCGACATCCTGGCGGCTGCACAATCACGCACTGCAGACATTTATGAGATTGCAATGTCGCAAGGAGTTTCGGGGGCGCGAGGCGCTTTTAGCGACATGCTGAAAGCACTGAATATTGCACTAAAAGAGCAAACTATCGAAGCCATGAAGTCAGGAAATACAGCTAAAGCTTTTAGAGCGACAAAAGGATTGAAGATAGTTGCCGATGCTCAGGCTCAGGCAGAGAGGAACGTAAACCCTCAGTTGGTCACAGCGAAGTTAATAAGGGAGCTGGCTCGTAAATAGAACCAACTCCCATGCTTACCTTGTGATGTATATCTAAAATATCTGTAATCTATATTACTAAATAGATTGGCTAGATTTTGACTCGGTAGAGTCTTCTGAGTACTTCCGTATGATGCTGCACATGACCAGCCATTATATAGACAAGCGCACGCACGGTAACATCATAGTTATTGGCAACACCTTTTCTATCTAGCGCCTCTGGTTCCCAGCTTTTAATCATTGCGATGGTCGAACGGCGAACAAGGTCAAACTCTTCCGCCAGATCTTCAATTTCACGCCCTTCAGCACCGGCAACAAAAACATATTGATCCTGATCCCAGCCTGGGAGAGGAGTGTTGTCGCCGCGCGAGATACGAAGTGCACGTGTGGAAAAGATCCTTTCGGCGTCGGAGATGTGTCCAATAATATCGGCCACACACCATTTACCTGGTTCGTATCTAAAGGTGCTCCAGTCGTCGCTGGCAACCTGTTCAAGGGCACGGGCAACCTGGACCCGCTGGCTTTCCAGAATTTCTAGTATATCGCCCTTAGGCAGGGCTGCAATGTCGTCCGAGTAGTAAGCGGCATACTCGGATGGTTGTGGTGGTGTAATGGTGAGTGACATGATTGAGGAATTTAGCGCAGGAGATCGGTCAGGGGGAGAGACTTTGCCACATTGCCTGAGGAGCGCCTAAGCGCATTGACTAAACAAACTGATAAATACACGGCCAAACTTATCAGCAGGCCACACCGGCCTGGCTAGAGATGGCAGACCAACTTAAATCTCCCAGTTTGAGAGAAGGACAGCCTCCTTCAACCCTAATTCGCGGCTGCTACTCTCAGCCATCCGAAGATCGGTCCAGCGAACCTTTGCACGCTTTGCTATCAGCATCTTATACAGCTCTGTATATTCTGACTGAGCTCTGATTGCAATGCGACGGGCTCCAACTCGACGAGTATAATCGCACAGCAACTCTATCAGCTCGTCGCAAACGTGAAGGTCCTGGGCAACCAGCTTCAGAACTCTAACCTCGTCCCTGGTCCGCCCTTCCACCAGTGGCACATAATGACACAATGCAAATCCTACAACGCTGCCCTCCCGTTCAATAACAAGAGTATCACCAAGCGATAGTGCATCGGTCAGCAGTATTTCTTTGGTAAAGTCATATCCCTGTACTACGCGGCCCAGAAAATAGGCGCATCTTGCAACCAGCTCGATCTTATCGACCCCTTTTAACATTGAGACCTGAGGAACTCTTTGTCTGGCTGTAAAAGCGGCATCGAGAGAAAGAGTAATCGTCATACTCTGAGGTACAAAACCAAGCCCGGAATAAAATCCGATATTATCCATTGTGCGCGGCATAGTTTCCAATCCAATCACTCTTGCACCATTGGACTTTAAGTACTTTACACCTTCTCTTACCATCAATTTGCCAAGCCCCAACCCCTGAGCTAGTGGTGTCACAGCGATTGGACCCATCCACCCCTCTACTCCAGAGAGATGACAGATGCTGAACCCTACAATCAGACCCGTAGCATCACGCCATATCATCGCCCCATCTCCGGCATTTTCAATTGCATAGCGCCATATGGCCGGATTCAGAGGCGGCACATGGACTCCGATCATCCCGTCTTTCCTGTATCTATCGCCAAATGCAGAGCTAAAAACCTTATTCAGATCCGAGATATCAGAATACACGGCGATGTGCGGCCCGGAGTAGGTACTAACCTTTTTATTAACCACTGAAAACCGAACCTACAACTGAGGAGCCGGACTCTTCGTCATGACGAACTTCAATAACCTGATCCACTCCATCACGAATGCTGTCGATATGCGTTATTAATATCACCTGTTCAAACCTGTCCTGAATACGGCGTAAAAGCTCAACAACATTGTCACGTCTGTTAACATCCAGCGACCCAAATACTTCATCTAAAATAAGCAGAGAGAATGCCTGCCCTGCCCGCTCTGCAATCATCTGAGATATGGCGAGACGCAAAACAAGATTTGCGAGATCCTCTTCACCGCCAGAGATAACCGGCTTCGATCTACCATCCTCAAAGATCAGAATACTATAGTTATTATCCAACTCAAGATGCGTATAACGATCATCGGTCAGTTCAGCTAAAAAGCTGCTAGCGAGATCGGACAGTTCAGGACGAAGCTGTAAATTCAGATCAGTGCGCAGATCGGCAAAGGTCCTGTCGAGTTCATCGTGAAGCCTGCGGCCATCCATAAGCTTCTTGAGAGACTCGGCCACACGCTTATACTCTAACTGAGCTGCCTGCGCATCGTCCAGAACCCGTTGAGCACTGCGGACATCTCCCTGAGCGCTTACAACCGCAAGCTCAGTAGAGCGAGCGAGCTGCGATCCCTTTTCGAACGAATCCCTCAGTCGCGTGTATTCCATCTCGGAATATGCGCTGGAGGCTCGCTCAACCGCCAACTCCTTGAGTCTCACATCTGCTGTCTCCCGCGCGAGAAACAGACGATCTCTGTCAGACTGAAGTGCGGGAATACGCTCCATTGCAGTACTAAGCTGAATCAAACGCTTATTAAGTGGTGCAAGACGATCGATCTCGCCTCTGACCATCTGATGTCGCGCGCTATCGTAGTTTGCAGGAAGAAGCTCAATCTCTTTTTCTGTTTCAGATAGTCGAAGCTCCTTGGCAGCCAACTCCTTGAACACCAGAGGCAACTCCTGCACCGCTATCTGAATCTTTGTAAGTTTTTTCTCCAGGGCCGCCACTTCCGACATAAGCAGGCGCCGACTCTCTTCCATAGGCGCCAGCTCTGCAGGCTGTTTTTCCAGCTGTTCGCCGCGATTGCGGTAGTACTGGCCATCCACCTGTAGAGTCTGCAACTGTTCATTAAGCTGATCAACTACAGTGCTGAAAGTTTCACCCAGCTTGCGATTACAGGTTGGACATATTCCATCAGCGCCTAGAGATACAACCTGATCACGCTGAGATTTTGCGTCACCGTACTGACGGCGCAACTCACCCAGCTTGGTTTCAGCTTCCTGTTTATCACGCACCCACTCAGTGCGCAGCTGATCCAGACGAGTCTGCACATCCTCAAGCTCTTTGCGCTTGCTCTCAAGTTGTAGTGTTACTTCTTCTTCAAGGACGGGCGCCTGTTCAAGCTTGGAATGCCGTTCGCGCAATGCAAGCATCTCTTCAGAAAGTATCTTCGCATTCTCAATAAGAGTTCTGCGCCGACCTTGCTGACGAAACTGCTCATCAAGCTCCTTAACTTCCGCTTCGTACCCAGCCAAAGGGCGAACTACTTCATTAAGTCGAACAACCTCCTGCTCAGCAGGACCGATTTCAGTCAGCTCTTTATCTATCCTTGCTATCTGCGCGGAAACATTGGCAGATTCCTGTTCCTGCAGAGCGATGTCGGACAATACCCTTTGCAGCTGTTCGCGCTGCTTTTGAATTGCTTCCCACTTAGGAGTTACCTCGCTCAGTTCTCGCAACGCCATAGCATGCTTGCCACCAGCATCATTTGATGAAGCTATAACTTCAACTAAACGACTTTCTGCTTCGGAAACATTTCGTTCTATTGTTTCCGTATCAGGCATCCCAGATCGTAAGCCAGTAATTTCAGCACCAATCATACGGCGCTGTTCACGTATAAGATCCTGAGCTAAACGGAGACGTTCGTAGCCGAGAACACGCGATAGAAACTGGGCCCTTTCAGTAGGACCCATACTCGCCATTACACTGAGTTCTTTCTGCCCTGTAAAGTAAGTGCTGAAGAACTCAGACTTGGTCATCCCAAGCCTACGCTGAAGGAGATCGTTTACTCCGGATATTGAATTTGCAATAGCGTGTTGCGATCCATCGAGATAAACAGCTGCCGTAGTCAGACCACGTGTGACTCTGTACCTGTGACCGGCAAGTTCAAACTCTAATTCAACCTCTACCTGTGTCCTCGGGGCAGCACCTACAAAACGAATCGAGTCGCGGGTACCTCGAATTGCTCCATTTCCATATAGAGCCCATGCGATAGCTTCAAGTATCGTAGTCTTACCAGATCCATTTGGACCAATAATACCAGTAATACCAGAAGTTAAAATCAACTCCGTCTTAGCGTGCTGACGGAAGTTTATCATCTTGAGTCTATGCAGCTTCACCCTTCATCCTCGCTCAACACAGAAGATGGATTGGCTAAGGCTGCAGTCTTCTCAAGATATTCCAAACCGAGACCCACGAACTGATCGCGGTCGACATCTGCGTTCAGCACTCGAGCTTTTAACTTGTCAGATACTATATCTGCCAATGAAGGTCTCTTGGTGGGGACACCTGAAAACGACCGCGACTTAACTTCAGGCCGACGTGTATCAAGGTTGAAGTGCAACGCACGCCTTTTATACTCTCGTATAGCTTTATGATCGAGTTCGTGCACAATATGTCGAGGGACGTCGCGCACTATCAATCTTATAATTTTGTCGTCAACACCTGTTACAATAGATGAAACACGTTCTGCAATAGCAATATCCAGATCTGCGGCAGTCATGCCAACAGCATCTATCGGACGGAGGTCAACGAACTGTCTGGTTATTGGAATATTGTGAAACCTGTGTTCTCCGGTAACAAGATTGTGCTCGACTATCCCCTTACCACCAGCACCATCGACATAGATACCTGCAACACGCTCCTCACGCATTTCACCCCAGACATCGAAGCTGGTGTAGTCCAGACTCCCAGAGTAATAAGCATTTGGACCAACCTTCTGATAGACATGATAATGTCCGAGTCCAATGTAATCCCACGACTTTCCTGCGAGCTCTTGTCTCTTGATCTCGGATGTTGCTCTATCCGAATATCTTAGCTGTGATGGTATAACACCTTCAACTTCTCCGTGAATAACCATCACATTGAATTCGGCAGATGAATCTGTCTCAAATGCAGGAAGTTCACCTGGCAGATCTGGAATACCCAAAACCGATACACGACCTCCGAACCCCGTTATACGTTGCGCCTGCCCTTCAACAACATGTATCCCCAACGGAGAAAACAACTTGAGAATACAGCCGGTTTCAGCTGTTCTGGGAGTATCGTGATTACCAGCAACCATAACAATCATCGTAGCTGGCAGCTCCTTTACCAACCTTCCCAACTGAGTAAACGCATGGAGAATGGCTGGATTTGTCGGACGCACTGTGTGGAAGATATCTCCACCAAACACGATAATGTCTGGGCGTAACTCTATAACCTTATCAATCGCTCTCTGAAAGGATGCAGCAACATCCGCCTCCCTTTGATTGATTCCCATTGGGGTCTGGCGCTGATACTGTCTATATCCAAGATGAAGATCAGAGAGATGGACTAATTTCACAGTTGGTTAACGTTTGGGCAGCACCGTTTTTAAGGTCTGTGTGACCTTCATTGTAACCTTCTTCGGCGGATCATTCTTCCCTACTTTTACCATTGATGTAATAGACATGGTGAACTGTGATTCCGCTACCCAACCAATCTTTCGATCTATCATGATGGAGCCGCTCATGCTCCCAGGTGCAGTCGGGCTCGCTGTTCCAGCAGTCGGACTATTTGATGCAGTCGGATTATTTGATATAGTACCCGACATCGATAGATACGCGTAACGCGCGTCCTTACTGACAGAATCAAATCGGAACTGAGCCTTTACAGTTCCATTCTCAGACTGCGACGGGCCCATGGGAACTGCCATATCCTTGACCCATGTATCTCCAACGGCAACATCCTTACTCGGAAGTATCGCAGGCAGATGTGACCACACCACACCAGAACTTCGCGAATCGTCGTTACCTGTGATCATGGATACGCTACCATCGGGACGTATCTTAAACGAAACTTTATTGTCCGTCCCTCGCGCCTTAGTACTGGCGAACATAGGCAATTCCAGCGCCTCTTCCGGTGTTATATCAACCTTATCGGCAATAAACTCCATGTAGGTACAATCGCCATCCCATTGAACGGATAGAATTCTGTGGTCAATAGATACGTTTGCGGAGAAGAGTGAAACCGATTTACTACGGCCCCCCTTTTTCTTGGAAGAAGAGGTGTCGGGCAGCATTTCAAACTTCTGTTCCATACGCATATAAATTGTATCACCAACTGGTGGCCTTATCTTAAGCGGCATCTCCTGGCTGTACAGAACCGACGCGCCAAGTACTACAGCAGCGTACACAGCCCTGGTTGCGCACTTAAGAGTAGTGGTAGACGCTGATGATATAGTATGCAACATTGGCACAGTAGATCGTATTAACTCCGCCGGCTCCCACTACCCGAGCCTCGAATAAGGGATCAGAAACCATATGGATTACCATCAGACACCTGCTGCAACGCCGCTACCTGCGGCTTTTTCGCGTCACCTGACTGTACTGAGCGACGCATACGCCCCCTGAAAAAGGAAAGCACATCTGATGGTCGCTCTTGAAGCGTTAAATTTCTGGCGCGAATCACCTCTTTCTCCTCTTGACCGGCAATAACATCAGCTACTGCGGTGTAAGACAGTTTTGGATCTAACTTCACCAGGTCTCTATACACCGCCATTTCCAGAGTGATATCAACAGACTGCGGATATTTTTCGGCTCCATCTCTCCCACGCATCACGGCAGGCCTTGGAAATCTTACAAAGATCGGCTGTGTGAAGTGGGGATGGCGAACCATGAGCTGCCCTTTCTCCAGGGATGCAAGCTTGGTTCTCGTTGAAGATGAAAGGACATAATAGCTCGGCATAGTTAACTCATCCCCATCCATACGCCCAAAAAACGAAGTCCCTGAGTTTCCAACGACACGTTTATGAACCTGAGATCTGAACTGCTGCGCACTAAACAGCACGAGGCCAAGGTATCTCCCACGCTCCGATATATCCAGTAACATCTTCTTTACATATGTTTCCGGCCCTTCGTTCGAGGCATACTTATTTAACTCATCGACAAACACGATCACGTGCTTAACACCTAAATCCCGACGCTCAAGATGTTCGCGCAACTTTGACACAACTCGGGCAAATACAAGATCCTGCGCATCTTCTTCCAGATTCGCAACATCAACAACATACAGGCCACGATCCTGAAAAGACCCGAAAGGCAGATCGCTGACATGCCCAGAATCTGTAACCAACCCTGCACACCTTGTTGAGATGTTAGAAAGCCTGTTTCTCACCTTTCTAATTGTGGCAACATGATGAGTACGCCATGACTGAGCGTTAGCTTTTTCCATGCCTTTAAGCAGGTCCTTAAACCAGGCATCAAGATCGGCGAACGAACTCACATGATACGACTGAGACAACAGCGCGTCAGAGAACGGCGAGTCGACAACATTTTCTGCAATAAAGTCGATCAATGCATCCGCTTTGGCATCGACATCATCTTTAGTAAGCAGTACTTCTGTAAACTGAAGTACTTCACGAAGTCCCCAGGTCAGCGGTGAGACATTGTGTAACAGTTCTTCGTTTGTGCGAAGTGTGTTTAAGGTTACTCCCTTCGCCGTATATGGAGCATAATAGTGTGTCTGCTTAAATGGTTCGGCAGGCACACCCAAGAGGTCGTACATTCGCTGATCCTCAGCATCAACCTCGCCGGGGAGATCAAGAAAGCAAAGATCCGGACCCTTTACGTTAAAGCACACTGCGGCAATAGAGCCACGCTCTTCCGGAAAGTGCTGAAACAGCGATGCAAGAATCCATTCTACAGCGCTGGTCTTGGTAGCTAGACCAGACATCCCGGTAATATTCAGATGAGCTGCTTCAGGGCCCATGAGGAAGTCTGCATCCACATATATGGGCGCCTCCATTCCGCCGTTTCTATAGATACCGATCGGAATTGCCGTATTTGAGGACTTATCCAGAAAAGCATCCATCCTCAGCGCTTTGTTAACATCTTCCGGGGTCGCCATGAAAACATCGCCCATCGGAACGGGCTGAAGTGGCTCATCGGGGATATGCCTCAGAACATTGGCGGTATATAGTCTTACGTCTCTCCAGGAGAGTTCACCAGGCTCAAAAGCAGAATCCGGGTCCACCTCAGTATAAGCAAACCCTTCCGTCACGATCCCGTATATAGTCGGACCGGCACCCCCTCTAGCATTAGCCTCTACCCGAACAATCGCCCCAATCCCGACAGGCGAATCCAACGAGGTATAAAAGTGAAATTCGTGAGGTGTGTTAGGGCGCTTTTCAGTAGCAACCACACGTCCGATGGAATTATTCATTGAGATAGGGCTGTATATGTGCTAATCTTCTACTTGATTAATCAATCCCAATGTCCCAAGCCTGCTCTAAGTCACCCTTTGAGTAGACGCGGAAGGCTGTTAGGGTCTGAGTTCTCTCTAAGCCAGGGACGGCAGAAAACTCCCCAGTTACAATCTGAGCAACGGCCTCAAAATCCGGGACCTCGATCAGGGCGACTAAATCCCACTCCCCACTTACAGAATAAACTCGAGCGACCCCTTCAATACCGGCCATCTTCGTGGCACATTCCGGGATCCGCTTCGGATCAGTTTTTACTAGTACGACTGCGGATATCATATATTTTATTCCATGTTACCGAGCGAAAACCAAATGGACCAAGTCGAACGAGACGGAGTGTCCCGTAGCCTTAATATAGTATACACACTTCCACGTAATGTCGAAGCGTTAAAAACTATAATTTCTGCGCAAATTGAGCGTATTGACGCATCTGAAGGATCTCTTCAGCTATTGATATTTACCCCTGATGCAGAGACAACCATAGCGGTTGCGTCCCTCTGCCGTAATGAATGTGGAGCCGCAGCAAAGGGCCTGACCACACTTCCTGTGACTTCGGCCCGTAGAGCCGCTCGGTTATTAAAGGATAGACCAGTCCACATCGTCGTTGGTGCACCAACGGAACTCCACTGGATTCTGCAGCAGTCGTTGCTGAAGCTAGATACGGTTCGCACAGTCGTCGTCTCCTTCGCCAACGAACTGGTAGGCCAATCGGCGCATGAAGATGAAGTTAAGGCACTTGAAGCCATCTTCGGCGATGTAACACGCGAGACAGCCCGCATTTTAACAGCTTCTGAAATAACCGAAGAGGTTGAAGGTTTAGTTGAGCGATACTTCCTGAAAGCTCGCCGCATAGACGAAGGCAAGTCTGAAACGGCGGGTTCTTCTGACCGCAACAAGGTTGCGATCAATGCCAAATACGTTGCAACAACAGCAACTGGGAAACCTGCTGCGCTTCAACGCCTTCTGGACGAACTTGATGCACCTTCAGCAGTTATCGTAGTAGACGACGCAGAAACTCGTCCGGTAGTTTTAAACTCGCTGGCCGAGTTGGGATATTCGGACGAAGACAACATCGTCTGGATCACGGAAAGTGAAATTCCGTCCCATGTCCACACTGCGATCTACTATCACGCTCCGTCGACACGTAAGGAGCTGGAGAAAGCAGCTGTTGCTCAGGCTTCAAATATCATAGTCCTTGCAACAGGAAGCGAGATTGCATTCCTGAGAGACATTTCAGATTCACTTTCTCCAGTCCAGCTCAATAACGCAACGATGGCTGCAAAGCGTCGCGATAAGTGGTTACGTCAGGAGCTGGCAGAGATCATAGAAAGTGGCGTTGCAACACGTGAACTTCTTTCACTAGAGCCATTACTCGAGCTGTATGATGGTTATGAACTAGCCGCTGCAGCCGTAAAAATGCTGGAAAATGAGCGCCAGAAGTTCCGCGCTCAGGAAGAAGCCGCCCGCAAGGCCGCAGTTATCCAGCGTGCAACAGAACGCCCCGAGCGTAGTGAGCGTCCGGCAAAAAGCTTTGATTCTCCACGCGAGGACAGAGGAACAAGGGTTGGCGGCGACCGTCCACCTCGCTTTGGTGGAAACAGTGAAGGCGGTTCGTTTGGCGATAAGGATCGCCGTCCATCGGGATTTGGTGGCGATAGGGAAAGACGCCCATTTGGAGGCGGAGACAGAGATCGCAAACCGTTTGGTGGTGACCGCGAACGTCGTCCATTTAGCGGTGGAGATCGGGAGCGTCGCCCATTTGGTGGTGGCGGAGACCGTGAAAGGCGCCCATTCGGTGGTGATCGCGAAAAACGCTCATTTGGTGGCGGAGATAGAGAGCGTCGCCCATTTGGAGGCGACCGTGAACGCCGTCCATTTGGTGGAGACAGAGATCGCAAACCATTTGGTGGTGGCCGCGACAGAAAGCCCTTCAATAGAGATCGCTCCGGCCCAGGCTCTTTCGACAGAGGCGATCGTGGCCCAAGGTCCTTTGGAACCAGAGACGATAGAGGCAACAGAGGTTTTGATCGTAGAGAGCAGAAGTTTGACCGCGAAGATCGCGGATCGGACAGAGAGAACGAGAGCTAGCTCTAACAAAAAAAACCAGCGTAAGAGAAAACTCTCTTACGCTGGTTTTTGCTTATTACCGGAAAACGCCCCTATTCCTTCGGCCGCAAACTAGAGAACAGTTTACCAACCTCATAATTCATAGGATCGATTTCATAATACCGGTTCTCGTTGTACCGACCAGTAGTTGGAAAGTAAGGAGGAGGATCGTACATAGCACATCTGTCGTAGCTATAACGTTTTATGAATCCAAAACCATATGTATCCCCCACTCGCCCTACCGCACCACGTGCTCTTTGAATTAAACCGCCGGTTAAATACAGGCAACCACGACCAATCGGCCGCCCACCACATTCTGATGCTACTGTAGCCCCTTCTCCGAAGTCTTCAACAAAAAATGAAGTGTTCAGCGCCATCATGATGCCGTGTAAAAAAACATCGCTCTTTCCACCAAACTTCTTAAAAGTGTTTGGATAGTAAGCCTGTGGAGCCTGAATGGAGTTATTAGCCACTGCAATGTCATGAGCGGAGATAACACCTAAAATATCGTAGCACTTTCCCGTAGCAGGGTCGATTGAATACTTAAGATCGTCAGGGAAAACGATATGACCGGTTGCATACAATGTTACCCGGCCACGAAGATTACCACTTACAGCCACCGAACCATCGACCTGAATCACCCCTTTTGCACCTGGATTCTGACTGCGATGCAATGGAAACAGATACTCTCTGTCGGGCCGGCCTGCTAATCTTGGATCGACGCTTCCAGTCCATTTAACCCACTGCCCCCGTGGCCCTGATGCATTAAATGCAGAAGGCGAACCACCAAGCTCATCAGCAACTGCAACCCCGGCTAAGGACGTTGCTGCCGCGTATGCGGTACTTGTCAGCGATACAGCTTTCAGATGCGGATCGCCCCCCAGATAACATCTTGCGTCAGCCCTCTCCAGAATTCGAACCCGTAAACTATCGGTTATAGGATTGGCATAGAACCTTGTTCTATTTGGAAATGAAATACGGGCTAACGCATCTTTAAACCACTGCTTTGAGTGCTCCGCGATAGGAACAAACTTAGGTGAATTACCAGAACCAATATTGTAGAAAGCTCCACAGTTCAGATCACGGCTACTCCAATCGCTTCTCAGCCACTGTGGGTCAGAAGTAGCTGTATATACTCTAAAAAACCCTTCGTCAAAACCATCGGATTTCCCATCACCATTGAGATCAATATTTACAAACTCAATGCGCATCAGGATTTTTTTTGTCGAGTCGCTGTTTGGGGCTACAAACTTAAACTTTCCCGAAGAAGCATATCCAGGCAGATGAACAAGCGATGAATTATCCGGCATGCGAATAGGTTTCAAATTCTCTTCAAAACCAGCCAGAAACTGTCCGTATTCAACTCCGGTAACTGTCTTTGCCGTACCAACCTGACTATGAAAAGTAGCGCCACCCTGCGCACTGATTGTAATCATATCATTCGACCATACCGGCCCCCAAAGCTGGTCGTTACCGCCAAACAATATGGGTTGGTTCATATTGGTCTCTACATCTGTCCAATACGCAAACTTGGCAAAGCTTTCCTGAGCCAACTCCAAACGCCTTACAAACTTACTTCCGCGGGTATCAACAGCTTCTGCTACTACGCTTGCGAACCTTCCAAACTGTCCCGTACTGGAACTTGTAGGACCAATGTGAAGGTTGACCGATATTCCGTCTACAGGTTTGCCATCTGCCCCTACAATTGTCTCGCCTTCAAGTATCGTTGCATATCCATCAAGTGGCAGAGCCATCGGATCTGAATTCAAACGACTCTTTCCAATTGCCAGCGCAGCTTCCGCAGCGTACTTCAGGTCTCGCTCCTGCTCGAACGAGGTGGCTAAAATAGAAGAGTTGCCACTTAAATAGATGGCAGAGGTCGCGAGCCCTGCAATTGAAATGGTGAGTATCAGCGCTAACAAAAGCGCAGAACCGGCCCGGTTCTGGAGACGTATTATAGGACGTTCCATTCGCCCTATTCGTTCTATTCGTTCTATTCGACGAGCTAGTCGAGCTCGTCGAGCTTTTAGAATGTAGTACCTCATGGAACAGTCACACGAGGAGATACAATTACAGGAGAATACTGCCCACCACAATCCTGCGCTGAAACACCATAAATCCAGTTGCCGCTGGCGGCAGATCCATCCCGGAATGTATACGAACTCCCACCAGCGGCAACACTTGCATAGGGATTGGTGAAATCCACAACCCCTTCTTTCTTTCTGAAAATCAGATATCGCTCCACATCCTTTTCCCCGCCCCCCTCATCGTCGGCCTTGTCCCACTGCAACACGACCTCCTTGGTTGTTGAGTCTAAGGTTGATGTAACAATACTATTAAATACAGGCGCCTCACCACATGTAATGTGTTTAAGCAAGCCAGCATTTAACAGCCTGATGTTAGCGTCTACATATCTGTCAGTATTGGCATTCGACTTCCCATCAGGGCGTGCCCTCAGGAATATCTTGACCATTCTGATACTGTCTGTAGTTGCCGAACCATCTATATCCTGTGCACTACCATGAACCGGCACATGAAACAACGGCAGACGAGAACGATCTATTTCAAGAGGATTATCGTTTGCGTCAAGTGTCATATACCTGAATGTGGGGGGATCGGTGTTATCTATTACCAGTCCGCGAGCAATGATCTCCGGCGGAAGGTCGTTGACCCTCCGGTAAAGTGCATAGCTCGACTCCCTGCTACTAACACTAGTATCGGCTCCAACCCAAAAAGATATAGTTTCTGCGTAGCTCCTAACCCCGCCATTGCCGTAATAGTTCGTGTCCGGGTATACCTGTGCGGATCGAGGCAAAACGATAGCCAGCGCCTTATCCAAGCTAATTGTAGCATTTTCGGAGATATCTTCATCCAGGTATACGGCTCCAAAGTGGCCCGCTCCGCTTGCCGAGCTTGCAGTAAGATCCACATTAAAGGTGATTGCATATGGATCAGCTTGCACAATCATTGGCTGGCTCGAAGGAACACCGGCGCCAGCAACACGCAGCTCCCTTTCTATTAGCGATGAACCAAATCTGACATTTTGATGCGACTCAAAAAGATTGGCCTGATCATTCATCGCATTTACCTGCGATTTAAAAAACGGGAAGATAATTGCGAACAACATCATCATCAGAGTGATAGATATCATCATCTCCAATAGAGTGAAGCCGCGCCGCGTCAGCCTCGCATCTCTGATGTTGTATTCTTTCATCTGATATCGTGCTCTCCAATATGCATTTAAAATGCAGCAATAATTGACGTCTTACTAACCGGAGAGGAGAAGTACGAACTGTTGATCAATACGGTAACGGTGGTATAATCAAACAGATCGTCCTCCCCCCCTCCGACTCTTTGTATAACGGTCTTGCGTTTAAATCCTTTATACTTGCCAGCAGAAAAAGTTTCTTCTCCACCATACAAGCTGTCTATACTCAGATATTGGGGAGCACCTTTAACTTCTTCTATTCTACTGGAAGCCATCTCATTCGCTACTTCCCTGTAATGACTGGCTGCGATACTCCGTGAAAACTTTGTCATATACGCAGACATACTTATCATGGAGACGGATACAATAGTAATTGCTATTAACACCTCTACCAGCGTCATCCCGCTTCTGTTAGCACTCATTTGTCACCGTTCCCATTAATATGTCGCCTTCTGCCATATGTTATTCAAACCCAGCCTGTAAACTTCGACTCGCCCGGTTGCCTGCGAAATCTTCAATCCTCGAAAGTCAGTTGGCTTATCATTACGCGCTGATGTCAGGTGGATCTGATAACCTGTGCTGGCCGTTCCATTTCGTTTATAGTAGACAGTTGGCAGCCCATCAGTAGAAACTGAAATACGGTCGCCGGTAATTGAGGCTATAGTGTTACCAGACAGAGGACTTGGAGGAGATGCGAACTTCGCCCCTTCTTCAAAGTGCTTCCAGCGGACGACCTCGTTTAAATCAATTACACGATTGTTGTTGACATCGTATACTACACGAACCGAATTTGCCACCGTATCGAAACTCACCATCACTGTATTCTGAGTTTGGATCGCCGACCTTTGGGCCTGCTGAAGAACACCCTGCAATGCGCGCATCGCCGCATCGGAGCGATATTGTGAAGTATTGATCTTAGGAAGTGCGATACTACTAATGATCGCGATTAAGACCATTACAACCATCAATTCGAGTATACTGAACCCACGCCTGTTCGCCTGCCCTATGTATCGGCCGGCGTGACGGGGTTGCGACTTATGGGGATGTTCAATGAGGGGGTTCATTGTCTCTCCAACGACTTCTCTGAATATTGAAGACGACCCGGTAGCAAATGCGTAACACAGGGAGTAGGTTATACCCATGTTATACGTTGGACTTACCGGAAATATTGCGAGCGGTAAAAGCGAGGTAACCAGGCTCCTCACGGATTACGGTGCCACAGTTATCGACGCAGATATATTAGCAAGAGAAGCGGTAGCACCTGGGACAGATGGTTTAAAGGGAATCATTAAGCGATGGGGTCAAAAGGTCCTTAATGATCAGGGTGAGTTGGATAGAGCGGAACTCAGACGGATCGTCTTTGAAGATCGGTCACAGCTGAACGAACTGAACACAATTGTTCATCCGGAAGTCGAAATACTTAGATCCCGGCGGTTGGAAGAAGCTCGCTTACGAGGCGACAAAATTGTGATATACGCTGTTCCTCTACTTTTTGAAGCGGGGATGCAGCACGACTTCGATAAAATAGTTTTGATCGACGCCCCTCAATCGGCCCAACTCGAAAGGCTCATAAAAAATCGTGGATTGGACCCTACAGAAGCTGTGAACATGGTTAGATCGCAGATGTCTGTGGACCTTAAACGTCCCGGGGCAGACTACATAGTAACCAACCACGGATCGATTGAAAGCCTGCACCTACAGGTTAAAGAGCTGTGGAACTGGTTGACCAGGCTGGCTGAGCAGACAACTTAACATTCGGGGACTCGCGGTTCGGGCCTGATCTGCGTATCTTCCTAGCTCCAATATTGATTTACACCTTATTTATTGATGCAGAGGCATTTTCGTGGCTAACATTCCAGCTGATTTACGATACACCGTTGAACATGAGTACGTCCGCACAACGGGCGACGGGATCGTGGAGATCGGGATTACCGACTTTGCGCAGAGCGAACTTGGCGATATCGTATACGTCGAACTCCCTAGAGTAGGTGCAAAGTTCAATAGACACGATGTCTTTGGAACTATCGAAGCCGTAAAGGCTGTTTCCGAGCTCTTCTCTCCTGTTGCTGGAGAGGTAGTAGAGATTAACGAACAGCTCGATGGTGAGCCATCTCTGGTCAATTCAGACCCATTCGTATCGGGCTGGATGATCCGTATGCGCATGGATGATCCTTCCAATACAGAAGGGATGATCGATGCAGACGCCTACAAAGCCCATATCGGCGGCTGATAAGCTGGCAGAATAAAAAAGAACGGCGCTGGGAATTATTCCAGCGCCGTTCTTTTTATTTGTAGCTACCAGCGATCCAACTGCTAAGCAGCCAATAAATATCTATCGGATTGCTTCTTTGAAAGAAACACCAGCGCGGAATCCTGGGATCTTACGCGCCTTGACTTTAACTGTCGTGCCGGTGAAAACACTGCTTACAGAGCGGGCCTTGTGGGTACGGCGATCGAAGGTACCGAAACCGGCGATCGTTACTTTGTTACCCTTTTTTACCTGCTTGGAAATTACACCTTCTACAGGATCGAAGATCGCGTCGACGACTTTCTTAACGTAAGTTGGGCGTAACTTAGTTTGTTTCTGCAGTGCTTCCAGCAGTTCAGCTTTGTTCATTTTTTGACTCCACAATTTGAGATGTACAACTTTGGTTGCAAAGAATCGCTAGCACAAAATTGCTCACGACAATACGATGTTGGTAATTGCTGGCAAGTTTAGAACCTACCGCAATTCATTACCGATGTGTCGTGATTGGTTGCCGCTATAAAGTAGTAGCAAAAAGAGCGATTCACCAGCAATTGCCATAATAATTATCAAAAATATAATCGGCCTCAAGCTAGTATTCTGTTTTTCACATGAAATAGCTTGAGACCGATAGTATTAACAGGCAAATGGAATGCTTTCGGCACCCCACCTGCCTGGTTCAGATCACCAAAATTATGCTACGTAATCCTCGACTGGAGGGCAGGAGCAGACGAGGTTACGATCGCCGTAGGCGCTCTCAACCCTTGCCACTGCTGGCCAGAATTTTGACTCTTTGACCCAAGGCGCTGGGAAAGCCGCCTGTTCGCGTGTATAGCTGTGCTTCCAGTCAGATGAAACTACCTGAAGCATAGTGTGAGGGGCGTTCTTAAGAACGTTATCGGACTTATCGGCAGCCCCTGTTTCTACAGCCCGAATCTCTTCTCTTATGGAAATCATTGCATCGCAGAACCTGTCGATCTCGGCCTTTGACTCACTCTCGGTTGGCTCAATCATCAGTGTTCCGGCAACTGGGAAGGAGACCGTAGGAGCGTGGAAGCCATAATCCATAAGACGCTTTGCGATATCCTCAACTTCAACGCCGCTTGCAGCCTTCACCACTCTTGTATCTACAATGCACTCGTGTGCTACAGTGCCATTCGAGCCTTTGTAGAGAACTGGATAGTGTTCTTTCAGTCTGGCAGCGATGTAATTGCCGTTTAAGATTGCAATCTTAGTTGCATGGGCGAGCCCCTTTCCACCCATCATCTTGATGTAGGTATAAGAGATAGGAAGGATGCTGGAGCTTCCCCATGGCGCAGCTGAAACAGCACCCACAGATGTTCTCCCGCTCTGTCCTATAACCGGGTGACCTGGCAGGAATGGTGCGAGGTGTGCCGCTACACCAATTGGCCCCATCCCAGGTCCGCCGCCGCCGTGAGGAATACAGAATGTCTTGTGAAGGTTCAGGTGGCAAACGTCTGCTCCGATGTCACCAGGGCGGCATAGACCGACCATAGCGTTCATGTTTGCACCGTCCATATACACCTGCCCGCCATTCTCATGCACAATCTGACAGATATCCTTTATGGACTCTTCGAAAACACCGTGCGTGGATGGATAGGTCACCATAAGGGCCGACAGATCATCCTTATGCTGCTCTGCCTTGGCCTTTAGATCTTCAACATCGATATTCCCGTCGGGACCTGACTTAACTACAACAACCTTCATCCCAGCCATTACAGCGCTTGCCGGGTTGGTTCCGTGAGCCGACTGAGGGATCAGGCAGATGTTACGCTTTGTATCGCCGCGTGAAGCGTGGTATGCAGCGATAGCCAGCAACCCAGCATATTCACCCTGCGAACCCGCATTCGGCTGAAGCGAAACAGCTGAGAAACCTGTGATTTCAGCAAGAGAGGCTTCAAGATCTGTAAAGAGATCCTGATAACCCTTCGTCTGAGAAAGAGGGGCAAATGGGTGGATCTTACCAAAACCTGGCCAGGTAATTGGCATCATCTCCGCAGTTGCGTTGAGCTTCATAGTGCATGAACCAAGCGCAATCATGGAATGGACCAATGAAAGATCCTTGCTTTGCAGCTTGTAGATGTATCTGAGCAGCTCTGTCTCGGAGTGATGTGTATTGAAGACAGGGTGCGTTAAATACTCGGATGTACGTACAAAACCCTTATACGAAACTCCTTCAACTTCAGCGAGCATGTCATCGAATCCAAAAGATGCGGCGACATTGCCGTTGAACACCTGCCACAGAGTTTCGATCGTCTGCGGCGTTGTTGTTTCGTCTATAGAAATGCCAACCGAACTTTCGCTTAACACGCGAAGGTTAATACGATGCTTCTGCGCAACCTTGTTCAGTGCTTCGGCAGACTGACCATCCGACAATGCTACTTCAATTGTGTCGAAGTAGGTTTCGTTCACAACTTCAGCACCTAGTCTTTTAAGACCTGCGGCAAGTGTTGAGGTCAGCTGATTTACACGTGTTGCAATACGCTTCAGACCGGATGGGCCATGATAAACTGCATACATGCTTGCAACGACAGCCAATAATACCTGAGCTGTACAGATGTTACTGGTAGCTTTCTCACGACGAATGTGCTGCTCGCGTGTTTGCAGGGCCATTCTTAGGGCCGGGCGTCCATCGGCATCTCTGGAAACACCGATAATACGACCTGCCATGTTACGCTTGAAATCGTCCTTTGTTGCAAAGAATCCAGCGTGTGGTCCACCGTAACCGAGAGGAACACCAAAGCGCTGTGAGTTACCAACAACAATGTCTGCACCCCATTCGCCTGGTGGTGTCAGAAGTGTTAAGGCTAAAAGATCGGTTGCAACTGTGACTAGAGCATCTGAATCATGGGCCTTATCGCAAACAGCCTTGTAGTCTTCTATTGAACCGGTCGAAGTTGGATACTGTAGAAGTACACCGAAAACCTCCGGACCAAATTCAAAGTCATCGTGCCTGGAAACCTTTATAGTAATTCCTCTGGCTTCCGCTCTGGTTTTTACGACGTCAATGGTTTGCGGATGACAGTCTTCGGAAACCAGAAATACTTCCTTACCTTCCTTGGCCTTAATTGCATGAGCCAAACCCATCCCTTCGGCAGCTGCAGTGCCTTCATCCAAAAGGGATGCGTTGGCAACTGGAAGCCCTGTGAGATCGGCGATTACAGTTTGGAAGTTGAGAAGCGCTTCGAGACGCCCCTGAGCTATCTCTGCCTGATATGGGGTGTAGGCAGTATACCAGGCCGGACTCTCAATGATATTTCGCTGAATTACTGGAGGGGTGATACAATCGTAGTATCCCATACCAAGTAAAGAGCTAAAGATTTCATTCCTGTCTGCGAGGCCGCCGAGGAGCTTGAGCGCCTCTGCCTCTGAAAGTGCATCTGGAAGATTTAGCGGCCGGCCCAGGCGAATCTTGGCAGGGATAGTGGCATCGATTAGATCATCGAGTGAGCCGTACCCAACCACTTTAAGCATGTCCGCCACTTCGGTGGCGTTAGGGCCATTGTGCCGATCCTCAAATGAATCGGAGGGAGCCAGCGTAGCTGGAGTATGTTGAATGGAGGTAGCCATGCAAGTATGCTTTCGTTCTGTTTTGAAAACCCTAGAGTGATCTGAGACTACGAATACCAGTATATCATACCGCTATCTTGTGTATCAGTATCCTTAAATTTAATGCGATGTCGACGATTGAGCGCTTAGTTCCTAAATGGAAGACAATTTTAACCCCTCCTCTCTCTGCTGCCGAGAATATGGCAGTGGATTTGGGGCTCATGGAAAGGGCCCGCAAAACGGGTGAAGGTGTCTTCAGGGTCTATAGCTGGAAGCGCCCATCACTATCCCTGGGGCGAAACCAGACTGCAATGGGACGATACAACCTGGAAATGATCGGGGATTTGTCCCTGGATGTGGTGCGCAGACCGACCGGAGGACGGGCAATTCTCCACTGGCGGGAGATTACCTACAGCGTCACCGCCCCCTCCAACGGCGAGGTTGGACTGAAGCAGGCATACAAGGAGATAAACAGAATTTTGCTTTCAGCTCTGGCAAACCTTGGAGTTCCAGTTGAGGTCGCCATCCCGACAGAGCGAGCACAGCGCCCCTCGTCAATGCCGTGCTTTGCCGCTCCGGGCGAAGGCGAGATGATAGTAGATGGAAGAAAGCTCGTCGGTAGCGCTCAGTGGCGCGACGAGGGAGCCCTTCTCCAGCACGGTTCTATTTTAATAGAAGATGATCAGAGCCGACTTTCGGAAATAATGGTTGAAAAGGTGACCATTCCGGAAGTGGGGACTCTTGCCAGCCTGATGGACACTCCCCCGACCGTCCAGGATCTGAGTTCTGCCGTTGAGCAGATTCTAGAAGAAGATCAGCCTGGAGATGTATCGCCCTTAGAGGTGGATGAGGCATTGGAATGGGGCGCCGATCATATATCACATTTTAGCAGCCCGGAGTGGACATGGCGCCGATAACAAGCCATGATTTAGGCATGCTTACTTCGAGCCGTCATAAGCTTCACAATGAGATACGCCCTGCGCTGCAGGAGCAGTTATATACAACTGCCTCCGATAACTTTGCGCCGTATCCACATAAGAATGTTCATATTAGAAATATCCAACACGTTATCAATAACTCAATGAAGTCCCTACACCGGATTAAACGCGGAATTACCGGAGTTGGAATATCGAGCATTTTACTGGTCGGATGCAGTACCGACGTTCGAAATCCCCTGGGTGCAGGCGATGGAGAATTTGGCGGAACGCTGGTAATCGCAACAGCCGCTGATGCCGATCGGTTGTTTCCGCCATTGGTGGCAACAAGCCAGGGACGCGCAGTTACCGAGCTGATCTTTGATCATCTCGCAACTGTAGGCGACAAGTTGAATGTGATTGGAGACGAAGGTTTTGTACCTGAACTGGCAGAAAGCTGGAACTGGAGCAAGGATTCGCTCAACATCACCTTTTCGATCGATAAAGATGCCAAGTGGCACGACGGGACCGATGTAACAGCAACCGATGTAATTTTCAGCTATGCCACCTATACAAACCCAGAGCTGTCGTCAGCATTTGCTCCGCTCCTGAAGAATATCGATTCTGTTATTGAAGTCGATCCAAAGTCTGTCAGGATCGTATTGAAAGAAAAGCAGCCTATGTCGTTCTTCGATGCAGCTGCACAGATGTTGATCCTTCCGAAACATATTTATGGATCTGTACCCGCAGGCGAACTCTCCAAGAGCCCAATATTAGACAATCCTGTCGGCTCAGGGAGATTCAAGTTTCGCAAACGTACACCCAATGTATCTCTCGAGCTTGTTTCGGACCTGAACAACTACCGCGGTCGTGCCAAACTGGACAGAGTCATACTAAACATCGTCCCTGATTTTGCGACAGCTTCGCTAAGACTGTTATCAGGCGAAGCAGATCTTTATGAGTCAATGAACGCGGATCTGCTTAAACAGATAAATGAGAAAGGCGGAATCAAAGTAGTAACGTATCCCGGCTTTGACTATGGCTTTCTGATGTTCAACCTAAAGGATACCAGAGACCGTAACAAACCGCATCCAGTTTTTTCTGATGTCAGAGTTCGTAAAGCCTTGAGTATGGCTGTAGATAGATCTGCAATTGTATCAAACATTCTGGATACATTAGGCTACGTTAGCATGGGGCCAATGTTACGCGCGATGCCAACAACCGACACATCGATAAAACAAATACCGTACGATCCAGCGCTCGCAGCAGCCCTTCTTGACAGTGCAGGATGGAAGTTAAACAAAGCCGGTGTTCGTGAGCGTAATGGAAAACCATTGAAATTCACGCTTATCACTCCGAACTCAAGCAGGAACCGTGTTCAGTCTGCAACTATAATTCAGGAGCAGCTGAGAAAGATTGGAGTTACAGTCGACATTCAGCAGTTGGAAGCGAGTACATTTTTCAGTCGTGAAATGGCCTTTGACTTTGATGCTGCAATGCATGCCTGGAGCCTGGATGCGAATCCCGCCAACATCGTACAGACATGGGGCACAAACTCGCTTGGAGATAATGCGAACTCAAACTACAGTGGATATAGCAACCCAAAATTCGACTCGTTAATTGAAACTGCTTTACGTGCAAGCAATTTGCCTGCTGCAAAAAGTGATTTTACAAAAGCATATCAGATAATTGTTGATGATGCACCAGCAATATGGATTTATGAGATGAAAGGTGGGCTGGGCGTGCACAACCGAGTTGAGATCCCTGCCATAAGACCGGACGCATGGTGGACACACCTGGCAGATTGGTATATCCCAAAGGACAAACGTATTGAGCGTGACAAGATTCCTGCGGCTGGCAATAAGTAAGCTTTTGCTGCTGTTGATAGTGGTCACAACGGTGGCCACTATTGTTTTTGCATTGGCTCATTTAGCACCGGGTGATCCCCTTTCATATCTGGGCGGAAGTCCTGCGATCAATACTTCTTTAAAGCAGCAATGGATAGCTGCTGAAGGATTAAACAGACCGGTCTACGAACAGTACTTTAGTTATGTTGGCTCGGTACTTACTGGAGATTTCGGCTGGTCGTATTCCACTAACCAACCTGTCTCAAGCGTCATACTCCAGGCTGTTCCGTATACTATAGGATTGACTCTATTAGCTGTTATACTTGCGTTCATCGTTGGAATCTGCGTTGGAGTTACACAGTCAACTCGCAAGGACAGTTTTTACGACAGGGTAATGACCGGAACAACGATGATACTTCACTCGCTTCCGGATTTCTGGCTGGCTATCCTGCTTCTATTGGGTTTTGCATATTATCTCCCGATCTTTCCAATAGGCGGAGCTCACGATCCCATCATGTTTGAGTACATGACATCATGGGGAAAATTGAAAGATTTAGCGGCACATGCCGTATTGCCTGTAATAACTCTAACGTTAATCCTCGCTGCAACAGTTGCACGATATCAACGTGATGAGATGCTGCGCACTCTTTCTTCTGAATATGTTCGTTATGCAAGAGCGGCAGGAATTGGCCAGTCACGAATCATCTGGCATCACGCTCTTAGAAACTCGCTGCTACCAGCAATCACGCTCTTCGGGATCACTCTACCGATTGTTTTTACAGGCGCCGTATTTGTAGAGAAGATATATGCCTGGCCGGGGATTGGCTGGACATTACTAAATGCGTTTTCTACAAGAGATTATCCACTCATAATTGGTGGCGTGATAATATGCAGCGCTGCGGTTGTTGCCGGGAGTCAGCTGGCAGATCTATTGTATAAGATCGCTGATCCGAGGCTCATCGGCGGAGACGAATCAGGTGAGCTAAGATTAAACAGCGTTGACAGATTGAACGCTTCAGTTCGAAGCGGCCACAACAGATCAGACAACGACAAGAGATCAGGCAACGATCCCAGATCGCGGACGTACATTGCAGATCACGATTTGAATAATAAAGCATGACCAATTCGATTAAAGGCATGCCTTTATTCTGGTGCTCAGCTCTAGTCATAATCTTTATAGCTGCGATCTTTGCCCCAGCTCTCGCTCCATTTAACCCAATAGAACAACTGGATATAGTTGGACTTAAAAACATGGCTCCTAACCAGATCTTTTTATTTGGGACAGATCAGTTTAGCAGAGATGTATTCAGTAGAATGCTGTTCGGAGCCAGAACGACACTCGGGGTTGCATTGGGCGCTACAGCAATTTCTGTCGCTGTGGGATCAGTTTATGGGTTAATTGCAGGATATTATGGGGGGACAGCAGATCAGCTAATGATGCGTGGTGTTGATATCCTCATGTCTATCCCCAGGCTTCTGATAGTGATTTTGATTGCAGCCCTGTGGAATGGAATGCCGATCACGACACTTATATTAATACTCGGCCTTTCCGGGTGGTTTGGCATTAGCCGACTGGTGAGATCGAAGGTGATATCTGTCAGGCGCGAAGACTATATCCTAGCAGCCGAGTCGGTCGGGGCAGATGGAACACGAATAATCACAAAACATATCCTTCCCAACATTGCGCCTACTATCATCGTATGTACTACGTTGGCTTTAGCTCAATTCATTGTAATGGAAGCCGGGCTTTCATTTCTTGGTATTGGAATCCAACCCCCAACGCCGAGCTGGGGCAACATTTTACGTGATGGAATGAGCGATCTAGGGCGCCAGTGGTGGCTCTCCGTTATACCGGGGATGTTCATATCTGTGGTTGCTATAGCGTTTAACTCCCTGGGTGATATTTTGCGGGACCACCTAGAACCAAGGAAACAGTAGTGCAGTCTGATTCTAACTCACAGCTTTTGAAGGTTGAAAACCTGAGAGTCTACTTCCATAACCAGGGGAGAGACGGCCGCGGGTTATCGCGTGCTGTGGATGGAGTGTCGCTGGATGTTTTACGTGGCGAGATAGTCTGCATTGTTGGAGAATCCGGGTCTGGCAAATCTGTTACAGCCCTTTCGCTCCTGAAGCTGATTCAGTCTCCAGGCAGGATTGAAGAAGGAAGCCAAGCGATATTCGATGGTAGAGATCTTCTGACTCTCCCTGAGCAGGAGATCCGCGAAATACGCGGCAACAGGATCTCGATGGTATTCCAGGAACCGATGTCCGCTCTCAACCCTGTATTACAAGTCGGTGAGCAGATTGCTGAGGTAATACGGGCGCATAGCTCGTCTTCCAGAAAAGAAGCGTGGGACCGGGCAGTTACGCTGTTAGCAGAAACAGGAATTCCAGACGCTGCAAAGCGCGCCAAACAATATCCACATCAACTGTCTGGCGGAATGCGGCAGCGAGTTATGATAGCTGTTGCTCTGGCGATGAACCCGGCTCTGATTATTGCAGACGAACCAACTACCGCGCTGGATGTTACGATCCAGGCTCAGATTCTGGATCTCCTTAAAAAGCTTCAGGCCAGGCACGGTACTTCTATACTGTTAATTACACACGATCTTGGGGTTGTTTCAGAGATCGCAAACAGAGTCTTTGTAATGTACGGTGGGGAGATCGTAGAACGTGGCGACGTCAAAACCATCTTCTCTACTCCGCATCACCCATACACGCAAGGGCTTCTGGCTGCGGTGCCCCAATTAGGGAAAAAAGCTTCACGACTTAAAACCATCCCTGGGATGGTTCCTCCAGCTACTGCATGGCCACGCGGGTGTCGGTTCAGAGAACGGTGCAGCTACGCATGGGACCGGTGTCAGACAGAACATCCGCGGCTGTATAACATCTCACATGCAGGCGATTCCGAGCCACACTTTTCGAGATGTCATCTGGCCGACGAAGCTGAGCGGGCGACACCAGATGGCCCAGCACTTCATGGACGCCTTACGGGCGACGGATACCAGGAACGCACGACACCGGATGGAACCGGCTCTTCGACTGTAGTGCAGCAGCCATGATCCAGAATAGCATACCAGACGTAGGAGTTGAGAGTACGCCACAAGCGATATCGAATAGCGCTCCAGCCTTTGACTCCCCGAGCCACTTAAAGACTGACAACATCCTTCTCACTGTTAAGAATCTGGTCAAGAGCTTTCCCGTTGGCGGAGGGCTGCTAGGATCCTCAAAAGGTGAAGTGAAAGCCGTAAATGATGTGTCCTTTACGATCTCTCGAGGGGAAACTCTAGGCGTTGTAGGGGAATCCGGGTGCGGCAAAACCACACTGGGCCGGACCATTCTCCGCCTGCTGGAGCCTACATCCGGTACGGTAGAGTTTGATGGCGTTGATATCAGTAAACTGTCCCCAAAAGAGCTGAGAGATCTGCGCCGACGCATGCAGATAGTGTTTCAGGATCCCTTTTCGTCACTCAACCCACGTATGACGGTTGGAGATTCCGTGAAGGAAGGGATTCTTATGCATAAAATTGCCCAGGGAGAAAAGGCCGAAAAAAGAGTAAAAAGCCTGTTCGAAGAGGTGGGCCTTAACCCGGATCTCACTAGCCGATATCCTCATGAATTTTCCGGTGGCCAGAGGCAGCGTATTGGAATTGCAAGGGCTTTAGCGGTCGAACCGGAGTTTATCGTACTGGACGAACCGGTATCGGCGCTGGATGTTTCAGTTCAATCTCAGGTGATAAATCTTCTTCAGGACCTTCAAAGGGACAGAGGACTAACCTATTTTTTTGTAGCGCATGACCTTTCTGTTGTGGAACATATCGCAAATCGGGTCGCCGTGATGTACCTTGGTAAGCTAGTGGAAATAGGTCCATCAGAAGAAGTTTACTCTCGGCCGACTATGCCGTATACCGAGGCACTGCTTTCAGCGGTCCCGCGGATTTTTGGCGTTTCCGCTGATCAAAATATTTTACAGAGTCGGATCGTATTGCAGGGCGATCCACCCTCACCTTTAAACCCTCCCAGTGGGTGCGTGTTTAATCCAAGGTGTCATCATCCTGCAAAAGATGTGGAATGCACAAGGGTTATTCCTCCTCTTGAACAGAAATCGCCCGGACACTTCGCGGCGTGTATCAAGCAGCCTGTTATTGCTGCAGCATTACCTTAATTACCTTCAACGTAGAGCCTATGTCATCCGTTAATGGCGTTGCGACCACACTTGAGAGATCGGCAGTATTAGACGATCGCTCAATGTTTGGCCACCCCAAGGGTCTCGGCTTGCTTTTCTTCGTCGAAATGTGGGAGAGATTCTCCTACTACGGCATGAGAGCATTGCTGATTCTCTATCTAGTCAATCACCTTGAGTGGTCAGATTCCAAAGCAGCCCACCTATATGGTACATATACAGGATTGGTGTACCTCACCCCAATCTTTGGTGGATGGCTGGCAGATCAGTTTATAGGCACGAGAAGGTCACTTGTAATCGGTGCTATTATCATCGCGCTCGGGCACTTCACGCTCGCCTTTGAGAGTATGCCGATGTTCTACACGGGCCTCGGTCTTATCATCGTTGGTACCGGGTTCTTCAAGCCAAACGTTTCCACAATGGTTGGTCAGATTTACGCAGAGGGTGACCCACGTCGTGACTCAGGGTTCACAATCTTCTACATGGGGATTAACCTCGGCGCCTTTATCGCTCCTTTAATTTGCGGTTACCTCGGCCAGAAGATTGGCTGGCACTGGGGCTTTGGAGCTGCCGGTGTTGGTATGGTTCTCGGCTTAGTTACGTATCTCTGGGGACGCGACAAATATCTTCCAGGAATCGGTGTCGCGAATGTTGCTCAGCCAGTGGCCAAGACTTCATCGCAACCAGCTACTACAGGTTCATCAAAGGCACTAGTAGCCGGAATCGTGGGCGCTATCGTCGGCGGTGGAATCGCGGCAGCATCGGGCGCTACCTGGCTCCCAATTTTGATGACAGCCGTAGCCGGTGGTGTCGTCTGTGCCACACTGCTTGATACTCATGGCGAAGAAAGAAAGCGCGTTATTGCTCTTTTCATACTGATCTTCTTTACCATCTTCTTCTGGATGGCATTTGAGCAGGCCGGAAGCTCAATGAACCTCTTTGCCGATAGGTATACAAACTTATTTGTCGGATCGTTTGAGATCCCTTCGAGCTGGTTCCAGTCTGTTAACTCCCTATTCATTCTGCTGTTTGCACCTATTTTTGGTGTCATGTGGGTTAAACTTGCCAAGGCAAGCCGCGAACCTTCAACACCTCTAAAGATGGCGATAGGCCTGATCTTATTAGGCCTCGGCTTTATCTTCCTCGTATTCGGTGCGAAGGGTGTTGATGCATGTATCGCTCAGTTCGGCCGCGGTGCCGCAGAGTGCGCAGTTGCAAGTCCAATGTGGCTTGTGTTGGCCATCCTGTTCCATACACTTGGCGAGCTGTGCCTATCGCCTGTGGGACTTTCATACGTAACCAAAGTTGCGCCAGTTAAGTTCGTATCCCTGCTGATGGGTGGATGGTTTATGTCGAGCGCTGCAGCTAACTACCTCGGTGGCTGGCTTGCAGGTCAAACAGAGACTATTGAATCTCAGGCTCAGTTTTTCTCTATCCCTGTGGCAACCTCAATCGGAGCAGCAGTTCTCTTGCTCTGCCTGGTACCTCTTGTTAAGAACTTGACCAAGAGTGTAAAAGCGTAAGCCCTTTGGCTTTCACAAAGTTAGGAAAAATATAAACACCCTGATATTTGGATTCATATTATCCAAATATCAGGGTGTTTTTTTACGCCTATGGTTACAGGGGCGGCTTTGAAGGTGTTGGATAATTATCGGAAACAGAAAGGCTCTTTACCTTCAAACCCAAGAGAACCTTGCGAGAGCTATTTCCTGTCTAAAAGAATCTTTGCAAAGGAATTTACTTTGACTCCAGCAAACCGCGCGTTGGCATCAGCGCTAGTGGAGTCGTTACCCTTAGATTTTCCACTTATCACTGGCTGAATTTCAACAGTTGATACGACCCACGCGGCATAAGCTCCTGCTGAAATATCTGAACCAGGCTTAATCGATATGGTGAAAGTTTTAGATTGACCAGGAGCCAGAGTGCCTACAAGATTTTCGATAGCAAGATACGGAGTTAGATCCTTATAGGAAATCCGCTTGACATCTGACGCATTCTCCTCTTCTATAACCATCGGTCGTTTCGGCTTTTCTGCAGGCACCTCTTTATCATCTTTTTTTACATCGGGAGTGCCTTTGGCGGAATCACTATTTTCATCAGGAAAAACCAGACGTGGCAGGGAATCACGTAAGATTTTGATGCTGTAATGAGCTGTATCTTTGTAAGTATTCGTAACAGTAAATGAGATTTTGCCAGCGCCAGCTGGCATGACTTTACTCATAGAATCGAACTTCAGGCCGCGAGTCATTAGTTCGGCCTGTAGCTTCATGAGCCTCTGAGTAGCTTGTTGACCTAGCGCGTCATTAAGACCCTTAAGTAACACATCCCCCAATCCATCAAACTGGGCACTTGCCTTGACAGGTGCCAAAACAAGTGTAAAGGAAATAGCGCCGATAATAAAACTGTTTCTTTGCAATAACATAATTTGATCTCGTTTAATTTGATTTAATAACCCACAACAACTACTTGTTTTTGAGCAACCGAGTGATTGTAGCAAAAACAGGACGTTTGCTTGAATTGTCAGATAAAGTTCCAGTCCATTGAATTCGGCCATCTTTGCCTGCAAGTATTGCAGTAATTTCGTTCCACTCATTGAAATGCTCAGCGACAGGACCAATGCCACGAATTATTCTACCGTCTGGAATTTTACTCTTCGGTCTTGGATCCAGCAAAACTGTATAGTTCATATCATATATCTTTGAGAAAAAGTTAACGATAGAGTCTCCCTCAGCCTGTTCATCCAGAACATAGGATCCAATTACAAAACCTGCCGATTGAGCCGCAAGCGTAATATGAACCTCCTCACCAAATACGGTTTTAATAGCCTTGATCGTGCGGTATTGCTCCCAACACACCATTCCACAGGCAGGATCAACCAATACAATCAACGATATTTTTCCTAAAACCGGCCACTGATTTCCATTGGTGTTAAACCACATCCCGTCTTTTACAGGCAATGCTTTTTTATTATAGATTGATCTTCTATGAGCAATCGTCTTTTGAGTGTTGGCAGCAATATAAGCGCCTGTCCCTCCCCGCCAATCAGAGAAGTATTTTGTCATTGAATCCAGATACTTTTCCTGTGCAGCAATATCTCCGTCATTATTTGCAATGTTAATTAACGCTTGAAATGGTGATAACACATCAATTAGATCCTGACTTTCTGAAGGCAGCTTGTGAATTAATGAAATTGCCTCATCAGCATATTTACGGATGGAGTCTTTATAGTATTGCCGATTCCAGTAAGTCAGAATATTAAGTCTAGCGTGTGCCGCTGTTGCAGACGGAGTTGGATATAAAGAATCCAAACGGCGAATATAGATATGAGCAAGATCAATACGACTCGGGATACTATTCAGGAATGATGAAATAGCAAGTGAATAGGCCCTATCCCTCATTGCACTATCTTTAGGGAAAAGAACGGCTCTCTCAGCAGCAAGCATTGCCCGCTGATCGTCTCCTATTAAAAGCGCAGATCGTAAATACCCCCATAGTTGTTGCTCTGGAACTTTATCAGGAGAAAACTGTGAGATGCATGCTTTTACTAATTTTCTGGCGTTTTCAGAGATCCATTTTTGATCAATAGTACTATCTAAAACTTCCTCAAATGTTGTATCTATCTTTGCGAACCGATTTTGATAACGATGTAGCTCAATTCCCGCTCTATCACACATTGCAGGATATGTATAGTTCCCGAATTCCGTATGCCCCCACTTTATTAAACCTGTATCAGCCGGGACTTGATTGGCTTGAGCCAGAATATCTGTTACGGAGAATATTGAAATAGTCAACAAACAAACTATAGCTCTTTTAGCAGAACATTTTGTTTTCATATTTAGATTGCATCTACTGTTGATGTAAAGCTAAAATCCTGGGCTCTTAATGCCGGAACTCTAACCGATCTACCGGGTGCAAATACTCTGGTTGGGACCCCGTACTCGAGAACGTTGTTAAGCATATACATTGGAGACTCAGTAAACCTGAGATTCTTTACCGACTTAGAAACTTTCCCCTTCTCTATCAGCCAAAGGCCATCTCTGGTTAATCCTGTTGTAAGCATCGTTCCACTATTTGGCGGAACATCAATATCGAATCTTGTTACGAGTAGCCCTCGATCGGTATTAGCAATCATCTGCTCCAACGAGGAATTAGTGCCAGGCCCTACCCCCTCAAGGGTATAAGAATCAGTACCAATCTTACCTTGATTTATACCAAGTTTCTGTATGGCATAACCCGTATTATAGTTCAAGTCCTTGAGAACACCGTTTTCAATCCACGTAGTAGGACGAATAAAGTCTCCGTCACCTCCAGGGAAAAATGTTGCATCTGGATGGTAAGGATCAACAGACACTTTAAGCCTGCTATCGAAGATACGAAGCCCTATCTTGGAATAACCTGGCGACAGTGTATAGATGGTTCCTCTTCTTTCGTGTTCAGCATCCGGCCTGCTCATAATTCTCTCTCTGAACAACGAATTAACTATATCGTGAGTAGCTTGTGGTTCAAGAACGACCATATACCGCCCTGGCTCTATCGCAACCGGATTCTTTGACATAATACACTTTTCAAGAGCAGTTGAGGCGATCTTATGTCCGTCAATTCTATCCCAATCATTCCAGTTAAGACCAGCCCATCCAGAACCTAAACCATCCGGTGAACGTACAGTTATACTGATCTGAGATTCGGTAACATGAACGCTTCTACGCTTATTTATTGCGTGCGCAAAATTAATAGCAGTAGCATTTGCCTGCAAATATCCGGCAGAGAGTAAACCTTGCTGCTCTGCTCCTCTTATCAGGTCGAAATAAATATCGGCTCTTTCATCTTCTTCCAGATTCAAGACAGATTCGAACCATACCTTAGGGGGCGGTGGCTTAACTGGCTCCGGTATTCGAGAAGGAAACGGTGGCATTTCCTGAAATTCGTCATTTATCTGAAGCCGTCGTTCACATATTTCTATCGCTCTCTTTAGCTCTTCATTAGAGAAGTTCGAAATTTCAAGCGCGAAGTGAGCACTCTTAATAGTTCGATTTAACAAGATTGAATTAGAACGGGAATCGCCGGAGCTTATTATCTCGTTTCTAGCCCATCTCGTATTGCCGCGCCAGCCTGAGGTAATACTTAACGCTAAATCGCCTCCGCCTCGTATAAATTTCGAAGCCCTTTCGACGATATCCTGGCATTGATCCTCAGATAGGACTTTATCCGTCACTGCATTACTATCAGTATTCTGCATTATATCTTTTTATTCGGATCTATGATAGCTACGTTGGAAAAACTCATTGGAACGGATTCAACAGAACAATAGATCGCTTGCCTCGGCTGAGATTTACTTCCATCGGCTCCAGTATGTATCAAGCTCTTTTCACCACCGATTCCAGTCATATTTCTTAATAGATCAGTAGCACTGAACAGCACTCCTAGTTGCACATAACTTCCGAGTTTGCCGTTGATGATTTCCCTTGCCAAACCATTCATGTAACCATCTTTACGCTGAAATGAAGGGATAGCAAACATATTCGGAAGGAGATACCCCCTCTTTACATTGCTAACCAATTCGTCCACTCCTATATCATCCTTCCCATGCTCAATTTTCACATTCCCGCACGCAACTGTTGGAAACGATGACCCGGTCGAAGCATACGAGCAGGAATTAGAACCGGGAGTTACACCGTTTGCAGCATACCATTCATCTAATAGAGGGGCGTATTCTCGATTGGTAAGATAATCTATCAATCTTCCACCCTTCACCAGATTAAACGACTTTGCTGCAACTCCCTCCGCATCCCACGGCATTGTCCCAAGGCCGCGCCTTGCGGTTCTGTTAATGTTAACATTCAACTTATCGTGCCCAACCACACTGCCGAGGTGATCAGAGAGAATTGGCCCCAAATAGCTTGTTCCACCGGCGTTTGCTTCCAGCCCAATAGCTCTATCAATTTCTGCAGCTGACACCACTGTACTTGTAATCAGACTAGCACAGGTTGATGCATCACAAACAACGTCATAACGCCCTATATCGACAGGACTAATCCCTATCATAGAGGCCTCAGCATGCTCAATTATTAATTGTGGAATCTGTTCGTGTATTTTAGCCTCACGAAAAACCTCCCAACCGGCCTGTTGTGGATTCAATCCTTTGGCAACAACTGGATCAGGATTAGATAATGGGTTGGCTCCTTTAATACGTCCATAGACGCCAAAGGCTCCATTCACACCATACTTTACAGAATACAATTGACTTCCGGCACTATTAATAAAAGCCCTTTCTACTCGCCAATGTTCGATCCGGCTCGCACCAACACCTCCTTCATATTTAGAATCTCTATAATCACTAACAGCCATTCTCCAGGAGTTGATAAAATCAACCTTTTCCTCCTGAGTTACGCTGAACGGATCAATCCCGGGGGTTATATACTCTCCCACAATATTCGGTGGGGACGTCCAGTGCATTTGCCGCGGACGATGCTTGGAATTGGCAGTTGCCTGAGAACACGCAGCCTTTGCAATCCGTACCATCTCATCTGTTTCAAACTGATTCGTGGACGCATAGCCCCAACGCCCTCTGATCATGACCCTTACTGCAATACTTATATTGGAGATATTCCCTCCCCGTATTCTGGAGAATAAGTTCGGATCCTGAAATAGATTCTGTAGCAAATTACGCGTCATGGACACTTCTACATGCTCCGCCCCGCTTACCTTAGCGGCATCCATAGCCTTGGCAAGAGCAGAAAACATAATTTTTTTCGGGATCAGTTCCGGGTTAATTGGCTCATCATATTCTGCGAAAGAAGTCTTAGGCAATAAAAGCGAACCAAATGCTAACCCTGCAACACCACCAACCATTCTTCTGCGCGAAATACTCATCGGCATCTTAATAATTTCCTCTGTGTGGAAGTATCTAAAAACGCAAAAAACTCACGCCAATATCTTAGCGCGAGCTTTCTATAATTCTGAGTTGAGATTGCTACCCAAAGATTAGTCACCCTATAGAGGGGTAAAGGTTTACCAATCATAACTTTTTTCCATAATCTTAGAACAAAGACTGACGAGACAGACAAGGAACTGTTGTTCATTACTGTTTCCTGTTTGTGACTGCCTTCAGAAGTTCATTGAACTTCCGTTCGGTAATCGGATTTATTTCTGCGGAATAGAGAATACTGCCGTCAACATCTACCAAGAAAGCCTTACCGCTAGGAATACGCGCATCCGGGTTACCGAACCGATAGTTAAGTGAGTTATCATGTGGTTCGTCTATACGACGCTCGTCAGGCTTAGGGAGTCGAAAGTATTTCTGTTCGGCTACCGCAAGGACTGCAGGAATTCTATGAGTACCAAGCCACCATTGACTCTTATGTTTGGCTTCCTGCTCCGGAGTTAGCGGTTCCGTTAGCCCTATATAGCCGTCAGTGTGAGATACAATAGTCAGCTTTAAGTTCGGGTATCTTTCACCCAAGCGCCTGAGAGAATAGTATGCAGGTAGGCAAGGACCACTTATTGGTAACGAGCGGTGACTACTGCTTCCAAACACTGGTGTATTGCGAGAACAGATAATCTCGAGAAACACGATAAGATTCACCTTCCCTGCTTCCGGTATAGATTCGGCCAAACTATTAATCTGAGATACGCGATCCTCCTGCCGTGTGAACCAGAAATCAGCTATGATCGGTTTGGCAGTTTCTCCTACATGATTCGGTAGTTTATCAGAGCTTTGCCCCCTGATCATTGCCCAGTAGGAATTCCTATATGACAGATAAGCCTGGGGACTTTTTCGCAAACTATCCAACATTTCGTGATGATTGAGAAAGTCCATAGCTTCAAGCAAGGTGTATCTTCCTTGGGACTGCCATGTATAGCTTGATTTCTCTTCAACGGATAATCCTTTTTCAAGTTCAACCATTTTCTCCGCTACATACTTATGCGTGAGTGTATCATTCAGCTCTCTGCTCAGACTCATCATGGTAGCATAGATTGATATCCTCTCATGCAATGGACATATCGCATCTGGAGAGTCGACCATCCTGGCAATTCGAACTATGGCATCCCAGGGAATTGGACGAACACGGACTAATGAACGAACAACAGCCGCAACTATATTATGGCGTCCCTCGACAACTCCTATTGTATCCCATACTGCATTAGACAGCTTTCGGTTGATTACCGATTCGGCATCGGAATCTCTCCCAATATCATAAAAGATTGTAATCCAATCCAGATATTCGGTATGATTGTTCAGATTAACGTTCTGCGATGTAAACTTGGACATGCAAATAGCCACTGTATCTGTGACGGCCTTCGAATACTCATTCAGCTTATCAGATCTAATGTATTCCAAAGAATCTTTCCAATACGGCAGCTTTCGTCTCTCGCGCGCAATTAAACGATTCTGCAAAGAAATACACTCTTCGTATGTTTTATATTTTGAAACGTCGATAGTTTTACTCTTAACTTGAGCTTGTAGGCCATTGACCAAGATAATGGCGATAATAATCGAAACCAGAAATCTTATACTGCATAGATTCACTGTGACGGATCTACAACCTGACTTATATCGCATCAATAGTAGACGTGAAGGAAAAGTCACGAACCTTAAGTGAAGGAACTATCACTTGCGACAACAACATCTGGGGAGTAAAACCCATGAATGTAGACGGCTGTCTGGGATGAAAGACTCGCTCAGCCTGGCCTATTTCTTCAATATTACTCAGAGCATACAACGGAGATTCCAGAAAGCGAAAATTCCTGACTGCCTTCACAATCTTTCCCTCTTCAATCAACCATAATCCGTCTCTTGTAACACCTGACATAAGAAGCGATCGTGTATCCACTAAGGTCATACCCGAAAGACGTGTTACAAACAATCCTCTTTTTGTAGATAGAATCATCTCTTCGGTAGTAGACGATCCTTCCTCCATTCTATATGAATTGCGCTCAAGATTCGGCTTATTGTAATTAAGCTCATTTAAAACCAGCCCCCTGTCAGTATATAGCTCTTTAAGAACTCCGTTTTCAATTAAAGTAATATCTCGAACTCCGGCCATAGGAAGAACGCCAAGGTTCGAATCTTTTATGCTGTGTGATATTGTAACCCTGCTATCTACAATCCTGGATCCCATCTTACTTCTAATCCTGGAGAGACTCGGGTCAACCGCCAACCCCATAACGTGATGTGCAGAACTTTCAGCATACCTTCTCCCCATTATAGTAACATCAAGAATCAGATGATCGATAAGATCTGCAGTGGCCTGAGGTTCAAGAACAACCGTATACCGGCCAGGCTCAACTTTAACTGGATTAATAGATTGTACTGCTCTATCCAGCGCTTTCTCTGCAATTGCGGATTCGCTAACATCTGCCAACCTGTAGCTTGATTTGCCTGCCCAACCAGAACCACCCCGACTAGCATCTCTTACCGTAGCCGAGCACTGAATCTGGGTCATTTCACCATAAGAGATTCCATCGGGGGCTTCTCTTCCAAATTCATCTGTTGCAAAGTTGAGAATATTATGTGCTTTAGTTTCCAGATAACCAGAACTCATCAACCCTTTGTCCCAGGCCTTGACCGTGGTGGAATGAATCAGGTTCGCACTTTCCTCAATAGAACGAACCATGATCTTATCGTCCCAGGTTGAGGCCCCTCCATCCCATCCAACAACAGGTATTGGAAAGCGATGATCATCGGGCTCCTTGGGATCTCCAGAATTCAGTGCGACTTCTTCTGCTAATCGCATAACATTCTTTAGAGATGCATCATCAATCTGATTGATATGTGCCAGCCCGAGTCCATTTTTTATGTTTCTGAATACAACAACAGAGACCTCCCGCCTATCGCTGGACATAGACGGAGAATTCCTCGCCCATGAAAGCTCACTGCTCCACGAACTCGAAATAGCCAGCCTGGTTATGCCGACACCAGAAGAATATGAGACGAGTTTATCTCGTATCTCTGATAGTTCGCTCTCTGTCAGCAACTTACTGGTCGACATCAGGCTTTTCGGGTCAGATCAATTACAGTTCCTTCCCTGAATATCACAGGAGATGATGTTACGCTAGTTGTAGCTTGCGCTCCATAATTAGTCTTGCTCGCTGATAAACCAAAAGTTCTTTGAAGGTCGCTACCTCCAATTCTCAAAGCAGATTTCCAAAGATCCAGTGTATTAAACAAGATTCCAGCTGATTGCAATGAGGCGATACGCTTGCCGTTTCTTACTTCATATACATTACCTGAAACGACTCCGGATGATAGCTGAAAATCAACATCTACACTTCCGTGTTTGATATAAACACCATCACCCATTTCTTTTATCAAAGCCTCATCAGACGAAGAATCCTCCCCTGGAGAAAGAGTTAAATTACCTGAGAATATATTGGGGGGAGTTTGTGCATTATCTGTTACCATACTCCCTGTGGAACTGTTTATATGGTATCCTGACAAATTCCTATTCAGCCAACCAGACCGCTCGCTGTCTGTTTGAACCCCTTTGAGCAACCCTCTATCAATCAATACAACATCTTTAGGTGCGACTCCATCATCGTCCCATTTTACAGTTCCAGCACTTCCCTCAACAGAGCGATCCGAAGTAACTGTGACTTTATCTGATGCAACTCTGTATGATTGAAGTATTTGTTTTGGATCATTTATGAAACTGGTCCCTGTGGAATTTGCTTCATAACCAAGTATTCTATCAAGTTCCGTAGCCGGACCTATTGTTTTATGCAATAAGTTTGCAACCGTAGAGCTATCTAACAATATCGGATAACGTCCAACTTCTAACGGCTTGACTGGAAGAGACAGATCTTCCAGTAACTCCTCGTACCCTGCCCGAAGCTCATTGCGCATACCACTATTACGTATATAGTCGAAGCCCTTTCCTGCCGGCGTGAACGAATCGATTGAAAGGTGCCCATTTCTGCCCGTTTTGTCTAAATAAACAATCAGTATATTGGCTGAACTAAGATAAGTGCGCTGAAATACCTTTTGATCATATGTTGAGACAAAGTACTTATCAGTTTTTCTAAACCCTACTGATGCAGCTGCAGTATTCACTCCGGGCCAATGCTTCAATGCAACAGAAATTGAATTCAGATAATCATAGATCTCGTCTGGATTTAATTCAAATGGATCGTCATTTACAGGCATAATCCATTGTCCGCTTTCAATTATTTTAACAGGAGCGATATCGACATGTTTAGGACCCGATATACAGCATGCCTTAGCTTGACGTACAGCTGCCTGCCCTAGGCGGGCCGCTTCATCAACAGACCAGATCGGACTTGAAGCGAACCCCCAATATCCGTCAACTAATACGCGCAGACCAATGCCCATAACCTCCGAGCCAAATGATAGAATACTCATTGACCGACTGGAGGTATAAGTCATTCTTACGTCGGCATAAGTTGCGCCAGCAGCTTTGGCCGACTCAATAGAGGCAGAACAGATTTCCCAGATTTTATCCTGATTAACAACTAATGGATTTGGCTCAAATTGGCTTTTCTGAGTTGTGAGTAGCTCAGGCGTACCTAGCGTTGTAACAAAACCAACTGAAGCACAGTTCTGAATAAACGATCTTCTATTCTGTAAAGACGTCGAATAGTCTAGTATATGACTACCAAATTTTCGATATTTTTTCATCGCTCAAGTACATCCTGTCACCAGATTTACAGCCAAATGCCGTTTTTCCCAACTAAGCAATTGAAAGGCGATCAAAGGATTCTCCGCAACTATGTATTAGGTCTGTTCCTAACAATATCATAGAACCGATCGAACCATTCTCCGTCCATTTTATGAACCTTCAGAATATATCCTTCCTTATCTGTAAGAATTTTCAAGTCGGGGATTGAAAGAACCCAAGTATCTAACGAAAGCGTATTTGCTGTTGGAATATCAATCCTGCGACTATCAGGTTTAGACAAATGAAAATACTCAGTGTTCTCAATGATCAAATGGATAGGCATCTTAAGGTATCCAAGGAAATATTTTGCCAGGGTATCTGCCTCCTGACTTGGACTCAACGGCCCGAGCAATCCTACAGTTCCATAAGTTGCGGAAAGACCCACGAGTTCAATATCAGGAAACTTGAGTTTGAAGTTTCGAATTTTGTTTGCATATGATATACAGTTTATTCCATTTGTTGCACGCGTTTTTTCACCGGTGACTCTTTCTGGCGTATCAGTATGACACAACCCCGGCATTGCTATAATCATCATCATTCTGTTTTTTATCGGAATCTGATTTGATGGAAGCCGGCCATGAGATGTAAAAGATGCAAATCCCTTTCTGATAGTATTTACAGAATCGGGTATCATTTTGTCAGCAGAATAGTAAAATTCTCCCGAAATTTCTGACAACTTTTTTGGCTGTGCTTTTTCTCTGGTGTATTCTTCACCTCCAAATACCCTTCTTTGGACTGTATTATGATACCATAAGTTATACGCAACATTTGAAACGGCGATACTATCGAGGGCTTCCTGCTGAGTAAAATGTGTAACAAATGATGCCAGAACTCCTAGTCGAATATGGGAATTCGGCGACCCCGTTCTCTCCTCTACTGAAGTAGAATCATTGAGTCTGATAGCTAGTGTTCTTAAACTGTCTCTGGTTAATGTATCCTTAAAGAGGTCATATACGTTTTGCAACGTTATAGCAAGATCAATCCTATAGTAACTGGAATCTTCTTCAAATATACTATAAGTTTTCTTATAATATTCTGCTAGCTTGTCCTTGCGAATAGGCTTTGCTTTAGTATGCTCCGTAAACATCAGCCACATCACATCTTTATACTCTCTCATCTTTTGTTTTCTTTCACTACTATTATTAGAGCGTTCGGCCTCCCTACGTAATGAGTCCAGAAAACGATTCGCCATTCTTTCAACGTCCTCATCTCTATGCGCCAACAATAGGACTCTAACTATTCTTCCTAATTTTTCTAACGTTGCGATATCCGCTGTATCTGGATTGAATTTACTCAAACAGAGCCTTAACGTATCAACTGCGGGTTTACGCAATCCAACAAACTCTGTAGCAGGGTGAACTCCCACATGCTTCTTTGCCGTTTCTATATCTATCGTATCACGAAAAATAGAGTCTGACGGATGCCTCTCTTGAGAATTTTGTATCCTGATACCGGCCCGATGACACTCTTCTATATCCCGATACGAAGCGTAGTCGGGCACTTTCTTAGAAAGTGTAAACAACGATTGAGATTCGCTCTCCGAAGAGTAGAGAATACATGCAAAACATGCTACAATAGCTGGAATTCTTAAATTAGACATGATCATATTGCATCAACAGTGCTGGTGAAGCTGAAATCATTTATTTGTATGGTGGGAACGATCTGTGTTATCGAAGCAAGCTGAAGTTCACCGTGCACGAATGGGAAACCCTGATGCCTGGATGTCATCACCGGCACTGATTCGCCAACAGCCTGCACATTATTAAACATGAACATTGGCGATTCAGTCCAGCGAAAGTTTCTAACAGCCTTGGTTATCTTACCGTTTTCAATTAACCACAGGCCATCTCTTGTTACACCAGTATATAACACACTCTCTTCATGAATAACTTCAACTCCAGAAACACGTGTAAGCAGCAGCCCACGCTTTGTATTAGATATCATGTCATCAGTGCTTGTTACTTCGGAGCTCCTCATTTCATAGCTCCAACGCCGGAGAGTTTGCTGTGTACTCGATAACTTTGCCAATGAATATTCAGCATACCCTGCAGCTAAAGATGTAAGAACACCATCCTTTAGAAATTCTACCTTTTCAACCCCTTTATATATGTGACTGCCAGAAATAGGATTTTCCGGATCGTGAGTTATTGACAACCTGCGATCAGCAACGTTAAGACCTAGCTTACTCCGCCCCCGGCTTATCTCCGAGTCGTAACCTAAATACACCGGACTACCATGCCTCTCGGCAAGCGTGCGACTCTGAAACAAGGTCACAAATAGATCTGCGAACGCAGCAGTCGCCTGAGGTTCTAAAATTGTCTGATATCGTCCTGGTTCAATTCTAACTGGATCTATTGACATCAAACATTTTTCTAATGCAATCTTTCCTAACTCATCCAAACGTATTCGCCCAAGATCAAACGAAGATGCACCACACCATCCAGACCCTGTCCCCTTAGGATGGCGCACCGTCATAGAACACTCTGCCTGCGTTGTTTGACCGCGTTCCAAATCTTCTATACCCCAAGGATCTCGTGTAAATCCTACAAAGTTTGCCCCGAGACAATCCATCGATCCTGCACTCAATAATCCCTGTGACTCAGCTTGTTCAGTAATCGATCTTACAAAATCTGAGTTTTCAGTCGCTTTACGATTGTATGTTTTGTCTTCCCAGACCGAAATCCCTTTTGAATCCCATGTAGGCATATCAAACTTCATATCCATTCCTCTGGAGAAATTAGCACTATAATTTCTATCCATTTCATACCGTATTAAGTTGCATGCATCACGAATGGAATCCGAATCTATCTGATTGAAGCTGATAAAAACCCCGCCTCCGCCATTTCTCATTGCCCCTACTGTAACACGAACCTTTCTTATATCATTAGTTTCGAAAGCTCGATTCCTTGCCCATCTCTGATTGCAGAACCAAAGACTATTAACAGTAACACTAATTTCTTCTTCATTCTTAAGATGAAGATTGACAGACTCAATAACTTTTTCAGACTGAGAAAAATCGAGAAGTTTGTCATTCGATTGAATCATCGTCATCACGCCTTCTTGGAGGGGTCTACGATTGACAGATCTTTAAACAAAACAGCAGGGGCATCCACACTGCTATATGAAATTCTGACAGGATTCTGCTTGTAGTCAAAGGTTCCTACTCTTAGTGAAGTACTTCCACCCCCTATGCTCATTATACTATTCCATAATTCCGGTGTCTTGAACAAGATTCCCGGCGAGATGTATCGAGCAATACGTTTTCCTTTCCTTATCTGAAAAGCGGAATAATTGCCAATTAAGCCGCTTGCTTGTTGAAAGTCCATATGACACATTCCTCCATTGAGCTCTAAACCATTCTCCATCTGTTCTCGAAGTTGACTAAGAGATTTATCCTGGCTTTGATTCGGTTGAACAATCAAATCAGATGTATGCACTGCAGGGGGTTCAACAGCGTCAATTGCATATACGCACCCATTGCTTGCCAACGGCTTACCCAATCGACTTTTGTATTCTTTCATCCAGGAAGCACCCTCCCGTCCTGATTGAAGGTCGCTTATTAAACCCTCCTTTACAATTGCGAAATCGTTGGGGGAAACACCTTCATCATCCCATTTGGCGCTCATTATACCACCAGGTAAAGATCTTGTAGCAGTAACGTTAAGATCCTTCGTTCCAACTTTCAATATTCCAAGTTCTTCATTGGGATGCTTTATATAGCTTGTACCTGTTGTGTTAGCTTCAAACCCCATAACTCTATCAATTTCTGTCGCAATGCCTATAGTTCTCTTTGCTATAGGTGCAACCAGTTGAGGATGGAACAGGCAATTAAACTTTCCAATATCTACTGGAATAAGAGGCAATTTTGCTTCCTCCACCAACTCCTCAAAGAGTGCATGGCAATGCTCTCTAAGATCAGGTCTTCGAATTACCTCGAAGCCCGCACCATGCCCACTTGGATTAAAACATTTCAATTCGCCGCTTGATGTATGCCCCCCAGTACCGGAAGAATCATAAATCAACCTTATAAATCCTCCAGTTCTGAATAGTCTTTGAGTAACATACTGGTTTTCAGTATTTCCAAATGCTTTCTGTTGCCTGTTGTACTGAGTTACGATGTCACTCCCACAACGTCCTAGCGGCCTCCGATACTCTTGGTGCAAATGATTTAAGTAAAACACAAGCCCATCTAAAAAGTCACTTATTTCTTCGCTATCCATGTCAAACGGATCGTCAACCACTGGCATTACCCAATCTCCACTGGTCGAATTGGGATTTGGAGCAAATTCAACATGTCTCTGTTTAGCAGACAAATTGGCTTTGGCTGCGTCCACAGCCGCCGCTCCTAAACGACCGGCCTCCTCCTTTGACCAAACCGGACTTGATGCAAACCCCCAGTATCCATTTACCAGCGCCCTGACTCCAAAAGCCATGTTCTCAGATCGATTATAAGGTGGGAATCCCCTACCTTCCAGAGTTGTTGAGCCAGGCTTGATCATCATAAATTGATCGAAAGTCAACCTGGCATCAGCATATGTTGCTCCAGCGGACTTTGCGGAATCAACAGCTGTTTCAATCAGCATTTTCATCCTTGCATCTTGCGAAGATGGTAACTCCTGGAACTCAAAGTTCGACGCAAATCCACTTCGTGGAACTATAGAGGCTGCAAAAGCGGCACCCGATCCGGAAAAAAAAGTTCTTCTACTAATCATTGAAATTGGTTATTAAAGTATGACTAAGCCACAATCAACTGCGTTCTCACTTAACACCGCTTTTTTTCCACTGACCAAGTCCACTTGGTGCACAGGTGGTATCGGTATTTTCGTTGCAGACCATAACAACACCTTTTGTCAGATTTAATTCACTTTGATATGCAAATGCTCCAGATTCATTAAACGTTCTGGCTTTATATGGAGAGAATACATAATCAAATCCTACTTCGTCTGGATCACCTTCTACTGGCACAGGAGTTCTCATATATGGAGGGATATCGCCTCCAGTAAAACGATCGCGAATCAGGAAGAACGAACATGCACCAGCAGGGCTAACACGAGCAGGATTCTCGAACTTAACATCTATTTTCTTTGATTGACTAACATTCGAAAAAACTACGCAACCACCAACTCCGATAGTAATATCTCCATACATGAAATCAAGAATCGGGTCGACAGAACCTGATCTATTTTTTTCTATTACCGGAAGATGAAACAGAAGAGGCCAACCAGCGGTAAAGACTATGGAGTCTGACAACTCCTTTCCATATGCGTATGTAGAGGCATGCAGCATGACTCTCCCAGGACGAATCGCAGTCACATTCAAGCTTTGACCAGCAACTTCAAAAGTTGCGATTTGCAGATCTGACGATTTAAAGGATATATGCAATCCTCCTAAACTTGCCTCGGAACCTGTACCATAGAAAAAGGGAATTGTCTTCATATTCCCAGTTGCCACTTTCGCACTATCCGATCCATCAACATTAAATTTAAATTCGGATATTTCAGGAGGTATGGTACTGATAACCGAAACAAAAGCGGTATCAATCCGAGTAACTAAACCGCGCTTCATCTTAGCAATTATCAGAGCATGAGAAACCTCTTCATCGGCCTTCAGCACCCCGTCAATTATTCTAATAGCTGAATTTGTTACCGTGTATACTATTGAATCGGAAGGATAGTTGCCATCACCTAAAGCTGCATTGAACTTTAGCGTAATTGTATCATATGGGGCTACGGTTGATAGATTAATTGAGCTATGCTTAAATTCAAAAGACGCCAGATAGTCACCGTCTGATACATGCGGAGAAGTACCCTCATCACTTAGCTGGCAGCCATTAATTACTGACACCAAAAATACGGGGATCATACATCGAAACAGCACTCTCAATATATTACTCGTCATATTTACAGCCTTCAAATAATGGATTTGCCAATTCACCTACAGGAATAGAAAACGAAGTAGCATTTTCGTACATTCCATTCGATACCCCATTCATATCACGATATATTCCAGTAGGATAAACGGTCTCGCTATCTAATTTATATTTCCTTATCAGACGCCTCAGGTCACCCTGCCTTGTGCCTGTCAGAAACAGCCAATAAGCGCGCTCGGAGAAAAGCAGTTTTCTTTGATCCTCCACTGAACTAGGCATTGCGGAGAAAGGCCGTAGTCCGTTTACCCCACCCATCCCCGCATTCCATACCGTATCGACTTTAATCTCTCCTCCAGATTGCACCAATGTATCAACCGTAAATGAGCTATCGGTGCGGAGTGTGTTTAATAGATCCATTAACTGACTAGAGCTATTCCGATTCAAAGCAGCTTCAGCTCTGATTAGTATTGCTTCAATTCCTGATGCTATAACAAAGTTTGACGAATCGGATGTTGTAAAATACTTTACCGGAAAAAAGGAATTCAGTTTTGAAGCTTCATCGCCTATACCTTTTGATCTCAATAAGGTAGACTTAGCACGAGGATCATTGGAAGTTCGATATGGAAGTCCATTACCTCCTTCATTGTCTGAAATTGAGACATTTGCAACGAAAAATTCGTATTTAGGGGTCTGTGAATAGTTTCCTCCAGTCCCGAAGTCAAAAGCAATTTTCATATCATATCGAAAGTCGTTGCCAACACTTTGCACTGCCTCACTAGCCTCTGCATATCGACCCAGTGCAACCAACGCTCGTCCTTTAAGCACACTAACTGCTGCTTTTAAGGAATCGTCACCGTCTGCTAGTAAGTGGGCACTATCTAAATGACTTATTGCACTATTATAAATTTCATCGGTTGAGGATCCACGCTTGTACGTCCAGTCTCCTTCGAAATCCAACGTACTTAGAGGAACACCTGAGCACCACCCATCCGCAGTTATTATCTCGGCGTACGCCTCATACATGAAGAGTTTAGCTCGCCAGGATGACGTTTCGCCTTCCACGTATTTAGATACAATTCCGCGAGCCAATCTGGAATAGGAACGGACAATATGAGGAATATCTCGTGTTACCAGCTCGCGTCTATCAAATTGCACCTGGCCAGGATCATTTGCGACGAGCTCATCCGCCATCAATCCGGAAGAGGTTATATATTCACGAACTGCAGTTGATAACTCACTTAATGCCGCTTGGGTTAAACGAAGCGCTCCCTGCCTATTATTATATGTTGACGGCCCTATAACCCCATCTGGCAACGAAGCATCTGTGATATCGCTACATCCACTTAATAGAGTAACAGATAGAAACGCAGCAACTAAAGGCCTTGTTTTAACTCGATGTTTTTCTTTAAGAATATCTATGCGAATCATGTTCCGATCCTCATCATCAGATTCCAGGTTCTTGGCATAGGCAACTGACCGGAATCAACTGTGGCATCTCCTATCAGGTTTCCGTTTACATCTGGGTCTTTACCGCGGTAGTTGGTCCACAATCCAATATTACTGCCTTGGAGAGACAGGCTAAGGCTGGAGATGGGAAACTGCTTTAAGTACTCACGGGGAACGTTATATCCCACCGAAATAGAATTGAAGCGTAGGCTGCTTATCTTCTGAATGAAACCATAATCAGTACCAAGATCTTCACATGCCCCGCCGCCCCCGTTAGTCAAATAACAGGCGGCTGCAAGAGCATAAGCTTGCTGACCAGGTGTTGACATCGGATTATCATATATGTTTCCGAGCAACGCTCCACCGCCAAGATTACTCTGAGTTAAACCAGATTTATAATTGAAATCCCCATTCAGTGTAAGTAAACCACGTAATAACGAAATAGACGTTCTGAATGGCATTTCAAAATCAGGAGACTGCAGCCCCATGTATATTGCTGAATCAGCTAAGGTATAATCACCAGCCGATATTTTCTTCCCATTTTGAGGCTCAATCCATCCGGCTATCGGTACAGACCAGCGTCCAAATAATGGATATCCCTCAACGAAGCGCGAACCTCCTCCTAAATCTATGGATTTCTTATCACCGTAAAGTTTTGTGAGTTTATTCCTGTAACCGGATACTGAAAGATCTATATTCCAGCCAAAGTTTTCATTATCAATTACAACAGCATTGAGGGATAACTCACCTCCGGTATTTCTGACGTGTCCAATATTTGAATAATAGGTCACAGATCTGGACCCAATTGAAGGAGCAAGTGGTAACTGCTGAATGGCATTTTTGCGAACTTTAATAAATCCCGTAACAGAAACTGTTAGTCTGGTTTCCCATAACTGGAGGTCTAACCCTCCCTCAACTTCCTGGGTTTTCTCCGGTCCCAGCCTGGTGTTGCCGATAGAGCGAAGCCCTATTCCAAGATCATTTTCAATACCGCCTATTGGACTCGGTTCGAAAGTCCTCAAACTCATTTCTGCACCAGGAGGAACTCCGGCAATTCCAAAAGCCATTCTCGGGCGCACGAGTGAGATCGCGCCAAATAGCGGATCACGACCTTCTCTATCAATTGCAATCCATGAAAAGTTCAGCTTCGGAAATAACGATAGTAATCCGCCCTGTAAACCACCACGCGATCCAGAAACGCCGCTACCATCTAATCTGAATCCTGGATTAACAAAGAACCGTGAGTTCATGTTCAAACGTGGCTCTACAAACCAACCGCCTGTAGTAGACGTTCTTCCTTCCCTCGACGCTCTATCAAATGATGTGGGACGTGTTATCCCCTCTGCTAATGTATCGTTCTTTCCTTCAACCGCAGAAGTCGATCGTTTTGTTATTTCAGAACCTAAACTCACCGAAACTCGATATCGAGGAAATAGAGTTCCTACGACTCTTGCTGTATTCGTCTGCATATTCTCAAGGCGCTCAGTGAATTCTCCTCTATTTGTAAAAAGAATCACATTCGGGAGATACGATCCTGTACTAAAATTTTCACTTTGGACCGAAACAATCCCCCTTGGCATCATTCCCTCTGCTCCTCTCTCCAAACGATCCATCCCGAACGTACTGGTCATAGGGAACCAATCCAATTTATTCAGCGTTAGAGACAACGCATGCATTAACGAGTTGTTCTTAACATTCAATCTGTAGGCATATTGCCCCGGTCTTCCGGGGCTGATATTCATTGTATCGATGTATGCAGATGCGAGGTTGGCCAGCTGCTCGTTTGCAGAAGATTGCTGCTGAATTGACTGGCTGAGCGACGTAGAATACACCGCAGATAAACCGTTACCAAACTGCCCTGAAAGACTCGCCTGTCCGCTCTTACTGCTCATTGTATTTGGACGCTTCATTCGCTTACCAGGAACTGAATCATATAGCTTTTTAAAAAGATCCTGATACAGCTCTGGCATCTTGGTTAAACCAAGAGTGTTTGCAAACGATCCAGTAACTGAATAAGCCAGATCTTGAGTTCCCCCGGAGACAGTTCCGGTAAGCTTTGAATTATTTCCCCGATCAACAGTAGAAAGGCGTGGTTCATTTAACGCTTGAAAACGTACTATACTATCCTCAAGGCACTTGAAATAGTCGTCAACAACACCATTAAGTGTCGGGCAAAACTGCGAGGATGAACCTCCCCCCGCCAACCATTGCCCTCCTGGCATGTGACCAAACCTGTAGTACCCGGGTGCAGCATATGTACCAGGCATATACTCAATTCCCTTGCTCAAGCCAAGACCCCAACTAGGAGTTCCAGCCTTCCCCTTTTTTGTTGTAATAATGATTACACCATCTCCAGCATCCGACCCATACATCGCCGCCGCTGACGGCCCTCTCAACACCTCAATCTTCTCGATACTATTCGGATCTATCTGATCAATCGGCGAAGGGGTTGGATAGTTCCTATCTCCTCCCAACTTCTGATCATTCACGCCAGACTGCCCCGCGTATATCCTTATACCATCCACAATAACAATAGGATCATTAGTTGGTGCCCCGGGAGTTCCCGCTAACAGGCCACCACCAATTCCTCGCAATCTGATACGAGATGAAGCTCCTGGAACCCCACTGCTACGGACTACCGTCAAACCAGGAACACGTCCTTCCAAAAGATCGGTAACACTCGTAATCGGCGCCTGCTTCATTACCTCCGGGACATCAATCGTAGTAATATCATTTCCTATCTCTAACTTCTTTTGCTCCCCTGTAACTGTTGTGACTACTTCATTTAATACAGTGGCAGCAGCAGAGATAGCAATAGATACATTTGAAGTTCCATTCAGAGCAACATTAACATTTACATTCTGGGACTTATAACCCATCAACCTTACGCTAACAATTTGCGATCCTATTGGCACATTAGCAAACTGAAAACCGCCTTTTTTATCAGTCACAACCTTAAGATTCGTCCCGACTATTGTAACAATAACACCTTCGATACCGCCTTTCGAAGCCGAATCTACAACTCTCCCGGACACACTACCTCCGGATTTTGTCGTATCTGTCTTCTCACTCCCCCTTCTTACAGGGCGAATTACGACTGTGCGGCCATCCGATAGCGGCACAACTTCCAAGCCAGTTCCCGTCAGAATAGTTTTTATCGCATTAATTGCAGAAACATTCTGGAGATTCACACTAACACGCTGGGTTATTATATCACCGGTCTCAGCGTAGTTAACTCGTAGATCAATCTGATTCGCAATTATCTCAATCAAAGCAGCAATAGTACTACCAGTTCCTTTAACAGACACTTTCGCTGATAACAACTGTTCTATCCGCTTTATTCCGCTCCGAGCATCCTCATCATGATTCGAAACCATACTAGTTTTCTCTGGCAAGTCAAACCTCCCTTGTGCTATTACATCGCTATCCATTCCGATAACTAGAACAGCTGCAGTGATCAATAGCGACCGAGACTTCTTGTTCAATCAATCCTCCGTCTCAAAGTTAAGATATGTCCATCCCGTTCAATCTGAACATCAAGACTGACGGTCAACTGCTCCATTAGCTCCAATATGGAACCTTCAGAAAACTGTCCGCCGATTATGGCGCTTGCGAGTGATTTATCTGCAATACGAATATCAGCGTTATACCATCTATTAAGCTCTTGTATCGCTTTTCCAAGAGGCATATGCTCTAATTGCAAAACTCCCGATTCAAAGGAGAAAGGATTACCGTTTATATGCTGAATATCTGAGGCTTCTCCACGTTCAGAAACAGTGATTTGCTGTAATGCTGTTACTACTGTACCTCCTACATCCACCTTCCCTTCTCTTACAGCCACTCTGGTTTCAAAATCATTTTGATAATGCCGAACAATAAAGCTGGTTCCTAAAACCCTGGTGACACTCGCACCAGCTTTTATAATAAACGGATGCTTACCGCTATGATTCACAGTGAACAGAGCCTCTCCACTTAACTCAACTGTGCGGTTATACTGTCCATAGTTGACTGGAACTTTCAAGGAACTGCCGACATTTAATAATACAGAACTTCCGTCTGCTAATTTAATGGCGGCTCGTTCACCGTTGCTTGTTGTATAGGTTGAAACGGACGATGATGCTTGGCTATAAGGTGCGCCGTTATCTACCCGTCCCAAAAACAACTTCGAAGTGCCAATGCCTAATATCAGCACTAACGTTGTAACCATAATATATAGACTTGGCCGGCCAGCTCCCGCCTGAAACCACTTTCTGCCAAAACCGGCTCCGAGACCTACGCGATTTATAATCCCCTTATTGATCTTAACGGAGTCTGTTGTTTCAGAAGCCAGTATCTCGTCAAGCCGCGCTGAAACCGCCTTAACTCTTGCTTCGTATTCTACATATCGAAGAGGTATATGCGACCCGGAATATGCCTGTGCCTTACGCAATTGGGCGACCAGATCAGCTAATTCCGCATCCCTCGCAATCTGACGCTCAAAGATAATCCGCTTCTCTTCGGGCATATCCCCGGCCAGGTAATCGGCTATTATAGATGTAATTGAGGATGAAGTAATCTGCATACACCATTATATCGGAGCCGCCTAACGAAACGTCACACGGTATATGGAAAATATTTTCTATTGACTAGTTTCATCCAAACCTGGTATCCCAGAAAAGTGACTACTTGATAAATTTCCTGCCTTGAAACACTTTAGAGCTGGACGGGTTACGTAACACGGATTCAAACTCAGTCACCATTTACCGGTAGGACTTATGGCCAATCCATCTTTCAATGACAGCAATGGTTACAGAAACCTGCAAGAGCTGACAAAGGAGATTAGGAACGGCAGCAGTTCCGCATTAAATATGTTGTTGAAACTGTACGGTCCTGCATTGATCGCTTATTCTGCGAAACGAACAGGCAACGCGGATGTTGCGGAAGAAATTGTGCAGGATATTTTCTTGCAACTTTGGAATGACAGAGGCAACCTTGATTCCAATTATAACGTTGTCAATTATCTATATTGGCTGGCACGAAACAAATCTATAGATGTGATAAGATCTGACTCAAAAGCAAGACTTAGGGAGAAGGTATGGATCAGCGGAATCTACAACGACATCGATGATAATGCAGAAGATAATGCTCTATCCGAACTGAATACGATCGAAGTAAGAACTCAGATATACGATACACTTAAAGATGCGCCACCAAAATCCAGGGAGATATTCATGCTGGTATGGGATGCACAACTAACGTACGAAGAAATTGCCATACAATTAAACATCTCTGTTAGAACCGTGCGGAATCAGGTAAGTAGAGCGGTCAAGATCCTAAGAGATAACTGGAAGCGCTAGAAAAAGTTGTCCGAATCTTAGTACTTTACACTTTATACAAACCAGATGCGTAACGCATACTCGTAAACAGATCCCTTACGGCCAACTATAAACCGAATGCGGCACCGAACGCTCCCGACCAACCTGAACATCTTCAGGCTCACGCCAGAACAATCTTGTGTTGTCGTAAGTTCTGAAACGCAATTCTAATTTAGACCCACGCCCTTCACTTGAAACTGGTACGGCAATATCCATCCTCCACACTCTTCTCGAATTCGGAGGAAGAGCAGCTAGCAAACTAACCCCCACGGATGCATTTATCTTTGTTGTCGCTCCAAACGGCGCATCACCAGCCCACATCCTTCCAGCGTCCATAAAGACTGCCCCGCCCCAGGTAGCAAGATCGCGTACTCGACCAATAGGGAACCGATCCTCAACGCGCAAAACCATACGCTGGCCGCCAGCTATATTGGAACGAGAATACCCACGTAAACCACCTATCTTATCGCGGAAGGTAAGTTGAAACGGAACCCTCTGCCTCCACCCTCCGCTAAACTCAAGGGACGAAACCAGTGTGTTTGTTGGGGTGATCTTATGATACCAGGCTGTACGGCTGCTAGCCAGAATCCCGTCCCACTCCGCTGCATCTACGTCTTTCCTGCGCTCGGTAGTGGATTCAAAACCTAAAAACGACTTGGGTCCGCCAACACCGAGATATATTCCCAGAGAAAGGAAGTAGTCATCATCAGCACCATCCAGAATCTTAAATCCTTTACCAAACAGGCCGCTGATCTGAAGCCCTGTTCTAATATCCTGCACACCGGCTAGCGCATCAAAGCCAGTTACTCTTACGAGATTTACATCTCTGTAGCCAAACAACAGATTGGCTCTACTTGTAACATACTGACCATACCGGCCAACCAATACGCTGCTGGTATCAGACAAAAGTCCACTATCGGATACAATTACCGGGAAGAAATCGGTTCTTTCCTTTTCTGTCGATATCGATGCGCCAAGAAGTATCAATTTCCCCGGCGGTCCAAGCGCAAACAGCCCTCCAATATCGTTGTAATCTCTTCTGAAGTTCAGCGAAGTCCTTTCATTATCGGAACGCACAAAGTGCTGATATCCATTTATCGATCCCGAAGTAATTCTCCATGATATTCTTTGAAGGTCGGTAATATAAGGATGACTGGCCTGTAACTCCCAACTGCTTCCTAACTGATTTCTACGCCCTTCTGCAGAGAAGTGATATGGGCGACCAAAAAACTGATAATGAATAAGTTTGGCGTGAAATGCATCCCGATATTCATTTGCGCTATGTTTCCATCCTGCAACAGCAGAAAGTGCTCCTCCTTCAAGGTTCGACTCGCCAACCGTTATCTGCTTGACCATTGGACTTTTGCTGGTCAGCTGCCCTCCAAGTACAAGCGAAATTTCATCCACTGTTTTTACATACAGCGTAACTGTCTGCGCATTCAGGCTATCCGATACTGCTATGACTTCAGCATCGGCCAGGAATGGTTGAGCTCTTAAAATTCTTTCAGATTCCTTACGCCTGATCTCGGTGCACACCTGCCCGGAATCAAGCGCAAGATATCTACGAATTACCGATTCTTTTGTTGTAACATGTATGCGAGTTAAAAGCCTCGCAGTTTTAGTCAGAATCTTAAATGTTTCCGGTTGGAATGGCGGAAATGTATTTATCTCTATTCTTGAGATTGTCTTTCCATCACATGCCGGAGATAAAACTCTATAGGAGGCGCCGGATGAATCTATGCCGGCGCCTGGGATCTCATCATATGGGGCTTTGGGATCCAACCGTCCCTGAGCCTGCAGGCAACTACTAACGACAAACGTTAAAACCGCGCATATCGAGAAGCTAGCGCATTTGAATACGCTAGTCATCTATTGGATCTGACCCTGACCATATTTGATACTTGGCGCAATAATCGATCTGGTGAAGACTGGTTAGGGAACAGTAAAGCATCGCTAACATTATTGAGAGCGATACGGAGCTCTGCAAAGTGTTGAGCGGCCATATAATAAAGGTCGACTAAACCGTACTCATTCGCTAGTCTGTGCTGCGCTGCTAACGAAAATCCTTTTTGCCCCATACTATCGTAGTAGTCAAGATTCGGGCCGCCCTTAAACTCTCTTCTATAAGCGATACGATCGGGATATAATCCGCTTATCCATAATGAGTAGTTTCCAAGATGGGTGCGCGCCAAAAAGCTACGGCGTGGATCAACAGTGTCCAGATCGCGCGAGATGTCTAGAATATCGTCATAAACAAGATCATCGACATCGGCTACTTTCCATGCTCTACGGTCACGGCTAAAGTGCATAAAAACCGATGCGAGATAATCCGCGAGCATACGATCTCTTAATCCCAGATCGATAAGCGCATGTCTAATCACAACGTACGCGAAAAGCTGGAACGATGCTGCTGCGCCCGAACTGGAGGAAAGCAGTCCATTCAGAAGCCTGGGATCGTCCAGAATCCGATCAATGCCATCTTCACTTAACATCTTTTCGGCATTATGCAGCTCCTCCTCGGATTCACGTCCCACGAGATGAACAGCTAACTGCGCATCTCTACGACTTAAATCGTTTCGAACATTAGCAAAGATCATATCGCCTCCTTCCTATTACATACGCCGCAGCCATATAGAAGGTTTCCAATAATCAGTAGAACACTCGTGCCATTTCACAGGTGAGTATATTCCAAGGTGCAATTAAGATCCCTTCATTTAGACTCCGGCCGCAGTTGGCGCGGTGGCCAACGACAGGTTTTGTTACTCGCCAAATCCCTTCGGGACCTAGGCGACGAACCACTTGTAGTTGCCCCTGTCCACGCACCTTTAGTCGAACGAGCTCATGAGGCTGGCCTGGCAACCGCCGCCGCTCCAATGAGAAACGACTGGGATTTAAGATCTGGAAAGCGAATAAGGTCGCTGGTAAAGACCTGGAAACCGCACTTCGTCCATGCCCACGATGCCCGTGCTCATGCGATCGCTCTTCTCGCTCTTGCAGGGACGGATACGCCCTTAATCGTAACTCGCAGGGTTACGTTTCGCCCAAAGTCTGTGCGGCTCAAGTACGGTAATAGGGTCACACAGTTTATAGCAATATCAGATGCTGTCAGACAATCCATGGTCGACTCCGGCGTTGAGAAGAACCGAATTGAGGTCGTTCACTCAGGAGTTCCGCATCCTCATATAGAGAATCCGGTGGATTGGCGCAGTAAATTTGGATGGAGCCGTGACTCGGTTATAGTCGGTGTAGTTGGAGCAATGACAGCCGAGAAAGGGATAGATCTTATCGAGCAGGTAGTTCTGGCGTTGCCATCCGAAGCTGTTAGAAGGACAAAGTTTGTGTTCCTGGGAGGTAAGGAAACGGGGCTGAAAAAGATCGGCGCTCGCCCTGGTTCGACTGGAGCAGATGCTTATCATGCCGGATTTGTGACGGGGATTTACGACGCGATGGCCGGACTGGATATGCTTTGGCATCCATCTCTGGAAGAAGGGCTCGGCACATCTCTATTGGACGCATTAGCTTTGAAAGTACCACCAATAGCGTTTTCTGTTGGTGGTATCCCAGAAATCATCGAACACGACCAACAGGGACTTTTGGCGAAAGCGGGCGATATTAAGCAGTTTGCTCACTTTCATGAACTGATGTTGGAGGATAGTCACAGGAAGAGATTGGCCGAGGCTGGCCCTGATCGCGCAGATCGGTTCAGTGTAGCCAATATGACCCAAAAGACTGTCCAGGTGTACGAAAGAGTAGTTAACCCATAAGCTTTCCAGATGCTTTATATCTGCATTCCTACATATAATGAAGCGCCGACGGTTGGCGTGTTGCTCTGGCGGATTCGTAAGGTTTTCCAGGAGTACTCCCGCGAATATGAGGTCGTTATCTATGACGACGGCAGCACCGACGGGACCAAAGACACACTCGAACCTTACGCTGAAGTCCTACCGCTCACGGTGTTGAGGGGTGAAACGCGGCGTGGCTACGGGAATGCCCTTAATACGTTGGCGAGAGAAGTTTCTAAACGCTCACGGTACCCGCGCAGAGATGCCATGGTCGTGATGCAGGGAGATTTTACCGATCAGCCTGAGTCATTGCCGGATTTCATCAAACGTTTTGAGGGGGGAGCTGATATCGTAGTTGCAGAACGTGAACGTTCAGCAACCGATCCTGTGCCTGTTAAGCGTCTAAGGATGGTAGCTCCCTTGTTTGCTTCCAGCGCGCTAAAAGGAAAGTCTGCTAAAGATATTAAGGATCCGTTTAGTGGCTTCACGCTGTACCGCATCTCCCTTATCAGAGATCTATTGAAGGCAAACAACGAATCACCTGTTGTTAACACCAACGGGTGGGCAGCCAACATTCAACTCCTCTCAAACCTGTCTCAGTTTGCAAGAAGAGTAGAAACCGTCGGAGTCAAGCCACGATACGATCTACGCCCGAGGGAATCTCGTATTCGTGTGTTCAATGATGCAGTTCAGCTTTTTAAGGACACCCGTCCAGCAAGACTTAAAAGCAGCACGAGAGCCTAAATCAGCAAATACTTTCTAACTGTACGCTCATCTTTCCAATACTAAATAGTCTCATGAAGATTTTTACAAACAGAGCCGCGATCGGATTAATGATGTTATCGGTGCCAATCGGTGCTTTTGGAAACATGCAGGATACCGTACGAGTTACAGAACGAACAGCAGATTCGGCCGGCGAGACCACATTATCGCTTCCGTATGATGATCAGGACAGCATCAATAAATTCCCCAAACTTAAAATTCCATTCAAGGTCGGCGAACGCGCTACCTACGATGTAAAGTTCGGTTTTTTGAAAGTTGGGAATGCTTCAATGGAAATTGCCAAGATCGAAAAGGTTAGAGGTATCGATGCCTGGCATTCAGTGTTCAAACTCGAAGGCGGAACTGTTGGCTTTCGGGTTAAAAACCTGATTGAAAGCTGGATAGATACTTCCACCTTCTCTTCTCTTCGATTTTACCAGACGCTGGACGAGGGGCCGAAGGATAGAATTCGCCGCTACGAGATCCATCCTGACAAACGCACATACACCGAACTCGAAAAGAAACCGCCGCGCACTCACAAGAGCGTTGCGAACCCTTTAGATGACGGATCGTTCCTGCATTTTATCCGCTCAGTCCCACTTGAAGTAGGAAAGACATACAGCTTCAATAACTATTTTCGCCCTGATAGAAATCCAGTAACTATCAAAGTTTTAAGAAAGGAATCGATAAAGGTTCCTAACGGGAGCTACGACTGCATAGTTATACAGCCCATCATTAATACGAGCGGAATATTTTCTGAGGATGGACGAGCAGAGGTATGGCTGAGCGACGACGATCGGCGCATAGTTGTCCAGCTCAAGACAAAGCTGGCCTTTGGATCGATTAACCTTTTCCTGAAGTCGTATACTGCTGGAAAGTAGCTGGCCGATAGTTAAAGGCTAGTGAATCTTGGCCTTAATACGTTCCAACGTAGCAGGGCTGAATATCCGGATCAGAAAATAGGCTATTGCACCAAAGATTAATACCTGGACGGCAATTTTAATCAGGAATCCAAGGATTCCAAACGATAGCCCAATTACTGCAAAGAGTACCAGGACCGCGATCCCTAAAAAGATTATAGTTCGAAGCATTTCCTAATTTGGTTAAATTGGGAAGCCACGCTGGGGCGTGGCCAGGTTATTCGACTTTATGCTGTTACGTGATTCCTATACCTCACTTCAAGTTTAGTTCCCAAAATGTCGGCTAGTATCGTTATTGTAGGCACTGGCATAGTCGGGCTGTCTACTGCCGTCCATTTAGCCGAAAAAGGGGTTAGAGTCACGATTGTGGGCACCTCACACGCCGGTGAAGCCTCAACTGCAGCTGCGGGGATGCTGACCCCTTCGGTAGAGAGTGAGCTTAGCGAGATAGCCGATCTGTCGTTTCGGGCCAGAAACGAATATCCGAATTTCGTTCATCTGCTCAAGGAAAAAACGGGAATAGAAGTACCGTTGAGATTGGATGGTGCAGTCAGGCTTGCGCTAAACGAACGTGAAGCAGATCAGCTTCGTTCCGGCTATGTCGGGAGTAGCAGCAGCAATGATGGTAGCCACCAACACACTCGCAGCAGCCAGCAAAACACTCATGGCAGCCTCCAACACACTCACCACAGCAGCAGTAGCTATCTAAACAGCCCTGTGGAAGCAAAGGCAAGTGTGCCCCTCTGGCTTTCCCCAACCGAACTTGGTGAGTTGGAGCCAGGCATAAACTCGGCTTTTGGCGGGCTTCTCTTTCCCCAGGACGGCTCCGTTGAGGTTCCTCGACTGATGGACGCTCTTAGAGCCTTCGTCGCAGCCCACCCTATGATCACTATCGTTAATGAGGACGTGACCGGGATAGAGTTTCTCGGTGCTGTCGCACACGCTGATACGAACCTTGGGAGCCGTATTGCAGGAGATGAACTTGTGCTGGCAGCAGGAGCATGGTCCCCCGGCCTTCTTGCTCCCGATCAATCTTCGATCCGCATAGAGCCAGTAAGGGGACAGATTTGTGAGTATCAGGTTATAAATAGCAACTTTGGCCGTGTTATCTATGGTGGCAGTGGATACCTGGTACCAAGAAGCGATGGAGTAATCATAGCCGGTAGCACGTCGGAGCGTGTTGGATTCAACTCTCAGACCTCCGAAGCTGGTTTGGACTCGATCGAAAAAAATGCGCGGCTTATCGCTCCACTTTTAGACAAAATAGAGAGATCCGGCAGTTGGGCGGGGCTGCGTCCTGTTACTCCGGATTGGAAACCGATTATCGGAAAAGACCCGATTATCACAAATCTTACTTACGCATGTGGCCATTCGCGCAACGGAATTTTACTCGGTCCGGTCACCGGAGCGTTGGTAAGTGAGATAATTATGCAGGAAAAGCCAACTTACGACCTTTATCAATTTCGGCCAGCGCGCTTTTAGGGTAGATTAGAGGTGTCATGGCACAAACCCTGTATCAAATCATGGGGCGCCACCGGGCAGAAGAGTTGCCTGAGCGAAAGCCCAATTGGTTGAAAGTTAAAGCTCCTGGCGGAGCTAATTATATAAGGCTCAAGCAGATGATGCGCGAGCTTAACCTGCACAGCGTATGCGAAGAGGCACACTGCCCCAATATCGGGGAATGCTGGGAACATGGAACGGCAACGTTCATGATCCTGGGATCAGTCTGTACTCGTAATTGCGCGTACTGTGCCGTTTCCCACGGCCGTCCTCCTGAGTATGACATTGCCGAACCAGAACGTGTTGCCGCCGCAGTCGCCGAGCTAAAACTCAGACATGCGGTTATCACATCTGTCGATCGCGATGATCTTCCGGATTTTGGTGCGTATATATTCGCCGAAACTATCCGTCAGATAAAGGCACACCTGCCGAACTGCTCAGTAGAGGTGCTAGTTCCAGACTTCCAAGGAAACAGAGACAGCATCAAGGCGGTGTTGGAAGCGCGTCCGGACATCTACAATCACAACACAGAAACAGTCCCCCGCCTGTACAAGAAATGCAGACCTGGTGGAAGGTATCCGCGCGTGTTGAATATCTTCGAGATCTCCAAAGAGATAGCTCCTGACATCCCAACAAAGACCGGGATCATTCTTGGTATGGGAGAGACGATCGAAGAGGTTAAGGAAGTGATGAAAGATCTACGACGAGTAGATGTAGACATCCTCACATTAGGTCAGTATCTACAACCCTCAAACAGTCACATTCAACTTGACCGTTATGTGCGACCTGAGGAGTTCAGACATCTCTATGAAGTTGGAATGGAGATGGGTTTCAAGCACGTCGAATCCGGCCCACTCGTACGCAGCAGTTATCATGCGTGGGAGCAGGTGCAGGCCGCTGGCGTTTAATAACTTCTCATTCTCAAGATCTAACAATTCATGAGCTCACAACACCGGGAGGCAAAGCGCCTTCCTCTGCGACGAGACAAAATGATGGCTAAAAAAACTGTTATCAACTCTGACGACAAGGCATTGAACTTGGAGTTGCTTCGTTCTATGCTCTTGCAGCGTCGCTTCGAAGAGAGATGCGGAGAGGCATATTCCTTAGGGAAGATTGGCGGATTCTGCCATCTCTATATTGGGCAGGAAGCTATCTCAACCGGCGTTATGTCGCTTCTTCGTGAAGACGACTACGTGGTTTCAGCATATCGTGAGCACGGCCACGCACTGGCGCGCGGCCTTTCTCCACGTTCGATCATGGCCGAGCTTTATGGACGTGCAACCGGATGCGCTGGTGGTAAGGGCGGCTCCATGCACATCTACGATACAAAGTTCAACTTCTTAGGTGGGCACGGAATCGTTGGCGGACATATCCCACTCGCAGCTGGAGTTGGGTTCGCTATCAACTATAAAGACGGCGACCAGGTTTGTATCTGCTTCTTTGGTGAAGCAGCCGTCAATATTGGGGCATTCCACGAAGCTCTCAACATGGCTTCGCTCTGGGGATTACCTGTAATTTTCATCGTTGAAAACAACGGTTATGGTATGGGCACAGCGATTCATCGTGCAATGGCTCAAACCGACATAACCAAGCATGGTCCATCGTACGCTATGGCAGCCGAAGCAGTTGATGGTCAGGATGTGTTCGCAGTTCGTAAGACACTTGCAGAAGCTATTGAGCGTGCACGTGTCGAGAAGAAGCCTACCCTGCTTGATATCCAGACAACTCGTTTCATGGGACACTCGATGTCCGATGCCGCAAGCGGAACTTATCGTAAGAAAGAAGAGCTTGATGAAGCGCTTACACGCGATCCAATCAATCTTTTAAGAACCAAGATGGAAGCAGCGAATCAGATTACAGAGGCTGAGTACAAAGCCATGGACGAAGAGCTCCAGGCAATTGTACAGGATGCTCTGGACTTTGCAGATGCTTCACCTGAACCAGAACCAGAAGCACTCTTTACTAACGTGCTAGCAGATACTACAAGCGACGATCGTATCGGAGGAAACTCGTAATGGCCGTGATCACATACCGTGACGCATTAAATCAGGCGTTACGCGAAGAGATGCACCGCGACCAGGATATCTTCCTTATGGGTGAAGAAGTCGCCCAGTATAACGGTGCCTACAAGGTTTCACGCGGCTTATGGGAAGAGTTCGGCGATAAGCGCGTAGTTGACACACCAATCGCAGAGCTTGGGTTTGCAGGTATCGGCGTTGGTGCAGCAATGGTTGGGCTTCGCCCCATTATCGAATTCATGACCTGGAACTTTGCACTGTTGGCATTGGATCAGGTAGTGAACGCAGCTGCCAAGATGTTGTACATGTCCGATGGGCAGTTCAAGATGCCGATGGTCTTTAGAGGACCGAACGGTGCAGCTTTACAGCTGTCTGCGCAACATTCCCAGGCTTGGGAAAGCTGGCTGGCTCACATCCCTGGACTTAAAGTTGTTACACCAGGAACTCCCGCCGACGCAAAAGGGCTTCTGAAAGCAGCTATCCGCGACGACAATCCAGTGATCGTATTGGAAGGCGAGATGCTTTACAATACGAAGGGCGAAGTCAGTGAAGATCCGAACCTTATCGTTCCAATCGGCAAGGCCGATCTGAAGCATGAAGGCGATCACTGCTCTATCATCACTTATGGCAAGATGGTGCTGGTTGCCTTACAGGCAGCGGCAGCACTCGAAAAAGAAGGTATCCACGTTGATGTTGTGGATCTCAGAACCGTACGTCCAATGGATGTGGATGCGATATCCGCTTCGGTTCGTAAGACAAACCGTGCAGTTGTTGTAGAAGAAGGTTGGGAAATTGCAGGTATCGGCGCGCAGATTGTGGATTACATCCAGCGCCACTGCTTCGATGAACTCGATGCCCCAGTGGTTCGCGTTCACCAGGCCGACACACCAATGCCATACGCAAAGAACCTCGAGAAGTTAGCAAAGCCAGACGTTGCAAAGACCGTTGCAGCGGTTAAAAAAGTCATGTACCTCCGATAAAGCCTATGGCTACCAAAGTATTTATGGAAGCGCTCTCACCAACGATGGAAGAGGGCGTACTCACACAGTGGACAAAAAATGAAGGCGATGCTGTAAAATCTGGCGACGTGATCGCAGAGATTGAAACAGATAAAGCGATCATGGAGTTAGTTGCCCGTGGCGATGGGATTCTGCGCAAGCAGCTCATCGCAGGCGGAGCAACAGCGCCTGTTGGTACACTGATCGGCGTTATCGCTGCAGCTGACGAAAATATAGATTCGTTGGTGGGTGGAGCTGGTGCATCAGCTCCAAAGCCGGAAGCCTCTGCACCGCCCGCTGGTTCTAATGCCACTCCCGCAGCTCCTCCAGCCTCGGGAGCATCTACCGAATCTGCGGTACCCAAGTCCGAAGATCCCGCACACGCAACCGAAACAGGTTCCAAGGGAGCTACGGCTATAACTGCGGGTTCTGCAGGAGCGCCCCAGCCAGGTGCAAAAGAAGAGACAGGCGCTGCAACTTCCCAGGATCCCAACGCTCCGCGCCCCAAGTCGTCACCACTCGCTCGCCGCTTAGCTTCCGATCAGGGTATCGAGCTTAGCAGCATCGATGGCAGCGGCCCTGGCGGCAGAATCATTAAACGCGACATCGAAGCCGCTCTGGCATCTGGTGGAACAGCTAAAGCCGCAACAGGTACTAGTGCCCCTGCAAGAGCCGCTGCTTCAGGCGCAGATTACGTGGATATCCCATTAACACAGATCAGAAAGACAATTGCACGTCGCCTGTCTGAATCGATCGGACCTATCCCAACGTTCTATCTCACCGCTGAATACGACATCTCCAAAGTCACAGAGCTGAGAACCGCTATGACTGAACTGGGAGATGAGTTTAAGGTTTCAGTTAACGACATCATTATCAAAGCAGTTGCTACCGCGCTGGCCAAACATCCTGAAGTAAACGCACACTGGACAGGCGATGGTATTCGTCAGTTCAACCGCGTACATATCGGAATGGCTGTAGCGATAGATGACGGGTTGATTACTCCTGTTATCTTCGACGCAGACCGCAAAGGTCTCTCTGAGATATCTGCAGAAGCCAAAGTACTCGCAAAGAAGGCACGCGAACGCAAGCTGAAGCCGGAAGAGTTCACAGGTTCAACCTTCTCCATCTCCAACCTGGGGATGTTCGGGATAGATCAGTTCACAGCTATCATTAATCCGCCCGAAGTTGGTATTCTGGCAGTTGGTTCCGCAACAGATACACCAGTTGTTGTTAATGGCGAGCTGACCATCCAGAAGCGCCTACGCGTGACAATGAGCTGCGACCATCGTGCTGTTGACGGAGCTACAGGAGCCAAGTTCCTGCAGACACTTCGTCGCCTGCTCGAGAACCCATTGATGCTGATTTACTAGCAGACATCGATCCGCTAATAATTTTTAACTGTAATCAAAACTACTATGGCTACATTTGATGTAATCTTTTTAGGAGGCGGTCCTGCTGGATATGTTGGCGCGATTCGTTGCGCTCAGCTCGGGATGTCTGTTGGTGTTGTAGAACGCGAAGGGTTGGGCGGTACATGCGTTATGTGGGGTTGTATCCCCGCCAAGGCATTGCTGGCCTCTGCTTCGCTTGCTGAAAAGGTCAAGAAAGGCGCCGAATTTGGTGTTATAGCTAATGATGTAAAGTTCGATCTCGGCGCAGCGGTCAAACGCTCCAGAGCTGTGAGCCTTCAGAACTCCAAAGGTGTTGAGTTCCTCTTTAAGAAGAACAAGATCACCTGGTTAAAAGGAACCGGAAAGATCACCAGCAAGAACACAGTATCCGTGAAAGGCGAAGACGGAAAAGAAGAAAAGCATGAAGCCAAAAAAGCTATCTGCGTTTCGACCGGATCACGCGTTCGTGGACTTCCGCAGGCTGGCTTAGAGCTCAACAAGACGACGATCATTTCGTCTGACGAAGCGTTAATTCTGGACAAGGCTCCAAAGTCTATCGCGATTGTTGGTGCTGGTGCAGTTGGCTGTGAATTCGCCGATGTCTACAACGCATTTGGTAGCGAAGTAACAATCGTTGAAGTCGCAAAGACAATTCTCCCAGTCGAAGACGCCGACGTATCTGCAGAGTTAACGCGCGCATTCAAGAAGCGTAAGATCAACCTTATGACAGATGCCAAGATCAAGAGTGTTAAGGCAGGCAAGTCGTCAGTTAAGCTCTCGATCGAAATAAACGGCAAGACAGAAGATCTCGAAGTTGAAAAGGTTCTCGTCGCAGCTGGCCGCGCACCAAATATCGAAGACATCGGTATTAAGGAGCTTGGTGTTCAGATGACAGATCGAGGCTTCATCAAGATCAATGAAAAGATGGAAACATCAGTAAAGGGCATCTACGCCATCGGTGACGTTGCCGGCCCACCAATGCTTGCACATAAAGGCGAGCGCGAAGGGTTAGTCTTTGCTGAGTTTCTTGCTGGAAAAGATCATGTCCACCCTGTTAACTACAATAACATCCCCAACGCCACCTACTGCCATCCGGAAGTTGCTTCAATCGGTATGACAGAGCGTGAGTTGAAAGAAAAGAAGATTGAGTACAAGGCTGGTAAATTCCCATTCTCTGCAAACGGTCGCGCACGTACATCTGGTGAAACAGAGGGCTTCGTAAAGATCCTCGTCGATCCAAAGTATGGTGAGATTCTCGGTGCTCACATGGTTGGTGCAAGTGTTACCGAAATGATTCACGAAATCGCTGTAGCGCGTGAAAACGAGTACACAGTAGAAGAGATAGAGCTCGCAATTCATGCTCACCCAACTCTTTCTGAAGCAGTCGCAGAGGCAACATTAGACGCAATGGGGCGCGTCATTCACGCCTAGTTAAATAGAGGGAACGTTCTGTTAGAAAAACGTGAACTCTGGACATTGGACCTCGGCGTAAAATCTTACGCCGAGGTCCTTTTGTTACAGAGAGAAGCAGCCAAGAAAAGGATCGATAAATCCATCCCAGAAGACCTTCTGATACTGGTGGAGCATCCACCTGTAGTAACGCTTGGCCGGCGCAAGGAAGACAACAAACTCCCCGTATCGGAAGAATTTCTAAAGTCCAAAGGTATCGAACTGTTTGAAGTTGAGCGCGGCGGTGGGGTTACCTTCCACGGCCCTGGACAGCTGGTAGGATACCCAATCTTCGATCTGGAGCGTCACAAGAAGGATCTTCACTGGTTTCTACGCCAGGTTGAGGAGGGAATAATTATGACCCTTGGCGATTTTGGGATATCATCTGAAAGAAGCACCGGATATACCGGTGTATGGACAGCCGATAAGCAGCGTAAAATTGCATCGATTGGTGTTCACGCCCGCTCATGGGTCACCTGGCACGGATTTGCGCTTAATGTGGCCACAGACCTTTCCTACTTTAACCTCATGACACCATGTGGCATCGATGGTGTCACAATGACGTCTATGGTTGTTGAACAGGACAGAGATACGAAATCTGTTACACGCGCTGCGCAGGACATAGGTTCTAAATCTGCCGTACTCGTTGAACAGGGAGCAAGCGCTGAAGATGGCACGAACGCTGAACAGATACAGGCCACTCAGCATACTACCCCCGTTTCGTATAATTCCGTTGCGCAGTCCATTGGACAGAATTTTGCGACGTTGTTTTCGCTCACAAAGAAAGACGTCACGTTGAGCGACTTAAATATTTCGTACTAATGGCATTAAGACGTTTAGCACTTTCAGCGGTATTGAACTTAGTTGTATCTCTGAGCCTGCAAGCACAGGGAGTACTAAGCCCAAGCCGCTTTATAAATACAAATAAGAACGATACAGTTTCTGCGGCTGATACTGTACAGTCCACAGTTGTAACTCCGGACGTCTCCAGAGAATCGCCAAGAGCCTCATTAAGACGTTTCTTCATGTTAGTGGGAGACGGCCATTTCGACTCAGCTGCAATCTATCTGGATATCCCCGATAGCATGGCAAAACGGGGGCCTATCCTCACAAAGCAGCTCAAAGCAATACTGGACCGGCACCTCTGGATTGAACTCGACTCAGTGTCATCTGAGGCGCTGGGAGACACAACCGACGGTCTACCAGCTGGAGTGGATGAATTAGGGCTTATCACCAGCTCACAGGGGCTTGCCACACCGGTAAGACTGGTAAGGTTCAACAAGAATGATGATAAGCTGTGGAGATTCTCGAGGCGCACTGTAGTCAGCATTCCGGATTGGTATAGTACACTGCGAGACAGGTGGATATTGGAACATCTCCCTACCTCTCTATTAAAAAACGCACCATTAAACATGTTGCGTTGGCAGTGGCTGGCCCTCCCATTTGTACTTCTTGTAGCCACAATACTGGGACTGGTTGCCAGTAAGATACTCCGAAGGTTTATCAGAAAGATCTTAGCCAGGTACGACAATCCTCACGTCTCTACCGCAATCATGCGGTTGGGATCACCCTTTACACTTACCTGCGCACTGATCGCTATAACTCTTATAATCCCAAGTCTGGGATTATATCAACCAGCTGAAAAGCGATTTCATACAATCATAAATGCAGGATTCTTCATAGCATTTGTATGGGGTATCTGGCGAGTCATTGATGTCTTCAAACAAATTCTGGATGGCTCGGAGTGGGGTAATAAAAATCCATCGTCGAGAGCCCTCCTGCCGCTAGGAGCACGTACTGCAAAGGTTTTCATCTTTGTTATAGCGTTTATCACCGTTTTTTCGATGCTTGGCTATCCTGTAGCGAGCCTGATAGCAGGTCTCGGTATAGGTGGTTTGGCGCTAGCGTTGGCAGCTCAAAAGACCGTTGAAAACTTATTTGGTGCATTTTCGCTCGGAGTGGACCAACCATTCCGCGAAGGAGACTTTGTTAAAGTCGAAGATTTCTTAGGTACAGTAGAAACAATTGGCCTAAGATCCACTCGATTCAGAACTCTGGATAGAACTCTGATAAGCATCCCCAACGGGCATGTTGCCGAAATGAGATTGGAATCATATACAGCCAGGGATCGACTACGTTTTCATACGATCGTAAGGTTGATGTATGGTACTACAATTTCTCAGGTGCGCGAAATATTACCGAAGTTCGAAGCAGCTATTACAAATCACCCACAGCACTGGCCTGAAGGAACAATTGTAAATCTGTCGGAGCTGGGTGAGCACTCGTTAAACATCAGCGTGCGCGCATGGTTCCTTACTACGGACTATCTTGAATTTATGCGTATCCGACAGGGAATTCTTTTCCAATTTATGGAAATAGTTGAGCAGGCAGGTGCAAAGTTAGCTGTGCCATCGCGTGCTTTAGTATACAGCAATGAACAGGGTCTGGAGCGAGACTCAGAACTAGATGATTTATCTGGCAATCCCAATAAACAGGATCGGAATCAGGACCGGGATATAGTTTAGTATAGTTATTCCACTAAACTATCAACTCTCCTCTGTGTCGCCGCTGCCCTTTACGAACTTGAGCTCTTTCAATTGATTCTCGGACATCTTCGGCTAACGTAAACTCCGGACTACTTTCGAGCCAAGTTGCATATGTCAGGAATGGAGCAAGGAGATCATCCAATTTAGGCTCAACCTTTTCCTGCCCGGCGCGCCCCACAAGCAATTGCCGGGCAGAGCCTAACACTCCGGCCAGACTCACATCAGTAATTGAGGAAAGGAGATGATCGAGCGCCTTAATCTCTTTATTGGTAGGTCCTGGATCCCCTTCGGTCTGGCCGTCCAGGATCCTGAGCAGCATTAGTCCGGCGCTGCAGCTAATCCAGGTCTGCGAGTCCGCATCCTCGCACCCAGCGAGGATCTGAAAGAAATGACGATAGCGATACAAGGGAAAATCCACGAGCAAAAGGTTCAATCGAGCGCGGATCCCGCACCCATTAAGAGAACACTTTAGCACGCGATATATATCGATTTTTTCTATTTTTTTTGACTAAACTTGGATTTTGGGTGATTTTAAAGCAAAGACATGTCCTAATCGGTCCTTCATGGGCCATTTGAGACGTTTTTTTTGTACCTTAGCATCCCTTCTGAACGCTTCTGCGGTGATACCTTTTACTCGTCTGCCACCCACATATAAATAAGGCCAATGATACGCAGACACTATTTGTGATCAGCGACAGCAAGTGGATAGAAGCGTTCGAGCAGAGAGTATAGAGTACTCTAAAGCTTCTATCCATTAAGCATGTGTCCTGTTATTTCTTGTTACCAATCAACTCATTCATAGCAGCCGATATTCGGTCATAGTGTCTGCGCACCGCGTCATACTCAGCTTTGGTGGGCTTAATAGAAGCGCGAGCTTCACCAGCGTTAGCCTGATCGATCCCACTTTTCTTCTCTGTCTCCACATAATTAAGTGCTGTCAAGACTCTGGGCAGGGCAGGTAAAATAGATGTTTTGTTCTCCCCGAATCCAGTTGCCATAATCTTCTTTAACTCGGGCATATCGTTGAACTGTTCAAGTTCAGATTCACCAGCCAGTCTGCTTGAAGATGACATCAGCCACCCATACAACCGATTTACCACCTGTTCGCGCTTCTTCGGATCATTATCAATAAAGCCTACTGTCTTCTCGATCATTGTTATAAACTTCTCTAACACAGCATCGGTAACTTCTACAACTTCAGGAGGCTGTGATGACGAGGCCTTTTGCACTTTATCTTCAGTTGCTGACGACAACGATGGATTCTTTGCAGATTGGAGAGCAGCTCCTATCAGATCGGAGAACTCCTGTTCACTAAACATAGAGGCTCCCGCTACAAACCTGTCGTTATGCAATATCCTTCCATCATTACTAACTATAAAAGCAGTTTGAGGAATGATCCAATCGCGGCCTGAACCAGGCTCCTTCTGTCCAAATGCATATTCGGTTACATGAGTAAGTATCTCTTCAACTCGCCTACCGTCTGGAGCCGGTAAAAAGAAATGCGGGAGAAATGTAACGACCAGACTCCCAGGAGCTTTCATATAGTCATGTGTCCACTGTCGTAACAATTCAGCTTCTTTATCATTTCCCAACGGCCCCAGATAACTGAAATAGCCATGAGTTTCAACAGCCACTACTATCCGCAATTCAGGAAAGCGTGTGTTAATTCTCTTTAATGCAGAAATAGTTCGTGGGCAGTCGTATCCATATCGCTTTCCAAATGGAAGACCGATCATCTTTCCTGTATAGCACTCATGCCCAAGAAACACTACCAGATTCAACTGATTCTCGATTGGGAATGTATTGGCAGAAGAACTGACAAGTTGAGTCGTATTTACATCTGAAGGGCTTATAAACTTTTTATCACTCGGAATCTGAGCAGCGACCTTGCCAATAGGAAACCTTTCGTTCGCCACCGTCCCGCGCGTGACCTCTTCCCACTGCTTGGTTCTGATATCGATATAACTGTTAACATTTGAAGCTAAGACAGATCTGGCCTCGTTCCATCGAATGTAGTCATATGCGCGTTGAACATCTCGCCTTAAATCAATGAACTCCTTTGTAGACCTATCAACTGCGGTCAGTTTTTCATTAAGCTCAGAAATACGCTTTGCTGCAGATTGTGCCAGATCAGCTCTATTTGCTATTCTGGCAAATTGTAATTGTTTAATATTATAGTATAAAGCAAAAGCATTTGCTGGTGCAGTTTGAGGATAGTTATGCCTTACTTTGAGGAGTGAATCTGCACGAACCAAATCTTTGGGGATTGAAACGTGCGAAAGCATAACCAGTGTATCTAGCACAGCAGCGTACTGCACTGAATCACCAGCGGGAACACTATCTAATCTTCTCTTGATCAGTATTTGCAGCTGTTGAGATTGTCCACCTTCGATATACAATCTTGCAGCATGTTCCCATGGCCCCTTAAAGCTAAGTATATTGGGATCATATTTCTTAGAACACCGCTCAGCAAAATGAACTAAACTATCAGGATAAGAAACAAGTGAGCCATCAAAGTTCAATGGCATGGTATCTATCCTTATTTCTTTATTCTGCTCATTAGTAGCTCGCCATATCATTCTGCTAGTACCAGCAATACACTGTTCAACCGCGGTATATCTCTCCGGTTGTGGAGGATTTTTGGGCCAGGTAAACTTTAACTGTGAGCTCCCAATAGATGGAAACAAAAGGAATACAGCAATAAAACATATGTATTGAACCAATCTGACTTGATATATATTGATCATATAGCGTCGTTTACTGAGGTGAAACTAAAATCATTTGCCTTTATTACTGGAACAATTGACGGGGATAACTGAATTGAATTTTCATAGGTTACAGGACGGAACACTGGCACGGGAACACCCAGTGAAACAATCTGATTTAATACAAATAGCGGAGATTCAGTGAACCGCATATTCTGAACGGCCTTTGTTATTTTTCCTTTTTCTACCAGCCAGAGACCATCTCTGGTTATGCCAGTACACAAAAGAGTGTCATCACTAATCGGGGAAATATTAGAGAAGCGAGTTACAATCAATCCTCGCTGAGTCTCAGATATCATCTGTTCCATCGATGTATTACCACCACTCATTCTGAAGGATGGCCTACCCGATGCTGATGTATTTGAATTTAAACGTGGAACAAGATAATTAGTCCGTTCACTTTCCAGTGTCTTCAGCACCCCATTATCTATCCATGTTATATCTTCAGTTCCTGGGCCAGTTAGATAGCCTAACTGAGGATCATTCATGCTCTGGGAAATAGTTATTCTTTCATCTATAATTTTGGTTCCCAACTTCGAGCGCCACATCCCCAATCCCTGATCAAATCCCAATACCCAGGGACCTCTACCCAAAACCTCTGGAGTTATACGAGAAAACGAACCCATCAACATGCCCAGCAATCCATCAACAGCCTGCGGTTCCAGCATTACCACGTACCTACCAGGCTCAATTCGAACCGGATCTAGTGACGCCATACATTTATCCAGCGCCTTCCTGGCAACAGCCTCTGCACTGACACTATTCCAATTATAGCTTGAAGCTCCCGCCCACCCGGATCCTTTTCCCAACGGATGACGAACAGTTACAGAACATTGAGCTTGAGTTAATCGTTGATAAGTGACAGGAAGACTAGGCAATGACCTTAGATACTGAATACTATTATGCCCTTCCTCCCATGCAGTATATCCTGAGCCCAAACTCAATTGCGCAACGGCACCAGCCCTGCTTTCTATATATCCTGCGGCCATCATCCCTTCCGCTTCGGCCTCCTTCATAAGTGAATTTGCAATATCACTACGAACTTTAGACTCGGAGTGAGATGTCTCGTCATCCCATATTATCATCTCAGACTTGTTTAGAAGTGGCGGTTCTGGAACCATCTCTTCTTCTCCTACAGGGCGAGGATTCATTGTTGCAATAGACTCAGCGAATCGTACAGCTGCCTGTATCGATTCCTTGTCTATCTGATTAACGATGACTCCTCCACTATTTCTTCTAATCTGCCGATTTATTGTAACATTTATATTGCGCCTGTCATTGGAATCCCAGATTCTATTACGAGCCCATCTGAGTTCTCCATTCCACCAGGTTGAAATTGAAACGCTTAGCCCCCCATCGGCGGATGATGCATCAATTACATCCTTAACAATTGCCTGACAGTCTTCAGGAGAAAGGATTCTGGAGCCTGAAGATAAATCACTATAGTGCTTCATGCCTTCCTCGTTATATCTATAAAGGTGCAGTCTTTTATTGCCATTGGCACAGACGTGACATTTAAAAAACGAAATCTACTAGCAGGGCCGCCAACTGCCGTTACACTTTTCCATATTTCAGGAGCCCTGAACATCATAGCAGCATTGACAAGTAGGCCAATCCTCTTGCCATCTCTAACTTCGTAACACATTCCATGGCTGCCTAAACCATTCAAGCACTGAAAATCAACATCAGTATTCATTCTTTTAACTGCAATCCCCTTCTTTAGATTACCGATTATATCCATAAACTTTACCTGCTCCTTCCCTGGTAAAAAGCTGACATTTCCAACTGTTGATTTTGGGAGTTCGATAGCACTGTCAGCGTCTGTGGAGCCTGTTGAAGTTCTGTTTGCCTGCGGCGAAGATTGCATGTTTCTGAACCATCCTTCCATCTCTCGCGAAGTTGTGTAATCTGTTATCACTCCGTCTGTCACAAGCTTTACTTCTGCTGGAGGAACACCTTCAGCATCCCATTTAACGGTCTCCATACCACCCACTTCACTTCGGTCAGATGCTATATTGACAAATTCATTACCAATTTTGAATGTGTTATATGATTCTTCGGGATCGACGATATAACTAGTACCAATATCATTGGCGTTGTACCCTGCAATTCGCGAAAGAACAGTGGCATTGGCAATTGTATCTTTCATCAACTTCCCTGAACTCATAGAATCTATCACCGTATCATACCTACCAACATCGATCGGATTCATGGGCAGTGATATATCAAACTTTACATCTTCCAGCTCCTGCTCGAATACTTCTCTTAAGGGCTGATCTATAAAAAGCTCCCATCCCAGACTCGCAGTACTCAATGTATCGATAAATCCTCCAAACTTTCTATTATTTTCTACATATGCAAAGCTGATACTACCAGATGATGATTTACGTATCTGGTGCAAAAGCCGGTTCTCTGTAGATCCAAACCACTGCTCTCGCTCAGTAAATCCCGCCTTTGCACCAGGATCAGTCACACCCTTATAGCGACTCATAATCGTTATAAATCCGGCCAGGAAATCATTTATCTCATCCGGATGAACGTCAAAGGGATCTACCCTAACCGGTGTTGACCAGCTCCCTGACTCCTCAGGAAGTGAGGCACCCATCTCAACACTTCTTTTTGGGCCCGATGAATTATACCTGGCTATATCTACTGCATCTTTAACAAGTCTAGCAACTTCTACCTCTGTGCACAGAGGGCTGCATGCAAACCCCCAGTACCCGTTAACAAGGACTCTTATAGAGATACCCATCTGTTCACTCTGAGAAAAACTCCCATTCCCAGGAAAATTTCTTGCTCTATTTGAAGTTATTCGTATATCACCATAATCAACCTTATTACTGCTTAACAGATTCTGGCCATAAACAATCAGGCTTTTGCCCTTGGTCATTCTTATCTCTTTATCCGCTTCTAAAAGATGATTACCTGAATAACCTTTTAGACCTCCAATAACTGCAACTGCGGAGGCAGATGAATTAATAAAAGTTCGGCGATTTAGATTTATAGTTTTCATTATTCCTTTATCGTCTAATTAGAATTTGGATCGCTAACAATAATTGTTCCCCAGATATTTGGATTCTTTCTACTTGTATACTTGTATCTCCCTGGAACATGAAATGAGCGCCCCTGTCCTATATCTGGCTCTACACGGGGAAAGCATATGAAGCAAGGCTTAGCAATTACAGGCTTGGACATATCACGCTGAAACGGTTTGATATTTCCACTATCACTCGCCAGCAGCATACCAAGCAGCGTACAGCATGACTGCTTTGCCATTTCTGGATTTTCAAACTCAATATCAAGGCTGTCATCAGTATGATTTAACCAGTAGACACCTCCTCCCAGGGAAATATATGATTCACGAGGGATTCCCATATCCGGAGATACGGTATGTATTTGTACCCGACGATCCATGACTTTAATAGTTATAGAGTCAGATATTTTTCTTCCGTATACATATCCATCTATATCAACAACATGCGATCCTTTCTGTATAGGTAATAAGAGTCCATTCCACGAATCATCAAAGTTTAGACCATATTTTGTCCTTGATCTATAGTTTAATATCAGCCTCGGAATAGCATTATTAGAACTATCGACCACATGGGGCTCTACAGCTGAAGGATCCAGATCATATAGGTGTACCATGGTAACATATGTTTTGTTACTATTTAGTGAAGGATTTATATCCATGAACTTTGGAGGAGATACTACATTAGTTACCACAATCTTAGCAGTATCCTCAAGTGTAACGCCATTAATCGTTGCGGTGGCTATAACAAAGACACCAGACGCTGCCGTTTGCTTGAATCCCTTGATAATACCGCCTGGGAAAACAACGACATTCTCGGATTGAGACAATAGGGTCACATTAGTCAGCCCCTCTATTTCATCGCCATTTGCAGTATAAGCCTTTGCTTCTAAAGTCACGGTATCGTAGGGAGCATTAGTTGAAATATTAACAGCTCTATGATTCAACTTAAGACTCCAAAAAAACTTATCCTTATCCAATAGATGCCTACCTGGGTCAATATCAGCAGAACAACCTATCAGAGTAGCGATAATAACGGGATATACAGCCAATCTCATATATTTATACACTTTCTCATGCCCCCTCTGATATACATCCTGAATACAAAGGATTCTGATCCTCTTCCTGAATTGGCACTGGCATAACAATACGATCTCCATATCTAGAGTAGAAGGTAGCACCGCCCACACCATAAAAACCGGTCGGATAAACCGAATTCGGATCTCTCTCGTACTGACGAATTAACCTACGGAGATCGCCCTGTCGATGGCCGGTTAGATACAGCCAGAATGCACGTTCTTTAAAGATCAGATCGACGAATAATGAGTGATCAGTTGGCTTAGAGAGAGGTTTTAATCCATCTATTCCTCCAAGACCTCTATTCCATAGGGTATCACCAGCAATATTTACGGTATAAGTCCCGTCCGTACGCAGGTTATTAAGGATATCAATCCATTCATCTGTCCCAGATGCAAGCGTTAGCTCAGCCATCATCAACCAGGCTTCCACAGTACTTGCAATCACAATTGATGGGTTATTCCCTTGCAGTTGATACTTAATCGCTGAGAATACTGAATCACCTGATCGCGTTGAAACCTCAACGAACATATAACGAACTCGTGGATCAGCCACTCTGAAGTCCAAACCATTAATACCTTCATTACGCGGCACAGTATACATGTTAAGAAACGAATGACTCGAGAAAGAACTACCGACACTACTATAAGGCAGATTATATGAATACGTGCCACTAGCAACTACATTCTCGAGTATTGCCTCAGCATCAGTATAGAGACCCAAGTTCATCTTCGTGCGAGCTTTCCCTATGCTGGCAAGGATATTATATCTGAGACTGTCACCAGAAAATGAGATAGCCGAATCAAAGATATGATCTATTATATTCAGCAGCTCCACAGTGGTATACCCTCTTGTATATGTATAGTCTTCCTCAAAATCGACAGTACTAAGTGGAATCCCTGAACAATACAATTCGGATAGATATAACATTGAGAAGGCTTTGACAGAGTACAGCTCACTTATCAAATGATCATATCTCCCTTGCCCATGCCTATGTAGCATAGCTATAGCCTGATCAGCTGAGTTCCTTACTGCATGCAGACTCGAATAACTGCCTTCATTTGACACTTCACCTCTTCCATCCACGCTATTTACAATCAACCCGGCATATTGACTCAACACCTGTCCTGCATCATGCAATTCATCTGTAAATAGTCCCGTACTTACCACATAGCTGGGGTATCTCCGTGAAAACATAGCCATAACACCGCGATACAGAGATACAGCTCCAAACTCAGAGTCCACTACCTTAGGATTTTCTACACCAGCAGGGAGATCCTGATCAAGATCCGAACACCCCAGCATCCCAGTAAGTACAAAAAGGCCTGGGAACACTATCTTAAAATATGACCTATTCATTCATCAATTCCCTATTGTAAACCGAATACTCCAGGATCTTGGCAGTGGGATAGCTCCTTCATCTGCGACCTGACTGTTATCATATATGCGGGAGTTAACATTTGGATCTAGACCCATATATTTGGATTTCATTAATACATTACTTCCCTGTAACGAAACCGATGCGGACCTACTATTTAGTTTCGATACTATATTCTGCGGAATCATATATCGAACTGACATACTATTAATGCGCCACGTATCTACCTGTTGAACTACCCCATAACCAGTTCTATTCATAGAAGCAGCTATGGCCTGACTTAAAGGGCTAGCCTGCTCCGAGTTAGCATATGTGTTGAAAGGACTGTTAAGATTACTCATAACCTGTGCTGTCTGAGACATTCCGTATGTGAACCCTCCGTCGATACTCAATGACACTCGACCGCTCAAGACTGTTAAATAACTCGATATATTTATTGTTCCTTTTGGCTCTGGCTGTCCCAAATAAACGGTAGAATCACCCAGTATCACTTCTTCAGTAGATATCGATCCACTGTTATCCGCGTCATTATAGCCAACAATGGGTCTCGCCCAGACGCCCCATAGCGGGTAACCTGCAACAACACGTGATACTGTACGAGAGGTGGTGCTTTGGTTAAGTGAAAATTTGTTTGAATTAGTGCTTAGCTTAGTAACTTTATTTAAATTATTATAGAACCCCAGCGTTCCTCCAAATGTTATTGCCTCTGTTTCGATTACAGATCCTCTAACTGAAATTTCGTTACCATAATTTTTTATGACCCCTATATTGGTAAACACGCTTGCAGATCCAGAAATGGATAAGGAAGGTGCTATTGGTATGTTAACGATTGCATCCCTCCTTACTTTATTGTATTGAGTGAATTCGATTCCCAGCCTACCATCGAAAAGATCCAGATCCCCTCCCCATTCATACTCGGTTGACCTTTCCGGTTTTAGCTTGGAGTTACCAATAGTTGTAAGCATAAAGTTCGAAAGGTACTGGCTCGGAACACCTGCGGTTGTATCGGATCTGTACAAGCGCAACCTATCTTGTATCCCGGGTTGAACGCCGGCAGATCCAGCTGCCATTCGCAAGCGTAATAGAGTTATAACTTCCGGAAGAGCTATACCATCCTGCTCGGATACTAACCAGGAAAGATTTAATTTGGGCAAGCGCATAAGACCGGCTTTCCCTCCCTGAAGTCCATTTTGATCCAAACGAAATCCTGGTGAGGCAAACAGGCTTGAGTTGAAGTTTAATCGTGGTTCAAGAAACCAGCCATTTATGGATCTACTATCTTCACTCCTGCTAAAGTCTTGAAATCCAGTTGTAGGCTCATCAACACCGGGCGGCAACGACGTTGTTCTGGCATTAAATCCTTGACTCGTATTGGATGTGCCATTGATACCAACAGTTGTTATAATCCTGTTTGAAAACAACGGTATCGCGCTGTTAGCAGTATACGTAATACTGTTGCGGTGTGCCCTTCCTATTGCATATTTACCTGCACTATCAGTTGTTGATATTCTAATACCTCTAGGAAGATATGTCTTATCGGTATCTTCCGTGCGATCCAAACCAATAGTGGCCTGAATTGGGAGCCATTCCAATCTGGTCCATCTACCACTTATAGAGGTCGTGAATTTATCTGAGTTGCGAGCAGATGATTCGTTAAACCTATCGGTAGAAGCTGTTAATGTATCCGAATGAAACTGGGTCATAAAGTGAGCGATCCCGCCATTCCCAAGAGATGTTCTCTTTTGAGTACTCTTATATAGCTTTGTAGTAATATCTACCGCCAAACTTTTATTCACATCTAGTGAAAATACATTCGAAAGGCTCATCGTCTTGTATCTATCAGGACGTTCCATCCAGGAAGGGATATCCTTTCCATACATTGCAACAAAACGATCAGATAGATAGTGAGACAACTTAACAACTCCGATGTCATATGACTGAGATCCCGTTATAGAAAAACGGGCATTTGAACTACCACCCGACACAGTTGCTGAATACTGTTGCCCTCTACCTTTCCCTAGAATATTAAAATATGGATCGTTAAGTGCCTGATAGCTTATTACACTATCCAGATCACATAGTACAGCAGCGCCTACTTCAGTAACATTACAACGCCCAGGAATCATACCCATCAGTGTTCCAAACCTGAAAGTTCCTTCGGGAAATTCCCCAGGTATATATGATAATCCCTGATCAGTACTAAAAGTCCACTTGCTTGGCCCCGCCTTCCCTCTTTTTGTTGTAATGACGATAACGCCATTTGCAGCATCGGAACCGTACATCGCAGCCGCAGATGGTCCTTTAAATATGTCTATCTTCTCTATGCTATTAATATCGATCTGATCGATAGGTGAGGCAGACATAATAGATCCTACACCGCCCTGCGAAGCCGCGGAAAACCGATTCAATTCGCTTTCGACTCTAACACCGTCAACAACAATAATTACATCATTACTGTTATTTATACTGCTTGAGCCTCTAAGCCTTATTCTTGCTGGATCTCCAGGCCGTCCGCCTGCCCTCTGTACTGTAAGCCCCGGGACTCTGTTTTCAAGTATGTCTGTAAGATTCGAGACCGGAGCAATGCCAATAATAGAATCAACATTGATTGAAGCGATGGAGTTACCAATCTCAAGCTTACGCTGCTGCCCTGTTACAGTAGTTACAACCTCTGCCAACGCTGTAGCTGTTGTAGCCAGCTTAACCGTAACCGTTGCAGATTTATTAGCCTCTACCGACACAGGATATTGTTGTGTTTTGTATCCCAGCAGTCGAACAATCAGTCTATAAGACCCTATCGGAATACCAGCTATAGAAAACTTACCATCTTTCCCGGATACAGTAACTTTATTAATTCCAGATAGTGCTATGGTTGCCCCTACTACAGGAGAACCAGTTGCAGAATCGATAACTGTCCCCGTTATATTCCCCTTTGTTTGGTTAACTTCACTTCGGACAGTATCCCTGCGAGACACTATCACTGTAGCATTATCAGGAGTCAGACTGGCTTCCAGATCCAGCCCTTTCAAAGCTGTTTTTAATACATCCTGTATAGGTATCGAGTCTACAGATATTGATATCCTCTTCCGCACAAAAGAATCCGTATTATCATATACGACCTTAAGGTTTCCTAATCTTGCAATTTCGTATAAGACGTATTTGAGTGTAGAATCCTGTACAGAAATAGATATTCTTTTGGCAAGCTTCTCCTTCTGCTTATTCTGTCCTGGAGAATCTGACTTTAAGGAAATATCCTGTATAACCGTTGGATATGCCTGAGACAGTAGTTTTACACTCGGTGAGATACAACATAAAGCAACACCTCCCCATACTAATACAGTTCTATTCATTTTAATTTCTATATAGTGTTAACGTCTTTCCATCTATAACAGCGTTTATCTTATATGTCATTTTTAGAATAGTTGCCAGATCCTGTATAGACCCCTTTGCCATTGTTCCACCAATGCCAATTTCCTTCAAGGAATCAGAACCAAGTAATATTTCTATATCGTACCATCTGTTCAGAACGGGTATAGCCTCTCCCAGAGTCATATCATCGAGCATCAGTTCACCATTAACAAACGCGAAATCTGCTTTAGATGAACGAGCCATGGCTCCAACATCATTACCCCTCCATATGATTCGCTCTCCAGCAGATACTATCTGTTCACCCACCATAACTCTCCCACTTTTTACAGCCACTCTACCAGACCCATCGTCGGAATAATCGCTGACTACAAACTCTGTTCCTAAAACCTTCGCGGTTGAATGTGGTGTTGAAACAGTAAATGCCATCCTTGAAGATGATTTAATCCTGAAATACGCTTCACCAATAAGGTTTACCTTTCTCTCAGTTATACCAAACGATGACGGAACAGATAGCACGCTTGATACATTCAGCAGAACCTCACTACCATCTGGCAACTTGACCAATGCGCTCTCTCCAGGAAGTGTACTAAAACGGGAATCCGAGTTGTGGAATGTATCTACACTTTTCCAGGGCCAGTTAACCCAACTAATCATAAGAACCATAGCAACGACCGACGTCCAGATAGAATACTTTATATATCCTGATCGCCTTGATCTATTCAGTGCGAACCCGTTTCCATAATATCTCTGACTTTTAATACGATTCAGAGCCAAGTTGACTTCCTCCTCAGTAAGACTTGGGGAAATATCAAATTGGATCAGACTGATTATCTCTGACATAGTCTTTTTTTCAGGACTCTCTGTATTCGCTTTCATTGACCTGTATGGCACTCGAATAATTGAAAACCAACATCACTATTCATCTAGTCTCTTATCTGGCCGTCGAATATTGCTCTGATCAGCCTTAAAGCCCTTGTATGTTTCATCTGTGCGGAGGCCGGCGTTATTCCAACAACTTCAGCTATACGGTCCCAATTCCACTGCTTTGCCCATCTTAGAGTAATTATCAGCCTTTGCATTTCGGAAAGAGTCATCACACACCTGATCAGTTCGCGTTTAATCTCTTTCGTTTCCATATCTATATGAATCGAGGATTGCCGCCCCAGTAATTCTTCCGATAATCCAATCCCTAATCGCCTCAACTTTTCGTATCTCTGCTTCCTGTTTCGTTTATCGTTAAGAAGCTTATTTCGCACAGCTCCATAGATATATGCTTCGAAAGAGCTCTTAACAGTTATCTCGGCCCGATATTGCCAGATCCATGTAAACACCTCACCCAGAAGATCTTCGGCCTGTTCAATAGAAAGTCCTCCATATCCCTGTGCGAACGCCACCAGCTTGGGGTAAAATTCCCGGAAGATAGAGTCAAATGCATCCTCATCTCCCTCCTGCAATAACCTAAATACAACATCCCAATCCCTTTGAGGGATAGCCGACGCATCGTTTGATTCCAACTTTAGAGGGCTAAGTACGGACAATGGATTAGACGCTTTAGGCTGGAGAAGTATCGACACATGTATCAGACACTCTCGTGAAACCGCAAAGAACCGACTGTCTACTATGGCACGTAACTTTGGAAATCATAACAACAAAGTACGATTTTGGTAATATTGGGCGATTTTAGGGCTATTGGCTATGCGGATTGATTACCGCGAATTATCGCCATAAAAACAAAAACCCGATCGCGGGAGGAGGGGCTCTCGCGGTCGGGAATCTGTTCCGCCCTAAAGCGGAAACTTCATCAAAATATCTTTTACTGTAATGGCGCCGTAAGATTTACATATACAGCGCCATCTTGGAACAACCTACAAACTATCTGCGGCGAATCTCGACGCGACGGTTTTCTGCGCGGCCTTCCGCTGTTGCATTGGAAGCGATTGGCTCATTCTTGCCAGCACTTCTAACGACTATGCGGGAGCTTGCAACACCGCTTGTAACCAGATGATTACGAACGGCCTGAGCACGCTTACGGCCTAATTCCATATTGAAGGATGCGCTTCCGACGTTATCGGTATGACCAGTTACTTCGATATCTATCGTTGGATAGTCATCGTTTAACTGGGCAGCCAACTTGTCGAGGTGACGCTGAGCTTCGTAGTTAAGTGTAGCCTTACCAAAGTCAAACATGGCACCAGGCAGAACCAGCATTGGCTTGTCCTTGCTTGGCAACTGCTTAACAACCGTATCCACTTTCACAACCGTATCAACGCGCGGTGGCGGAGGAGGAGGTGGTGGTGGCGGCGGTGGGGGAGGTGGCGGCGGAGGAGGTGGTGGCGGTGGTGGTGGAACTACAATAGCCTTCTGTCCTAACACCTTGCCAAATCCAACAGATACACCTGCTAACGCACCATAAGCGGTACCATTACCAGTCTGGACGTTCCCTTCTGCCATGAACGAAACGCGTTCACTATAGCCAACTCTGACACCAGCACCGAAGTGTGATGTTCCAATCTGACGGCTATCACCGCAATCACAACGCTCTGGTGAATACTTTACAAAGTTCTGTGCGATACCAGCCAGGAAGTAGGGGCGAACTGGGCCGCTAACTGTTGGCTTGTAAACCGCAGACAAACGTGGCTGAAGTTCGGTGAACTTTGGCCAGACTGTTGTGTTTTCCTGCTTATTCCACGCAGACATAAAGCTGAGCTGCAGCCCGATGTTTTCCGTGAACATGCGCTCGATTGCGGCTGTTACACCGAAACCAGAGCGCTTGTCGTCTTTACTGACCTTTGTTGATGCGTGCCTGTAAGTTGGAGCTATATAAAAATCCCACTCACGAGTAGCAACTGTCTGTGCATGCACCGGCGGTGCTGCAATGGAGGCCGTAGCCACCATTGCAGTGATTGCCATGCATACCTGCTTTGCAATCTTATGATTCATTCTTATTCCGTTACCTGTTTAACTACAGTTCTAGAAGAGTAAGGCCACAACTACCACTGCGTGCTCGTTACTCAGAACACCACCGCAGTTAGCGCGGAGACGAACCGTTCCTGCACTAAGAGCGGTTAGACCTTCAGTACCAACACGCAGGACGTTAGGATTGGAGCTTACGAGCGTGCATGATCTACCTTCCAATACATTTCCTGCAGCGTCCTTAGGAGTGATGACAAACTCCTGCGGTGACACGTATTTAAGGAGTCCGACGACCAAAGAGGTACCGGTCAATGTTACAGAAGCTATTGGAGTGAGCGAAACTGTAACCTGAACAGTTTTTGTAACCCCTTCGCTAGTAACTGAGATGTTAGTGATACCAGCGCCAACACCTGTAACAAGACCGGTGCTGCTTACTGTTGCAATAGCAGTATTTCCGCTGCTATAGGTAACGGTACGCCCAGTTAACGGATTGCCCTGAGCATCCAGGAGCACTGGCGAAAGCTGCTGCGTCTCTGTCTGCTGGAGAGTTACCGCTCCTGGTGTTACTACGATGTTGCTTACTGGTGCATTGCTTACAACTATTGTCGCAGTAGCCGACTTGGTACCGGATGTTACGGTAATAGTAGCTGTACCAACTCCAATTGCTGTAACCAGTCCACTGTTATTGACAGTTGCAACTCCGACTGCACTTGAGCTGTATGTCACTGGTGCGGCCGGAATAGCGTTACCAATAGCGTCAAGGACAACGACTGTGAGTTGTTGCGTTCCAGCCGGCCTTAGCGAAACACTGCTTGGCGTAACTGATACCGAAGAAGCAGTTGCTGCGCATACAGTAACCTGAGCTGTACGGACAACGCCATCAACTGTAGCTGTTACAATGTACGTACCGGTTTCAAGAGCCTTGAACAATCCTGTTGAAGACAGTGAGCCTAAGAGTGGGTTCTGAAGAGCCCACTGGATTGGTCTGCCTGTTAGAATTCCACCGGCTGCATCAAGTACCTGACCAACCAGCTGAACTGTCTGTCCAATTGGAACACATGCAGCCTGTGGCAGGATGTTTATGTTCGAAGCCTGCACCAGGGTAACATTTACGACTACAGTAGCGGATTTGCCAGCTGCTGTAACGGTGATAACGGCACGGCCTGGAGCAACACCTGTAACTACTCCTGGTGGCTGTACCAGGTCACCAGTGTTAGCAACAATCGCAAATCCTGTATTGCTGCTTGAATACGTAAATGCTGTACCAACAATCTCGTTTCCAGAGGCATCATATGCCTTTGCGACCAACTGGCGATGCTGCCCTGTTGCGAGAGTAAATGAATCTGTTGGCGCAATACTGATCGATGTAACTATACGTGGTGTGACGGAAACTGGCACTGTTGCACTGATACCGTCGATAGTTCCAGTGATAGTTGCGTTTCCTACACTCGTACCAAGAGCAGCACCTGTTCCCGAAACTGCAACAACCGCTGAGTTACTGGAGGACCAGGTAGCTGTTCTGCCAGGAATCACGTTGCCTGAACCATCCTTGGCAACTGCAGTAAACTGCTGAGTCTGCTGGACCTGAATGGAGGCTGTGCTTGGTGTGATTTCAACCGTGGTTACAACAGCTGCACTAACTGTGATGCTGCCTGTTGTGCTTAACCCACCACTTGTAGCTGTAAATGTTGTGTTTCCGAGCGAAACACCGGTAACTGTACCGGTCACACCACCCGAGTTGGTGATTGTTGCCTTTGATGGATCAGCAGATGTGAAGTTCACAGTTCCGCCAATTACTGCACCTGATGAGTTTCTGATAACAGCTGAAACAGTAGAGGTGCCACCAACTGCGACTGAGATATTTCGTGTGACTAAGGAGATAGAACCCTGTCCAGACGAGGAAACGATCACGTTAGCTGTTGCAGATTTACCGGCACTGATTGCTGTAATCACAGCGTTACCTACTGCAACTCCTCTGACAACACCATCGCGGTCAACCGTAGCAACGTTTGTGTTGCTTGAACTCCAGGTGAAAACACGACCGGTCAGAATTTCATCGTCGCTATTATAAGCAACGGCCGTTAACGGAGTTACGGAGTTGACACCTAAGGTTACATCGGTTGGAGTTATCTTAACGGACTCAATCGCCTGATTGGCTCCCACGATGGTAACTGTTGCAGTTGCGGTCCGACCGTCGGCGATAGCCGTTAATGTTGTCGTGCCTTCTGCAAGACCGGTGACGACACCGGAGTTATTAACCGTAGCAATGTTTGATGCGCTTGAAGTCCACTGAATCTGAACCGGAGCAATTACTTCAGACGCTGCTGCTATCTGGATCGCGCTTATTCCATTTGGAGATGGCGCCGGAGCAGGAGTCGTCGGAACAACATTACCGTTAATATCCAGGGCCACAGCTACCATGTTCGCGGACTGACCGATTGCGACAGTTGCTGTTGGAGGATAGACGGTAAGGGACGTTAGAACGCTGCCAGGGCCGCCACCAGAACCAACGCTGATCTGTGCGGAAACAACCTTGCCATGCGTTTCAATAGAAATCGTGGTGTTACCGTTGGCCACACCGGTGATCAAACCAGTCTGAGTTACGGTTGCAACCGAAGGGTCAGAGGAGGAATAGGTAAATACACAATCGGCAGTAGATGGATTGCCTTTCTTATCCAGCGCTCTTGGATCGAGCTGGAATGTATTACCTATAGGGAGTGGCGAAGTCGGGAATACTGCCTGAATGGAACTGACCGCACCTGGCCCAGTTGAATCATTACAAGCAACAACCGCCAACAACGCCGCGCATAAAACGAAGAAACGTTTCATGAATTGCTAGGGAGGGGGTTAATAATTTTGTTGCACCTACAACAGAATTTTTTGTATTGCAAATTCCGTGTGCAGTGTGCCGACTTTAAGGTGTCCGCGCTAGTTGGACGCGGGTAAACGGTAAAACGGAACTACCTAACGATCATGAATTCATGCAAGTGATTGTTTTATACTCACTTAGCTGTTTAACACGCACAAAAACACGAATTCCATATATTAATTATCGGCCATTTTACAGTATCATTAATCCCCATTGTATATGTAATTTTCACTTAGGATATGAAGTGTTAATACCAGATACGGAGATGTAACAATTGGCATATTTCGGGATCCGTAAGGCATTCCGAGGGGCACTAAAAGTTGGACATCGTCAATCTGGTTTATTGAATCCAGTGTATAAAGACGACTAGTGCCGAATAAAGTTACAACGGGTCTTTAAGTCATAGGAACAAGCAGACTTAAAGACCCGTTAATTAATTATAATCAACTACACGCTGTATAGTTTCTATACAACTCCACCTAATTCGCCATTTACCCATGTGGCTATGCATCGATTCTCTCCAAACCAGTATGGGAGCTCTCGGATATCATCGACTGCCCACATGGCAATATCAGCTGCGTAGCCTTCTGTCAGCTGGCCTGTTTCAGAAGCCAGATCCAATGCAGCCGCAGCATTAACCGTTGCAGCAATCATCACCTCGGCAACGCTCATACGTAGCTGGCTGACACCGAGAGCCAGCGTAAAGGTGAAGTTGGTCAGTGGAGATGAGCCAGGGTTGAAGTCGCTTGCAAGAGCCACTGCTGCGCCAGCTTCTATAAGACGGCGGGCAGGAGCCTGATGTTTTCTTCCAAGGAACAACATTGTAGACGGCAGAAGCGTTGCTATAGTATTGGAAGCAGCGATCGTGGCGATCCCCTCTTCAGATATTGCAGCCAGGTGATCAGCCGATACGGCGCCTAGCTCCACTGCCAGCTCTGCAGCACCAGAGTTCTTCAGTTCGTCTGCATGGAACTTGATCTTGAGACCGGCCTCCTTAGCCGCTGTCATGATCTCCCTCGACTCTTCTATTGTATAGACGCCCGGCTCACAAAAGATATCCGCGAACGTGGCGAGGTTCTCTTTTACTACCGCTTCGAGCATCTCGCCTTTAACAAGTCGGATGTATGCTTCGCGCATACCAACCACGCTGCGATAGTCAGTTGGGATCTCGTGCGCACCCATCCATGTAGGGACGATTCGCAGGTTCAGATCAGCCTGCAGGCGTTTAATGATCCTCAAGGCCTTCAGCTCACTCTCTATATTAAGCCCGTATCCTGACTTGATCTCGAGAGTGGTGGTACCGTTGGCAACGAGTTTAGCGATTCTGAGTCGGGCTAATGTATAAAGCTCGTCTTCATCTCGATTCCTAAAGTCGCCAACGGAAGCATGAATGCCACCACCACGCTGAGCGATATCCATGTAATCCAATCCCGCTGCTCTCTGCTCCTGCTCCTCAAAGCGTGGTTTGCCAAAAACTGCATGTGTATGAGAATCGATCAAACCTGGAGTAAGTACGTGATTAGTACAATCAACGAACTGCGCCTCGGGATATTTGTCTTCCAGGGCCTTTTGAGGCCCCACTTCAACTATACGACCGTCATCAACAGCTATCGCTGAATTGCGTAGTGGTTGAATAAAGTTCATATCGGAACCTCTTCGAGGTGAGACACCCGAGCAGGTTACGATCTGAGTAGCGTTTACAAAGAGTTTCATATGTTACTGTTGCGGCTTAGTGGTGTGAGATTAACCAATCATCGGTATGTCAATACCTTTATTCTTTGCTGTATCGATAGCAATATCGTAACCCGCGTCAGCATGCCTCAATACACCCATTCCTGGATCGTTGGTTAAAACCCGCTCGATACGTACTCGCATCTCATCTGTACCATCGGCGACAATAACCTGACCAGCATGCAATGAATTACCAATACCGACTCCACCGCCATGATGGAACGACACCCAGCTCGCTCCACTGGCAACGTTTACCATAGCGTTAAGGATTGGCCAGTCTGCAATAGCATCGCTACCATCTTTCATTGCTTCAGTTTCACGGAATGGTGACGCAACACTTCCCGTATCCAGGTGATCCCGTCCTATTGCAATTGGTGCACTGATTTCGCCTTTGGCGACCAGATCATTTAATGCAAGACCAAACTTTGCTCTATCGCCCTGTCCCAACCAGCAAATACGAGCTGGCAGACCCTGAAAATGAATCTTTTCTTTTGCAAGAGTGAGCCAACGTTTAAGATGTTCGTCGTTAGGGAATAGCTCAAGCGCAAGAGCGTCAGTTCTTTCGATGTCCTTTGGATCTCCCGAGAGTGCTGCCCATCTGAAAGGTCCTTTCCCTTCGCAGAATAAAGGACGGATGTAGGCCGGTACAAAGCCAGGAAAATCAAATGCGTTTTTGACCCCTGCATCAAATGCAACAGTACGAATATTATTTCCGTAGTCGAATGTAATAGCGCCCATTTCCTGAAGCTGCAACATTGCCTTGACATGTATAACAGCTGTATCAGTTGAGCGTCTTACATATTCTTTTGGGTCCGAACTGCGGAGTGCATCGGATTCTTCCACTGACATTCCAGATGGTACATAACCATTGAGCATATCGTGTGCACTTGTCTGATCGGTTAAGACATCTGGCACAACATTACGCTTTATTAACTCAGGAAGAACATCAGCGGCGTTACCAACGAGCCCGACTGAAAGAGCTCGACCTTCGTTGACAGCATCATTGAGCCATGCAAGTGCTTCATCAAGACTGTGAGTTTTTTTATCGCAGTAACCTGTCTCTATACGCTTATCTATGCGCCATTCAGCTACATCGATGCCAAGTATCGCAGCACCTTGCATTGTTGCAGCCAACGTCTGTGCACCACCCATTCCACCTAGCCCAGCTGTAACAACGAGCTTTCCAGTGAGTGATCCATTAAAGTGCTGCCTAGCTACAGAACCGAAGGTTTCGTATGTACCCTGAACTATCCCCTGAGAGCCGATATAGATCCATGAGCCTGCTGTCATCTGCCCGTACATCATCAGCCCTTGCTTCTCCAATTCACGGAACACATCCCAGTTTGCCCACCTGCCCACGAGATTACTGTTAGCAATAAGAACGCGTGGAGAGTGCTTATGGGTACGTAAAATCCCAACAGGCTTACCACTCTGAACAAGGAGTGTTTCGTCATCTTCAAGCGACTGCAGTGATTTGACAATCGCGTTGAAAGACGGCCAGTCGCGCGCTGCTTTACCAGTTCCACCGTATACAACAAGATCTTCCGGACGTTCTGCAACATCGGGATCCAGATTGTTCATCAACATGCGAAGAGCGGCTTCCTGTTGCCATCCCTTGCATGATATGGCTGTGCCAGTTGGCGACTTTACAACTCGCGGCTGATCATTTCTGCTGGACTGACCATCATTAAATAAGCCGTCCGTTTGAACTTGCGTCTGGCCGTTTGAACCGCTTTCAAACTGACGATCTACCTGCTTATCTGATATGTGTGTCATTGCTCTTTATTTGGTTCCTTTGTTTTATTGAAGGCGATAGTCAAACTTTTCTGCTGCGATAGCCGATGCCAGCGCTTCAACATCCGGACTTAACACTCTATCACGCTCAAGCTTCGGAATTATGTTACGGACTTTGGAGTGAGCATCTACAACGCCTTTGCCAGGCTTTAGCGGTGCTCTAAAATCAATTCCCTGTGCAGCACACATGAGTTCAACCGCAAGCACACGCTGAACATTTTGCATAATACGACGAGCTTTCCACGCAGCCCCCATCGCCATAGGAACAACGTCTTCCTTACTACCATCTGTTGGGATTGTGTCAACGCTGGATGGATGCGATAAAACCTTACACTCACTTGTAATTGACGCTGCAGTAACCTGTGCCATCATGAAACCAGAGTTTGTACCAGCATCTGGGGACAAGAACGCAGGCAGCCCTTCGTTTAGGTCAGGATGCACAAGCCTATCAGTTCTGCGCTCGCTTATTACCGCCATGTTTGTGGTGATAATTGCGAGGAAGTCCAATGCCATCGCGACCGCTTGTCCGTGGAAATTTCCTCCACTAAGCATTTCGCCATTTACAAAAACAAGTGGGTTATCAGTAGCTGCATTCAGCTCACGGGTAACAACATCTGATATCCACTGAAGCGCATCGTAAACTGGTCCGTGAACTTGTGGTATGCAACGCAGACCGTATGCATCCTGAACACGACGGTCATTTACGCGGTGAGATTCTCGGATCTCACTATCACGTAGTATATCGCGCATATATTGAGCCGATACTTTCTGCCCATTTTGGCCACGAGCATCCTGAATACGTTCATCGAATGCAACCGGAGTTCCCATCAACGCTTCAAGCGACATGGACGCAATAACATGCGCTGAACGCCATAGAACCTTTGCATCATATGTCAGCAACGCTGCGATCGCAGTGTGTGCCTGAGTACCGTTGATAAGCGTGATTCCCTCTTTCGGACCGAGATCAACAGGTTTAAGCCCATTTGCTCTAAGCATCTCATCTGCTGGACCGGATTTATCACCCTGATGTAGCACTCCCTCGCCGATAAGCGAGAGCGCCAGGTGCGCTAGAGGAGCCAGATCACCACTTGCTCCAACGCTTCCCTGCTCAGGTACAGGAGGGTACAAATTTGCGTTGAGCATATCGAGTATCAACTCGGCCAGCTCAGGCCGTGCCCCTGAATAACCCTTACTGATGCAGTTCGCACGCAATAACATCATTGCACGAGTTTCAGCTTCACTTAAAAGCGGGCCAACACCAACTGCATGAGACCGTACAAGATTAACCTGTAGCTCTGCAAGCCTGTGCGGTGGGATAGCAATATCGGAAAGCTTACCGAATCCAGTCGTTACACCATAAACAACGTCATTTCTATCGACTATATCAGTAACAACTTTATTGGATTCGATCATCCGCTGACGTGCAGTATCGCCAAGTGAAACCTTTGCACGAAGCCTCGCAACTGCGTGGACATCTTCGATTGTTAGTGAATGACCATCTATAATTACTGAACTCTTTTGCATCATTAAGCTTTAAAATCTCTTTAATTGATATGAACGATATGTTTGAGACAAATGGCGATGGTTAAATCGAATCTGAACAAACACGAATTCTGCTGAGCAGCAAACCTGCATTAACTCCGCTTCCGAAGCGCTAATCCGGTAAGAAACGTCAGCATCCCGTAAAGTGTTGCCCGCACAGTTGCCTTTCGATAATCCTGTGTAGGATCCACCTCAACAAAGTCGACAGCCTGCACCTTAGGATTCTGACCGAGGGTCAACAACCCTTCGAAAAGATCCCAAGTCGACATTCCGCCAGCTACCTGCGCAGGAACACCCGGAGCATAGGCCTGATCCAATACATCCATATCTACTGTGACATAGATAACGTCCGTATTGGCAGAGACTATCTCAACCGCCTCCTGTAAAACGGAAGCGATCCCCCTCTGTTGGACACTTCTGGCGGTGATTTGGGTTATCCCATTTGCGAGCGCATATTCGCGATATTTTTTGGCGTTGGCAAAGGCGTGTAAGCCGATCTGAGCTATGTTGCTACCCGAGAGGGTGCCATTCTCCAGGAGCTGTCGGATCGGGGTCCCGTTTGTGAGGCCGCCATCGCGCAGATTACGCAGGTCCATATGGGCGTCAAACTGAATGAGGCCGACCCTAGGTGAGGCCTGAGATACGGGCGAGACATTTGGACCTCGGACGGCTCGGGCTCCATCCAGGCTAGCCGAGGTTCTAGCGGCCGCTTGATCTGTTAGAGCAGCCACGAACCCTTCTATAGACGGAGCTGTAATGGAATGATCTCCACCTAAAACGATCATGGTAGAGTTTGGAAGCTGAGTCCTAACCAAACGAACAGCATCTACTATAGACTGTCTGGCTTTGACAAGGTCAGTCGCGTGGATCTTAGCGTTGCCAGCATCTGCGACCGTCAGCTTTTCAGCCAGGTCAATATCGTGATCTATGTTATAAGTAGTGGCCACTCCAAAAAGTTCACGTACCGCCCCTGGGGTCTGAGCTGCCCCCGACAATGAGATGGACGTTTTGGAGAGTGGTGCGCCAAGAATGACTGCGTCTGGGGACTGAGCTCCATCCCAAGGCGCTATCCAGGACGAGACCTTCCGCTCGTCCGCGTCTCTGAAAAGGGGCTGCGAAGCCGACTGTAATGGATACTCATTGTTCACATACTTAGAATAACCCTATCGGGGGAAAAGGTAATATCCATTTAGCGATTAAGTTTGCGGTTTAGCCCCTTGGATTGAGTCTCAAACGAGCGTTATATTCAGAAGCTGCATTTTTTTCGGGGTGTAGCACAGCCCGGTAGTGCGCTTGCTTCGGGAGCAAGAGGTCGCTGGTTCGAATCCAGTCACCCCGACTTGGTAAGTTATTGTGTAATAAGAAGTTAACAGGGACGCCGCATGCCTTTAACCATTCGGTGTTTTGCCTAGCATCCCTATAGTATCCACAGTGAGAAGTTTGAGCATTAGAGGGCTTGGACGGAATCGACTCAAGTCATTCTCACAACTATATACGACACAATCCTACTACGTCGAAGCGGAAGACTTCCGATAGGGACTATCCTTCAACGCTTTATTCGCTTTCAAGACATCTGAATCTGGGGCTAGGAAATAAGTGACAGGTTTGCCATACAGAATCGCGAACTCCTGAAGATCAACAGGATCAATACGACGTTCCCCATTTTCACAACGTCCAATTTGCGAACGAGGTCTTCCCATCGCATCGGCGACTTCCGCCTGCGTCAGACCTGCCTCTCGACGAGCAGCAACCAGCTTGGCAAGAAGATACTTGTAAGCTGGGTGATAAACAGGAGAGTGTCCCCGGCTGGATGGAATTCGCATAAATAGGAGTTTGGCGCCCCTCTAGCGATTCCCAATAATTAGGAGTTACTTTTACTGTTCTGTCAGGATGGTATGGAGGTTTTGTTCACAAACCGGCCTATGGTTCAACATTGTTATGAAGTCGCACTCCTAATGGATTTAAGGAACTAGTCAAAAATGGAAAGGCATCTCTCTACCGAGCGTAAACCCACAATCGGACGCATGCTTGCAATGCTTGCTGCGCCTGTCTTCTACGCTTGGATTATGACCCAAGGATCCACAGACGACAGTCTTACCATTTTAGCCACCTTGGGCTTCATTCTAGGCCTAATCTCTTCTTTCATCTTAGTAAAGCGCCGAAAAGCCATGCTCACCTTGGACAATGTGGGCTGGCCGTGCCTAACTGGATCAATCGTTTTCCCACTCTTCTTCATTATCGGAGCAGGAGGTAATTCGGCCGATATAGGGAGGGCGCTGGGTACAGGACTAGCGTCGGGAATACTATGCTTAGTGTTTATAAAGGTAGTATTGATGATAGGAAATCGAGCTGAAAGAGCAGGCATACAATGAAACCACCAGAATGGTTTTGGTATGTCCTTTCGTCCTGTCTTGTGATTGCTACAGTAGCTTTGTCGTATTCTTTTATACGCCCCCAGGCGACTGAATGGCAATGGAAAGGCGCTCATGTGTTCAATCCACAAACAGCTATGCGGTGCTCCGGCCCCCATGATGGAAGTTGGATCTGCGTTGACATGCTTACTGGAGAATTGAGCAGTTTAGCAGCGCCGAATCCACCCCTGAGCTCTGTTAATCGTTATTTGATGTTAGCTAACAAGGATAGCGTCATCGCCGCACACAAGGAGTGGTTGAGAGACCGCGGGTCGGCGCGTTGGCCAAAGTGAGTGATACATTGATCATTCTTACCATCGCTTGTCTTGCAGTTTGGTTATGGTGGGCAGTATGGCACCGCGAAAAAGAGACCAAACCTTCTCTCCCGAAAAGTCAAGAAGAAAATGCTGATCTTCTTTGGAACATCGTTTCACTCAATACGGGGCCACGCCCAAAGACACTCAACATCAACGATGAGCATCACAGGCAGTTTGCGGTTGAAGTAGCTGGAGATTATGGCCAAGTACTTGAAAATAAAGGGGCATGGAGTAAATGCCTTTTTTATCCGGAATCTATTCTTCCATATCCTAAGTCGGTTATTTACCAAGCGCTTACCACTCTGCTCACTGTTGGATTCCATTCTCGTAATATTCCAGCCTCCGTACGACATGATCTCATGTCCATGCGAGATACTATTGATAGCTGCCTAATATATCTTGAAGACGCCCTCCCTTTAAACGCTGATCTCATTCCGACTGACAGTAGAAAAAACTTATCATTTGGACTTCACTACAGAAGTCTTGAAGGCGGATCAGAAGAAGAAAACCAAGCCATATCACCGAGTTAAATAACTAAAAAGACACTTTTAATTCTAAACCCATATTAAGAATATTCATGTTTACCCTAGCAATCCTTCTTATCATCGGTGGCTCTTTTTTCTCTGCCCTCTATACGTTCGTATTAGGAATTGCTGGAGCTCCCGGGGCTATATTGACACACGCCACAATGAGACGCCAAGGAACACACTTAATTCCTACTTGGGGGTTATTGTTAACCCTATTAGGTCAAGTATACGCTTCCCTAGCTTGGGTTGCAGCAATCGTATTATTTGTCCGCTCGAGTACAGCCGCCCATTCTGGTCTGGGTGTGTGGATTGTATGGTTTGCGGCATTCTTGATAGCGATTGGGCCTGCCTCATTTGCCCTAAAAGAAGCGGCTTCGGTCCACCGCGAGAAACCACAGGCGTTTACGGTACAACATGGGGCGGCGGCGTTCACGGAGTTACTTACGGTAATCGGATTTTTCGTTTTTGCGTTCGCTCCTAATATGATAGAGATCGCATGGTCCTGGGTTCCACAATTATAACTTCTAGCCAGAATATCGTTGCTTAGACTGAGGATGGTTATAACAAAGAGAAGTAAACAATGATTCTGATACGACTTACAACGATTGACTGCCTGCCCGTTAGGCCGCAAATCTGCTGTCTACGAGTAATAGGTGGAAACTTTCTGAAAACAGGTTAGCCAAGAATATGCCGTCTCATGTTAAACATGAAGAGAAACTGAATTTGCTCCTTTGGGGATTGTTTGCTATCTGTATCACAGCAAGTTTTCTGCGCACCTTCCCATCTAAGCTGCCTAATCGCTCCTGCACGTCTTCCTGTTGCTTCAAGCAATATGAGTAACTCGTATCCACTTCATGCGATCAGATTCAGCGACTAATCGTCCTAGTTCAGTCTTCGCCTGTAATTGCTGCCCTCAGCTACTAAGGTTAGTTGCTGCGCAGCTTTTCTTGCGGCCTCATATCTCTCCCAGGTAGTAACGGGACGTTTGGGATTTTTCTCCTTTATATATCGCACGCCTAGCAACGGATGAACATCTAACCATCGCTTGTAACTCGCAACACGCAAACGAGTTGCCCATTTCAGCGTCTGAGGTTTGCAAACGGCAGCTTTTCATATATCTCCTCGAATTCCTTAATGAGGTCTTTTTCCAAACTCTCAGGATCAGAAGCTTCGGTCCATGCGATAAGGAGTGTTTTCGCATTAAAGAGTTGCCAAATATAGCGCCCTCCCCAATGTGCAGCGCGTCTGCCGCTGCCATGGCGTAAGTAACACTTAACACGTGCTCTGAGTGTAGATCGCGTACTATTTCCACTAGCCTTGCCAATATAAAGGACACAGGTTTTGCGAACCCAGCGCTTTTTGAGTATTGCAACTTTACAGGTGGGATTCCGACCTCTACATCTTCCTGCTGGATTCTCACGAAGAAAGGTAGGTGGGACATTTTTTTCCAAAATGACGGCATATACACCGGGCCTATCAGGGACATTTTGAGCCAATGAACCACTAAGTTTCTCCACTCTTTTAAATCCCTGGAATCCTGCTTGTTTGAGATCCGATATAGATGAAAATTTCATGACTAGGCTAGTGAACAAGCTAATAAAGAGTTGAAATTTAGCCGTTTCAGAGAGCTGTCAGAATAGCGAGGAAGTTGGCTCTCAATTTTCGCCGATCTCGCAAACTGTAAGCGGGAGGATTTAGCCCTTGCCTGAAAGGAAGAATTTGGGGTCGGCACTTGGCCACGCAGATATCATTCTGTTGTGAGATAAAGCACCCTCACAACGACTTACGTTGTGGGGATTTTTGTTGCCTGAATGTGCGAGGGGGCAGTTTCTCAGAAAAACTACGCACCTGCAATTCCGCGCTTGGTCACTTTCCTTGGCTCGCTCATGACCGCTAGGATCGTTCCCCGGTCCGGCACGTGCTCTCGTCCTGCCAGCCTATGCTTGGTTACAAGAACGGGATGTTGGAAGTGTTACGCAACAGAGACAAGAACCAGATGCAATCCTCTACTTCCCGATAGAGATAGTCCTTCAGAATCTGCTTGTACAATTCCTCAACAGCAAAGAGCCTTCAAGGAAAAATACGACTCCAAACGGTTTGCCTATAACTCACACGTTACTCAAGAGTTCCAACAGACCCTCTGGCCTTCGCCCGTGGAAGCGTCCGAGACCGACTTTAGCAAACATTAGAATAGATGTCAGGAACCTAGAGAGTTTGTACCCAAACCCTCTTCGGTGTATATTTGGTTCAATGTCGATACCTTACCAACAGCTTCTGCAGAGTTCCTTTTTCCCAGAAAAGAGAGGATCTGTGAAAGATTTGATAACCCGTTCATGAAAGATCTCCATTTTATAGAAGCGTATTCACGACTTACCGCTCTGCAAAAGAATATCCCCCAATATGATGTACCTGTAGAATTGGTGAATGAGTTTCACCAAATTCTTGATCTTCTTGAAAAAGAAGTGGGAGAATTATTTACCAACTTTCGTATTCCTTCATCTCAGGTGCGCCCAATTATAACAGGAGGAAACTACGTAACAGGAGAAAAGCATTATTCAACTCAAAGTTATTGCGAACATAACTTTTTTCTTGTTAAGGTCGATGGTGCGATAACTATGTTCGAACTTCTCTCTCAGTACCGAACAACAGGGAAGACGCCAATTGGCTTTAAGAGCCCTACGACATGACGGCGATTTTTCCCAACTCTGCCAGAAGGCCTTTTGAAAATGACTCCTGAGTCTTTACGAATAAAGATCCCTCTCGATCCAGAAGGGTTTATTGCCCTCCAATGTCCGCGCTGTAAAGACTCCTTTCAAATCCGGATGTCAGATCTTGAGCAACTGGAAGATCCACAAATTTATTGTGCGCAATGTGGTATTTGTAACAGTAAAGCTCTATTTCTTCTGCGTCAAAACGTCCGTAAGGTTGCGATGCAACATGCAGAGAATTTGCTCGCAGACATGGTAAGTAATTTCACTAAGAAACTTCAACAAAGTAGTCGCGATTCTAATGGATGGCGCATTACCGGTAGTAAGCTACCGGTCAAACCCGTATCGAAGGTTCGTCCAACTTTGGGGTTAACAGCAACGGAACTTCTATGTTGTGAAACAACTATCAAACTGTCTTTCGGTAACGCTGTCTCCATCTTTTATTGTCCGTTCTGTGGCCAAACTCAAGATTAACTCACAATGACAGTAAACAATCGTAAACTAAAAGGAATCTCCCTGCAGTTCAGAAATATTGCTAGTCGTGCTCTGCAGTCGAACAATGAAGATGCAAGGGTCAATATCAGAAGATTGCTAAAATTTGTGAGTGAAACACCATTGTTACGCCAAGAAATAGACAAGGCTCCAGCACCATCAAATTTAGATGAAATATGGGGAGAGGAGGCCCAACGCGATCGAATCACATATCCTGATGAACCTGATGAAGAATTAGGACTATTGCATGCAATCCTAATTCAATTATCAAAGCCAGATACGAGAGAATTTTGGGCTATATGCTATGGCTACGGTGGAGTAAGACACATGCATGATTGCATTCCTATCGTTTTGGAAGATACAGTTGGCAAATACAGTGATCATCTCAGACAGGTAATTGAAATGGCTCTATTACATTCGGAAGATCCAGCGTACGATCATCGAGACGTCAGTGTCACAATCACCGGAGGAACGAACCAAGTTAATCTTTCTCAGGACAATTCCAGCATGAATGCTCAGCAAAGTTTGTCGTCAGGAGCTCCCGAAATCCTTAAAGCCGTGCAGGAAATAACAAGCTCAATGATGAACATTGAAGTATCAGGGATAAAAAACGAAACTTTGGAGGAGCTTCGCAAAACACTCGATACAATAGAAGAAGAAGTGAGACGGGTCCAACCAAGATCCTCTGTAATCCGGTCGGCAAAGGAAAAACTGGAACTGTTGACGGCATCTGTTTCGGCAGTGAAAAGCATGGCTCCTCTACTGCAGGGACTTATAGCACATATGGGAGGATACCTTCCACTTTCCACTTAGCGCGGTTGAAGGGCGAGAACAGAATACGACTCCAGCATCAAAAGTTACATTACGTCCGATTACCTAATTATAAGAGTACTGTACGCAATCGTCGAAGCTGAGTATCGTGGAGAGAAAGGTTACACGACATTCAGCTTGGGAACCGGGTGGAAAGAGACTCAGAAACCTAGAGACGGGTCGCTTTTCCCTCTCACAGAAGCCAGCTTCCAACTCACCTAGCTACTCCAATAGCGCGGATTCCGGCGTGGAAGCTCGGATCACAAGACCTCGACGGTCCCCTGCGGTCTCAGGCGTTGCTTGCCGCCCCAACGGTTCCAGCACTTCATCAGAGAGACAACGATTGGCTATCCGGTGATACATCTGGGACGGACTTGCCCTAAACATGGGTATTCTCAGTTAGCAGCTTTATTGTTAAAATCGGGCTAGATATAACATTTGAACACTGCCATTTTCTTACCATCGCTTCACTATAACGACCTCGACACTATAACTTGGATGCATATGATCCTTGGAACTCCCAGAGTAACCGATGAACGACTCCGATCTTGGCTAGATGGTAATCAACTTGACCGTGAACGAATGTGTCAGGCATTGCTCAACTTAGATCAACGATTTCGCGATGTTCGTCCACTCCATCCTCGAGGTGGACCGGACGAACATTGCAAAAATCTATCGCTCTCGCGCAAGGCGTGAGAATACTGCGGCAATGATACGACGGATCGTACTTTCTTCATCACGATTTATATTCCACTGCGAAACAATCCGGCCCGCTTCATCAACCAGTAAAATCGATCCTGGAGTAGCATATGAAATATTGTTGAGAGTATAGTTGGACTCATTTGCAGTTTTTGAATCGATACGCCGCTGATCTAACCCAGCTAGTCGGAAAAACTCTGTCTTTGAGACCACCAATGTTGCAGGAAGGCGGTGATAGCCTAAAAAGTATTTCGCAAGCGTGTCAGCCTCCTCACTTGGCCCCACAGGTGGCGCGTCACCAACGCTTCCATACGTTTTTGAAACGACAGTAACTTCCAAATCAGGAAAAACATTCTTCATTCGATGTATTGCTGAAAAGATACGCCAACAACTCATATTTCCATTGTTACGCCCTCCACGAATCATAAAAGATGACGCATGACATCCACCTTGAAGGAAGGCAATCAAATTAATCTTTCCTTTCACAGGGCGAGAGTACGGTTCGATCTTCCGGTAGCGTTCAACAGCGGAAACCGACTGAGTAGCCTTTACCGAACGGTACCAAAAGTCGCCCTCTAGCGGAGGCACCTCTAGACCTACAGGATTATTCATAAACATATTGTGAGGGAATGGCCCAACCATCACTCTAGACCATATGCCTCCCAAATAGCTTTGATAGGCACTCAACGAAATTGACAGACTATCAAGACCTTCCTGTTCGGTGAAATCTCGAACGGACTCATACAAAAACAATCCAACCAACCTATAAGCATCTGAAGACTTGACTGAATCGGAAAGCGTATCCGTAATAGAGAGGACTTCACGAAGTAACGCATTCTTCATTTCCTTATTTCTTGCCTTGCGAGCCATATCAGCCTTTATGAGTCGAAACGCGACTTGACGGACAACAGAATCCGGAGAAACGTTCGCTAAGGCAAATTGGTAGAGCCGCTCTACACCCTCAAGACGTATCGGTCTAGAGGTCCTATACACATTCAACATTTTCACAAATTCTTCTGGCGACCGTCGCACAGGCGAATCAAAAAAGCGACGATATAATTTTTCTACGTCATGATCACGTTGAGCCATCAACAACGCAGAAGCCCAAATATGAGTATTATCCAACGATAACGTATCGACAGACACCCTTACCAGACATGCCTGAGCCGCCCGTATCGCGTTCACTGGCACGTCCGACATCCGCTCGCGATCCTCTAGGGGTAAAGTATCCCTCCACACAGAGGATTTGGCATCCGCTTCAGATGTAATTCTAGCAGCCGCAGCTACGCATTCATCGATATACTGGTACGCCGAGTAATTTGGAAACGTGTCTGGGGAGTTGAACAACGTTTGCCCATACACACTGCCAGGTATCACCACTCCAAATACAGCAGCCCATACTATCCTAAGACACTTTTGCATCAGATGGCATCAACGGTAGATGTAAAACTAAAATCATTCACTTTAAGCGCAGGAACGACAACATTAACTAATGAATTTTGAAGGGAGCTGGCATTCACTCCTCTCCCAACAGGACTAAAGACAGGGACTGAAACGCCGATCTCCTCGATATTGTTCAGAATAAACAAGGGAGATTCGGTCCATCGAAAATTTCGAACGGCCTTTGTAATCCGACCATTTTCGATGAGCCAAAGTCCATCACGTGTTACCCCCGTATACAGAAGACTTACACTATCAACCAACCTAGGCGTGGACACACGACTCATTAACAATCCACGCTTTGTAGATTTGATCATATCATCAACTGCGGTATTACCTCCAGACACCTTGAACGAATCTCGCGGCCATATAGGCGTCTGACTTACGAGTTCATTAAAAGCGTGGCCGGGCGTATTGGTCATCGTTACGAGGGTGCCATTGTCAACCCATTTCACTTTTTCGACTCCAGGGCGTGCAAGTGTTCCAACGATTGGATCGGTTGGATCATGTTGAATTGTGATCCGTTCATCAACAATTTTGAGCCCAAGCTTACTTCTAAATCTTGATACAGCCTGGTCCATACCGAGCAGAAACGGTCCGGGGTATCCTCGTTCTGGATAGATACGGCTGAGTGCCCCTATAAGTCCTTGAAAGAACGTGGCAGCAGCTTGCGGTTCCAGGATTGTCTGATAGCGTCCAGGTTCAATCCGCACAGGGTCAATTGATGTGAAGCATTTTTCAAACGCCAGTTCCGCGATTTTGGCCGGATCAACCTGAGCGAAATCAAATGAAGAATTCCCCGCCCAACCTGATCCCGTTCCCTTCGGATGGCGCACCGTAATTGAGCATTGTGCCTGAGTCACCTCGCCCCCTATACGTGACACCCTTCCCCATCCATCTCGATTCCAACCTATATAATTAGATCCATACGATTCTATATATCCTGCAGAAAGGAACCCAGCATCTTCTGCACGTCTCGTCAACGTATGAACTAGAGAGCCATTCTCTTCTATGGATCTATTAAACGTGGCATCACTCCACACCGGCGCACCGGCAGAATTCCAATGGGGACGCTGCAGCGCCATATCAATTCCATTGGGTTTGGCCGACCGTCTCGCATATAATTCAACGTACTTCGCAACCCCTCTCAACGAGGCTGAATCAATTTGGTTGGTTGTAGCCTCGCAATGCCCCCCAGCATCTCCGATCTTACGAAAGATGACTATCTTGATATCTCGCTGGTCACTTGTCATAGACGCACGGTTGCGGGCCCACCGTTGGCTACCAGCCCACCAGCTCACAATAGATATCCCCAGCGTTCCATCGGATCCGCAATAGCTTTTTGTTTCACTAATGATCCGTTCGGCTTCCGTCGCAGTCAGTAAGCGTGGTGCGTCCCAAGGGCTGATTATCTTAGGCTCAGTCATTACTTATGCCTTCCGTTTGATATCTATAACCGTCATTTCTTTGACGACTGCTGATGGCGTTAGGACGTCGTGGTATCCTTCCTGACGAGGCTCACCCTTTAGCGACCTCATACCGAAACGACGCAGGTCGGATTTTCCTCCGAGTTGAACAATACTTTTCCATAACTCAGGTGTTCTGAATAACACGCCGATATCAGCCATAATTGCGGTACGCTTTCCACGACGAAGCTCATAGGCTCGTCCACTCCCAAGTCCAGAAATTTGTTGAAAATCCATATCGATGTCCGGCGATTTCAATTCGATGCCCTTCTCAATTCCAGTACGCAAGATATCAAGATCGTCGGCCACAGCAGCATCAGGTTCTAGTGTTAGATCCGCGGAATGCACAAGCGGGTGATCGATTGCGTCAGGAGCGTATGCGCATCCAAATGAAGAGAATTGCGTTCTCCCATTTCCATAATGGGATTTAATCCATCCTGCCCCTTCTCGATTGGTTTGCATATTCATCAGAATACCGTTTTTTACAACAGTAAAATGAGTAGGTTCTATTCCTTCGTCATCCCACCTGACTCGGCCGACAGATCCATGAGCGGATCGATCAGCGGTAATATTGATCTGTGAGCTGCCGACCTGCAATGTATTGAGCATCTCATCTGGGGCATTGATATAACTTGTTCCTCCAGCGTTTGCCTCGAATCCCATGGCACGATCTATTTCGGTTGCTACCCCAATCGTTTGACTCAATAACGTCCCCATTCCACGTTGATTGATGAGTACCATATGGCGACCAACATCCGAGGGTACCATCGGAAGATCTAAATCTCTCATTGCCTCCTCATGTTCACGAACTATGTATTCACGAAGCGGCTGGCCTCGAAAGTGTTCAAAGCCTAATCCAGCTGGAGACAAGCAATCAAGACCAAATCCTGTGCTTCTCCCTTCATTGTTCCTAATCCCAACACCTACAGATCCGGAAGCACGATAGATACGCTGTGTTGTAAACTGCCCAAGCGAACTTCCGAATGCTTTATCCTGCCGCATAAAATGGCAAAGTATCTGAGAGGATTGATACAACTTCAATCTCCTTATAAATCTGGAAAGTCCTTCAAAGTAATCGGATATCTCTTCAAGAGACATCTCAAATGGGTCGTCTTTCACCGGCATAATCCAGTCGCCGCTTGTGGGCTCAAGCACCGGTGCGAGTTCGACCCTCCGGGATTTTCCAAATCCATATCCATTCGCCTTCGCCTGATCGACCGCACTATGTCCCAATCGAGCAGACTCCGCAGAATTCCATAATGGGCTTGATGCAAATCCCCAATATCCGTTTACAAGCGCACGCACTCCAACTCCCATAGTTTCAGATCGATTGGGAGAGGTCACAGATGGAACAAACTCTTGTGTAAATGTCAAACGGGCATCAGCATACAGAGCTCCAGCATTAACAGCAGCATCAACAGCAGTTTGTATCAGCCGTTTTAGCCTATCGTCTTGAATTGGTGGGGGTGGTTCCCATCTGTTATCGAGTAGTGCCATGGCAGGTCTTGCTGCAACAACACCCAGGATCGTATTTCCGCTTCCTTTTAAAACACTACGACGTGTATATATCATAAATAAGTTAGCTAGGTTACTCGACGGCAATCGCTCGGTAGTATCTAGAGACGGGCAGGCGCTCCTTTGTTATAGCGTCCCGCACGTAATATGAAATTGTCCCGGTTGTGTTAGATCGTCTGACCGCCACACTAAACGGTGGCATTGTCATGACATTGCCGCCAATAAAATCTCCATGAACAGGGAATCCGAATCCAAGAAGGCTTTCGGGAGCAATCGGGTCACATCCGACCGAAGACGCCGTTGAATCGCTAAACACAATATCGATCGGAACCATGGCCAGTGAGAAAATCACAACAATTCCACACGGTGCGACATTCTGGATCGGCTCATCCGGAGCAAGCGTATCTGGCTGTATACCTCCGGCTTGTCCAGTTACCACCTGGATCGCCGGGGCAATAATCGGATACGTTCCAGTAAATTCGATACTATCGCGGACTTCATTACCATAGAGATTGACAGAAGTAGTGATCCAAAATTTCCCTAAACGACTTTTATCGTTACTGACAAAATAGACCGGCTCTCCGTCAGGTCCTCCATTGGGAGCCCCTATCAGGACGACTGGTTGTGTGGCGGAGATCGGAATTTGTGCACCAACCAATACCAAAGTATCACCACGATAGAGATCGGTCCGAATTCTTGGATATCCGAATAGTGGATTTGCACCAACTCGATTACTATCAAGGACAACGATTCGGACAGACGTCGCATTTATCCGATTCTCCGTGACATACACTTGAACCGTATCAAATTTCGTCGTTAATACATGACGATATGCGGCAGAAATAGTGACGGGAATAGTGCTCTGCACTTTTCCAATCACTCGTCCAAGTGAGTCTACATAGACCTGAGAAGAGTCTGACGATCCCCAACGGATCATCGATGGATCCACTGCAATCTCCGATTCATCCATCGCCACAGCCCGTACTGTCAGCTGTACAGTGTCACCCACCTCTATCATAGCTGCGGATGAGCCAATCTGGAGTTCGGATATCACCTGATTCGTTGGCAATGGCTGCGGTGCCGGTCCCTGAATGTCCACGCAAGCCTGTACTATAAGGACAGTGCCCACAAGCATCCGTATGTTTATATGGTAGAATCGAGCCATGGTTGTCCGATGAATAGATTTATGGTTGTGTAGTTATACATCCTTGATATCGATAGTTGTTCTCATACTCGTCTGGAGGTGGTGAAAACACAAATGCATCTCCATAAAGCAAGAATCCGCTAGGAGCCTTTGTATAGGGACCAGTTGGATATACGAGATACGGATTTCGGCCATACTGCCTGACAAGTCGTCTGTAATCAGCGAGGCGCTGACCTTCTAAATAGAACCAATACGCTCTCTCTCGAAACAACAGATTAACACGTTGATCAAAGCTTCCAGGATCGGTTGTATCGTTCAAGCCAACAGAATGTCTCGTTTCATTCACCATATCTAACCAACGAGCATCCCCATCCTGAAGATAGCTTTCCGCCTTAATCATCATGGCTTCCGTCCACCGTGCGAGTGAAAACGTCACTCCCCCTCCCAAAAATTTCTTTTGGCGGACAACGGGGGTAAACTGCCGAACGCTATTAACCACCGTATCAGTAACGGGAACTCTAGGATCAACATTCGCTGGATCAGTATACCATACAATCCCGTTATTCCCCTCTCGATTAACGATTTGGAGATCGTTGGCTGGAGACCGGGCGAGTTGTATCGTATCTGTCCAGAAATAATGTTCTGCGAATGCTACACCTGGTGCATTGTTGACCGTGTATGTAAGCGTAAAAATATCGTGAGATTGCACGGAGTCGACCGCAGCTGCCGCTAACAGATACTCTCCCATATCCAGATAAGCACGCCCCTTTCCAATTCGAGCCAGCGTTACGATTTTCATGTTATCATGTGAAATCGCGAGCGCAGAGTCAAACTTATTGATTGCGAGTTGAAAGATTTTGGCACTGCTGAGACCAGTCCCATAGGATATATCGTCCCCAAATGGAGCATCAGAGATTGGTATCCCGGAGCAAAAGTTTTCCGCTAAAAGGACCAGACTGTATCCCTCAATTGCATACGTTCCAGCAATAATGGAATGAACGCTAGAATCGGCATTCTCTCGTAATACGGATCTTGCTTGAGCCGCACGGACACGCGCTGCCTGAAGCTGCGCGAAATAACTTTTGCCGAAAAGTCCCTTCCTTCCCCATTTATCAACGCTCTCAGTCCTTGCATCCGTATTGACTTCAACAGAGCCATTACGCCGTGTTAGCTCATCGGTCAACTCTGCGACATCTTGAGACAGACCGGACACTGCGCGTGCAAGCTGCCCAATGGCACTGTAATACATACCAATGCCGCCTGCTCTAGACTGTACTACATCATCAACCAACTCGCTACCCGCCTCTGGATCATCAACATTGACGATACTATCTAACGAGCAACCGGCAAGAGATGAAACGGCCACAAGCAGGAGAACATATCTAAGTAGGTTTAGTGATGAGGACAAATATCCCATGATCCACATAGTCTTTCTCCTAGAATCCTATCCGAAATTTTAAAACGAAGAGTCGTGGACGCGGCACAGTCTCTCCATCATCTCTTATCACCTCGGACGACAAGATGTCACTATTGACCCCAGGATCACGACCAACATAGTTTGTCCACAAAGCCAGGTTACTCCCGGCTAATGAAACACTCAGCTGTCTTGCGCGCAAAAGCCGCAAAATCTCTTCCGGTAGCTGATATGTTATACTTGCCGAATTCCAACGCAAATCCGAAATAGGGCGTCGATCTCCCACGACATTGGGAATCAGCGCATTTGCTTGACTAAGGAGTGTAGCATCAACATCCTCAGCACCATATCTATTATCCTTAGCGTATTGCTGTACATAATTGCTTTGGTATGCAAATCTTGTATCAAAGGTCAAACGGTTATGGAGAGTTAAGCTTATGCCATAACTCGCTCTATACCTCGGCTGGCTCCATCCAATATATGCGACAGAATCACTCAGAATAACCTCTCCTTGAGCGAGAAGACCGTCCTTATTGATATCACGATAACCCATGACGCGTCTAGCCCAGATGCCACCGAGCGGATATCCTTGCTCAATACGAGACATGGACTCGCTAGAAAATGGCAATACACCATTTCCGAGTTTCGCCACGACATTGTCGCTAAATGTCAATCCATAGTTGAATACAAGTAACGTATTTCTACCTTCCAACACCCTGGCATCAGTCATCAGTTCAAAGTTTCGATTGCGAATACGAGCAATATTTTCTTTTCTTGTGACTGTGCCGTCACTCCCAACAGATGGAGGAACTTTCCGGATAACGAGGACATTCTGGTTTTCTGAATGTGCATATGTAGCAACGACGTTTACACGATTGTGCAAAAAATCCATATCAATGCCAACTTCGATTTCACCAGCTCGCTCCGGCTTCAGTCGGGGATTTCCTGTTCCATTTAAATCCACACTCCGGACAAAAGATCCATCCACGAACTCATAACCAGAAACGTATCGTCCTCGAATATCAGCGATATCCGGCTGTACCGCAGAGTATCCGATAGCACCACGAAGGCGTAATTGATTGATGAATCTGTTTTGCCGCCAGAACGGCTCGTCAGAAACGAGCCAGGATCCGCCGATCTTTGGGTATTTCGTATCTGCACCAGAAGTGATTGCACTTCCGACATCTTGACGAATTCCGATATCAAAATAGACTCGGTTGAATACACCAATCATCGAGTTGATATACCATCCGGCGGTTGCGTTTGAGATTCGATCGAAAGAAGAACCAGTGACGACCCCGGCAGTCATTGATCGCTCTCCAGTGGGAATCTGATTTTTTCGAAAGAACAGATTGGAAGTCTGTGTCCTTTTATAGTCGCCACCAATCGTGGGACGAATCGTAAGGAGCTTATTCAACTTTCCAAGACTAACATTTCGTGATATGTTCAACCGAACTGTCTGAATCGTTCTATTCGCCGACAGTTCGGATCTCAGTCCAAAGGTGTCTACACACGGAGCTCCATAATCGCATCGTGTCTCAGATTGATAGACTGAGGCCTCGTTTAGATTTCGCTCAAACCCGAGAGTCCCATTAAGGACCCAACCTTCCCCTGGTGTCCATTGTCCCATTCCACCAAGTACAACTGCGGAATTTTGACTAGGATTCTCGGCGGCTTGTATGGTGTTTGTTCTGCCAAGGATTCCTATTGTATCGAGACTATACTTACGATCTGCATTTCCTATATTAGAGACTCCGAATGTGGTAATGTACTTGTTGTCTTTGATCTGCGCCTGTGTTCCGATCACCGTAACACCTAACGTTAAGTCATTGCGTGGCCGAAGAGTTAGCGTCGAAGTGATATTTCTTCGATCGAGTGTCGACGGACCCGTATAGGCATCATTCGTCGCATACCCTAAAGTACGGAAACGAATCAAATCAACAGGAGCAATCCGACGAACCCCTATTGTATTATTCGCAGTCGCGCTAATCGAATAGGCAATGGAATTGCTACCTCCATCGACTTGCACGACAAATGCATTGTTCGTTTCTGATCCCTCGCGACCCAACAACGAATGATTGGGATTGAAAACGACAACGGAATCCTGGATACAGTCAAATCGAATGACGGCAGCAATTGGACAATACATCGAGGCAGATGTACTTGGATTATGTCCAAAACCAGCGTAGGCAAGCGGTATTGTGCCATAGGGTTGCCCCCAGTCTCGGCTATAACTGAAGTTCCATCGTGCTGGACCGTCCTTGCCTTTTTTTGTCGTTATGACGATCACTCCATTTGCGGCATCTTGCCCATATAGTGTTGCGGCTGAAGGGCCACGAACAATTTCGATGGTCTCGATCGTTGCTGGATCGATATCATCAATCCGGGACGGTTTTCCTACGGAATTATCGATCCATATTCCATCCAGTAGGATGACAGGATCATTGCTCTGGGAGATACTTCCGATCCCTCGAATGCGTATCTTGGACGGAGCACCTGGCTCTCCACTCCCTCGCGTCACCAAGACTCCCGGGACCTGAGCAGCTTCTAAGAGATCGGACACGCTCCGCACAGGTGACCGCGCCCTGATCTGATCGGCATCAATTCGTGCAATATCGTTTCCGACCTCCACTCTTCGTTGTTGCCCTGTAGCCGTTGTTACAACTTCTGACAGAGTCGTGGTGGTCTGTGGCAGCATAATTACAACTTCTGTTGAAGATCCACTGTCTACGACGCTCAGAATAGTCCGTGTCTGATATCCAACAATCTTCGCGCTCAATGAGTGCTTACCAGCGGGCACGTTCGCAATTCGGAAGTCACCTTGTTCTCGAGTTACAGCTGACAAAGCCATTCCCACCACCGATATCGTCACTCCTCTCACACCATTGCGCGTTACGGAATCAATCACACGCCCCGTAATCGTTCCCTGAGCAACCGAAACGGAATCGTCTGATGAAATGCGCTCGATCAGTACATGGCTCCCATTAATCGATGCGCGTAACCCTGTCCCCTTTAGGGCCTGCTCAAATGCCTGTAACACAGGTAGATTTTCCACATCCAGTGAGACATTCACTTCACTTTTTGCTACCGCATTTCCATACATCGGCGTGAGACGTGCTTGCTGTGCAATACGAGCAATGACGGTTTTAAGTGGAAGATTTTTTACCCGAAGTGTTATACGAGCCTGTAAATCAGCCCGTGTCGTGTCGCCCGAATCGGCCTGTTGACCTATCAAAACACTTGAACCAGCAACACCCAAAACAACGATTATGGCTATGCAATAACTTCCCAGCTTTCTAGGCCACAAATTACCAATCATCTATTTATACTCTCCTGAGATGGGAAGGTGAGAGGAGCGAGAACATCCCTATGACGACGAAGCAAGATGATTTCCCCAGTGGTTTGTGATATTGGCTGCGAGTCCGTGACTCGTCCCAAGAATTCCAAGACTTGCATTATCGGTTCTGACTTTACAGAAACAGTTGCAGTAATCAGTTGGTTCGCGAGCAAAGAATCTGTCACAACCAGATGAACGCCATATGCTCTACTGAGTTCAACAACAACGGAACGAAGTGGTACATCTTGAAATGATAGCTTCCCATGCCGCCAAGAAGTCAACTTCTCAGCATGGACGCCGTGAGATACGGATACACTCGAATCCGAAATGAATCCAATCATATCGGCGGTCAATATCGCGCGTGCATCTTGTAGAGCTTGGTTTGTACGTGGTAGCACTGCAACTTTTCCATCCTCAACCACAACACGACTCTGTGACTCACCGACATAGTGTCGAACTGAGAAAGCAGTCCCAAGAACACGCACCTCCGCTTGGGATGTCTTCACGACGAGAGGGTTTCCTGCGGCCGGAACCACCTGAAAAAAGGCTTCACCATCGACCGACACATCGTTTGCAGACACTGCTATCGTAGTGGCAGGAGCTAAGGTCACTGTAGTCCCATTTGGGAGAGTCAACGCCTTATATTGCCCAGGAACAGTGCTATACGTACGAAGGTCCGCTACCGTCGGATGCGTTGGCCACAATTGATGTATTAGAAATGTGGCAAGAAATACGGGCACTATGTAAGCAGCAATTGCCCAGCGCGACGTCCACAAATTTTGACGTCTCACGATAGACTTTCCCTCAACAACAGCACGATGCCGAGGTTCGTACGGATTCACCAAACCGGATTGGACTTCAGCAATATGCGATGGCAAATCACCCGCCCGGGTTGAAATCCTATTGCTGAAATCAACCTCATCGTCTGCCAGTAGCGCTGGTAATAACTCTTCAAAAGCCAATCGAGGATCGGGAACTGCACCAAGGACTTCCCCACGGATGGACGCACGAATTCCTGCCAACGACGCGCGGCGTGCCAGATGCTCTTCAAGATACGCTTCGACAGCACGAACTGAGTCTGGATCGAGCGTTCCGGAGAGATATAAATCGAGTGTTTCCTGCGAGAAAGGGAATTGAGTCATCTGTTTTTTTATTCTTCAACGTACAGGACACGGCAGTGGTCCATTTTCCAACCACAATTTCAAAAAATGTTTTTTTGATATTGGTTGGCAGTAAATTCGGAGGAAACCGCTTATACGAAATCGGCCAAAAGCTTCTGGAGCTTTCGTTGCGCACGAAGCACCACTTTCCTCGTTCCCTCGTTTGAAATCCCCAGGATCTCGCTAATTTGTTCGAAGGTGAACCCTTCTTCCCATCGTAATAGCCCAGCTTCGCGCTCTCGATCGGTCAGAACGTACAATGCTCGCTGATAAGCGTCCTGAAATTCCTGATGTTCTGCTTCGGTGTCAGGGCGTGCTATGGATTGCCCCATAGCTAGGACTGGAAGAGTATGCTGTTGTACAGCATACTCAGTATCCCGTACAACTCGTGTATCCCTTGTCATATTTCGCGCACGGTTTCTTACAGCAACAGCAAGATACACTTGCACGTTCATATTGACATCGATCGTTGACCGTCTACGCCAGAATGCAAAAAAAGCATCCTGGACTAAGTCTTTAGCTAGGTCTGATGATCCAGTCCGTAAACCGGCAAGCCGCCATAGTGACGGGAAGAGAGACAGATAAAGAGTCTCGAAAGCGTTCAGATCACCATCACGAATTGCAGCAAGTAGCTCAGTTGATGATTGGCCACTGATCAATTCCATGATAGAACATTAACGCACGAAAGCACAATACGTCAAATGTGTCCGCACAAATATGATGTAGACATACTACAGAAAACTGTGGCGACAGCAGAACCTACAGACATGCTGTCTTACTAACTAAAGACGCGTGTACATTAAAGCGACACAGAAAAATCACACTGTTGGTTCGCATGGTCTCTGTATGCGGGAACACTATATCATCATCTAGACCACAGCATATGCATCGAGAATAGACAGTTTTCGACATTCAATCGTCTCTACGACACATGTTTTCGACGTTTGTTTTCGAACGATTTATTTTGCTCTATTTTTCTGTGTGCTTCAATGCTGTTTGTATTCGACCAGCGGCATCTGCAAGCCAACTAAAAAGTATCACAGCGATTCCCGCATTTTGCACAGTACAGTTGGCCGGACGAGCAAGACAGTGAGCAAACACATTACGCAGATTAAGACTGGCTTGGGAGTTCAAAGTATTGTCCATTGAGGATTCATAAGTAGATGGATTTCATAGATGACTTAAAACGTCCATATCAACAAACAGAGCATGAAATCACCTCTGCCACTGATCCCTTAGATTACGAAACACTTTTCGTTATACGTGATTACTGATCCAATGCGCAGCTTCCACAAGATCTTCTTCTGCACCAGTCCCAAGGAAATCCCTGGTAATTCAATCCACTGCACGCGCGTTGTCCATCCAGAGGTGGTAGCCCAGTACGCCAATGACCCGCCACATTAGTATTCAATCACATGAAAGTAGCATAATACTTCTTTTAAGAAATGTCTATGCTACGAATGGAATACTGCTTAGATACACCCAGAACGATCGTTTAATATGACCCTCAATTCACTTTGGATACTTAAATCACGTACAATTCTATAAACACTAAAGGACAATAACATGGCGACGATAAACCCCTACATCAACTTCAACGGTAATGCCGAAGAAGCGTTTACGTTTTATAAATCCGTTTTTGGTGGAGAATTCGCGGGTATTACTCGTTTCAAAGACATAGCAAGCGCCGAGTTTCCAGTACCTGGAAATGAGGCAAATAAAATAATGCGCATTACTCTGCCTATCGGCAACAACGTCTTGATTGCCAATGACGTTCCGGAAAGCATGGGACGAGTAAACGAGAATGAAAACAGATCCAAAATTGCAATTACAACCGAAAGCAAAGAAGAGGCAGACAGAATTTTTAACGGACTTTCAGCAGGCGGAGCAGTTGAGGTGCCAATGGCGGAAAGTCCCTGTGGTGCCTACTTTGCGATGTTTAGAGATAAATACGGCATTGAGTGGACGGTGGAATTCACCCCCGAAAAATAGTTAAAAAGAAGGAGGTGACTCGATCCGAATCACCACTACTTTGCAGTTAGTTTTTTGAGTAAAACGATCTGCCCCAAATGATAATATGCATGCTCAATCATCGAATCTATGTTTCTGTGATAGCTACCATATTTAGGGTCAGTAAAATCCTGTCTCAAGAGGTCATCAGACATTACTTCCACAGCATCCGCAAATCGTATGGAATCCTTCCACAAAGAGTCCAGTAACACTTCCCATTCTTTTTGATTAGTAATCGGCGGCGCATCAAAGCTGTACATGTCCTTAATTTCGAGGTTTCCACCCTCAAACACATTCAAAACACCAGCGATATAATAATGCATGTGGAACGTGAGCAATGCGATGGTATTGAGGGAACCAACTTTTGTTGTTGCCTGCTGCCACGTTACATCTGACAGTTGTTCTTTGTAATTAGTACCGGCAACCCAGTCTCCATCGAGAAGTATTTCCCGGAAACGATTTGCCATAGACAAACTCTGCATCATAGTCTACCAGATTTTTCTGAGTTAATTTCGTCAGCTACCAGCTGAAGCCATTCATAAATGTGTGCAGCTAAGAGCATTCCGACAACCGGCGCGAGCCAGTAAATCCAATGACGATCCCATATTCCACCAATTAGAGCCGGCCCCAGCGAACGCGCAGGGTTCATCGATGCTCCTGTAAGCGGCCCACCCATCAAAGCACATAAACTAACGGCCAAACCAATAGAAATCGGCGCAAACGCTTTTGGAGTGCGATCATCAGCAACAACCGTCATAATGACAAACATGAGGAGAAATGAGAGAAGAACCTCCATACCAAACGCTGACATAGTCGGAATTGTTGGAAATGTAGCGCCCATATCTCCCACTTTGCCAAGTATAATTCGGAGTACAAATGCCCCAGATACGGCTCCGAAGCATTGCGCCATAATATAGGGGACGACATCCCTAAATGAGAATCTATTTACTGAACAAAGCGCCAATGTAACAGCAGGATTAAGATGTGCTCCGGAAATATTACCAAGAGCATATACCATCACTAACACAACAAATCCGAAGGCCAATGCAACCCCCAGATGTGTTACTGCTCCATTACTAACGGCGTTGACCATCACCGCTCCCGGCCCCATGAGTACTAGAAAGAAAGTCCCTATCGCTTCGGAAACAATCCTGCGTTTGTCAAATACCATATATGATTCTAGAATCGGATATTAGAATACTATTTAAATCCTAGACTCACCGCCGTGCTGCAGGAATGTGGCAAATTCATTCGGAAGTTCGCTGTCATAAACCCCTTTCACTGCCGTTTCAATATTGTAACTGACACGTACAACTGTCGAGGTTATAGCATTGGAGCTGATATCTAGCAGTACATATCCCGCTCTCCAATCACCATCTTTGGGACGTCCCACGCTTCCAACATTAATGAAGTGCATTCCATCTAGCACACGATGCCAAGGCTGATGCGTATGACCAAAGCATATAACATCTCCGATTTTTGCTCCTACAGACTGCGCTATCTTCTGTAGAAATGCATCGGAACGATCTTCAGTTACATAGACGGTGTTTAATATCTGATTACCATGGAGGAGAGTAATTGTAGGGCCAGCTAAATGCCCTCCCAAAGGTCGAAGATCTATACGAAACGGTAAACACGCCAGAAATGATTTTGCTTCCAGCGTGAGATGGGCTCTCGTCCATTCATAAGAACTGTGCGATAGCAGTTCCTGATGAGCATTTTCATATTTGCAACCACAATGCTTATAGTCAGTTGCTGTAGTAGAATCATAATTCCCTGCAATTCCGAAAATTCGTTCTTCACGAAGTCTTGCAATCACTTCATTGGGCCAGGGACCATATCCTACTAAATCACCCAAGTGATATGTAGCATCGATGTTATTGCGTTGGGCAATATCATCAAGCACTGCTTTCAGTGCAGGGAGATTCCCATGGATATCGCTTATCAAAGCAAATTGCATATTACTGCCGTGGTTTATTCCCGCGTACGAAAGCGCTCATAAATCGCCCCTCGATTTCCGGCGCCAATGCATCCACATCTAAACCAGCTCCAGAAAGAAACGTCCTCGCATCATCTACCTGATATATTCGAGTAGGTTCAATATCAATATCAGTAAACCCAGACTGCGCCAGCAGATGCTTAAATTCTGACTCTTCCAAAGCCCCTGCCACACACCCAATCCAAAGTTCCATACTTTGTTTTACGGCATCAGGAACAGCTCCACGAACTACAACATCTGACACGGCAAATCGGCCACCAGGCTTTAAAACTCGAAATGCTTCGGCAAAAACTTTGGGCTTATTTCCCGAAAGGTTGATTACACAGTTTGAGATAATGACATCAACAGACTCATCTGGAAGAGGGATATGCTCGATCTCGCCCTTGATAAATTCCACATTCTTTGCTCCAGCTTGCTCTGCATTCGCCCTGGCCAGCGCCAACATTTCGTCTGTCATATCAAGACCATAAGCCTTGCCAGTTGGTCCGACTCTACGCGCTGACAGTAATACATCAATGCCTCCACCAGAGCCGAGATCCAGTACGATTTCCCCTTCATGCAACTCAGCTAATGCAGTCGGATTTCCGCATCCCAGAGAAGCCAATACTGCTGCTTCAGGAAGTACATCCGTTTCCCCATTGATGTAAAGGTTTGTAGTAATAGGGTCTACAGTGCCTTCAAATGCTGCACCGCCACAGCAGGAGTTGACTGGCCCACAACACGTGGCGTCGCTTACCTGTGTTACACGTAGAGCTGCCTGCCCATATTTCTCACGGACGGTGTCTTTAAGAGCGCTCTGAGACTTCATATCTTCGGAAGATGTCATTAACAATGTCCTCAACCATCAAGAAAAGTTGATGTATTTATGAAAAAAAAATCAGGTGCAACATGCACCCGATACGCCGGTCTCCGAAGGCATCGTAAACGAATCCTGGATACCGACCAAGTAAGCCTCTAACTCACTTACTGTTTCTGAACTTAGGGTATAGTAGACCCAACGCCCCTCCCGCCGATCTGAAACCAAACCGGCGTCCTTCAAAACACGTAGATGAAACGACAACCGGGATTGGGCGACTTCCAATATATCCATCAATTCACAGACACAACGCTCTCCACCGCGGAGCAGTTCAATTACCTCTAGTCGGGTAGGATCTGAGAGAGCATGAAACCCCCGTGCGATACTGGCAAGGTCGATTTCGAGTTTTTGAGACATACATTATTATATCAATTTTTTTTGATATGTCAATCTAGTGAGTCGCCCAGCTCATTTTATTTGGTTTCAATATCGATAATTTTTTGCCCGTGCTTGCCAAGATAATGCTTTATCAAAGTTTCATATACACTCCCGCCTGTATCGGAGTTTGTAAAAATTAAAAGGCCCTGTTTGGTTGCGGGAATAATAAATACAATTGCCCTCACTCCATCGTCTGCTCCTCCATGTGCCAAAGCATATTCCTGATTTCCCAAGTCATATATCTCAAACCCTAAGCCAAAATGTTTCCCCTTTTCGCTTGCCGTTTGGGGAGTTGTCATTTCCTTAATCGTCTTTTCTGAAAGCAGCTCTCCACTTAATATGCTTACGAGAAAGTTTCCGTAATCTTCAATTGTTGTCAGTAAATCATCAGCGCTGTTTGGAGTGTTATTCTTTACAGTTTCATATGCTTTCCCGTCCTTATCGAAGTTTAGTGCATATCTTGAACTATCTACGTCTTTATCCCAAACATATCTCGTGTCGCTCATTTTCAGAGGGCTGAAAATCAGGTCATCCGCAAGCTGCTGCAATGACTTCTTGAACTTGCTTTCCAATGCCTTGCGTAAATATTCGTAACCCTCTCCTGAATACTGATAAGCTGTTCCGGGATCAAAATCAAAATGGAGCTTTTTGTCATCATTCAACCAACGCCAATTTTTAAATCCTGTCTGATGACTCAAAATCAGGCGTGGGGTAAGTTGCTTACTTCTGGGGTCATGAGCGATATCAGGGTCTGTCCAATATTTATAAAGAGGTTCGTCCAACCCCAATTCTCCCTGTTCAACAAGCTTTAATGCCACTAAAGCTGTTACTGGCTTGGTTACAGAAGCCACGTTGAAAATAGTATTGTAAGGAGCAGAAACTCCGTCTGATGACGTTCCAAAAACTTTAATTTGTGTGAGTCTACCATCTTGGATAGTTCCTATTCCAAGTGTGGGAACTCTGTTTTCTTTAAGCCAATTTTTGATTTTTAATTCATTTTCAAACAGCAATGAGTCAGCTGTTACTTGTGCCGATGCGATATGCGATGACAGGCATAAACAGATAATCAGTAAACATGTTTTCATTTAGTTTTATGACCTCAATTCAGCCACATTCTCCTGCATTTCTGGATTAAAAAGAAGTAATGCGATCGATACAATATGAATCACACTCGCTACCAACGCGAGCGCAGGAAGCCCTTTAGTAATGAACGGCGCAGCAATGACTGTGCCGAGCGTTGTCATCATAAAGATGAAAAAGATTATCAGAGCCGATCCACGTGCGCTATTGCTGCCAGAAGCGACAATACCACGATAGAAGCCTATGGGGCCGCGCAGTCCCAGGCCAACAGCCATAGGTGTAAATAACAACGGAAGCATCAAGCTGTTTGTCCCTCCGGCGAGACCGTAGGTAAACAACGCCAAAGCACTCACAGCGCACATAACCGTACCTAACAGGATTATCCTTTCGGTGCCAAAACGTTCGGCGATTCTGGCGGTGAGATTTGCAGTAATAATAAACCCGGCAACATTAATGATCTGCATGATGATGAAGTCATTCATTGTGCCTCCCATGGTGCCCACAATAACAGTCGGAGCACCGAATATGAAAACCAGGAGCCCGCCGAGAGTCATGGCCTGACTCAGCGCGTAACGCATAAACACACGGTTGGTCAGCAGTTGTACATAGCTGCCCCGCATACCCGAAACACGTTCTTCGCGCGGTAATCCAATGACCATTATCAGGATTGCGGCAATTGCAGTCAGAACCGCGAGCAGTTCAAATGAGGATTGCCATCCAAAATGGGCCAGCAATGCCACCCCCACGATGGGTGCCAGCGCAGGGACCAGCGATTCGACACTCCCCAGAAACCCGATAGCACGAACAGCGACTTTGTCGTCAAATAGCTGGCGAATAATGCCAGGTCCAAACACTGGAGCAGCCGCCGCAGCCGCGCCCTGAACGAACCGCAGTCCGATCAAAACTCCAATATTCGGGGAGAAAGCACAGCTGATTGAAACGAGAGCGAACGCAAGAAGGGAGGATACCAGCAGAGTTTTACGCTCGAAATGGTCTCCCAGCCGGCCAAACAGGAGCAATCCAAGCCCACTGCCACCAACGTAAGCAGCAAGTACTAGCTGTGCGGTTGCTTCGCTAATAGAGAACAGCCCCGGCAGCTCCGGTACGGCTGGCAATATGAGATCGGTCCCTGCCAAAGACAGGGTCGCGCAGAGAATAAGGATAGAAAAAGTTGTGACTCGTCGAGAACTTCTCATCAGCTTGTTCTCCACGTTATAAACGCTGCCTTCATTATTAATACCATAAAAAGACCAATCTAATTGCCAACTGTGAGGGTGGGAGCCCACCAGGAGATTTTCTTAAACTATCTTTCTCTATGCGCTAAAATCCAGCTAGTGTATAGTGTGACCTTTCCGTTCGTCCCAGACCATAATGCTTTCATTATTACCAGTCCTGCCTTTTCTCTTCTTTCAGTCACTTAATCCAGCGTCAGTTGACTCCTCTGACTCCTCGCTGGTCGGTAGGGGAGTATCTCAAAGCCTGGCAGCCTATCGAGCGGAAAGGATAAGCGACGTCAGATACAACCTCCAGCTCGACATTACAGCACGAGATTCGGCAATTGGTCGCATTGCGATCCACTTCAAGCGTAACGGCGACGGCGACGTGATTCTGGATTTTCGCGGACGAAGTCTCGCCAACGCCAGAGTTAACGGTGCTTCACTTACAGCATATAAGAACAATGGCGCGCACATTATCATTCCGGCCGCATCAGTTCGCAACGGTGAAAACACGCTCGAATTTGATTTTGTAACTCCTATAGCAGCTTCGGGAGCGAGTATTATCCGCTTTCACGATACAAGTGATGATACCGACTATTTATATACCTTACTCGTCCCCGCCGATGCGAATCAGCTCTTTCCATCTTTTGATCAACCAGATCTCAAAGCGCGCGTTACACTCGAATTAACGACTCCACGCAGTTGGACTAGTGTCTCCAACGGATCAATTGTTAAAGTGGACTCAACAGACAGGTCAGTTCGAGTACGATTCGCCGAAACCAAGCCTATCAGTACTTATCTCATTGGCTTTGCGGCAGGTCCATGGAGCAAAGTGACTAGAACTGTTGGAGATCGAAGTATCTCGATGTATGTGCGTGCATCGCGTATAAAAGAGGCTGAAGCAGATTCGCTTATCATTGCCAATGCACGAGCTGCAGACTGGCTGGAAGAGTACTTTGGGGTTCCGTTTCCATTCGAAAAGATTGATTTCGTACTTGCACCAGCTTTTCCATTTGGTGGAATGGAACATCCCGGAGCGATTTTCTATAACGAAGATCGATTCATATTTCGGGAAAAACCAACTATGCCACAGTTGCTGAATCGTGAAGCCACAATCTATCATGAGATAGCTCATCAATGGTTCGGGGATCTGGTGACGATGGAATGGTTCGATGATCTATGGCTTAAGGAAGGGTTTGCAACATACATGGCAGCGAAGATGCAGTCTGCACTATCTCCAAACTCCGATGCATGGAAAACATTTTACCTCCGTAATAAACCTGCTGCCTACAATGTAGATCAAACCGCTGGTACAGTTTCGGTGTGGCAACCACTGGGAAATCTCGACCAGGCGAAGAGCAACTATGGACCTATTGTATACAACAAAGCACCTGGGATTCTAAAACAGCTTAACTATGTTGTTGGCGACTCTGCATTTCGCGCCGGGTTGAATTTATTCCTGACGAGGCATGCATACGCTAATGCTACATGGAAAGATCTTCTTGATGCGATAGGAAATGCCGCTAGTATATCACTCCGCGACTGGGGCGATCAATACATCCTGCGTCCTGGCATGCCAGTTATCAAACAGTCGGTTATTGCTGAGAATGGAGAGATTAAGTCTATGTCGCTTCATCAGTCTGCTGCCAACGAATTATCTGGCAGGAAGGCCTGGCCGATACGAAGCGAAGTTGTATTTGTATATGCCAATGGGGAACACATTACAAAAGGAGTTGATATTGTTGGTGAGGAAACTAAACTAACACTTCCCGAAGGTAAAACTGCTGCACCTTTATTTGCATTTGCCAATGCCAACGACTATGCATATTCCCAGCTTAATCTTGATACTACAAGCGTCACCTGGCTTCAAAGCAATATAGGCAAGCTCACGGATCCTCTTCTGCGCGCTATGGCGTGGGATGCTCTGTGGAATCGTGTACGCGATGCACACTTCAGCCCTTCGGAATATCTCACTCTTGCAATTCGCGAAGTGCCGAAAGAACAGGACGAACAGATCACAGCTTCGATCCTTGCTCACATTACTCGTGCTAAAAATGCATATCTGTCTAAAGCACAAAGTGATGCGATCGCTACAAATTTAGAATCTATGTTTAAAGGTGTGATTCAAGACACCTCTCTCCCATACGGAATTCGCAAGACACATCTTGATGCTTTTATCGCAACTGCGAGTACATCTTCAGCATTATCCTATCTAAACGAAATTCTTGATAGTGCTTCAGTTTCCGGAACTCCTTTGCAGGCACCGACTCGATGGGCTATTATTACGGCTCTCATTGCTAAAAACGCTTCAACGGCAGAGGACCGTCTCGCAGACGAACGAAGAAGAGATTCCACCAGCGATGGTAAACGTCAGGCTTTTATCGCGGAAGCTGCACGACCAACAAAAGAGAATAAACACTCATACTTTACTCGTTATTTTTCAGATTCCAACCTAAATGAGGACTGGGCAACTGCGAGCCTAGGTGTATTTAATGGTTTGGGAGCAAATGAGCTCACGCTTCCTTATCTGCGGACTGCCCTTGATTCCCTTCCCTGGATTCAAAAGAATCGACGTATTTTCTTTTTGGGATCGTGGTTGACTGCATTTTTGAATGGGCAGAAAGGTGATTCTGCAGTGAATATTGTCAATGATTTTCTGCGCAGCAATCCCAACCTGGGGGTCGATTTCCGTCAGAAGGTGTTGCAGGCTTTTGATGAACTGGAAAGAACAGTCAGGATACGACGAGTTTATGCCGGGACATAAAAGTATTTATCTTGATCTGCCGGAATAAGTTTCTTGCCTTGCTGTGCGTTGGGTTTAGTCAATTTTGACGAAAGATTTCTATGACTATGCCCACAACGAACTAATGGGCACCGCATACATTCCATCCCCGAATCCCACCGTCCAGATTCTGCATGTGGCCAAGATTATCGATCTGAGCCATATCCTTAACATCACGATTTATCAGGCTATCCATGTATGCCATGTACCAGTCTCGACGACGATTATTATTCCTTGCTATTGCCTCAGGATATCCTGCAGCGAGTACGGTTGAAGCAAGATCTTTGCCTATTCTAAAAAGTTCATTTTTTTAGGACTTCATTCGGGATATTTTTGGAAGTTTTTCTTTAAATACGTCCTGAAGGAATACTCCTTTGGTTTCGATTATCTCTACCTGTGATAACGGCCTAAGATGGGAATTTCAATCGAAAAATAAAATTCCGACTAATCGAAACTAAAACCCCGTCCAATCGAAAAGCTAATCCCCTCTTAGGCCCAGCCACCTCAATTCAAGCTACTAAAGCCTCCTCTATAGCTTTCTTTACCAGCGGATCATCCGGCTTAATATCCGGAGAAAAACGCCTTATTACGTTTCCTTTTCTATCGATAAGGAATTTTTCAAAATTCCAATGGATACCGCCCTTTTCTATAACACCGACAAAATCCGCTATTCGAGCAAGGAACTTACTCCCAGGTGTAAACTCAGCTTGAGGATGAGCTTCGATCAATGCTTTGTATAGTGGATGTTTATCATCTCCTTTTACAGTAATTCTGGCAAACATAGGAAATGTGACTCCGTATGCCAAATTACAGAAAGAGGCAATCTCCTCATTTGTTCCAGGCTCCTGTCCCATAAAATCGTTCGAAGGAAAGCCAAGGACTGTAAAGCCTCTGCCCTGATACTCACTATACAGGTTTTGCAGGGCTTCATACTGGGGAGTTAAGCCGCACTTCGATGCCACATTAACTACCATAATGACGCTATCTGAATATTCAGCAAGCGTAGCCGAAGAGCCATCTATCCGCTGGAGCGGTATTGAGGAAAGTGATATAGACATACTTAATTATACCCTAATATACTAATGATTTCTTTGGACATAGTTAACTGACTTAAGGTTACCATCTTCATCCCGGATGTTAGTATGTTTGCCAAAGACTATATCCGTGTTCTGAGCAGATTCACAGAGCCATTGCTCATTCACTTTTCGGGCCACAAATATGAACATAGTTTCCCGTACTCCCGCACTGCCGGTGGAATGCTCACTCTGCCCTATAATACGAATATGTGCATGAACAACTGCTACGTCCTCACTAAGCACCTTTTCCTTTATTCTCAGGACTTCCATCTTCGAACTATGGAAAATTATACGTAAGCCGTAATCATGGGCCTTCCAGATATCCTGTTTATTTTCCCACCACTTTCCAGTCACATTTACAAAATCAGAATCTTCGAAAAACAGATTAGCGATTCCATGGGCATCATATTTATTCCAGGCTTCTTGGAAACGTTCAGGGATCTCACGAGGATGCAAGACAGGGGTATTGGAGTAGCTCATATTAACTTTGATTAAGCTTACTTAAGTGAGGTTAAAGTCCAGATGAAGTCCTATTGATGAATAATTAATACACTATCTCCACCAAACTCTATTCTTCACAGTTGGATTATCGAGATCGATTACTTCGCCGATCATTGGTGTTAATAATTTTTGAGATCTGGATTCGGCGAACTTATTCACCTCCTCCAATGGCTCATTCCAGGCATGATTCGCCAAAGCAAACTTCCCCGAATGAACAGGCAAGAGATAGCTGGCATTTAGATCTATACTTGCCTGAACGACTTCTTCCGGAAACATATGAATGTGCTTCCAACCCCCATTGTATTGTCCATTTTCGAGGACTGCGAGATCAAATGGGCCGTATTTGTCTCCGATCTCCTTGAAATGAGTATCGTATCCACTATCGCCTCCAATATAGATACTGAAGTTCGGCGTTTTCAGTATGTAAGACATCCAAAGTGTATTATAAGACCAAACACTTCTTCCGGAAAAATGTCTTGCAGGAGCAGTAATTACTGTAAAATCAGGAGACAACTCAATTGTCTCGTTCCAGTCTTTTTCAATTACCTTCCCCTTTTCATAACCCCAGTATTCCAAATGCTCACCAACTCCCAGTCCGCAAATCACCTTCCCTATCTTTGATTCAACTTTTATTAATGTCTTGTAATCCATATGATCATAGTGATCATGTGTAATAAGGACATAATCAATAAAAGGTATTGAATCTACATCAACAACATCAGTTCCCTTAAACCTGGTTCCTCCAAAAGGAAGTGGAGATGCATTCGAGATAAACACAGGATCCACCAAAAACCTTTTACCGTCAAGTTGTAAAAAATATGAAGAATGGCCAAACCAGATTAACAAATTCTTGTTAGGATCTAAATCATTAAGATCTGGGATTTCGTGTGGCAGGGGAAACGGCGGTTTTATTAACGGCGACTTCTTAAAGATATAATTTACAAGAGTCTTTCCAAAGTTCTCCGTCAACTGTGGTGTTTCATTAATGTTTTGGAACTTTCCATTCCTATAGTTTGGAGACTTTTTAATAGCTTCGAGTCGCTGACCGGAAGGGCGTTTACCAAGCAATGGAAGAAACATAAAATAAAGAAATTAGAACAGGGATTCGTGTATTATACACCTACTTATCAGTCAGGATCTACTCAATATCGATATCATATCGACCCAATAGGCCAGGAAGCCCATATAACGAAAACTTCGCCTTTCTTATTCGATTGGATTCCGGATCAAGAGAATAGTTGTACGATGTGCAAAAATCTACTTTTTCAAGATTTGTATTATTGAACACAGCCTTGGCAAGATCACATTTATCAAACACAGAGCCAGTGAGGTCGCATTCGGTAAAGTCTACCTCCTGAAGTTGTGAATTTTCAAAGGTAGTCTTTTTGATATTTGTTTTATAGAAAGAAGAGTGGTTCAGCTGGCAGCTATCGAACGAAAAAGAAAGACCAAACTTAAGGCAGGTATCAAAACGAAATCCGAGGATTTTACAATCCTTAAACTTTGCATTTAAAAATACAGTCTTGTTTGATTTTACCAGACTTAGATTACACCCTTCGAAATAACAGTCGATAAATCTAAAATCCGTAATATCCCCACCCATAAAGTTACAGTTTTGGAATGTGCAGCCTTCATACTCTCCCGCTATGAGGGGCACCTCGGAAAAATCCTGACCGTCGAAGGTTGTTAACTGTACGTATGTGCTCTGCATTTATGATTTAAGGCTGTTCTCTTTTAACTTCTTCTTACACAGCTTTCAATTTAGCTTCATCACATTGGGCTACAAAGCACTGTCTTGCGATTATTTATTTTTTTCCAGGAGTTTCTTTGTCTTTAATTCGGCCCTTGACGACCAAATAATAGCGCCAGCTGTAATAAAGAGCAAACAGGAGCCCAACAGGTTACTCCCATCCTTATTAATAAAACTAACCAGGAGATATCCGATCAATGTTAAAGAGGCAAAATACGCAACCCAAGCATGAGCGCTTCTTTTTTTAATCGCGATCCAAAGGGAGTAACCGGAGAAACCGACTGAGATGCACAGCAATATAAGTTCTATCCGATTAGATCCATCAACAAACACTTCCGACGCAAACATATACGCACCGATTGCAATAACAACTGTGATCAAAGACGCGGCTAAATAGTGCATGCATAATCTCCCATAATTAAGTTATGCTCTATTCCGGCCGAATAGAGCACATAGCCTAAGACACTTTACAGCGGCAAATCCCTACAAATTATAGCACTACAGACACTTATCACCCTGTATTCCTCAGCCCCTGCGCCACTCCACTCAAAGTAGTAGCCAAAGCATCCGCGCTAACGGAATCCAGCTTACCGTCCTGCTTCTCCAATTCACGCTTTTTACTCAACAACGCAATCTGGACTAGAGACAATGCATCTACATATGGGTTTCTCAATGCAATCGCGGACTGAAGCACAGGATTATCATCAATAACATCTTTGCTTTCGCGAATCTCCAACAAACACTGAACAGTAAGTCCAAACTCCTCTTCCAGTTTAGAAAACAGAGTAAGATCACCGCCTAACTTTTCAACATATGCGCGCGCTATGTTCATGTCGGTTTTTGCGCATACCATCTGAACCTTGCCAAGCATATCATCAAAAAATGACCACTTTGCGGCCATTGCTTGGAGACGAGCCAACCCTCCCTCTCTCGCAATCTCCTGCGCGAGCGCACTCCCAACACCGAGCCAGCCGGTAAGCATAATTCTAGCCTGAGTCCAACCGAACCCCCACGGGATCGCACGGATGCCATCCACGCCAGGGTTTACTCCGGGCCTATAAGAAGGGCGGGATCCAAAGCGTGCGTCGGCAAGCTCAGCCACTGGTGTGACTACACGGAAAAACTCAAACAGTGTGTGGTCTTTATGTACCAGTTCGCTATAAATCCTGAGAGCGCTGTCTGATAGAGATTGAATTACCTGATAAAACTCGGCAATCTCTGCTTCTGTTACATTGTCGCGCCAATCTACAAACTGCTGCAACAGTGTACCCGACAATGTTACTTCCAGTGTACGTTCCGCTATTGGCAGGAGTCCGAACTGCTGCGAAATAATCTCGCCCTGTTCGGTAATCTTGATGCGCCCATCGCTGGTATCCGGTGGCAGCGCAGCCAATGCGCGATATACCGGCGAGCCGCCTCCACGCCCGACGCTTCCGCCTCTGCCATGAAAGAGCCGCAACTCAACACCGGCTTCCTTGCAGACATCGCTCAGAATCTCCTGTGCCCGATACAATCCCCATGAAGATGTAAGCATCCCTGCATCTTTGCCTGAATCCGAATAACCGATCATTATTTCCTGCTTGTTTCCCCGCGCAAGTAGCTGTCGACTATAAACTTCATCGGAGAACAAGGCTCGCATTACGTTCGGAGCATGCTCAAGGTCATCAAGTGTCTCAAAGAGCGGAACAACGTCTATCTGCGATGTGGGGGCCTCTGACGCGAGATCCACCAACCCTGCTTCCCGCGCCAACAGCAGCACATTAAGCAGATCCTCAGGGCCCCGTGTCATGGATATTATATATGTGGATGCCGCCGCTTCACCAAGCTCACTCTGAATCTGGGTTATCGCATTAAATGTATCGAGTACGCGCCTCGTTCCTTCTTTAACTGGCAACTTGGGACCAACCAAAAGCCGCCTTCCCTTCAGCTCCCTATGCAGATCATCCATCTGAGACAGGCTGATGCCAAGGCTCCTGGCAATATCTTCAACAGCTGCTGAATGAACTTGCGAATGATCCCTGATATCCATCATAAAGCCATAAAATCCATGCGCTTTTACTGTAGACAGAAATGGATCGAAGACTGCGTCGCAAACCGAATTTGCTCCAGCGGAACGAAGTACATCCCGTATGAGATATAAATCATCTTCGAACTGCTCAACATTCATATAGGCAGCGGCCTCATGTTCTATTCGGCCTGCATCACGGGAAGCATTCAGTCTACGCGTTGCTTCTATTCGTTCAGCCATAAAAGACAGCTTAAATCGCAGCAACTCATCTGCATTCCTACGATGATTTGCCTCCCATACCTGTGGCAACAGATCTTTGTCTTTCTCGATGGACTCCTTAAGAGATTCAGCAGCAGGAGTAATATGAGTCGAAAGTGACAACTTTTCAATCAACTCATTGAGTATCTGATGATACCGCGCAAGGATAACGTGACATGCACGACGCGCAGCAGCTATTGTTGTTTCAGGTGTTACAAATGGATTTCCGTCCCGATCACCTGCCACCCAGCTTCCAATCCGTAAAGGAGAATGTGTTGAAAGTCTATCCAGATCAAGGTCATTAAGCTTATCGTTATACTCTGCCTTGAATGCCTGAACAAATGCATGTTGTGCGCTACCGCCAGCATCCAGAAAACGAGTTTCGAGATACCATAAGACAGTACTGACTTCATCTAACACGGTTGGACGATCCTGCCGCACTTCTTCGGTAAGATAAAGCAGCTCTACTTCACTTAATAGCTGCTCCTCGATAGTAGCACGCTGAGACTTTGAAGCACCTTCTCTCTGGAGTAACAATGCTCCAACTCGGGATTGCAGCGCCAGAAGTGTACGGCGGGTTGATTCTGTAGGATGTGCAGTAAGAACAGGACGAACATCCAGCTTCGCAATAGCCTCAGCTATATCATTGGCTTTTACTCCAAGCGAACGGAGATGGCGCATTGTCCACACCGCAGATCCATTCTGCGGCTGAGCCTCACTTACCTTTGCATAGGCATCTGTACGTCTGATCCTATGAACCTGCTCGGCTGTATTGATAAGGAGAAAGAACAGGGTAAAGGCTCGTGTAACAATTTCGCTCTGTTCTGGCGTATATGTTTCAACAGAATCCAGCAGGATTTGCAAAGTTGGAGCATCCGCATCACCACGCCGCGCCGCCTTACAACCACGACGAAGATTTTCTACAATCCAAAAGGCATCCTCTCCCTCAAACCTTCGTATGATCTTGCCAAGAGCATCTGCAAGCCAGCGCACATCTTCGTGCAGTGGAACGTCTTGCGGACGAACAGGAGGAACCATTTGAATCGAATTGTTCTTCATCGTCTAACCTGAGTATTCATTTAAAGTCAGCACCAGTGTTTGCTAACACATTTCAAGCGCGGCTACATAAAACGCCGCGCTTACACCGGCAGCACCGGACACTACAACTCTACCTGCGCTCCCAATTCAACCACCCTATTTGGCGGTAATCTGAAATACGAAGTGGCCGGGCGCGCATTGCGTGACATAACCGCGAAGAGTTTCTCACGCCATTGCGCGAGATCGCCTTTCTTGGTTGCTATAAGGGTCTCGCGGCCAAGGAAATAGGTTGTTTCAAGTGGTTTAAACTTTAACCCTGGATGATGCACAGTACGCAAAGCCAGCGGAATGTCTACATCTTCCATAAACCCATAGCGTAGCTTTACCTGCCAGAAACCATGTCCCAGATCGGTTACTTCAACACGTTCAGACTTAGGAACGGATGGCACTTCTTCAGTTGTTACAGCAAGGAATGCAACAGTCTGATGCAGAACTTTGTTGTGTTTAAGGTTGTGCAACAAAGCAGGAGGAGTGTCGTGGATGTTGCTATACATGAAAACCGATGTTCCTGGAACTCTATGAGGCGGGCGCTTTGAAAGATTCTCCAGAAACTCTGCTCTTGGTATGGATCTCTCTTTCATACGTTTTGCGAGAACGAGTCTACCGCTCTTCCACGTAGTCATGATAGTAAATACTACAGTTCCAATAATCAGCGGGAACCAACCGCCGTCTGGAATCTTGATAAGGTTGGATCCCCAGAACAACAGATCTATAAATATGAATACAGTGGTTAAGGAACCTGCTGCAATCCAGCTCCAACTCCAGCGTTCGCGCGCCACGAAATACAACAGGATTGTTGCGATTGTCATCGTTGTTGAAACCGCAACACCATAAGCTGCAGCGAGTTTTTCTGATGATCCAAAACCAACTACAAGTCCGATACAACAGACCATTAACGTCCAGTTGATAGCAGGTATATATATCTGCCCAAACTCACGCTCTGAAGTGTGCTCAATGCGCACTCTCGGCGCGTAACCAAGCTGTACCGCCTGCAGAGTTAATGAGTATGCACCCGAAATCAGTGCCTGAGATGCAATGACGGCTGCCATAGTCGCCAGAGTAACCATAGGAAGCAGAGCCCATTCAGGCACCATCTTATAAAATGGGTTTTCGACGGCAGCGGGATTGTTCAGTAAAAACGCCCCCTGTCCGTAGTAACATAACAGAAGCGCAGGAAGTACGACCCAGACCCAGGCACGGCGGATAGGCTCACGACCAAAGTGACCCATATCAGCATACAGCGCCTCTCCACCGGTTACCGCAAGGAATACGGCACTGAGAACCGTAAAACCAGCCCAGCCATTCTGAATAAAAAACTGAACTGCGTAGTGTGGTGAAAGAGCTTGCAACACTATTGGAGCTTTAAAGATGTTCCAAAGCCCGAGTATTGCCAGCGAAGTGAACCAGATAAGCGTCACAGGCCCAAATATCTTACCGACACGCGCGGTGCCATGACTCTGGAAATAAAAGAGTCCGACGATAATTACGATCGTTATCGGTACAATAAAGGGTTCAAATGTCGGGGTGATGATTTTTAACCCTTCCACTGCGCTCATTACCGAAATAGCAGGGGTGATCATGCCATCGCCATAAAGAAGCGCGGCGCCGAACAACCCTAAAACTATTAACCCCCACCGTCCGCGCCTGAGCGCATGTGTGGGGGTTACTAGTGCTGTGAGAGCAAGGATACCTCCCTCGCCTCTATTATCTGCTCTTAATATGAAGACCAGGTATTTTATCGAGATAACAAGTATGAGTGCCCAGGTTATCAACGACAACACTCCGTAGATATTATCAGGAGTCGGGGTTGCGCCACGCCCTGGGAGAAATGCTTCTTTCAAAGCATAAAGAGGACTTGTACCAATGTCCCCGTATACAACGCCTAGCGCAAGAAGAGCGAGGACGAGCCGATACCTGGCATCGCCCTTTTGATTTTCTACTTCAGACATCTATAAAGATCTAGAATTGCTCGAAGATTAATCGAAAGCTTATTTACTTAGGTCAAATCCAGCCAGTCGGCCGTGATTGAAATATCGCTACGAGTCAAAGTGTGTCCAGTCGGGAGGGTGTGTAAATCTACTTTTGCCCCTCGAGACTCAAGAGAGTCAGTCAAGGCTGGCACAAAATGCCCGTAAGGATCGCTCAGACCTGTAGTAATCAGTACACTGGTGCCAGTCAGATCAACCTCGGGTAGCTTCTCCAATACAAGCATAGGACGCCACAGTACTGCCCGCTTAAAAAGGCCCGGATAAAGAAAGAGCATGGCACCAATAAAGTTGGCCCCGTTGGAAAACCCCAGCGGAACCGCGTCCTGGATGTTTAGCGATTCCCGCTCCAGAAGATCCGGCAGGAAAGCAGTCACGGCCTCAGCCTCACGAAAGATCTGATTCTGGTCAAAGGTACCGTCGGGGAACCGTCTGAACCATCTAAGCGACGGTTCATCGGTACTACGCCCACGCAAGCCAATCAGGGTTGCCTCCGGAGCAATTAACCGCCCCGCCGAAATCAGGTCGTTCTCATCGCCCCCAGTCCCATGAAACAGAAGTAGTGACAGCAAAGATTTGCTGTCACTACGAACGACCTCTAATACAAACGGATCGCCAGGACTCATATGGCCTTTAGCCTTGATTCTATCTCGGCGCGGCGATCTTCCAAAAATGGAGGGAGTGAGAGCTTTTCCCCAAGATGCTCCATAGGCTCGTCTGCACTGAATCCTGGGATATCTGTAGCGATCTCAAACAAAATTCCATTTGGCTCGCGGAAATAGAGCGATCTGAAATAGTAACGCTCGACCTCTCCACTCGTCCCGATACCAGCCTCATCAGTTATACGCTTCCACTCGGAGAGGCCAGCATAGTCCGGAGTCCTGAAGGCTACGTGGTGAACTCCGCCAGCACCCAGAAAGTGTCTCGCCCCCGTTTCTTCGACTACATGCAGCTCGGCGTGGACACCACCGTCTCCCATAGAGTAGACATGAACGATCTTCCCTGCCGAATACGGATATTCATATTCTCTGATCGGGGTCATGTTCATAACATGGGTGAGGAAAGCGTCTGTATTTGCCAGACGGCTGACGCTGAGAGTGATTGGCCCCAACCCTCTAATCTGATGCTCTGGAGGAACCGGAGATTTATCCCAAGGTACGCCGGATCCAGCTCCACCATCATCGACAAGGATTAGTCGCTGCCCTTCAGGATCATCGAACGGAAGGCTGAGACGACCATCGATTTCACGCGGGCTTTCTACCGAAACCCCTTTTTCTGTCAGGTGTTTCTGCCACCAGTTAATGGTTTCTGCTCCATTAACTCTGAATGCAGTTCGAACCACCGAGTTAGTGCCACGAATCTCGCGCTTTGCGGGCCAGTCGAAAAAGGTTATGTCTGAACCTGGAGTTGCTACACCGTCACCGTAAAAGAGGTGATAGGCCGATGTATCGTCCTGGTTGACTGTCTTTTTTACAAGTCTCATACCGAGGACTTGGGTGTAAAAATCGAGATTTTCCTTCGCCTTGGCAGTAACAGCGGTAAGGTGATGTATACCTGAGAGTTGGATAGTCATGTCTATATGAATATAGGATTGATAGCACCGTCATTCCAGTGCAAACGCAGTGCCCCAAATAGCTGTCTTATACTCGAATTAAAGCAGATTTTTCCAACGTAGAATGGCAAGGAGAACGAGGCCAATAACTATCTGAACTACCAGAATAATCCAGAATCCCAATGGAGAATGGGTAAACGGAATATTTGTAAAATTCATCCCCCACATTCCGCTTACAATCACAAAAGGGATGCTTAATGTCGCAATAACAGACAGCCCCTTTGTTACATTCCCCAATCTGTTAGAAACCTGACTCAGATAGCTTTCCATAGCTCCGGTTAAAACCTCTCGTATTGCATCTAAATGTTCAATCATATGCAGTACGTGATCGTATATATCTCTAAAGTATATCTGAGACTCTTGTGGTAATATTTCTGGAGACGCTGTAGAGAGAGCACTAAAGAGATCTCTCTGAGGAGAAAGATGACGGCGTAAAGACATGACAAGTCTCTTGACTTTAAATATCTCATGAATTGCGGATTCTCTAAACTTTCCGAATACGACCGCCTCCATATCGTCAACAAAGTCATCCACTTCATCCAATACCGGAAAATATCCATCGACAGCTGAGTCCATTATAACGTGCGCAACATGTGCGGGACCGCTCGCCAATATTTCAGGATTTCTATCGATGACTTTTTCTACGTTGTCTATACAGCTATTAGGACCATCGTGCACACTCACTACGTATTTTCGCGACAGATATATATGTAGATTTTTTGTCTCGAGATCGAATGATAACGTTTCGTTGTTCGGTGAATTAGTAACTGCCCTTACCGTGAGAAAAAGATATTCCTTGAAATTCTCAATCTTTATTCTGCTATCGGGATCATCCACATACTCTATAGTAAGTGGGTGAAAGTTAAAAATGTCCGAGAGCAGTCTATGCTGTTCCGGATCAGAACTATCAATATCGACCCAGAATATTCTATTTTCTTCCAGGGCAGCAGTCAGCGAATCAATTTCAACCGGTTCGATTGATCGTAATATTGGAGGCATAACCTCCCACTAGCAAATTCCGTTCTTAAAATCGACCCCGCGCTTTATCAATATCCCGGCGGTCCCTCTTCGTGGGACGCCCTTCTGCATTGGGTGAGTCAATTCTCATACTGCGGACATGAGCAGCGACCTCTTCCCTTGCCTTTTTACTTTCTTCTGATTCATGATATAGCTCCGCAGCCAAAGTTGCAGAGCCACGCCTTTCAGAGACGCCCGTAACCGTAACAGAAGTCTCAAATGGACCGTTTCTAACCCGAACCTTATCCCCAACCTGAATTAGTTTGGAACGCTTGGATTTTTCGCCATTTACCTGAATCTTGCCACCATCAATTGCTTCAGCAGCCAGGGCCCGAGTTTTATAAAAACGCGCAGCCCATAGCCACTTGTCCAACCTGGTTTTTTCGGATTGTTCTGAAGTACTCAAGGCTGTAGAAATGAGTCATCGTTAAGGGACAATGCATCATCAGGCAGCCTTCGCAACAACACCGGCACGGTAGAACCGCGAAGGACCTTATCTGCTACACTCCCTAATATAATCTTTCCTATAGAGCCACGACCATGAGTCGACATAGCTATAAGATCTGTATCGCTCTCAAATGCAAATCTCAATATTGCCTGTGCTGGTTGAGCGCTCTCTCTTATATGACTATCAGCATCGAAGCCGTTGGCCCAGACAGCCTGTTCCAGCTTTGTAAGCTGCCGATCGGCCTCACGCCTGATGTCAGCACTTTTTTCAGTGAACGAGACATCGCTGTCGCGCAGTCCCTGTATTGCGTTAAGTGGGGGAACGACGCGAAACAGCGTATAGCCAACATCATCTCTCCCAGCTAACTGGGTGGCCACGTTAATAATCTGTTCGCTAAATGAAGAGCCATCCACAGGAATAAGCACCCGCTTGAAGCTCCCTGAATTAGAATCAAAGTCGGGCATTGGCGTTGGACGTACCAACAGTACGGATGCAGTTGAATGTCTCACAACATAATCCGATACACTACCCAACCACACTCTACTAACTCCCCCGTATCCGTGCGTGGAAATAATAATCAGCCGTGCATCCTCTTCCTGTGCGTACCGGGAAATTGATTCACCAACGGCGCCTTCCAACAAAACGGTGCGAACTTCAACGGCAGGGTCTGCATCGTTAAGAAGTCGCGCAGAAGATTCCAGACTTTTTACCAGTCTGTCCTTTTCTGTATGGACTGGATCATCAGCAATACTTTCACCTGCAACTTCACCACCCCACAACATTGCGGGCGGCAACGGGATTGCCGGAGAGTCGAAAACACTCAACAAAACCAAACGTGAATTTAAACGTTTAGCAACATTCAGCGCGGTCGGCAGAATAGACTCAGCAGCAGCTGAGCCATCGAGCGGAACTACAATTGTATGCATACCGATTGTCACCTTTAACGAGCTTCCTAAAGTTTAAAGGATTACAGAAGGAGTGCCGGGTTCGCGGATAAAGATGAGGGGGGCGCGCTCAGCCTTTTGATAATATACGTAGCCTACTCAGTTAAAAACTCTAGATATCTATAAATAACAGAAAAAGATTGATAGTTAAAAACAAGTTAGGACATAATTACGCAGTTTTTAAGCCAACCTTTGAAAATATGCATTTATTTTCAAAGGTTAATGTGTCCGATTTTTAGAATTATCGCCGATTATTATGCTTATGTATGCTTGAGGATAGGGTTATACTAAACGAAGAAGCTTTTATCACTCAGACAGTCATATAGTGTCTCGCGATGTCATTTTTGTCGACAAATAGGATTGCATTAGTGCTAGGAGGGGGCGGACTAAAAGGCTTCGCTCATCTCGGAGCTCTGAAAGCTATTGAAGAGTACGGTATTCAGCCGACTGTTATTGCTGGAACCAGTATAGGCTCCCTTATGGCTGCGGCATATGCCAGTGGCAAGGAACTATCCGAGCTTATAGACAGGGCACTTAGTTTCCGTCGAAGAGATCTGTTTCGATTGAACCATGTAGGGATGGTCCTGGATAGGATGCGTAACCCGGCCATCTATCTGGAAGAGCCGCTTCGAAACCTCATCAACGACATTATCCCTGACGTATACTTTGACGACCTTCCCAGAAGATTACTGGTAAACACCGTCGACATCGCCACAGCAACGCAGGTAGTCTGGGGGCTGCGAGGGCTGAGAAACTTCAAGGTTCGGGATGCAATATACGCCTCCTGCGCGCTACCAGGCTTTTTCCCACCAGGGATTGTCGGCGACAGGGTTTGCATCGATGGGGGGGTTGTGGACAACTTGCCCGTCTCCATAGCATCCCTGAATATGGATGCGGTAATTGCCATAGACGTAGGCAGCACCCAGATAAGATCGCACGTGGATGTGAGCCAGCTTGGGTTTGCATCTATATATATGCGTGCGGCCACTACCATGATGCACGAGCTGCAGATCCTGCCTTTATCTGAATGGCAGGGTGTCCCCATGCTACTTATTCAACCGCCTGTTTCTCATGTGGACTGGTTTGACGCGACACAGACAGACTCGTTGATTGAGGCAGGATATAACGCTGCCCACGAAGTACTTAAAAACTTTGAAGACGGCAAACTAAACGCTGCCACAGGAATATTCCCTAGACGCGATATCGCCCTCTCTGTAAATGAGGAGCGTTGTATAGGATGCGGGCTCTGCGCGGCTTTGGCTCCACGAGTAATGGGGATGGCGGGGGTCGCCTTCCCCAGACAACCAATAGTCAACTGGTCACCCGCAGATGGAGACTTTGTGAGACAGTGCCCCACTAATGCAATCATGGCAGTAGATGTCACTGAACCGCCGCGTTCCTCGGCCCAGAACAAGCCAGCTGTAGAGCATCAACGCGCCTCCGAGCCTCGCAGACGTCCTAAATCTGAAACGCCAGACCCAAACAAACTGTCAATCTAAGTAATGACCGATACTACCAGACTCGTTTACGAGGTTCATGTTGAAATAGATGCAGACAAGGCTGCAGATTTTGCAACCTATATGCAGACCAAACACCTCCCTGAAATTCTGGATACGGGCTGTTTTGTTGCGATAGAATTTGAATGCATTGCAGGCAATCATTTTCGATCACGGTACATAGCCCGGACTCGTGAAGATATAGACCGTTATCTGGAAGAGTTTACAGCTGCGTTTCGTGACGATTTTGCCAGACACTTCCCCAATGGTGTAAAAGTGTGGCGCGAGATCTGGGAGCAGTTGCAGACCTTTAGTGCATACAACAACTGAGAAATCCCTTTGATCTTATCCTCAATGTATAAGTCCATTTATAAAACTGCTGCTGCGTATCTTTTTACTGGTGCTATTCTTGTCGCATCAGTTACGGCTTGCGATGACATTATCGATCCAACCAAGGCCCTTATAGGTACAACAATTCCCAGTGCAGTTTATCCTGGTGACACAGTGGACTACAGAGTTCACAATATGAGCCGCGAACCGATCGAATACAATTCTTGCCAGGTTCCACGACTACAATCGTTTAACACAACAACGAACCAATGGGTTACAAGTACTACACTCCCAACAGTTCCAGACGATCCCTGCACACAGGCTCCGATTGCCCCCTGGGAATCGGTAGATACTTATGTTGTTCTTCCAAGCACGCTTACAGCCGGAACTTACAGGATGGTACTGATTAATGGAGCTGACGGTGTGACAGTACCACCAGCTACACCATTCTATACAACAACCTTTACCGTCGTAGCGCTACCAACCGTACGTTAGAAGGTAGCTTTAAGCTACCACAAGTGTTGTAACAATAGCGTTAAGAGCGTCACCTACAACTCCAACTGGCTCATCTCCAATTTGGCAGAATACAGCGCGCACTGCATATGGGAGTATGAGCCAGTCCAGCGTTGATGCCCCCAGCTTATATGGAAAAGATTCTATAAAGCTGTGAAGAGCAGTAAGTACCACGGTCTCATCCTGATGATTTACCCGGGCCGCGATGAGATGCTTAAGAAAACCGAGCGTATCAAATCCATAGGCGTGTTGCTGCTGAGTCGAGGTATTGATCTTACTCCCCAACAACTCCTCACACTGATTTACCAGAGCACTCTCCTCTCCATCAACAGACTCCACCAGCAGCTCCAAAGCGGCGATATACCGTTCCTTCTCGGAAAGTAGCGGCAACCCTGTCGTCATTATATCCACTGTCTGCAAACGGAGAGGTGTAGCGCGGCTACCAATATCATCTCCTGCCAGAGAAACTCCGCAGCTCTCTGCAATATTAATTAGAGATAATATCTCTAACGCGCAGCTTCTGGCTTGAAGTGTAACGCCGGCCGTTTCCAGCTCCGCTATTCCTGCTTCCACCGAATTCCAGAACGGCTTGAGGGAAGCTTCACGCAAGGATTGTGGTCCGCTTATACACAGCAGTTGAACCAGAATATTGGAAGTACCAATTAACGCATCCGAATATGGATACGAAGATGAAACTCCACCGGAGCGACGCGAACTGATCTCAGCAATCTCGGGGACCTCAAGCAAAACCTCGATATTATCCGGCAAATATGCAGACTTTGCTTCTACCAGTGTTTTCCAGGTTACGGGCACGCTTTGCTGTGGCATAGTAGTAATTTAATGGATCAGTTATTGGGGCGCAGCCTGACAGCGGTGCCTCTGTTTACATCAACAAAAACAACTCGACTGACAAGATTTGGATCGCCGAGAGCCTTCGCACGAAGCCGCATCTTAGCAACAAGCGCATCACGATCTTTTAGTGTAAGCCCTGAAACATCGACTAACATATTGGGAGGTACAGAGCTGGATGGCGAAGACGCTGGATTCCCACGAAGCGTAGTAAGTATGGATTCGGATACCTTTCCAAGAGAGTTCTCACCAATCGTCTTTCGGCCACCGTTGCCAACAGCTACCTCCAGCGGTATATACTGAACTCCATTCGAATCCACCATATACCCTGCAGGCTTTGATGGCATAAACGGCGGTGACACAACTCCATTGGCATTTTCAGCGGTCAGTGCAGTTTGATATCTTCTTACGGACTCACTGGTATAGTTGTTTGGATGAACACCTGCCAGCTCGTGCATCCTCGGCAGCGCCCCAATTTCTTTGGCGACTGGCGATGTTGCTACCGCAGTTTTCCAACTTACGTCATCGATAACTCGCCGTGTAATTTGGATATCCTTGTTTCCTATCTGCGAACGCGCTGCTGTAAGAAGGTTTTTCAATACACTTCCTCTGTCGTGCTCGCCCAGCTTGGTCGTAGCAGAAGTTCGGACTTCTATCTCAACACGCCCTTCCATGGCCGCTTTATATGCCGCCCGAAGCTGATCTTTTGACAGCCCCAAAGCTTCAGCATTGGATACATCTTTAAGAATTGATTTTACAGTATCGAAGTTGGTTATCAGGTTCTGATTTATTGCAGTAAACTCAGCAAAGGGAACATACGAATCCGGATAATGTTTAACCTCAATGATAACAACTGTTGGATTACCAGAGGAATCAAATCTTATCTGAGCCTGATCAAAACCTGCTCCGCTGCTACTCTGCAACATGGATGATGGTACCTGCGTCAGCCTGCCGCCACTGGCTGCTACATCCGCCTGCGACTGCAGTTGTGCAGCATGTTCGGCAAGTACACCAGATTTATTTGAATCACTTCCACGCTGCTTCCACCAGTTTGATTCGTTACCAGCACTATCAAGCATACGGATCTCTTCGCGCACCGCCTTGACCGTTCCATCTGAATTCAGAATCTCGATGACTCTATAGGTACGGCCGTCTTCCTTCCAGCTTGGACCAACCTGAAAGATCGAATCAGGAGGTTCTTTACTCTTCAGTGAACTATCATCGACCTTATATCGCAGCCTTTGTAAGTCGGAGCGACTCCCTGAAGGCCTTGTATCTAGAACGGGTGCGCGATAATCATCTGCCGCAACAAAACCGCGCCCCGGCGTTACGTCAATAACATCGACTATCCTTTGATATTGATCCAGTCTTTCGAGGAGATGAGTTACATCGCGCAAGATGTTAATGCGCTCGCTGGAATCTATCCCGCCTCGAACCAACGATCGCAGCCGATCATCGATAATAGCTGGCAGCTTATTTAACTCCAGATGAGCTTCCCAGCCAATACTGCCAAGCGGAGGAGTTCCTCGTTTTGTAAGCGCAAACTTTAACCGCTCAATAAGCTGGACCACGCGCCCGGCCATACCAACATAACGCTGCATCGACTGTACAACGGGTGCGTGAAGTACAATATCTATCGGCCGCGCATCGACGCCTGCTACAACTCTGACTTCTGTAATTCCTCCTAGAGATTTTTTATACTCAACTTTAACTGTGCGCCCCGGAAGATCCGGGTCAACAACCACTGCAACATTTTCGCGCAGGTTTTCAGGTAGCGCCTGACTAAGGCGTGTGGTTGCATCGATATCTGCCAAGTCAGCACCATGCCCATCCACAGACCTTGCGCTACGATCAAAGTCAAATGTACCAGTCTCCATCCTGTGCCCGACAAAATCGGCATAGGTGGATTCGGGGTGTGTTAGCCTAAATGATTCCCACTCTGCCCTTAGTTCAGATATGGATGGAGTACGAACTCTATCAAAGGCATCGCGTGCTATGCTCACTCCGCCAATTATTCCCTGAATTGGTTTAGCAGCCATTCCAATCCCGACCGTTGTACCGGCCTGCTGCATAGTTCCACTTAAAAGATTCGCAAGTGGATTACCCTTTTCCCAGGTATTTTCGTTTAACGCAGTAGTAGTAAATGCAGCACCGGATGCCTGAAGAAAATTCTCCCCTGTTTCAGCTACCAGATTAGCAAAATGCTTGGACATGCCTCCACGCTGAATCATCCCCTCCAACCTTGCGCTCGGCCTTATAAGTCGAGCCAGATAGCCTTCCGAAGACGAAAGCAGCTTGCCTCTGTCGCTCAGCATAAATCGAGCGATTGCTGCTCTTGGACCGGTTCTTCCAGCTAACATAGCAGCTCTAGATGCACCTGTTGCTGCCGCACCGCCCGCCTTTAATGCACCAGTAAGCTTGCTTGCCAGCCCCGCTGTCAACAGAGTTAGCACTGCATCTACTATAGCGACTGAAAAATCAACCGCGCTGTCTTCCCAGCCGTATTGATCTCCAAGGACGAGATACTTGGTTCCCATCGTTGCTGCGGACCCGAGTATAGAACCAGCCAGTCCAACGAGAACAGCTCCGCCAACACCCATGGTGAAGAACGATATGATGGCAATTACAGCTACAGCTACAACAACACTGATTACGGTTGAGATAGTGTTTACCAGACTGTCTAGCGAATCACGATGCATCTGGATGGCGGAGTTCACCGACTTTATATCAGTCTCAAATGCAGAGATATATGCATCTCTTTGACTGAGCGGGACGGTTGGGTCGTTCAGATACCCTATAGTACGATCCAGATTATCGATCGTGGTCTGGAGCATCCTTCGCTCACCTGTAGCTACAGAGTCTCCCAGCGCACTAGAGTTCAACTCATAGTTCATCGCCTCAACGAGCCGCTCTCTCCGTTCCTCTAAAGTCTCCGGTTCACCTTGTAAGAGCTGCCCCATATCAAATGCAAGACGGCCACTAAGATCGTCTGCAATTTCATCATCCATATTCCCGAAGCCGCGTGCAATTCCATTGGCATCGACTTCCTGATCACCTGCAGTTATTCTTGCAAACGTTGCCCTGAACCCTGTATCCGTACGGGCGATTTCGGCAAACTCAGCACGCATCTCATCTAACTCTTCGCGCGTACGCCCTTCCAGCGCCTTACGAAGAGCATCTTCATCTGTACCCGACCCACGTACGGAAAAATACACCTGCTGAGCAGGCGTGAGATATCCGTCCTGTGTTAAAAGTCTTAATGCTTTTGTGTTGTCGTATCCACTTGTATTGCTCAGTATAACGGAATCAAGATCACCACCGTAATCGCCAAGATATGCATCACGCAGAGCCTGCATATTGGCACCAGCCTGTTCACTCGCCAACGATTCGAAGTTGCGATTTATCTCGCGTTCCAACGTACGCCGTTCCTGATCGAGCCTGGCCCCTGTCCATGGTCCGTCAGGGTCGTTACGCTCACGCTCGACCAACTGGCGACTCATAATCAACCGCCGAATCGGCATCTCATCGGTAGTCAGTTCGTCGTAGCGCCTCAGATACTGAGATTCCAGAACTCTGTTCTGTATGTCATCATCTGCATACACCCCTCTATTTTCGATCTCGATCCGTGCCGCATCGGCGCGACTTAAATCGTTGTCGGCTAGAGCGGTGGCAAGATTACGCTGTCCCGGCTGGAATCTATAGCTGACATCTATTGCTGTTCTGAATGCACCGCCTTCAGGATTTCCAAACTCTTCGTTGAAACGAGCATTAAACTCACGCTCTAAAGTCTGGTTTCTGAGAGCAATTTCTGCCTCAATACGGTCAGAATCCCATCCTTCCCGATTACCGCGGGCAGTAACTTCAGAACGAATACGAGTATATATACGCTCGATCGCTTCAATATCAGCAGTTGGATATGCACCAGAATGTGGGCGTTGCGCACTTCTCATAACTGCAGAGCTGGCAAACAGGGAACGCATCTCGTATGCATCTGCCAGATCTCTGTTTCCGGAAAGCTCTGCCCTAAAACGCTCGCGCCCCTCCTCTTCCTCTATCTCACTTTCAACTGCTGCCGAGAGCGACAGGCTGCCTTCAGGAGAGATCTGTGCAAATGCATCGTTTAATTCAGCTGCTCGGGCTGGATCGCGGGAACGCATGATCTCGTGTATCGCATCATTATCGGTTCCCAAACCAGTAATGTTTCCTAATCCGAATAGAGCGCCTTCATAGTTTCCATACATCGCCTGCCGCAACCCGATTGCATCGGCCGTATCCTGTTCCGAACGCACCAGTGCCTGAGCTCGCTCAAGTTCACGCCCACTTAAATCATCAGCCAGATCATCGTCCAGACTGACATCGTAAGCTTCGATGTAGATTCCTCGGACAACTTTAACCTGCAACGGCTTGATACCGGCCAGAGCACTGAAAATTGCGGCTTCATCAGTCCCCGGCCCTGCGATCGCCTTGCGTATCTTCTGAGCTGTCTCTACACCATTAAACCCTGAAGATTGTACAGCTGCAAGATATTGCAGCCTCCCCCATTCAGATTCAGGCTTTTCCGCAATTATATCCTGCATTTGCGTCAGGATATTCGGTTGCAGCTCCGCACCGATTCTTCCACGCGCACCTACAGTTACAGCATTGACCAGTCTACTTTCTTCTGATTCCCCTTCAACAACAGGCGTCAGATATGCATCCAGCATTTCGCGCTCACGCTGTGAAAGCTGATGCTGCTCTGCAATTACCTCTCGATCGATCCCTTCACGCACATCACTCTGCAACGACTCGATAGCTCCAAAGTCATTTGCAATCGAAGCCACGCTGCGCTGGTTTTCAACTTCTGCCCATGCACGCGCTTCAGCTTCCAATTGAGCTGCCTGATCCTCGGCCAATTGAAGCGCACGCTCTTCTTCACTTGTAGATATACCGATTTCATTATCTGCCCAGCTTCTTAACGCCTGACGTTTAAGATCACCAGCGTCACGCACTTCGTTCTGATACAACTCCACCTGTTGCGTGCTCTCAGACCCAAGTCGTGCAAACTCTTCAGCTACAAATCGTAACCGTTCATCCCTCCAACTCTCACTATCACGCATTCTCTGCGCAATAGCGGCGCTGGTTAAAGATTCGGCAGCGGATTCAGCATCACGTCTTATTTTATAAATATCACGCTGTGCTGCCAACCGATATGCATTTTCCTGAGCACGCCGGGCCATTGTGAGTGCATGGCTACGTAGCTCACCCTGTTGCCTGTACTGAGTAACCTGTGCAGATACAACCTCGGTTATTGCACCGAGCAGACGATCGCGCTGTAGTGGAATAGATTCAGAAAGATCGACCTCTGCTGCGGAATCACGTATCTCATCTGCAGTCTCTTCTGCTGATGATACAACGGCTTCCGAACGACTTAGTGACTGCTCGGCGCCTGCAGACATGTCGCTACATACTTCATCAACCGTAAATGTTATCTCACCATAAGCGGCCTGGCGCAGCTCCTCTAGCTCCGCAGCTCTCGCCGATACGCTCGCGCGAATTTCATCGCTGGTAATTCCTGCAGATTCAGCCAGAGCTGTAACTTTTTCATTAAGAAGATCTGAAACAGATTGACCAAGCTCTTCTTCTGCGAAGTCAGGATACGCAACATCAATTGCACTTCCGACAGAAGCACCATCTACAGATAGATGTTGGCGCGAACTGCGAATTATTTCTAACGAATGATCTCGGCTATCTGCGGTCAACCGGGCAAACACGGCCACCATATCAGGTGCTTCAGCACGCCCACGCGAAAGATCAAGACGTGGAGGCGGTCCAAGATCCTCTATCTGCGCAAGCTGGGAAATCTCTAACGACTGCTCAACCTCTGTCGATTCGCTGCTACTGATTACCTCGTCGCCTGAGGACTCCAACCTGCCGCGCAATGCATTAAGACGCTCGCGTTCCTGTTCAAAGATGCGAAGCTGTTCCTCATCAAGCCCCTCTGGCACTTCATCCGGGCCAAGAGAAAGAAGTATCTGAAATTCAGTTTGCGAAAGCGCCTGAACTCCAATTTCAGGAACGTGTCCTAGCGGACTAATGCTGAGTTGAGGTTGAACTGCGGGGCCCAGGAGGCGATTCGATAGCTCTACCAGATGCTGGGTAGCCTCTGGCACAGGATCAAACTCAGGCTCTGGTTCAGCCATTTCTGAATCAAGACCGGTGTGTGAACCACCTGATCTACCCGAACCAAGACGACCGGCCAGACCATTACGGCTACTATTCGATTCCGAACGCCTCGCATTTGCAAGCTCGAAACCTCGGCGCCTTATAGCGGCCTGGCCGGAACTGAAGTCAGAAAGTGGTGGCGAAGATGTATCCGAGGTTGCCGATGCAGCATATGAATCCGACGATGACGTGGACTCGCTTTCCAGCGACGGGCCGTCAGATGAGCCGCCTCCCTCATGCATCGGACTATCAGACCGCGATGAGTCAGATTCCCCCGCCTCGCTATCGTTCGCTGACGACTCTTCTTCGTAAACGTCGCCGTCTGCAGAATTGTATTCGTCTCCAAATAAATTCTCGTCTAACAGTCCATCGGGGCTACCACCAGTATCCTGCTCTGTCTCAAGAAAAATTGCAGGTTCGGGAAGCTCAAACTCTCCACTTAATCCTTCTATAGAAAGATTCCCAATCAATCCATTCAGCTCAAACAACTCAAATGGCGCCAATTCGCCCGACGAAACAACAGCTTCGGTGAGCGGTACAGACTCCTGAGTGAGCAGCCTCGGGATCGGGTTTGACATGCGGATCTTCTTTTGTGTATTAGTCGGTAACTACCGAGGCACGAGTGTTGATCAGCGGGAAATAGTGCTTGAAATCATTTACCGAAGGTGCCCTTCCCTGTTTTACCAGTTGACGCGCCATAGAACGAATCAGATGACTCATACAGATTTGATCTCCTTCATTGGCCGCCAGAAACGCTGCATCGAGCGTAACATTACGAATATCGCCTCCAGCAATAGCGAACTGTTCACTTAGAAACACAAAATCAACATCCTCGCTTAATGGAGCTCCTTTCGGAAACATCCCGCGCCACAGCCTCTCACGATATGCGGCTGTAGGCACAGGGAACTCCACAACAAACTGAATTCTACGAGCAAATGCCTGATCCATATTTTTGCTGAAATTGGTAGCCAGTATCACCGCACCAGCATGCAACTCCATCTTTTGAAGCAGATATGCAACTTCAATATTAGCATAACGATCGTGTGCATCCTTCACCTCTGATCTCTTGCCAAGCAGGGCATCACACTCATCAAAGAATAAAACCGCATTAGAATTTTCTGCTGCCGCAAATACCCGATCCAAGTTCTTTTCAGTTTCACCGATGTATTTGCTTACTATACCGGAAAGATCGACCGCGTATAAATCCAGCCCTACTTCCTTTGCAATAACCGAAGCAGCCATTGTCTTTCCAGTTCCGGAGGCGCCTGAGAAAAGGGCCTTGATTCCCTGCCCCTGATGAAATCTTTTTCCAAAGTTCCATTCAGAGTATACGGTATTTTTCAGGTTTATAGCAGAGGATATCTCTGATATCTGCTGTTTAGTAATATGCGGCAGTATCAGATCTTCATAAGTGTACGGTGTATCGACCTTGCGGGCTAAAGAGCCTAAAGCTAATCGTGTTTCATTACGCGCAGATTCAAATGCAAGAGATTCGTCTATCTCTTTATCAAAAACAAGATTGTCATCCTTAAGACGTCTGACTGCATGCTGAATCTGCCCTTCAGTCAGTACGAATCTGTCGGCTAGGCGGCTGATTCCATTCAGCCCGATTCTCTCTCCACTTCCATTTAAGGATCGTCTCCATATTTCCTGTCTTTCTGCAGCAGGCGGCGCTACAAATTTTAAGGTCGATGTACGGAAATCTGACAACCACCTTAGTCGCCTGGAATCTTCTGTCGTGATTACAACCGGACCAGCAACTGATCTCAACAGATGCAACAGCTTAGCATCGACATGCGAATCTGAAGCAGAAACACTCCTTCCCTGCGAGCTATCGTTTGCAGCTGTAACGTTCCCACGAAGGCCGGAATCATATACGGTTGTGTCAATATAGATGACACTTCCATATACTGCCTGATGCAGTATTGCGGATGTTAGAGACTCGTACTCTAACGCACAGCTTAGCAGCGGAACATTAAGGTGCCTGGCAAGAGAAGAGGCCGCAAAAGCAAAAGCAGACCCATAGCAGCCTTCCAGCACCAGTAATGGACGATCGACACCCTCAAGCTGTGCGAATCTTTTTATAGACTCGGATATATGTGGAGTTATACCCACATCAGAACCACGATCACAGACAGAGTGCACACCAACTGAAACGAAATCAGTCGACATCTCGAAACAAGGAAATGCTAACTGCGCACCTGAATCATGAGCCCCCAGGAGTCCGTGTGCAACTACGGGATTTAGACGCAATCCGTTCGACAACCACGACTGAGGCATTGAAGTCTGCTTTAAAGATGACACTCCAAATTCATCATTAACCAGGTGAACTATCCTTCGCGCAATTAGAGGATATCCAACCCCTAGTGATCGTCTGGCTGCCAACGGACTCAATCCAGCCCTGCTTAGCAGCCGCAAAATCAGATTTCTGGTAGGGTATTTCTTCGATATGTCATTATTGAGATATGCATAGATAGTTTCGTATCTGCTATCTACCTCTATCGCCAGAGTGATTAAGAGGATGATCAGGTCGACGGTATCTAGCTTAAATGATTCGACAAGATTTTTCCAATTACCGGATGCTCCTATTTTTTCAAGAGACGGTACACGGCAAGTATCAGCATCTGCATACATACCTACTTGGGGATCAATATCTCTTCTTAATCCCTTGTCGGTACTTGCATTAACCTGAAATGCAGCTGTAGTTGCAGGCACAGATACAAGTTCCGATTCCGGATATTGATCGGCGACAAGTCTGTCAACATGGTTGCTCGAAATATAGATACCTTGAAACTCTTCAATCGGAGCGGCTTGCTGCTGCCTGAATACTGTTATCTCTTCGCGAAGCAATCCATCGAGCCACCTGAGTGCATCTGATATCATAAAACCTCTTCTGGGAATAGTTGGACAAGCGCCCCAGAATTTGGGAGGCGATAGGACTGACGAACAAGACCTGTGATATTGAGTATGAGATGCAACGGCGTCCTGCTCAATATCACTCTATAGACTGACGTAGTTCCCTGTGAAATATTCTCAGATTCTACAGTAGCATGGCTACATAAAAAGTTGTTTCGGAGATGCGACTCACTTGAACCTGAAAACCCGGGCAGCTTTCTCGCGAACTCTCGTAAAATGGCTCCTGCAATCTCGTCTGAAGATTGATCGTGCAGTGCCTCTGATTCCCATTCCTTAAGCGTCTCAATAGATGTTCGGGGCGAGAGCTGAAGCACCTCTCGGATAAGAGGATCGGAGAGTAGATATCCATAACTCGAATGCCCCATGCATTTCGAGAGAATAACCAGACTTAGACAGGCGCGGTACGACGAATGAGAATCACCCAATCCAGAATCGTCATCAACAAAATTATTACCAGCAAAATCCTTATCAACAAAATCATTGACGATTGGTAGTAATAAAAAGATCCCGCCATATCTTGTATACCTGCGAACAAAGGCAGAATCCGATTTATCGGACTCATTGGAACCAGCCTGTTCTGAACCAAGAGCCTTTTTAATCGATTTATAAATGCTGGCCCTATCTGCGACAGACAACCTGAGGAACGACAGTATTGGAGCTGGATCCTTAAAGGCCTGCTTTGAAATAAGCGATGTAAGGACGGTCTCTATATTCTCGGAGTGAGACAAAGAGTGAATTATATATTCCGATCGAGGAGAGTAAGCTATAGCATCGATAAACCTTACAGCGTCGTAAACATCGTTGAGATCGAACATTGCTTTCCTGTCAGGCGATTCGCCACCTATGGCTTGCAAGTGAAGCCATGCCCCCAAAACTCTCCGGTTTATCCCATCAATACTGGAAAAGAAGCTATTGCCAATCAGCAGTTCTATTGTTGAAGTCCAAGCTCTGATCGAACTGTTTGCGTTATATGAATCATCGGATTGAAACCCATCTTTTAAAGAAGAGAGCAAAGCCCCTGCATCGGCCTCAGATATAGTTGATAAAAGCTCCTTCGATCTTCTTGAATAAACGCTCGTCAGGACATCGTCCATGTCCTGCTTTTCCTCTCTATTCAGTGCTGTTCTTAGTGCACTGGAACTGGTGAGAAGTTTAAGACCGGAGAACTCGCGATAATACCATTTAGACCATGCAGCGCCATCCAAAAGATCGACTAAAAACTGAGCAACATATTCCTTCCTGTCGCTAAATCTGACAACACTGTCATTGTAGGTACCAGATTCGATTTCAGCGGATAATGTAGCAACAAACTTCCTGGCCCAGTTAGCAATGATAACATCATCCTGCCAGGCTGAGTTTACTGCTACATCCACCTCGAGCTTGCGGATAAACCACATCTCTTTACTGCCGTGAACCGAATTCGCCGCCACGTACTGTGCAATTGCATCGCCAATCAGATCACGAACAAGAGCATCCAGCCGCGATCGTATATTGAGTGGAGATGGATGATCCTTCTGCACCAGATAGTTTGCGGTAAAACGCTGTATAAAAACATCTACTGCGGCATCCGAACCCATTTCCTGCTCACTAAATCATCTTGGATGCAATCATTCCCCAAAGTCGATTCATCGGTAAACCAATCGAGATATTTACCAGCCGCGACTCGCTCATCGAGTTCGTTCCAACTTCTTTATCTAAACCGTTCCATGCAACTCCAACCACATTACCTAAATGCTTAAGTTCGAACCTGTCTGGAGAAATCGCGATTCCACATCCGGCAGGGATCGCAGGATTTTCGCAATCCGATATTATAATATCCCCAGGATTTACCGCTCCATATACTTTGGCAGGCACCTGTCCCAACATCGCCACTTCTTCGTAGCCGGAAGTATCATTGGAGCTCGGCCTATTCCCTAAAACTATTGCCGCTGTAGAAACGACAAGGATATGATCGGCTCCAGTTGTTTTCCTGGATATCCTACCCGCAAACACACCTACGATATCACCCGCTTCAAATATCTCTGAAGGATCCAGCTTGGGAAGATACTCTGCATAGTCAGCTCCGGTTGTATTCAAGCGAATTCCACCGCTGCCATTTCCTTCAATTGCACCAATTGCGGTACCAGCCGCAATACATGTGACATAGTTTGAACCTGCAGTCGGCTTTGCGATACCAACCCTTAATGCCAGTACGTCAGCGCTTGAACCAGTTGATACATTGTCAAGAAAAGCGACGTGATTCGCAGGGCTACCAGCATCTGCGGAAATGCTGGCCTGCACATGCAGGTTGGTAACAGGGGCTACATTCCCAGCAGAAAGTCTTCCGTTTGCACGCAGAGTGCCTCCAACAGTGGTGTTGCCACCAATATTAGCCGTGCCTCCAACGGTGGCGCTGCCAGCAATATTAGCCATACCGCCAACTGAGACGGCCTGTCCAATGGATGCTGATCCATCAACTCTAAATGCTCCACTTACATTAGCATTTGATTGAGTTGAAATAGCACCTTCAGCACTCAACCCACCAGTCAGAGAAAGTGCACCACTTAACTCCGCATTTCCACTAGTTCCGTTTATATAAAAACGTCTGACAAGTTGAGTTTTATTCGAGGGAGTAGTTGATTTTACTTCGAATTTGGGTGTTCCGCCATCATCATCCAACTCTATACTTACAGCATTCCTTGAAGAATCCGGAAAGTTCCATGAAGCATTATTGGCGCGATGATGTGCATTATAGCTGATACTGCACCAGCCATATGCGCCTTTATCCCCGCCACTAAGATATAACCTGTTCTGCCTAATTCCGGTGTTGCCGCGTACATCAAGCTGATTGGTTGGTTCGGCGTTATTAATACCTACATTGCCACCTTTTTCAATGAAGAGACGTCCATCAGTTCCACTACCTTCACCGATATTGAGCCCCTGTACTCCTGCCGCCGCCTGTGATATATACCAACTTTCTCTTCCCTCCTGATCCTGAAGCAGAACGGCAGACCCGTTATCACCCTGACCCTTGATAGTTAACGGTGCGGCCGGAACATCCACTCCAATTCCAACAGTTCCGTTGTCGCGCACGACCAGCAATGGAGAAGAGGTAACATCTCCGTCCTTAACACAGCCGACCACAAAACGAGTGTTACCGTCGTCTTTTGTACCGATCTGAACCGCCAGATCTTTTCCGGTGTTGGGAGATGGCAGTCCATTCGATTCAACACGCTTGAATCCTAATGGTGTGGCAGAATCCCCATTAAATGAATCCCTTAGTGAAATCTGACCACCCAGGACTTTTAAATCTCCAGAGACCCGGAGTGATCCCTCGCACCAGACCAGATCATCCGACCAGACAGATGGAGCTTCGGATTCGAATCTATTGCGAAAACGTATGAATCCCCGTGCGGCATTAACTGTCTCCGCAACGACACCGGAATATCTCCTGGTTCTATCGCTCCACTCCAGGTCAGCATCAACACGCGAGACAAACTTTCCAGATACGGTAGCATTCTGGTTCGGGCACCAACGCACAACTCCAAGTGGTATTAACCAGAGTGGGTTTTCTGTAGGTTCAGGGAACGACTGATATGAGACCGATGCATCTTCTATTAGAGGTTCGGTTCCATTTCCCCAGGCCTGCAGTGCACGGGCAGCGTCAACTTCCCGGCCACCTATATTTACAGGATCACGCTGCTGGTCTATTGTAGGTTTATCACCAACATGAACTCTGAAGGACTGCTCGACCCGGTCGTACTGATCGTCAGAGCTGCAAACCTGAAACCCATTCGACGGGCCTCCTTTGGGAGCCTCGTAATACTCAATCCAGACGGGTATCCCCCGCCCCTCCGGCGTACCTCCATCCAGGCTTGGATCATATTGAATATTCTTAAAAAGATCCGCTGGCAGACGATAAGGTTCAGTTAGTACAACAGGACGACCAAATCCGTCTATTGCATACCCAGGCTGGATGTATACATCCAGCCCCGAAGCACTTTCGGCTTCTGCGAGTTGCAACCCAGCAGCAATACCCCAGGTATGCGAAGCCAAATCATGCCGAGCCTTTGCAAGCCTGGCAAACTCAACTATCGCCGTGAGATCAGCAGAATCAAGAAACTGCTGTTCGTAGAATCTCGGTCGTTCAAATTGAGTATCGGCCATTACTTCTCCGTACTCTTCTTCGCCTTCGGACTAACTACTTTTTTAACAGTTGTTTTGACTCCTGCTTTATTGATTGCGGCAGACAGGTTATCAATCTGTAGCTGCTGCTTCTTGATCAGATTCTTCAGCTCTATGATATCACTTGTATCTGAAGAAACAGCTTCTTTGGACTTAGCAGCTGCCGACTTTGCTGGAGGCTCCTGAGTATCTCGGACAGTACTATCCCGGACCGAAGCATTTACAGCAGTATCTCTGACAACAGCATCATTTACATCGACCTTGAGAGGAGTATCCCTCGAAACAAACATCTCCTTCACAAACTCGAATCCATCCGCTTTACGATTGAACAGCCCTGATGCTATTGTATCAGCACTGATCGACATAGAAGATATTCCACCTGCGAACATAGACCGAGCCACCTGAATCATCTCCGCAACCTGGAGGTTTGTCTCCAGAGATGGACGCAGGTAGGAAAGAGGGGATATATCGCCTAAAACAGATGAAATTGAGGCCTGGCCTGTGGCCGAAGTTCCAGTCGAAGCGGTCGATGATGCTGTAGTTGTACCAAAAGTTGCGGCCCTATCGTACGGTGCCGCCGTCTCGAATCCAACAGTCTGCCCTTTCACATCTGGCGATGGATTTTTTATAATTTCGCGCACACCGCCACCAGAACAGCAGAATCGTTCCAGGGACTCTCTAATTACCTTACCAATTGGGAGAACTGAAAGCCAGTATTCGAGAGCAGGCATTGTGATAGCATATTTTCTGAGTGTTGTCCAATTGCAGATACTCTTAACCTTGTAACCATTCTTTACATCGACCGTAAGAACTGCAAGTGGAACACATTCATCATTGGATGACTTACTAACCGGCGGCTGAATAATTCGACAGAGGCAGGCAAACATCAGCTGTAATGCGATGGCACTGAGCTTCTGACGAGTCCCATGATATTGATTGATGAACTCTTGCTGGTTCTCGGTCCTGGTGGGACATATTAGAGACTCGACCTGACGCCTTAACCCACAATCATATGATGGATGATTTTCGATGTAGTCAATTAAAGAATACTTCGTATCACAGCACCAATTAATAACAGCCTGTTGATCGTTTTCATTGGGAAGAGTTCTCATGATAGAAGTCAGATCGGACATGCACGCTTTAAACGCCTCCTGAAGCGCGCCTCCCTTTCCTTTTTCTAACCGAGTGTTCCGAACTGGAGTGACTCGAAACTCAAACCCTTCGCATATCTGAGTTGGTTCACAGACTGTCTTTGGAGTTGCAACAGCTGATTTTTTCTCACCGCTGCATCCACAGTCGGATTTTCCAGCCTTTAGCGGAGTAGTACCACGAACATCGGATTCGCTATAGCAGACAGATAAGAGCCATTCCTGAGTATCATCATCGCAACCGCCTGATTGAGGCTCTTCGCCACAGCGGGATTTTTTTGGTTTTAAGGAACCCCGTATCAGACCAGGGATATCAACACGTACATCTTTAGGAACGATGATATCGTCCCCACAAGCGCTTAGTGCATACCCTTCGGACACGGTTACATTTCCATCGCAGCCATTACAGCGCACATCCAGACCGGCAACAACACCCCAGCCGTGCAGGTATCGGTTATGGAGTTTGTTTTTAGATACTATATACCGGTCCAGTCTACGCAGATCTTCTTCGGTTAACAGCTGTCCTGCGAAGAATCGAGGTCTGCACTGAGCTTCCAGATCACCGCAGTGATTGCATCCACAATCGCCAACTCCGGCGGTGTCCATCACCTTGGAGTCGGTTAAAAAACCACTCTTTAATGTAGACTGTCTATCGTACTTGATTGATGTTCCCATTATACCTGACTCTCTAAATTAACGGTCTTTATCGTTAGCGACTGTGAACCAGCTTTCAAACACACCGCCCTGAATTCCATACTCAGACTTGTCGGGCCTGTCACCGGTTGGCAACTGAGCGCGAACGAATTCTGCATCAATAGCTCTACCGTTTTTATCTATCACAAAATCACCCTTCAACACAGGATACAGCGTGGCCTCTGCTCTCTCTGTAAGTGTGTTATATAGTTTGTAGTCTATTAAAGCAGCTATAGCCTGCGTGAATTCATCATCCTTGTCATCATCGATAACGTTAGCTTTGTATATGGCTTCTGAATTGGGATCATCCGGAAGCGTGCATTCAGCACGACGAATTTCAAGATCCAGGATACATAGTTTATGCGCAAACGGAATCGCTGAGTTTGGCGACAGTATGGTTTCGTCCACAAGAACCTGGAAAACATTTGGGTGTATGGACCGCCATCTTATTGGCTCCGAAAAGTGGATTATAATTCCGTAAGAATAAAACTCATCGTGCTCATAAAGCTTCGCCAACTCTGAGTGGCCATTGTGAAGCCAACTAATGCCATCAATGCGAGTTAATCCGGTTTCCAGCCCTTCACCAACTCCTCCAGCAGGACCACGGGGGCCTGTTTGGCCAATTGGCCCGATGGGTCCAACGGGGCCTACAGGACCGGTTGGGCCGGTAGCGCCAGCTGCACCAGCATCTCCCTTTTCACCCTTCGGCCCCTGTGGACCGGTGGTGCCGTTTTCGCCTTTGTCGCCCTTGTCACCTTTGTCGCCCTTGTCACCTTTCGGGCCAACTTGTCCGCTACCATCGCCACCGGAGTTCTGCTCGACACACTTAAGTGTTTCAAACAATGAGCTTACCGAGGGAAGTAGTTGACGAACCTTATTATCTATCTGTTCATCCAGGATGTCTGTTCCAGCTACATAGCCTCGAATAACAGCCAGCTCAATACATAAATCGTCATTTGAATCGCAGCAGCTTTCTTCTGTTTCGCAGGCTTCAAGAGAATCCCACAACCGATCTGTGCAGAGCATGGTATCACTACCATTGCTGCTACCATCTTCGTCGCCGCCACTTTCAGTATCCACATCCGTGCCCACCGATGGAGATACCCGCACCTCAAACTTGTAACCTTCTAAAATTCTGTTCGGTGCTACACGTGATTCATCGCATGAACAATCATCATACAATACAGGAATGGATTCGGTTGGGCAATCTTTATATCGTACACATATTGAAACATCATATTTGCCTGGATCCTCAGCTTCAATAAGTGCTTTAATAGATGAGAAATCCGTTATATCAACGGCCTCAGCGCATGGAACGATTATATCGCGACCACACTTATCAACCGCGATACCACCACGAATAACGATTTTTGAGCTCTTACACGGATCGGAATCGTGCTGTACGACCTTTAAACCACAGACAACACCCCACCCATGCAGGTGGCGGTTGTGGTGTCGCACCTTTTGCACATGATAATTTTGCTCATCTCTAAAATCGCGTTCAACCAGCAGCTTCCCAGTAAAGTAGTGATTTCTTGAGAAAACTTCCGAATTACACATTTATATCATTCTCCTAAGTCTGCTAATTATTCTACGAATGTGGTGTAGCCAATACGCGATTCCGAACCCAACCTAATGCTTCCAGTATCCTGGGATCGCTTAGTCAGTACCGTATCACGTCCAAGCTGTGAATCCGGTGATATACCCTTAAGTGGATATCTGCCTACTACGGTATCGAACCCGATAACCGACTGAATGCCGATTCGCATTCTGGGTTCGACGTATTCTATTGAAAGCTGAGTATGTGCCGGCACTTCCATCTTAAGTAACTGCTCAAGAGATCTCTTCTCTTTTGGAGATTCTCTTACATAAGCAGGAACAAACATGGAGAGTCTATGTGCATAAACGTGAAACGGATCACGACTTGGATCCTGCGATCCTACAAGTCGGCTTCCTTCAACAGATACGGCTGCATTCAGTTGAGAACGATTCACAATCTTCTGCCCCCATAGCATAGCATCTTCACCCAGACGCCCTAGTCCAAGGAATAGCCAGCGTCTCAGCTTAAAGTGTTCTAACAGTATTGGCGGGGCATGTGACTTATCAGTATCTAAACCCAGGAAAATCAACACAAGCTCCCAGAGCCCTTCTGGTGTACCGCGTTTATCGAAAAGTCTGGATGATTTTCGCAGGAAGTTTCGCCTGCGAGACTCCGACCAACGCTGATCCATCCATATACCAACCCATCCCCCAAGCCATGTCAGAAAATCAGCCTTGCCCTGTCCTGCAGGGCTGGACATCGGATCGAAAAGCCTGGCCTGAGTATCTATCTGACTCTCTATACTACGTAGCGTAGTATCAAATATTCCCAGAAACCTGTCGGTAAAATCCGCTGCATCCGGCGAACCTGAAAATGTAGCCGGCAGATAACGCGCAAGACTGATCCTTGGATATTCTATATCTATTCTTTTCAGATCAACAGCGGTTTCTATACTATCGACAATATCTACACGTAGCCAGAGATATTTTCCGCGCCCGCCGAGTATAAGACAGTCCCATTCATTATCTACAGATCTGGCGGTTGGATGAACAACCCAGCGAGACTCATCCAGATTTTGGATTGCAGCATCAGAAATTTTAAGTTCAGATGTATATACTCGTAACGTGACAGAGCAGCCAGCCGGGATAGAACCTTTAAGTACAATACGATGCCACTGACAGCGTTGAATGTCGCTATCTAAAGATTCCGCTATAAATCGTCTGGTTGTACCTGTCGCGTCAATTGCAACTGGAGGACCAGAACCACCATCTGTTTCATATAGCTCATCCAGATACTTGTTTGGATCGAGAGTAAACCAGAGTGGGTCGTGCGGCAGCGAAGCCGGCGGCGGTAAACGCTTCAGTTTCGACATCACTATTCGTCGAAACTATAGGAAACGTTTAGATCATGTTCTGTAGAGTACACCAGCTCCCCAGGACATATCGGTATGTTTGAGCAGTTCTGCCCCTCTCTGCCATCCACAGTTATAACAAGATTCTCCACTCGTTCTACACCAGGAATTGACAACCGGGTATAAACTTTTGAATAGAAAATATCCCCCCCGAACGACCAGCCGGATTCATCCTCTCCTCCTCGAAGAGGATGAAAATATGACAGCATCTTGCTGTTGAGAGTATCCTTTAACTCACCCAGATCGGCGCTATCCGCAGCTACAATATCAGCAAATATTCTTACCTTTCTGTATGACGGCGGTACAACATATAACTCAGTGGTAACCAGTCTTACTTCATTCAACCGAGCGACCAACGACTTCATTAAAGCGTCACTTGGTGTTGGATTTGGAATCTCGCTATTTGGAACAACTATAACAGACACAGCACCAGGTATCTCTATTCCCGGAAAGTCAGGATGCGCGAGTGGCAATGCCTTTGCCCTGCGAATATCCCCACTCTCGGTTGCAAGATACTCGAAATCTTCGAGAGTTACTGCACGACCACGACTTTTTATTGTTCTCGGAGCGCGGCGCTTGGCCTCATCAAGTGTTTCTTCGTCCGAACCGCCAACAGCGGCCCGCAAGTTACTGACCTTGTTGTCATCTATTCCAACAATTGAAGTCAGCAGATTTTTAACCGCACGCGCAGCGACATTGCCTCTGGCCCCACCACCATATCTATACTCACGAGCTACAATGTTACTTGTAACCAATGCGTTATTACCTACCGGGATCGCCCCATTTTTTCCATTCCCAAACCTTATCTCACCTGTAGTTCTATCCAATACATAATGTTTATCGGTTGGAGCTGAAGCAAAAAAATCTTCTACTGACTTCCACTCAACAAAACCATCTCCTTCATTTACCTCCAGCTTAAGAGTTCCTGCCAATACTGGAGAGTATGTAAGTTTGAGTATCTGATCCGGACGTCCATTGCTTCCGCCCAAAACCTCATTCTTTGATGTTTGAGCCTGCAAAGCCTTAACAGTGTTGGTGCTTACTGAAAGTATCTGCGGAACGATCTGATATTTAGTTTGCAAAAGTCTGGCTCTAATCCAGTACCGCTCTTCTGCGATCTCACCAACTATGGATTGGCGCATTAATCCTTCAGCTGGTGTTTTCAGGTACACCTGCCCTGCCTCGGTCAAAGCAGCGGTCTCATCTTTGAGTAAACTCAACGCACGCCACTGTGCACCGTCCCAGTATTCCCAAACTATCCTTGCCGGAAGATACTGCAATACCGCCTGGCCCGATGCATATGGACGCTTAACATTCGCTTCCGCGCACACAAAGTTCAGAGCAAGTTCAACCTGAGGAAATTCCCTGGAGTATTTAAAACCCAGGTACAGACAGCAGTCCTCTTTTGGAACCATCCCAAAAGGGTGAAATGCGTCGAGCCCCACTTGATTTAGCTGCGAAAGATCCCTGAAGGTATACCCATCATGAGATTGCAGGCTGTCCAGCTTTGCAGCTATCGCAACAAGAGTTCTATCTGTCTCAAATACAATTGGTGCAGGCCCGTCAGGGTCCTCTGCAGAAACCCGTGTGCGCTTTGGCACAATAACATATGGCAGTGAGGACGACTCTCTAACCGGGAATACGATATCGACCGCCGATGGTTGTGCGGGACGGAGATCGATACCCAACAGCTCTAGAAACTTTATATAGTTCATCTCAGGAACACGCCCCAGTCGATATAACATCATATCTGTCATCCATGCAAAGAGCTGCACGAGCGCCATCCCAGGATCACTGTCGTTAAAATCAGTCCATTCCTGAGTGTAACGCGGTATACGAGTCCTTGCTTCTGCAAGGATATCGTCGTATCTGCGATTATCAATCGTAGGAGTGTAGCTGGAAAGTGGCACTAATTATATCCCTTCTTTCAGATAAAATGGATAAACAACATTTCCGATTGAGTTGTTCGCACGAATCTTGTAATCGACGCGGATGATCAGGATATTGGGCTGCCCATGATCTCGATCAACAACAATATCCAGAACATCGATTCGTGGTTCAAACTCTACTAATGATTTACGTACCTGTTGAACAATTATGCTCACTGTTCCAGGAGAATTTGGCGCAAAAACCATATCATGGATCCCGCAGCCGAAATTTGGCATCATAACGCGCTCGCCCTTGGCAGTGCTGAGGATTACATAGACCGATTCCTCGATCTTTTGCTCCGAAGAAGCTTTGGCAATTCGGCCACCGGGGGTCACCTGTAAAGGAAACTTCCAGCCCACCCCGAGATATTCTCTACTCACTGACATAACAGCTCCATCTCCATTTCTACAATCTGTTAAAGTAAGGCGACTATGAAAAACTAAGCCAGCTACGAAACCGTAATATCAACTTTGCCATGCGCCTGAATCCCACGCTTTGAGATTCCAGTCATATACAAAGTGTGCAACCCTGGAGTTAATGCCGCCATAAATGCAGCTGTCATAGTAACACTCACTGGCAAAACAGGAGAACTCCAATCCCCACCCGATGGCGCCACGATTAACCCCGGAAAACCATTCGTTACATCCACACTCGTCAGCAAAGTTCCATTTTGCAGAGTCAACTGCCACGAAAGCGGGAAAGGGTGCGTTAGTGTAAAGACCACTGGCATACTGGGTGGCATCATTGTAACAATCGAAAACGCGGCTACCGGTGGAACTGCAATAACTGTCGGCGCAGTCTCATCCTGCAGCTCTACAGGGACCTGCGGATCTGAAGTATCCGGTGGAAGCGATGCAACCGAGCTGCTATCTATAGCAAAGTTCGGATCAGAAATGGTTAGTGGCAAACCTGTCAGCGACTGCTGAAAATCAGTTGAGAGCACTGCACGCACTCCATTGATAAGCGTTGCATTCAGCCCCATAGACTTCAGCGTATAACCTGCACACGGCACAGGAAAAGTACATGATAGCGTACCGACATCACCTTCACAGCAGACGTAACCACCGGCGACCGATACAATAGGATTAGATGGCACAGTAGTTCCGACCCCACCATGGGGACAGGTTATTATAGCATTTGTGGTCAATAGCGACGGCATATAATTCTATTGTTCCGGGTTATAAGCTAGGCAATCTCTACCTGGCCATTGGCCAGCTTGATGCTACGTCCACCACCGGTCATCGTTATGGAAGATGTTACATCATCCATAGTAACAACCAATCCACCGCTTGATTTAATCTCAATTGACTCACTCCCTGCCACGTCATTGAGCGTTACACTATGGCCAGATGTAGTCACGATAGTGCGAATATCGGGATCTGAGACTGGCGGAGAGTCGACTCCATTCCATAGACTTCCCACTACATAGGGATTCTCAAATCGTCCTTGTTCAAACGCAACAAGTACCTCATCTCCCTCCTCAGGGACAAAGTAGCTTCCACGGCTTGGCCCGGACATAAAGCTTGCCACAGAGGCCCAGTTGCTAACCTGACTATTTGGAAGCCAGGGGAACTTCACTCTCACACGCCCAAGTCCGAGCGGATCTTCACGATCATGCACTACACCAATTACAACGCCAGGATACCTAGCCATTTGCTCCACCATTATTGTTATCGGATTCACGACGACAGGTAAACTCGGTGATATAACCACTGTCATTAAAGGTGTGAACCGTCTCAAGTATGAAATAAGTCCCGCCGAATCGAGCTCCGACCCCTGCGATATTTACCAGCTGTCCTGCTCTCAGGTCTGGAAGACCAACAGTCTTTCCTTTGGCCTGTACCATGCCCTTCTGTCTATCAGACAAAATGGCACGAGCACGCTGACGTGCCTCATCTTCAGTAAAAACAGGCTCGTTCACAACTATATCTTCTCTGGGATCGCAGCTCTGCAAAAGTCTGTACAGATCCTGATTTCGGTTCAGCTCAGGATCATTCAGGTCTACAGTTACCTCTATTGCCTCTTTTTTTGTGCGGTCCCAACCATTTACTGTGACCGATTTCACCTGATTAGCGGTCGTCAACGTTGGTCGGAATTCTATCAGAGACCGGCCCCACTCCAACTCAAAGAGTACATTCCTGCGCGTAACCCCCTCTCCAGCCTGTGACGGGCCAAAGTACAACCTGCGCTCCAATCCACGATCTGGCTCAGCCTCGAGAACATACATTACATACCCGCGCTCAAGCGCGCGATGAAACAGAAAGTCAAGATCAGTCTGATTCTGCTGCGCAACATATGGCAATCTGGGTTCACGCTGTACTGCCTGATCATCTATAACAATAGGCAATGGGAATCGTTCCTTGGAAGTATCCTCATCAGTAAGAGTCGCAAGATTCTGAGCGATTTCACTATCGGTTTTTTCTTCCCATGACCATGTATATGGCTTACGGCGTAGTTGATGCAGTGCATTCAACCCTCTTATCGCCAGGAGAGGTGCGGAGTTACTCGGGAATGTAGGTTCTATTGTGGTGAAAGTTCCCGTTAACATAGTGCGCATAGCGCCCATATATCCAAGCTTTACCTCGACCTGCTTTCCACATGGTTCAAAAAGCTTGAATCTCTGAGAATCTTCTGTATTCCCCTCCAGATCAGCAGCAGTTTCAGAACCTACATATTTAAATTTCCGACCGGCGGAATCCCAGTTATTGAGCACCAGCTCAAACGAATCAAGCTCTGTAACGCTGTCACGATAGGTAACCTCAATCACATCCCTTAATACATTGCGGGGCAGTCCGGCCCCTTCAATCTTTATTTCAAACTGTGGGATACGAAAGCTGGAAACATCACGAGATTCCTTTGCCAATGTGGTTATCTGCATAGATATAATCTCGGAAAACTAGGATATGGGAGGAATTCTTAAAAACTGTCCAGCACCTGTCCGACGTGGATCATCGATCGAGTTTTCGTTCGCGATAGCTCGCCATTCAGTAGGCCTGAGATACTGCTTGCCAGCTATACTGGAAAGCGTATCGTCCCCTCGCATGACATAACCTTGTGTTTTATCTGGCGAATTGAGATTTAGCTGCTGAAGCTGTTCATCCAGATGTTTATATTCCCGAAGCGTTACAGTAAGGATTGCTCTCAAAGGAACACCACTAGGATTGAACAGTGTAAAGCGCTGCTTTACACTTTCTACAACACACTGAAAATCAGTTCTTCTCTGATTTCCTACAGATTCTGAAACATCTGCGCCAGGAAACTTTTCATTCCAGAGAAATGCACAGACTGGTGGAGCATGAGTATGCGGTTCTATCTTCATCAACTGATAGATCTTATCTGTTTCGGTCGTAACACTTACCGCATCTGCACCCATACCACTATCAGTTGTATCAAAAAAAAGATCTACTGTTAGAGTTTCACTCTGCCCACGCACAAACTGAAGAAGCGGTGTGTCGAGCCCTGGGATAGGGATCTCCGCAATCTGATTAGCCTTATTAAGCGTGAATTCATTTGGATTAAACTGAACCGCAATGAAGTCCATTAAATCCTGCCACATTGCGACGATCATGGCTTTCTCTAATCTTTCCACAACCTACCTCGCTTTCTCTATTCTTTCCACTCTCTACCTCTCCATATTGAGGCGGGAAAGCTCCGAACCGAGACCCTGCTCTCTGCGAATCCTCGCATTATAGTCGGCCTCAGCGCGCACCTGTTCCATTACAGCACGAACGATCTGATTTAATACTTTAGGAGATAACAATGCGCTATCATCCATCGTTCTCACAGTACTGACAACTTCATCGATATGAATAGGCATTATAGTATTCCTGTTACGCCTACATTCACTGCAGCTGAAGCACCCAAAGCTCCAAGGGCAACATTTGGCAGCATGGTTAACCCCTCATGTGCAATCTCAATAGATTCAACAGCCACCTTGCTCTCGCCTGCGTGAAGTGTCGGACCGTTGTATTTGACAGGTAAACCCCGTTTAAATTGCCAGATATGTGTTGGCATATGTAGATCGTTCAACAGCGTTATGATACCATCACGCCGGGTCCCCTTGCCCTGTGCGAAAGAAAAATGCCAGTCCCAGAGTGCTGAATTTACGGATATCCCGTGCTTCAGAACGATATTCCCATACTTCACTCCAGTAGGGAACTTTAAAGGTGCAGAGTTATTGCCACCTTCTCTATACTCTTCAACATCAAGGCTCATATCCAATCCGGAACATTCCGAGAACCCACCAACGACAGTATCCAATAAAGCAGATTTTACAGCTGCGTTAACAAGCGAACTGGACGATTCCAGAAGATTGATTGTAAAGTTGTATCCTAGAGTCGGGTCCAACCTTACTCCAATTGAATTTATCAGGCCCATGTCTGATTACCATTTTCAGGTCCATGCTCGTGAATTTCCAATTCGTTCTCGGTGCGATACACCCTTAAAACAATAAATTCAAGTGGAACTGCTGGCGCAAAACCAATCTCGACCTTTAATCGACCGTTTTCGCGCTCTGTCCCTGAGTTATTTTCCGCATCACACTTTACAAAAAACGCTTCTGACTCCGAATTACCTGCAAACGCTCCCTTACTCCATAATGCCTGCATGTAATTACTGATCGCCATCTGAATTTTGACACGAGTATTGGGATTGTTTGGCTCAAATACAGCCCATTGCGTAGATGCATTAACCGCACGTTTAATCATCAGCATCAAACGACGAACACTTATATATCGCCAGTCAAAGCCGTTTGAAAGCGTACGTGCTCCCATTACTCTAATCGAACGGCCGAGTGAACTGGTCAATACATTAATAGATTTTTCATTTAGAATACTATGCTGCGTATTCGATGTCAGATAGTTTACATCCTGTACCCATGACAATGGGATATTAGCAGGAGCTTTATGCGGACCAGTTGCACGATCAATATCAGCAATCTGACCTGCCACGTAACCTGAAACCGGAATTTCCAGAAGCGAAGCACCAGCCGAACCAATCGGATTTACAACTTTACACCATGGATAAAAAAGGGCAGCAGAATGTGTATCGAACCTCGCTCTCCATGACTCAATCAGGCTGGTGGATTCTCCACTCTCCTTAGTTGTCAGGTATGGAGGATCCAACAGAGCAAACTTGTCACCACTTCGTTCACATATCGCAACCAGTTCCGACTGAGCTTGAAATATTTCATCCAGAGAAAAGCCTTTAAACGGTTCCTGGGATGCAGATGAGGTTAAAGATTCTGGTGATTCATAGGAGGCCAATGATTCTGAAGAATCGATCGATCCATCGTCTGAATTGGAACCACTGCAGTCACAAGAAAGTGCACATGGATCCTTTTTTTTCTCTATAACACTGTGGTTACGAACCGGTGTTGGCTGAATATGTATATCGGGCATCGCTAAAACCGATACTTCATATATCGTGTTTAAAACACGGATTCCACGTTTACCCAACTCTTTCACAAAGTCAGTCTGATCCGGAGATGTATCAAATCCAACAAAATCTTCGACTGCCAATGTTGACAGTCCATTACGCCCTCCCGACAGCTGTGCATCGGAATTTAGAATCAGATCGTTCTGGGATACGGCTTCATATCCACCTTCCAGAAACTTGACTCTATTTTCCACAATGCTAACACGATTGGACGGCACACCTACCGATTTGGACTGCACTCCCATCGCCGTTGACTGTCCACCCATCCCTGTTAGCAGTCCCCCCGTCCCCGTTGACTGCAACGCCATCCCTGACGAGAGTACACGCGGACCATATTTATGATGCTCTGGAATAATAGAGAGTCCTTCATAAACTCCAACAACATTACCCCGTTCGAATACAGATAGCGTGTATTCAATACTTTCCAGGTGAACTGTGTCTCCCATTTCGATAGGAATTCCACTTCCGACCTTGGAAAGCATGACAAAACCCCTAGCAGCATCCACACTGGAGACAACGGCCAGAACGGTCATTCCATGGTCATTTTGGGAGCGAATTCGAAGCAGAGTACCTCGCTGTAAACCACTAACATTTGGCAGGTACACCTGTTTTCTATTATCGCGCGATATCTCTCCGTTGAGCTGTATACGGTTTGTCATGACGCACCGTACAGACAATGCATTGCCCCAGCTTCCAGGACTGGTTGCATTTACAATCCACGACGTAGTGGTACCGGAGTTACTCAACAGTCTTACAAAGGATGTCGACACTCCCGCAACCTCATCCTTGGATGCAACTCTCACTACCCAGCAACGCTTACCGCCATTTTCAAAGAACGAACGAACACTGTACGCCAGATATCCAACTGATGTAAATCCACCAAAACAGGCTTCGAACTGGCGCCAGGATTCGACTGGTACAGCCGTATCGATGGGACCGCGCTCAGCGATCCCAACGAACCCTGCTATGTCCGTACGAATCCCCAGCTCCGTAGGCTCTGAAACATCTACGGTTTGATAGTAAACCCCAGGCGATTTATACGTTGTAAATGACATTTTATTCCAGCATTAACCCTTCGTGAACCAACTCAATCGACTCTATGGCAACTTCATTGGATGTTGCATTAAAAGTTGGGCCTTCAATCTTGTTTACCCAGGCATTTTCAACATTCCACCGCATAACATCATTATGCTCTTCATCCATAAGGATGATGGAACCGTTGCGCCTGTCGGCTACACCATTGGTGATATTCTTGTACCAGGTCCAAAGCTCATTATTAGGTGTATACCCGCGCTTGAGCACGATATTCGAATACTTCCGCAGCCCCATCAGCTTTCTAACAGAAAGCTGAAAATCAGTTCCTTCTCGGTAATCGACAGTATCTCCTTCGCTTGTTAAGCCACTGCATTCGGTGAAACTTCCAACGGTTAAGCCATCAAACTCCACACGGAAGTTAAATGCGCGGAAAGGATCAACCCTAACTCCTGTACCCATGATATTATAATCTCCTAATTAATAAGCTCGTTAACTATCAGCGTTGGCTGTCCACAACCCAATCTGAATTATTACGAACTCAGCTGGCTTAGTTGGAGCAATTCCTATCTGACAGATCAGGCGACCATTATCTATATCAGCCTGTGTCATTGTAGTACGATCACATTTTACAAAGAACGCTTCTTCAACTGTCGCGCCTTCTAACCCACCATTACGCCAGACTGTCGTTAAGAAATTGGCAATGGTGCGACGAACTCTCGCCCAGAGCGGTTCAGAATTAGGTTCAAATACAACCCACTGTAGTCCGCGATCAATAGAGTGTTCAACAAAGATCATCAATCGTCTGACATTCACATATTTCCAATCCGAATCGCTTGTTATAACTCTTCCGCCCCAAACTCTAATTCCACGATTGTTCGATCTAAAATCACGAATCACGTTGATATTTACAGGTGAAGGGTTGAGCATATCCTGCTCGCCGGTGCTGATATTCCGCTGCAATCCAAGAACACCCTTCACCACTTCATTCGCTGGAGATTTATGAACTCCGCGCTCAATATCTGTTCTAGCGTAGATTCCAACTACGTGACCAGAAGGTGGAACGATATAGTTTGAAGATGTTCCCAACCCTGAGGCAAACGGATCCTGTGTAACCAACCAGGGATGATACAATGCTGCATACTTTGTATCATACTGCTGCCGCTGAGCTTTTACATCAGAGATGGAGTCATTTGGCGCACGAACAGGATCCAGAACCGCAAAGCGATAGCGCATGCTTTCGCAGTGTGTGATAACAGCATTCTGAATAGTAGCCCCCGTTCTTCCTGGAACTGCAACTATACTGATATCTTCGATGTTCTTTAATGTGTGCAGACCAGTTCTGTTCTCCGGATCATTTGCATCTACACCTATATAATCGACATCGGAGAGCAACGGGATAGAGTCAGATCCATTCGTGAGTGCACGCTTTGCCGGAGAGTGCTTTCCATTGGCCTGAACATCTACAAGAATCTCAGGCCCCATTCTCAAAGACTCACTTTCAGCGGCATCCTGAGCTAGATCTTCAACTCTAATGTACCAGGACGCTCCTTCCGGCCTTCTGTCGGCTAACCGCGCTGGCCCATCTACGCGCCCTATCACAGAAGCGAAATAACGGCTGTGACGCGGATCCATAGAAAGATTTGGATAGATCTCCATATCTGCTGGAGTATCTGATCTACCAGGTTGATTTGGATCCACTGGCTTCATCACAAACACGGTGAGTCTGAACTCTTTGGATCTGACTTTCAACTGTTGTCCAGCCGCACCGGCATTGGAAACGGCATTCAGCTGATCTGCAGATAACGCCGTAGATAAGGTAACTCGTGAGTTAGCACGGTTAACAGACGAAACTTTGAGTGGGCTGCCAATTGCAGAAGTGGATTCTTCCGATTCATACAGCTCAAGAACAGAACCTGTTTCTACTCCATTCAGAGTTGTCAGTACAATTTCTGTTGGATTGTTGACGGCCTTGACCTGCGCTCCAGCGACCAGACCATTGCTCTCGTCTTCAATGCTGATACGCAGCCTGTCGCCCCACGCTCCTTCATCAAGGGCCTGTACCGAGATGAGTGGTTCTCTTACAGCTATACCAACCCCAGGCTCATGACTGCTTTCAAGATCTGAATCGATCTCAATATCGTTCACTGTAACTGCATCAGCATCCGAAGAGAGTTTATGCAGCCTTACTGCACCTGAGCTTACAGTTATTGCAACATCGGTATTTGCTGTAAAACCTGCATCAGCACTTAGAAGTAACTCATCATTACCAACCTGAGAGCCCAGGACCAATCGTGACAGCTTGGCAGATGGTGCAAATGCAACCGATACCTTATTGATTTCACTGCCAGAATCGTAATTTCTGGAGAGACGCTCGGCCAATATTACACCACCGGCGTTCAACCCGGAAGCTACTGGTGTTACAAGAGATAGTATCGTTGCATATTCCGTTGAAGCACCATCTCCAAATGCCAATATATCACCTTCTGAAAGCCCTACACGTGAATCGAGATTTATAGTAACAGCTCCGCTTACGGTATCGCTGGAGAGCGAATACATCGGTGCTATTATAGTATCCACTGCAACTATAGGAGCAGCTTCCGTAAGAGTTAACTCTCTTGTTGCTGCATTAATATTACGAATTACGCGAGTGACGGCGGTTGCCCCGGTACCAATACGAATCCGTTGCCCCACTCCCAATCCGCTTACATCTGAAGTAGGGCGAAGCGTGATAACGTTGTTTGCAGCAGCTAAAGCTTCAATAGTTTTTTCAAATTTCGTAACTGTAACAGCCTGAACAGTGGTACCGGCTGGATAGCTTGCAGATGAAGCATTGCTCAATTCGATCCTGCTTAATTCAGATATTCTGCAGGCATCAACGTTATCTGTACCAAGACCGATAACCACCAGTGTTGCGGTATCATCAAAGTTGCCGGCGAGATCCTGACCAAAAACGACAGATGATCCAGCAGAAGCATCTAACGACATAGCTGTAACAAACACATCGTTTGGTGGAGACGCTGGATTCAACTCTATAGGCTGCACTGTTGCCCCTGTCGCATACGAAGCATCAAGTGGCGAAGAAATTGTAACAGTGCGCGATGTACCAGAACCAGTGACAGAGTTTACTGTTCTGTATTCAACGTTCGGCGCGGTCCCTATTTCAAGAATTCTCTGAGCTGAATTTCCGGCCAGATCATTAAGATTTGCGGCGCTTCCGTCCAGAATAAGACTTGTAGCACCGACCTCAGCATCGACTCCAATGGTCAGAGCACCACCACTTGCAACTATTGGAATCTGTCTCAGCTCAGTCCCTTGGGGATGAGAATGTGCAAGCGGTTGAGCTAATGCAATATGACCTGAAGGCCTCAAAGCGCCAACCACACGCCTGTATTCAACCTGGCTTCCATTACCTACTCTTATCCAGTCGCCATCCTGAACAGTTCCTTCACCAACTACAGACAAGAAGTCTCCACTTACTGCCGTACCTGTTCCCTGCCTGGCTCCACGAAGTAACGTTCCCTCGGCCGATGCAGCTGTTCCTCGATCAAATAGCGCAACCGTTGATCTATTAGCATCGTCTCTTAGAATACGTGTTACATAAACACGCTTACCACCGTTAGTAAAAAATCCTTCGATGGCACTTGGCAGATAACAATGAAAACCACTGTCATTCTTAAAATCATCATCATTCAACGCGCCACCAAACCATCTTCTATAGTCGCCCATACTGGTGACCAATATCGGAACGTTCTTGGGTCCACGTTCGGTGACACCAACCATTCCGGCGGTGCTTGTGCTTACCCCTTCGATTGGCTTGCTGCCGGTATCGACTTCTTCGACATAAACTCCGGGGGTTAGGTACTCAGGCATTCAGTTTCTCCAGTCGGTGATACTTTTAACAAAGTTTGTTCAAAACGGTGTCCGAGATATGGACGTCTATCCGATAGAAAAATTCTCAATCAGATTATTATTATCTCCAAACGAACGAGAGGTCAGCGTGACTACCCGAGTTTGTGGTTGATAATTCGGTGAAGATGCACCTACAGGTTGCGCTCTGAGCAGTACCTGAGCCATTCTATGAATAGGAGGCAGCCTGTAGCCGCCGGATGGATCTGTATACGTTTTAAGAGATGAGACAAAACAATATTCGACTCTGTTATCATCACTCAAAAGTTTAACCAGACGTCGTTGTTTGAGATGCTCTTCAATTACCAGACCACCGGAATAATTTCCTTCAAGCGACGGAAGATCATCAAATACCGGTCCATCAGTAAAAACAATGCTATCTCCTCGTTGCGCAGCATCAGATATATGAAAGCTACTTCCCTCCAGATCGAGATTAATCTTGTGCAATTTGGATCCTTTCCCAAATCCTGAGGCCAGTGGATTAGCCAGATTCACACGAACACGACCCGCCAATCCAACAGCCATTGCACTTAAATCCACTACCGATTCAATCTGAACAATCTGAACAGCTGCTGTTTCCGAAACGATCATCATGGTATCAGATGCAGCCACCGGCACAATATTATCCACAATGAGGTAGCGACCTCCCTCACTAACCTTTTCCAGTAGCTCTAATCTGTTAGTATCTACGCTGATATTACGAACAGGGATCACTTCAGTCTGGTCATACATCCAGTCATACTGAAGGGGGAGATTCATCGCAAGAAAGTTGCTGACTTCAGGAGTATTCACAACGCTCGAAACCGGCATTCGTCTCCAATATCCATCTATATACACTTCATATTCATTGCCTGGATTTGAAACAATCGAGCCATGAATCACAACTGGCACTCTACGGAGCTTAACCACTCCAAGATTCACACTAGTAAATCGTTGTGGGAACTGGGGATCAGCATCAAATACCGCTTCACAGAATATCGGTGTATATCCTTCAGCTGTTATACAGATCACAACTTTATAACTATCTGATTGCAGCATCGGGAACAGATCATTGGGCTTTCCAACAACACCCACTATGCCGTCACTACTGATACGCGGGATCAATGCATTGCGGTGAGGAATATACTGATTGCCTCCCGACTCGATCCTAACCACACGTACACTCAGACTTTTATCCTCGATAATACTGCCGCTTACATCATCAACGGCCTGTGCACATACAATTGACTGAACTCGTGCTGTGGACGACTGCGGCGAGTCCCATACCACATCGTAAACCTTATCACCAGAAACAACTGTATCGATCTCATTCATTCTGCAGCCCTGACATCACGAATCAATCCAATTCGCGGTTCGTAAGTTGCTACTGGAACAACGACTCTGGGATCTTGAGCCGAATCGATATTTACTACCGCCGCTTCGTATGCCAGACAGAGATGATTCATTTTGCGCTGTCCACTCATTAGGCGTGTCAGATCTTCCATGGACATATTTTCGAGCCGCATGGAAATAGTGGTATCGCTGCCAGCCAGAGTATCCTTTAACAGATCGGCTCTGAATACAGGGTTGTCATGAAAGATCTGAAGAACTTTCCCGGCCAGAACCTGTTGAAGATCGCTACTCACCTCAGGGTTCGCACTATCCAACGCAACAATGGGAGTAACGAGATAGTGCAGCTTCATTGGTAACGGAGCCTTTATCTGCTGCGTCAATGAAGGGCGAAGCGGGGGATCGTTTAGACGCTGCTCATCTCGACTCACCCTGTATAACCATAGCGATAACCCTTGCTTTCCGGCTTCGGACATGTCGTCCGGAGTATTGCTGGAAACAACCATCGTCCCTCCAGCTCCGGGATCAAAAAGTGTCGCCAGTTCGGCGTCGTCGATTAGCGCAGAGTTTAAAAACGCCGCAAATGTCTTAGTCGCAGCTCTTAAAGCGGTATACATATATCTACAGACGAAGGTCTTAGATCTAATTTCTCACATCAATACGCGAGTATTAGCTCGTATTTATGCGAGTCAATCGCCCTATAAAGCCCATACCTTTCACCCTATAAAGCCCATACCTTTCACCCTATAGAGCCGCACCATTCGCCCTATAAAGGCGCGCCATTCACCCTCCATTTACGGCAGTTTATTGGACGGTATCAGCCATTCATTAGATAGGAAATGACTTCCACCCAGCAGCTACATAGGTTCCTATTCAAAAACAGCTCATTTTTACGACGAAGAGGAACAACGTTGCAACGGAATTTTCCTTTAACATTAGCATTGCTGCCAGCAATATTGTGCTTATACCCGCTGTCCATGGATGCTCAAACTGGGTCAGGGGCCGGCAGGCAGCAGCGCAGCCAACCGACAGTATCCGCTACAACAGTAACGGGGTACGTAATAGACGAACAGAGTGGCACCGGTATTCCAGGTGCAACGATCACAATCCCTGCAATCCACCGCATTACAACCTCAGAACAGCGCGGAAAGTTTTATCTGACGGGAATTCCTCTCGGCCGTCAGACCTTCACGGTGAGACGGATGGGTTACGCCCCGTTAACGCTTGTGGTGGATATTAAAGAAGCCACAGCTTCGTCCGATTCGTCGAATGCCATAGTTTTAAAGCTAAGAAACTCGGCACTTGAGCTTTCATCGGTTACAGTAGCATCTGACAAGGATGTACCAGTAGGAGAGCAGCTTCAGCGCTCCGCTGTTTTGGATGGATCTGCACTGGATCGTGCGATCACTACTAATATTTCCTCAACCATAGCCTCACAACCTGGTGTAACACAAAAGTTCAACGGTACAACCGCATCACAGCCGGTAATCCGAGGGCTATCGGGAGATCGTGTCACAGTATTGGAAGATGGACTAAAAAGCGGGGATATTGGAGGGTCGTCTGGAGACCATGCTCTATCTGTTGACGGATTAGGCGCTCGCAGGATTGAAGTGATACGAGGACCAGGCGCTCTATTATTTGGCACGTATATATTGGGCGGGATAGTAAATGTTGTACGTGAAGATGTGCCGCACTCCAGACCAGAACGGTTGAGCTATACACTTTCTTCTTTATATGAGGGAGTCAGCAGAGGCGGTACTATCTCAGGTGGGGTTAGCGTTCCGCTCCCTTCGCATATAACCGCTAAAGTAGATGCAAGTTATGGCCGCTCAAATGATCTCAGAACTCCTGACGGGCCGTTAAACAACACCGATGCAACAACATTGAACCTGTCGTCGGGTGCAAGCAGAATATTCGAGCATGGAAACTTTGGCGCAAGCATACGACACTATCAGAGTGAATACGGAGTTCCTAGCGCATTTAATGGAATTACTCTGCCAGGAAGCCACCAGGATGGTGTATACATCAAGATGGCAAGAACTACAGGACGAGTGGAGGGTGAAGTTAAGCCACGATACCCATTCTTTAACCTCTTCAACTCAATCAATGCGCAGGCAAATTACACCAGATACAAGCATACAGAAATTGAAGAGGATGATCACGGCGGAGCCGAAGGCAATAAATTTGGTCAGCTGTCATCCGCTGGAAATATCAGCGCCAAATACCGCCACGGGATACACTCAGGTGCAGTTGGTGGCATCGGCCAGTGGAGAGATTTCAGAGCAACAGGCGAACATACAGGAACACGACCATCCAAACAGACATCGTTTGCAATGTTTGGATTTCATGAGGTTTCATTGAACAGATTCAAAGTTGTAGCTGGTGGCCGCCTTGATCATATCAACATCGACCCATTTGATACTGCAACTTCATCTACTCTAGGACCTATATCTGAGCGAAACTTCACACTTTTAACCGGCAGTATCGGCGGATCATACCACCCATCTTCCGATATAACCATAGGATTAAATGCAGCGCGTTCAGCGCGCGCACCCGCCATTGAAGAGCTGTTTTCTGCGGGACCTCACCTGGCAAACTACAGCTTCGAGATCGGAAATCCGGACCTCAAACAGGAAACAGGGATCGGGTTCGACGCCTTTGTACGTTATACTACCGAAAAAGCATCAGCAGAGATCACGGTATTCAGAAATAATATCCAGAATTTTATTGGATATTCACCTCTTATATCCGAAGTCACCGGTTTACCAGAAAGAGACCCGCGACTGGGAAGATACTTTGTTTATCAGGCAACTCAGACCAAAGCAAACCTTACAGGTGGTGAACTCTCTTTACAATATGAATTCCTCCCAGGACTCGCGGTTGACGCTTCGGCAAGCACAACCAGAGGCAAGTTTGACGATGGCAGCTATCTACCCAACATGCCACCAACTCGCACTCGAATTGGTGTAAGACAGGATAAGGCAAACTGGTTCATCGGCGGAAATATAGAATCGCTTTTTAAACAGAATTCAGTTCCAAAACTTCCGACGGGACAGGCAGTTTGTAGTATCGGTGGAACCAACACGGTCGACTCGCTTTCTCCTTCCGACTATTGCCCAACTGGTTCCGCAAATCTAGTGAATTTATCAGGTGGATTTCGTCTGTTCAGCGGCAGCATCCTCCACACTATATCGCTTTCGGTAGACAACGTATTCAACACATCCTGGCGTGATGCTCTATGGAAAGGCAAGAGTGTAGCTCCTCAGCCTGGGCGTAATGTGAGACTTCTTTACCGCGTGAGATATTAGAATGAAAAAGATCATACTAGGCACTGCTTTATTAGCTACCACAGTAATCAGCGGCTGCAATCATCCTATTGAGCTTAGCCCTGCTGACGACCACATCCTGGAGCTTGCTGTTGTTACTGAAAGCGACGAAGTTGTGGCATACACGGACAGGAATTTAACCTGGGTCGGAGAGTTGGGAATTTTATCCGACAGCATATATACATTTGGAATAGAAGAGTATCACAGCGATGATCACGATGACCACGATCATGATCACGACGATCACCTGGAGGGAGATGAACATGACCACGATCATGACCATGACCACGGCTCTCTGGAATACAATCTAGAACTTAGCGATTCTACAGCCCTTACAGCCACACACACAGAATCAGGGTTTACGATCCATGGCAGCATACCAGGAACCTACAGAATTCGCGTAGCAGTATGGCACGGGACACACATAGACCTCATCACACCATGGCTGACAGTAAAAGTTGAGCCAAAAGAGGGATTATAAAGGGGCGAGAGAACCTAAGAACATCCAGTCCTAAGAACAATCCAATGGTCCTCGAGCTATCAGACTCTAGCGATAGCTCAGGGCCAGCCTAAAGACGGAACAGTGTATCTCTAAGAACCTTTGACCGCGACCTACTCGAAGTAAACTCCTGCTTGTTATGCAGTGTTACGAGATAGGTTCCACCTGGCATCGGACTTACCCGATCAATAGCAGAGGCGTTCACAATAACACCACGAGATATTCTGATAAACTCGTCAGAATCCAAACGAGACTCCAGATCTTTGAGGCGATAGGTTATAAGAGACCTATCGCCTTTGTTTGTAAACAGATGCAACAGCTCACCTTCTGCAACTACAGAAGCAACATCAGAGACGTTTACGAAAACAATATCAGACTTTTTCTTAACTGGAATTCGCTTAAGTGGGGTATTAGTTGCCTGGGAATGTATCTGATCCGAGACAGCCACAACATGCCCAACGACATCAGATCTATCGCCATCCGAATTAATCCGTGATATCGCACGATCGATAGTACGCCGTAAACGTACAGGATCCACCGGCTTAAGAAGATAGTCCACAGCATTCAGATCGAACGCATTTACAGCATATTCATCATATGCAGTTACAAATGCAACAAGAGGCATCGTATCCACATCCATCATGCGAACAGCTTCAATCCCTGAAACTTCAGGCATCTGAAGATCCATCAAAACAAGATCTATCTCATTTTCCTTCAGGTACTCAATTACTTCTGCACCATTTTCTACTTCACCCGCAACCACCACTTCATCGATCTTATCGAGTATGGCGCGCAGGTAACTTCTCGCGGGGCGCTCGTCGTCGGCTATTAGGACTCTTATCATTTAAATGTTTCTATTCTGCAAGGGAGCTCTTGGAAACACAATCTCCGCTGTAGTCCCTTTCCCTGTACTGTTGGGTCTGACGGACAGACTAGCGCCGGCACTGTAAATCTGCTGTAACCTTCTTTCTATGTTCTCCAGACCAACACCGGTAGAGGCTACACTACGCTTAGATGCAAGCGACACGCCAACACCGGTATCAAGCACTGTCACTCTTATACTTTCGGGCTTATTTGAAGTATTAAAATTTAATCCCTCAACGGTAATAGCAACACTACCACCACCCGCCAGTGGGGATATCCCATGCTTGATCGCATTCTCCACAAGCGGCTGTATTGACAGCGGAAGAACAGGCCAGCTCAGATATTCATCAGATACATCCAAGTGAATCTCAAGCCGTTCTTCGAATCGCTCCTTTTCAATAGCAAGATACGCATCGACTAACGACAACTCATCCGACAGACGAACGAACTCACCGGGATTCTTACGCAAAACCGCCCTTAAGAGCTCCGTCAGCTTTAAGAGTGTGGATTTAGCACGCTCCGGGTTTGCTTCGATCAGATAACCAATAGTTGTCAGCGCATTAAACAAAAAGTGTGGATTCAGCTGTGCCTGCAATGCCTGCAATTCGGCCTCGGCAGCCAATCTCATCACCTCTGTTTCTCTCCTCTCCCGATCGTATCGCTCAGCCGACATCCTTATAACATCAATCTTTCTAGCAACTTCAAATGCAACTATCTCAAGCAGATCCATATCTCCAGAAAGGAGCCTGCGCCCTCCAGCCAACTCACCAACTCCAATCGTAATTCTTGGCACCTCGGCAACTGGTACGGCCACAGTTATGTTCGGCTGAACACGATATCCAACATTTCCTTCACCCGAATCGATATTCCATGTAACCCACCGTGCCGTTACAGCCTCTCGTATCAAAATACACGCTTTATTCAAGACATCTTCTGCGGTATCCAGCGAATCAATTGCCTCTGAAAGCTTTGCCCTCACCTCTCTAGTTGTCATGCGTCGCAGCAGTCCGCGATCCACCAACCTGTTTATAGAGCTCTGAACAGTTGGATACAGCAGTGCAGATACCAGCCATAAACCGATGGTAGCCAGCTTTGTATCTATTGTTTTGGACAAAAGATACGCACCAGACACCATGACCACCAACGCGAGCAACCCAATAGTACGTTTTAGAAAGACGTCAGCCAGCGCAAAGCGGTACTGCTGGTATAACAACCAAGCAACAAGAGGGATAGGAGCATAGTGAACTATCATCTCTATCCAGACCGGCACTGGAGCTTCACCCCGCCCCACATATACTAGATGGCCTGCACTTACAGCAAATATGACTATACCAAGAATCGTTATCGTTCGCCGAACGGGCACTCCTCGCCACAGATATACTACGAGCAGCCCCATCAATAATGCATAACCGGCAACCGTGATCCACGACCACGAGTTCGAAATCGCAGTGTTCCACTCAAGGTATCCGTTTAGGTGAAGAATATTGGCAGATATGCTAAGCAATACACCTAACGCAGCCACAGCCAAAAGAAGTAGAGGGTCACGCGCTTCTGATACGCCGGCAACAGCCTGACCAGGCCATCGAACGCTTCCTCGCCCTTGCCAGGCCATTATACCCAGCATCACATATAATACGATGCCGGTAACAAAACCAATTACGTGAACATACAGAGATATGTCATTGCTCGACATACCATTATCTCCAGATCCATGCAAATACTAACGCCGATATACTCAAGACAAGCAAAAGTATATAAACAAATGACGATGACCGCCTGAATGAAGATGTAAAACCGGATCGGGGCTCACGGCTCAGACTTTTTCTACGACGTAATCTGGAAAAATATGCAACCAGGGACGAGCGCGATTTCGCTCTCAGAACTGCATCAGCTTTCGATTTTTCAATCGCTTCAATCCCGCGAATATGCAGTTGGGTACGAGCCAGATCTACATCTACATTTCCATAAACAGGCGGAAGATCACGCTCCAGTTCTATGGAAGAAATATATTCGATAGCATCTTTCAACCCTGGCTGCAGAGCAACGCACTCATCAAGACTTGAACTTATCACTGTGTCTAAGTTGCCACCAAGGTATTGATCCAGTTGAGCAAGATTTAGCTCTTTACCGCACTCACATTCAGGAGCTGTCCGCTTAATCTCCCTCAGCACATTTTCCAAATGCGAGTTTATACCCCCTTCGCTCATTCCAAGCATCAGTGCTATTTCAGTTGGATTGAGCTTTGCTCTCCAGCGGAGAAATACAACCTCACGCCGAATTCCATAGAGCGAATCAGCTATGGATTTTGTTAATTCAAACGTGCCTGTTGGTTGAGTCCTGGCCGGTTCATTTTCTAATTCTGGTGCCTTATCCCAGATGTGTTTCCAACCTTTATCGCGCCTCAGGTGTTCTATAGCACGATGACGAATTGAACCTAAGAAATACGCTGCCAGGGAGCTGGACGGTTTCCATTCAGAGCGAGAGTGCCACAGAGTTGCAAAGACATCTACCAGCAGATCTGAGGCAACTGATTCCGAAGACACAATACCGTAGCCATAAGAAAGCAAAAGTTCATAAAAACTTCTGAATGATCTTTCAAATGCTATATAATCACCAGCCCGTATTCGGGCTGCTAGATCTAGATCTCTTGGTGAGAGTTCCATTTCCTGCTATCACGCCAGTCCAGAAGACTAATAACGAACATCACCGTGACAAGAATAGCCGACACTACGCAGTACTGACAGATAGCGTGAATAACATAAAGCTCCAGATATGTCAGCCATGCTGAGTACAAAACTCCAAAGCCCGTAAGAAGCAACAATACCGTCGAGATGCGCGAATCCCTAGCCCATCTTCTCAGAGTACCCATATAGGCTATAACAAATGTTACTAAATAGAATCCCATCCCCCAAACAGCTACGGGCAACCCTAAAAAAGTTGCCCATTTGCTTGAGTTCACACGCTCGCAGCCATCAATTGAACATGTGAGCTGGACTATGTATCCCATCTTGTAAAGAGTGAGATAAAACGCAACAAACAGCCCAACAAGTGCTATGGCAGAAACGAGCATGCGCTTCATATTCTATCTCCTCTTAGCGACCGGAATCTGCAGAAGAGGTCGCATTTTTCGCAGCCTCATCTACCAGCTTCTTCATGGCGTCGTATGTAAGCGCGCCCATGTGCATCTTGCCGTTGATAAAGAAGGTTGGTGTGGACTGTACATTTCTACGAACTGCTTCAGCGGCGTTTGCAGCGACACGATCGTTGTACTTACCAGAATCATAGCAGGATTCCCAGGCGGCTATATCGAGCCCAACTGCCTGAGCGAAGGTCTTAAATACAGGCTTTGGATTGCTGACAACTTCGCGTCCATTTGGTCCGATCCCCCACTGATCCTGTCCGTAGAAAATCTGATACTGCATATCCCAGAACTTGTTCTGATCATTTGCACACGCGGCAGCCAGAGATGCGGCCGGTGCATGTTTGTGCATCGGAAGCGGGAACTCATAGAACTTGTAATATGCCAACCCTGGCTCAATAATACGCTTGCGCACATCTGGCTCAGTAATGATCGCATACTGCGCACAGCTTGGGCACTGATAGTCAGCAAACTCTTCGATCAGAACCGGTGCGGTCGAGTCACCAAGAGTATAAGGCTGTGCCGGACCGGCATTCTCGTATTGTCCTTTTAGATCTTCAAGCGCGGAGTGATCCCCGTGCGAATCTGTACTGCTGTTCTTCTTAAAAAGGATTGTGCCCGCGCCGAAAAGGACGATAACGAGCAAAACCGCTAAGAACGGCCCGCGCTTTGAAGAGCTGGAAGCTTGAGGTGAGTTATTTTTCGCCATGCCCTCAATTTATCCCAAAAAGCACATTTGCGCGAATAGAATTGATTGTGGCGAACCATTTCCAGAATATTTCAACTATCAGAATGCTGACCAATGAGACCAGATAACCTTCGAGTACCAGTAGGAGTCGGCTCAACCCATATAGAGCGGTATGGGCACGGTGGAGTGCCGATAATCCTCCTGCACGGATTTGGGACCTGCGCATTTTTATGGAGGAATGTGGCAGCACAGCTGGCAAATGGCGGCCATACAGCCTATGCCATGGACCTGTTCGGATATGGAGAATCTGACCGCACCACCGGCGCCGATCTAAGCATTACGGCTCAGTCCGAGTATGTGGATGCTGCGATGACGTCTCTTCGGCTTTCCAGGGCAATTTTGGTTGGGAACGATCTTGGTGCGCTGGTGGGACTGAAGTTGGCGGCGACACGACCGGAGAGGGTAGCAAAGCTGGTAATGATCAACCCACCGGATATCGACGACCTCCCTCCGGACGATGTGGTGGCGATGCAGCGCTCTACAGCAAAGTTTGCGTTCAGACTCCCCAGCGGAATTCTGGGAGCAGCACCTTTGATCGAAACAATCCTTTTGGGAAGCGTTTCTGACCCTGCCAACATGCCTACCAGACTAATCGCGCGATATCTCGCCCCTTACGCCGGCATGGATGGAGTGAAACATCTGCTTACGCTTGGGGCAGCAATTAAGGAAGAAGATTTTGAATCCGTGGATCTGGCAGATATTGCCACACCTTCGCTCGTAATCAGAGGGCGTGAGGATCAATGGGTAGACGAATCAGCCGCCCGATCGCTTCAGAACAGCCTGCCAAACTGTGATCTCGAAATTGTGGACAAAGCGGGACGCCTGATTCCGGAAGAGGCACCCGACTGGCTGGTAGCACGACTGATGGAGCTTGCTGTTATCGATAAATCCGAAACTTTGACGGGTGAAATGGTGTAAATATGATGGGCAATTAGTTAGATTGAGGTGCTACACTTAAAAACCTCATCATTAACCGGATGTAATGGCTAAGAAGAAAAGATCAGGTACGAGATACACCCCACCGGCCAGTGTTGCAAAAGCACCAATAGATGAAGCTCGTGACGAGCTCTTTCAACATATTATGAGATGCGGAGTAATCGGATCGCTCCCTGAACATCAGCAGGAGTGGTTTGATGCCACAATTTCATATTTCGAAGAGCGCTATCCTGAGCTCACTAAGTTGGAGATAGTACAGCTTCGCACACTCGGTGAGCGGTTTGCTCAACCTTTAAAAACTAGTAAACAGGCAGTTTAAAAGGACGGGGAATACCCCGTCCTTTTTTGTTTGTAATAGTTTGTACTAAAAAATTATTTGCTTGTACGCAGGGTCATTCCCAGGCGTAGGCCATCGCCAATACCAACTTCAAATCCTGGCGCGAAGCGTCCCTTTTTAGGACCATTCATTCCAAAGAAGAGAAGCAGGTGGCTTCGAGTGCCCTCTGGACTTGCATCAAACATGTTTGTGATGCCGCCGCCAACGTATGGTTCCCATGAATTGCGACGAAATGGATCGAATGAGAAACGGCCATAAAGATCGATGCGACCACTGGCACCATTTTCACTGAAACCAAAACCTGCTACACCACCCATTCCGAAATAGTTGTTGAATGGCAGTAGTGCTCCAAGACCTGCGTGTATCTTAGCGAAGTCGCCAGCAATTACGTCAACCCTTCCATGCGTTTTTATTGAAGCTGGAGTGCGCTTCTGGGCCGATACACCGGTCGCCGAGGTTAACAGTAGCGCAAATGCTACCGTGCAAAACACTGACTGAATTGATTTAAACGATTTCATCTTCCAATTATAATGCTGAATTTCCAGCTTTGCTTCTAGCTCTCCATAAAGCCATCGTATAATCGATAATTGAAAGGGCAGATAATAGCGCGATCACTCCTATCAATAATGGCAAAAGTGGCCTGAATACCAGGACCGCACCTAAAGTGATCAACTGCATAACAGTCACAGCTTTTCCAAGCAATCTGGCACGAAATACAACAGCCCTCAGCCACGGAATGATCTTCGCAACTATGAACCCTATCACCGTTGCAATGTCTCGGGAGATGAAGATCATAAACTGCCCGACGGTCAACAACCCGTCATACATAACCGCCGAAATAGTGATGACTGCAAAAAACCTGTCTGCAATTGGATCTATAAGGGCGCCAGCCACCGTCTTCTGCCCCATAATCCTGGCAACAAAACCATCCAGAAAGTCGCTGATAGCCGCCAACGCCACAATGGTAACTCTCGCCCACGGATCGGAGATGACTACAAAGGCCCCTGCCAGAAATAATCTGGAAAGAGAGATGATATTGGGCAGAGTCCACAGGCTGTCAGTCATTGTACTGAAACGTGATCCAATCTGGTCATTATGGCTAGTGCGTATCCCAAATTGGTTGAAATGTTGTAGGTTTCATCGATGCGCTCCCTGACGGACCTAGGCTCAATTCTCAAACTTGTTTTTGTGTTTGGGAATCTGGTCATTCTTATCTGGAATGTTTCGGCAGCCAGTCGAATTGTGAAAGATAGACGCGCCCCCCGCATATTCCTTCTTCTCACAGCGATTGGAGCACTATTAATTCTCCCTGCTCTGATCATCGGGGTATCTGCCTCATCTGTCGAATATGGGACGGTTGTATATCACGTGGCCTGGGCCTGGCCGCTAACCGCAGCGATATTTTTTGCACAGGCCGCTTATTCACTTATAAAAAGAATGGTTACCCCTCTGTTTGGGGTTCCTATTCTCATATATAACTTTCTAATCTGCCTGGTGGCCACAATCCATCTGGCAAACGGAAGTGGTTGGATCGCAGAGACAAACGGCAACACGCTGAACAGCTGGTTCTTTGCTTTGTCATCAGCCCATGCAAACGCCATAGGTCATATTATCGGTGTTGAGTCGCTTGGTAATTCGATGTGGCTACTCATTCCACTTTTCGCACCTGCCTTACCATCGAGATCACGAGTTAAAGCGGTCATACGTACGGGATTAGGGCTTGCAGTTATCTCGGCAGTTGTAGTCATAATACTTGAAATACCCAATGGATACGCTGCTGTAACAAGCTACAACCGTTACGATTCGGCCTACTTTCAGGAAAGACCGTTAAATGACTTCAAGTTTGGATTACAGATCCTTCCTGCCCTCAAACGCTCACCTCCGTCATACGCAGTTAAGCGCGATGTCAAATTATACGATTCTCTTAACTTCAGAGCAGTATCTATAGTAGTAACACCCGAAGCTTTAGCGCCAAAGTATATCGATTCAATTGGCAGAGTAATAGACATGGTAAGAGGAGAAAATACCACCGTCATATTAACTCTTGGTTATTCTAATGACGCGGCAAAACAGTTCGCTGCATCCAGAGATGGATATACAGAACGCAGATTGAAAGATTTGGATAGAATCGCGCGTGCGCTAAAGCCAACGGTAATCATTCCCGCGACCGATCCATATGGCAAGGGAGCGCTGGTGCTGGGAACTCTATCTCCGGAATATTGGATAGACTACTTCACCAGATCCGCTGAAGTTATCAGCAAAGTAAATCCAAACATATATGTGGCGATGTCCTCATCCAGCTTTGGCCCCAAGGACAGTGTTCTCTACAGTTGGGCATCTGGAAAGGATTCGCCCTTAAGAATACTGGGATTTACCTTTTTCCCCAGCTTTGACGGTGCGGTATCTCTGGACACAAAACTACGTGTTGCCAACAGATGGATGCGACAAGCAGGAACGGGTAAACCACATTGGGTATGGAGCACCGGAGGATATCCGGTCCTGCATGGAGAACAGAGCCAAACCCTGGCTGTTAAGGGTGTGATCAGCTGGGCGGCAGCCCAGCCCAGAATACGTGGAGTAGTAATATCTGAGGCAGGCGACTACACTATTCAAACAGGAATTCAATCGCCATCCGGACGTATGCGAAGCGTGGGAGAGATGCTTCTCGCTGTATTCCCTAAATACGACGAGTAGAATCGACTTGGACCAACGCTGTCCTACCGCTACGTTTATAGATCAATCTATACATCACTCCATAGATCACACTGAGGAAATAGAATGAGATCATTTTTATGTCGTATAGCTTCTGCTGCATTTTTGTCAGCAACAGGCATCGCGTTAATTTCATCAACTGCTTCTGCGCAGTGGGTTCAAAATTCCAATCCAAGCAAACCAAGACAGGAAACTGTCGATATGGATCGCAGACATGTGATATTTGCTAACCCATTTGGGATTCTGTACGGAATGTACACTGCTGAGTTCGAGACCAAGATCAACCAGTCACTTACCTTAGCCATCTCCGGAACTTTGTGGGAAAAGCTGAAGGAAGACGAAATCAGATCCAACTCAGTGAATGCAGCTATACGATTTTATCCTCTCGAAAAAACATTGCGTGGGTTCTCGGTCAGCCCAATGCTCGGCATTGTAAAGTTTAAAGAGAAACCTGACCCGTGCACGTCCACGCCAACCACTAGCTGTGATGATAAAAACACCACAAATGCAACGTTTGGATTTCAGCTCGATTATGGCTGGCTGATGGGCCCATCCCAGCGATTTGCTGTTGGAACTGGCGTTGGCGTAAAACGTGTATTAGGAGACACTGGAGGAAAGACTGACTTTCTTCCTGCCATGAGATTTCACGTCGGGTATGCTTTCTAGCCTGATTTAGCAACACAAACAATAGATGACAGAACAAACCGCAGAACATGCGATTCCATACATACCGGAATCTTTTGACAGTTACAACGTAAAAAAGACAGCTTATAGCGTATTGTTCGCTATAAGCTTTTGTCATTTATTGAATGATCTTTTACAGGCGCTGCTCCCCGCACTCTACCCTCTGCTGAAAGACAACTACGGACTTGATTTCAAGCAGATCGGACTTATTACGTTTACAAATCAGCTAACTGCATCGCTGCTCCAACCGGTTGTAGGATACTATACCGACAAGCATCCCAAGCCATTTTCTCTGGCGATCGGAATGTTGTTTACGTTTGCAGGCCTTGTTCTATTATCAACTGCGAACTCATTTTATGCGCTGCTCGGTGCAGCCGCCCTTGTAGGACTTGGCTCTTCCATCTTCCATCCCGAATCGTCTAGAGTTGCAAGGATGGCTTCCGGCGGAAAACATGGACTGGCTCAGTCGGTCTTTCAGGTCGGAGGAAACTTTGGAGCTTCACTCGGACCACTACTGGCGGCATTTATAATTATCCCTAGAGGTCAGGGAGCGATCGCCTGGTTTTCTATTGGCGCAGTAATGGCAATCATTGTACTCTGGAGAATCGGTATCTGGTATGCTGGGACGGGACTATCGAATCTCAAAGCCCATACCACAGCAAAAAGCAAATCCTCAAGCTTCTCACCGCGACAGGTTACAATAGCGATTACCATACTGGTTACGCTGATATTTTCCAAATATTTCTATCTTTCCAGCTTAACAAGTTATTACACATTCTACCTGATAGATAAGTTCGGAATATCCGTTCAATCTTCTCAGTTATATCTGTTTATACTTTTGGGCGCCGTTGCAGCAGGTACATTCTTCGGTGGTCCAATTGGAGATAGATTCGGCAGAAAGAGTGTAATACTTGGATCGATATTTGGAGCTCTGCCATTCACCCTGATTCTACCTTACGCCTCACTACGCTGGACCGCCGTGCTGAGCATTATCATCGGGATGATAATAGCATCTGCGTTTTCGGCCATCATTGTATACGCACAGGACCTGATCCCTGGAAAGATAGGGATGATATCAGGGTTGTTCTTCGGAATTGCGTTTGGAATGGGCGGGATTGGAGCGGCAGTATTAGGATGGCTTGCAGACGAGACTAGTATTGAGTTTGTATATAAACTCTGCTCGTATCTGCCGCTTATTGGAGCGCTGGCTATCTGGCTTCCGTCCAAGCCATCGCACGATGGCAAATAAACAGCTTGGGATTTAACTAAAAAAGTGACCGGGGCGGGTCTCGAACCCGCGACCTACGGATTAAAAGTCCGTTGCTCTACCAACTGAGCTACCCGGTCGAACTACAAGTGATACTCATTCCTTTTCATGGACGGAACAACCTCGTCCCTTCCATCCGGCTCCCCACTTCGAGTGTGGGTGCCCAAGGTGCCAAAATACGGCAAGCCTTAAACATAATAAGGGCTGGACGGTTTTTGCAGTGCGAATCTGCAGCTAATTCAGCAGCTCCAGGGCGACTGTCCGAACCCCGTCTATGATGAACTGAATACCGATCACCATTACGAGCAGCCCCATCAATCGCGTCATTACATTAAGCCCGGTATTTCCTACACGCAGAACCACGCGCGGAGCTATCTTGAGCACTCCCCATGTAACCATCATAACAGCAACTATAACTACGGGGATAGCAATAAACTCAATGGGTTTGTTTGCCTGAGATGTGAGTGTGATAACAGTACTTATGGCACCTGGTCCTGCAAGCATAGGAATTCCTAACGGAATAATCCCGATGTCCTGCTTTAACTCGGCTTCTTCCTCTTCACTCTTTGTAGCCTTCCCTCGAGCCCGACGCGCTTCCAGCATGTCTGATCCAATACCAAAGAAGATCACACCACCTGCAATCTTGAACGCGTATGTAGTTACACCAAAAAACTTAAGCACATACGTTCCAAGCAATCCAAAGAAGAAAAGTATTGCAATCCCTGTAATGATGCCGCGCCTAAGAGTTGCAAATCTTTGAGAATTGGTCAACTCGCTGGTAGCGGCCATGAACATCGGAATAGCGCCTATTGGATTAATTATCGCGAGCAACGAAGTAAAAGCCAGAATCGCGAATGCAAATTCCGATGTACCATTCATATAGGTTTAAGTTGATTACCGGTTCACGAGGATTCTACGGACTAACGCAAGACATTCCTGTAACGCTTCCTGCCCTGGAGATCTAACCGTTACATGGCCGAGCTTGCGACGAGGAGCTTCACTCTTTGCATACATATGAACGTGTGTATTTGGTACTTCCAGTAAATCACCTAGCTTCGGTAAATCACCGATAACGTTCAACATTGCGGCGTACCCAACCATTGAGGTGCTTCCAAGAGGCAGATCACATACCGCACGGATGTGGTTTTCGAACTGACTTATCTCAGATCCTTCTATTGTCCAATGTCCGGAATTGTGCACTCGAGGAGCCATCTCGTTTGCAACCAGACCATCTTCTGTGTCAAACAATTCGATAGCAAGAACACCAACATATCCGAATGCATTGAGAACTTTTTCTGAATAGTCAGATGCCACTTTCTGCACTAAAGCATCAACGTCCTTTGCTGGCGCTACAGACAGACGTAGAATGCCTTCGTTGTGAACGTTCTCAACCAAAGGATAAAACGCAACCTCTCCTTTCTGATTACGCACTCCAAGGATAGAGAGTTCACGCTTAAAGTTTACAAAGCCTTCATAAATAAGAGGCACACCGCCAATCTCATTCCATGCGGTATCCACATCACTTTCACTACGGATACGAAATTGTCCCTTGCCGTCGTACCCCATAGTTCTGGTTTTGAGAACACCCTGACTACCGATCTCCTTAACCGCCTTATGAAGGTCCTCTAAAGAATTGACCTCATAAAACGGTGCAGTTGGTATCCCTAACGATTGAAAGAATTCTTTTTCCTTCAATCTGTCCTGCGCAACACTTAGAACTGACGGTGGTGGCCAGACAGGTTTGCGAGCTGCAACATATTCCGCAGTTGCAACAGGTACATTCTCAAATTCGTATGTAACAACATCAACAGCATCAATGAGCTTATCCAGCGCAGTGGTATCATCATACCCACCCAGAATCAGCTCTCCCACATCGGCTGCGGGCGACAGCGGATTGCTATCCAGGAAGACAAACTTTGCGCCGAGTGGTATGCCAGCCAGCCCCAACATTCTGCCAAGCTGACCACCGCCGAGGACGCCTATTTTTGGAAAAGACATTCTATACTTTTATCGGCTGGACGGCTTCGTTCCAGCTGCAGAAGGAACATCGACATTGCTCTGAAGAGCGATGTCGCTCGGGTCTGGATTTTCTAGAACCTTGGCGGTCTGTTCTTCTCGGAACCTGTTAATGGCTGACTTGAACTCTGGATGCGCATTTGCAACTATGGCTGCGGCTAAAAGAGCAGCGTTAGCAGCTCCAGCTTTACCGATCGCCAGAGTACCCACTGGAATACCTGCAGGCATCTGAACGATAGAGAGTAAAGAATCCATCCCCTTAAGGGCTTTGGACTCAACAGGAACTCCTAGAACAGGAATCGCTGTCTTGGCAGCGCACATACCAGGTAGATGGGCAGCCCCGCCCGCTCCGGCGATAATTACCTCAACACCCCGACCTTCAGCCGAAGCAGCATACTCAAATAGTAGATCAGGTGTCCGGTGAGCACTCACAACCCTCGTTTCGAATGGAACTTCTAAACGAGTTAGCATATTAGCCGCATTGGACATTGTATCCCAATCCGACTGCGACCCCATAATAATTCCTACTAATGGCTTGGACATTTATCTGACAATGAGTGAACAGGTGCAAATGTACGTCGATGATGCGCTGTAACGCCGACGGTATTTAATGCTTCAAGGTGGGCCTTGGTGGCGTATCCGGCGTTGCGTTCCCAAAGATATCCCGGATAACGCTTAGCCAGCGACGCCATCAAACGATCTCTGGTAACTTTAGCCACAATCGAGGCACACGCAATAGAATAGCATTTGGAATCGCCCTTCACTATAGCAGTGTGAGAATATTCAAGTGTCTTTATAGGGCGACCATCTATGACTATATGATCTGGCCTCACAGAGAGGCGATCCAGTGCCCTTTTGATGGCCAGCGTTGTGGCATGGTAGATATTCAGGGTGTCGATCTCGCGAACAGACGCAGCCCCCAAACCAAAAGCTAAGCAGCTACGAACGATCGAGGTAGCAAGCTTCTGGTGCTCGCTCTTCTTTACACACTTAGAATCAGCAACACCCTCCAGAAGCGGGACTTCTGGAGGCATTATGATAGCACATGCGACAACGGGGCCCGCGAGAGGGCCCCGTCCAACTTCATCGACCCCTGCAACCAGGAGCCTCCCTGCGGAGCTTAGTTCGCGCTCCACCGGGTACCACACGAACTAAGCTCCAGCCGTATGGCTAGGACGAACTTTACGCTCCTTAATACGTGTAGCCTTACCAGTTAAGTTGCGGAGGTAGAAGAGCTTTGCTCTACGGACCTGACCTCTGCGAACGACTGTGATACTGGCTAGCATTGGGGAGTGAACTGGGAAGATACGCTCAACACCAACACTGTTGGAAACCTTACGGACCGTGAAGGTAGCCGAGACACCAGACCCACGACGGGCGATGCAAACCCCTTCAAACGCCTGTAAGCGCTCTTTTTCACCTTCCTTTACGCGTACGCTGACACGGACTGTGTCACCTGCGCGGAAAGGTGGGATATCACTACGAAGCCACTCTTTTTCGGTTTCGATAAATGCGTGCATAAAATACTCGGTTTTTTTGGGACAGACTAATAAACATAGTGCCCCCTACCTCCTTAAGATAGGGGGTAATGTGGCAGAATTCCGAGGATTTGATCCTAAATCCGGGCCCTTACCAATGCAGATCGAGCTGCAACCCTGCGAAGCGACTGAAATGGTCTTCCACTAGCTCCAGAGAAACATCCAACAGCTGATCCGGCCTCCACCTCGGAGCCCTATCCTTATCCACCATCAGAGCCCGAACGCCTTCAGCAAAGTCATGCTGTGCACAAAATCCCAGAGAGAGAACAAACTCCTGCTTAAAGGTCTCTTCCTCGGAAAGGGGATGAGCCTGGGCTCTCCTCCAGATCTCCAGGCATACAGCTGCTGAAGTCGGGGATCCCTTTTGAAAGTTTCTAATCCCTTTTTTTATCCATGCGCTGCCATCTTCCCGCTCCATATAAGCAGCGAATCTGGATGCTATTTCATCAATAGTGAGAGCATCGGCTGGTACTTCATTATCGCCCATAAGACCCTGAAGATCTTTCAGGGCGGGGATAAGCTCTGACGAAGGCCAATCAGATGAATTCAAATCTGAGCCAACCCCATCACGACCGATTGAAACAGCAGAGATAATCCTGCTTAGCTGTTCGGAGTTTTTCTCCGCCGAATCGCCCCAGACCGATGCCGCGACCTCCCGAAGAAGAGCACCGGACAATGCCTCCGCCGAAACCATATGCGTTGCAAGCCCAACGTATACAGAATCAACAGCATTCAACTGCGCTGCAGTAAGCGACAAAAACAAACCGATCCTGTGCGGCATGCGCGGGAGGAAATAACTACCTCCAACATCTGGATAAAAGCCTATAGAAACTTCAGGCATTGCGAGGCGACTGGTTTCTGTAACAATGCGATGAGATGCCCCGGACATAAGCCCGATACCGCCACCCATAACATACCCGTTGCCGAAACAGACTATAGGTTTGGGATATTTACGGATGTAGTAATCAAGCCGGTATTCAGCCTGAAAGAACTCGTCGGCGTATGTAAACGGAGTGAAGCGACTGCCAATCCGAGCGCCTACAGCTTCAACTGAATCGGTTACGCCATCGACGCCATTTTCACTGCAGCCTTTTCCACCTATATCAGAAGCTTTAGCGTCCAGAACTGAATCATAGAGCTTACGAATATCCCCGCCTGCACAGAACGCTTTATCGCCTGCTCCGCGCAAAATCACACCAACAACATTTTCATCCTGCTCCCACTCGCGCAACTTTTCACTCAGAAGATAAACCATCTCCAGAGACAAGGCGTTTAATGATTTAGGGGAGTTGAGAGTCGCAATTCCAAACTTCTTTCCGCAATCAGTAGTAAGCAAATCAAACAGGACTGCCGTAACATGTACAGCATCTACGACATCTGCAACATATGCAACATCTGTATTATCTGTACGACCTGCCTTATCTGCCTTTTCAGGATCCGTCAAAGGAGAGCTTGCCTCAGCACTTGTAGAATCGCGACCTTCATCCTTCATACTCGGCTACCTCTCCTGCTCTTTTTTCCACTTGGCAATCTTTGCATGGTCCCCAGACAACAATATATCCGGAACCTTGTGTCCTCTATATTCTGGAGGGCGTGTATAGCTCGGAGCGGACACTCCACGGCCATCGTAGAAAGAATCTGAGTAAGCACTTTCATGATCGCTCATCGCACCTGGCAAAAGCCTTACAATCGCATCTATAATTGCTAAAGCTGCCGGCTCGCCACCACTCAAGACAAAGTTACCCAGAGAAATCTCTTCAGTTGCGAGATGATCGGCGACACGCTGATCCACATCTTTATAATGTCCGCAAAGAAAGGTAACGCTCTCACAGTTTGCAAAACGAATAGCGTCGTCGTTGGAAAAAACCTTTCCGCGAGGCGATAGAAGAACGATTGGGTTTAATGCAGGGTTACGTTCACTGGCATCAGCATGCTTCTCAACTACACCGTTCTGCTCGTCAACTACACAGTCCTGCTCCTCAATTACACCATCCTGTTCCTTAACTATACCACTGCCCTGTTCCCCAACTGTACCACCCTGCTCCCCTGCGCCACCCTGTTCCTCGAGAATAGAATCCACCGCCTCAAAAAAAGGCCCGGGCTTCATCACCATTCCAGGGCCACCGCCATACGGATAATCATCTACAGTTCTGTGCTTATCGTATGTGAAGCTCCTTAGATCCACGAGATTATAGCGCACGGAACCAGCGGCAGCGGCCTTGTATGGAATGCTGATGCCTAGCGGCCCAGAAAAGAAATCCGGGAAGATGGTGACAACATTAATCTTGAGCACGTTTGTTAACCTCTACTATAAACTGCGTACTGCGTTCTGCTTCGAGCCACTGGCAAGCTACTCAAATATCCCTGTAGCTGTCTCCACTACAACAATACGACTGTGTCGATCAGCAGAAAGTATGTATTCGTCTATAAACGGAACCAATACAGTCGAATCATCCTTCAACTTAACTTCGATTGCCACTCCCTGCGGAAGCTCGTAGGTCTCGACAATCTCTCCAATAGAGCTTTCGTCTGGATCGTTAACTGTCATTCCAATAAGCTCATGCAGAAACACCTCACCATCTTCTGGCTCAGGCAGCTCGTTGATTGGAATTAAAAGATAGCGATGACGCCAGAGTTCAGATGTGTTGCGGTCATTTATCTTATCGAACTTCACCACCATCCCTTCTTTAAAATAGGATGAGGATTCGACGATTAACTCTGGCTGCTGTGGAAGGATATCCCCTTCTGTATTACCCACTAAAACACGCATGCCGGATGCAAACACTGCATCCGGCCTGTCGGTAAGTAATTCAACTGTAACATGCCCTTTGAGTCCATGCGGCTTGCGCACGCGGCCCACAAGAGCGTACTGATCTGTGATAGAACTACTCAAAATGTTTCCACTAAAAGTGGAGATTACTCAGCCTTGGCTGAGTTTTCAATGATATCTGTTGGAACTGCGAATTCAGCTGTTTCGCCAGTACGATCTTCACGAACCGGAATGACATTGCTGAGATCTGGAGTAGCAACTTCTGCAACCGCAACAGGTGTTCTGCCAAGGCGTGCTTCGTGGCGACGCTTTAAGACGCCTGCACGGCGGAGGAGCGAACGAGCTGTATCAGATGGCTGTGCGCCGACGTTGAGCCAGTAGTTAGCTCTATCTTCGACGACATTCAATCCACCCTCAGCAACGCGAGGATTGTACTGCCCAATGATTTCAATGAACTTACCGTCGCGTGGGCTCTTGGAGTCAGCGACGACGATACGGTATACAGGAGCCTTTTTGCGCCCGATACGGCGGAGACGAATACGAACCATAAATCCTCAATAAATGAGAGTGAATAAATTCCGGACTCATCGCGAGGCGGGAATATCCCGCCCGCATCCGGATAAAACTGATACAGCCTAACTAATTTAACGCCTACCGAACATTCCTGGCAGTGCCATTCTTCCGCCACCGGCCATCTTCTTCATCATCTTCTGCATATCTCTGAACTGAGTGAGGAGACGATTGATATCGTTGATAGGCCTTCCGCACCCTTTTGATATGCGGGCACGGCGCGAACCATTGATAAGGCTGGGGTCTTTTCGCTCCTCCGGAGTCATAGAGAGAATGATGGCTTCTATGTGCTTCATCCTCTTGGGATCCATATTGGCCTGTTTTAACATCTTTGTGTTTACACCAGGGAGAAGCTTCAGAATACCTTCCAGCGGCCCCATCTTCTCAATCTGCTTCATTGTTGCAAGGAAGTCGGTGAGATCCATACCTTCCTTGCGGACCTTCTTCTCTAGCCGTTTCGCCTCATTTTCATCGAAGGCTGCCTGGGCCTTTTCGACAAGACTGAGAACGTCACCCTTCTGAAGGATGCGACTTGCCATACGCTCAGGGTAGAACACCTCGAGCGCCTCGACCTTTTCGCCAACACCGATAAACTTGATTGGCTTCTTGGTAACTCCATAGATAGAGAGTGCCGCACCACCACGCGAATCACCATCCATCTTGGTCAGAATCACACCGGTTACATCCAGAGCTTTATCGAAACCCTCTGCGATGCGAACTGCATCCTGACCGGTCATACCATCTGCAACAAACAGAATTTCGGTAGGATTTACAGCGGCCTTCAGCCGGGCCAGCTCATCCATCATTGTGTCGTCGATCTGGAGTCGTCCAGCGGTATCGACAATCACAACACGGTCGCGCTCTCGTTCGCCTTCAGCTATACCTGCTTTAGCGATTTTAACGACATCCTGAGTCGACCTGTCTGCATAGACAGGGACGCTGAGCTGCTTACCAAGAGTCTCGAGCTGATCGATAGCAGCCGGTCGATAGACGTCGGCAGCGATGAGTCGGGTCTGGCGCCCTTCTTTCTTCAGTTTGAGGGCGAGCTTGGCAGCTGTTGTCGTCTTACCGGAACCCTGAAGACCTACCATCATAATTACAGTAGGCGGGACCGTAGACAGCTTTAGCCCTTCCTGGCGCTCCCCAAGCATAGCTGTGAGCTCCTCGTGTACAACTTTAACAAGCTGTTGTGCGGGAGACACAGCCTTGAGCTGTGTAATACCAACGGCCTTCTGCTCGACACGCTCCAAAAATTCGCGCGTCAAGGCAAAGCTTACGTCAGCCTCAAGAAGAACCCGCCTGACTTCGCGGAGGCCTTCCTTAATATCCGATTCTGTTAAAACGCCACGGCCACGCAGCTTAGCAAACGTGGCCTCAAGCTTTTCGCTCAGTTCTTCAAACATGTTATGAACGTAATACCGGCGCGGTCAACTCTGTAGGGAGCAAGAAGAATCGAACAGCTGAACAATCGTTCTCGAACGGGAAGTGTATAATTCTAACTATGGCTTCCAAATCAGGTTCCTCACGATCATACGGCTCCGAAGCGAGCGACCTCCCTGCTAAGCTGCCACTTATGGCCCTTCGGTCGACAATAGTCTACCCTCTTGGGACCATTGCAGTTCAGATGGGCTCTCCGGAAAACCTGGCTCTTCTAAACGCCCGAACTGAACCGGGGCTTGTCGTAGCGCTAGCAGTTGCGCTCGACGACCACGAATCGACAGGAGAGCTGGACCTCCACCGCTTTGTTGGCCGTATTGGAGTTGCAGCAAGAATTCATGAACGCATTAATCTCCCTGGCGATACCGTTCAGATCACTCTTCAGGGCCTGCATCGAATTGTAATTGATGACATAACGCAACAGCAGCCGTATGCTGAGGCGAGTGTTAAATATGCACATGATATCCCTGCGGATTCCGACGAGGTTCAGGATCTTGTTTCCCAGATAGTGTCGGCCTCCGAAGTTCTAGCCGAACTGGTGGAACGCATACCAGACGAAGTACCAGCAATCCTGAAGATGAACGTCTCTGACCCAGGGCGTTTTGCAGATCTGGCTGCAACCAACATGAACTTCCGTATCTCAGACAAGGATGAGATACTGCAACGACTGGATATTGGCCAGCGTCTCAGATTTTTACTGACTCGACTTGAGCGCGAAGTTGCCAGAGCCAAAGTAGTTGACGATGTAAAACGCCAGACTGAAATAAAGATCGAACAACATCAGCGGGAATTTTATTTACGGCAACAGTTAAAAGCGATTCAGGCCGAGCTGGGTGAAGCAGATCCAACAGAAAAAGAATCGGTTCAACTGCTGCAAAAGATCGAAGAAGCCAACCTGCCAGAGCGTGTACTGAGCGAGGCCAAGCGCGAGAATGAACGACTTCGAATGCTATCTCCAGCATCGAGCGAGTATCAGGTAATTCGCAACTATCTCGATTGGCTTCTGGCTCTACCATGGAACGCACAGTCGGGCGACGAGTCTATCGAACTTAAAACTGTTGAAGAAGAACTGGATTCCCGTCACTACGGACTCAATGATGTAAAGGAACGCATCATTGAGTATCTGGCAGTCCGAAAGTTACGAAAGGGAGTTCAACTTGGCCCTATTCTATGTTTCGCCGGACCGCCAGGAACAGGAAAGACATCTCTTGGAGAGGCTATAGCCTCAGCAATCGGACGTGAATTCTACAGAATATCCGTTGGTGGAGTAAGAGATGAAGCTGAAATTCGCGGCCACCGTAGAACATATGTAGGCGCAATGCCAGGCATGATCATTCAGGCATTGCGAAGAGTACAGGTTCGCAACCCTGTCCTTATGATTGATGAAATAGATAAGATGACGGGCGGTGGACCATCTGGCGATCCTACAGCTGCGATGCTTGAAGTCCTGGACCCGTCGCAGAACAAGACATTCGTAGATCACTATCTCAATCTACCATTCGATCTGTCGTCTGTGCTGTTTATCTGCACGGCCAACAACATCTTCGACATCCCTGCTCCCTTACGCGACAGGATGGAGGTTATAACCGTTTCAGGATACACCATTGAAGAAAAGGTTGAAATTGCCTGGCGTTATCTCCTGCCCAAACTTTTAGAAGACCACGGGTTAGAAGATAGAGACATTCAGTTTACAGATGAAACCCTGGGCTTTATTGCAAGCAGATACTCCCGTGAAGCAGGGTTAAGAAACTTTGTACGCAACCTCTCGGCAATTATGAGAAAGCGTGCCCGCAGAAAGGCCGAGGGAGAAGAAGGGGCGTGGGTTATCGATGTTGCACGCGCAACTGAAATTCTTGGCGTGGCCCGATATGCTGTGCAGGAGGCCGAGCTGGAACCTGAGGTTGGAGCCGTAACTGGACTGGCATGGACCTCCACCGGTGGCGACCTTATGCACATAGAAGCTCTTCGCATGCCAGGCAACGGGAGACTATTGGTCACCGGCCAGCTCGGCGATGTTATGCGCGAGTCGGTTGACGCTGCGTATTCATATGTACGCGCTCGAGGCCCCACACTTGGAATAGACCCGAAAGAGTTTAAGGAAACAGATGTACACATTCACTTCCCTGCCGGAGCAATCCCCAAAGACGGCCCGAGCGCTGGAGCAGCGGTGACCCTTGCTATCGCCAGTGTCTTAAGTGGACGGGCCGTGCGTCGTGATCTCGCTATGACGGGCGAAGTCACACTACGCGGTAAGGTTCTGGAAATCGGAGGCGTTAAGGAAAAAGTACTAGCTGCATACAGGGCAGGTCTGCGAGAAGTGCTGCTTCCAAAGTCCAACGAAAAGGATCTTCGCGACATCCCAAAAGAGGTAAAGGAAAGCATGACCTTCACCTTTGTTTCAACGATGGAGGATGTGATTCATCTGGCGCTGCTCCCCAGTCCAATCCCGCATCCCGTTGACCTTCTTAATAACACTTCCGGCAGGGAACGCGCCAAGGAGACCCGCCGTGCCTCCGGGATAAAACTGGAGCAGGATCTAGGATAGGACTGGAGTAGGATCTGGGCAGGACCGAGGTCCGGCTACTGAAAAACGGGTAAAAATGTCTGGCAGGTAGATTGCACTATTGCCTGCCGTCTCCCCCTCGTTGCCAATACGATTTCAGCTGAAAAATTGAAGGACCAAGACCATATTATGGCCGAAGTTTTAGTACAGTTTGATGAACCTTTTAGTGGTCCAGATGGCCAATTATACATTGCCCAGATATGCGGAGCCCCAGTTGGCGGGGGGCTCTGGGAGGGCTGGGTGCAGTTTGTTGCTTTTTTAGGTGGCGTTCCATTTAGAACCAAAAGGGAGACGGAACAGCTTAGTAAAGGAGACCTTCGGTATTGGGCTGCTGGCTTAGGGAGACAGAGGATAGCAGAACAGCTTTACTTCACCCTCAAGCATATAGCCGAGACAAGCACAGTTCATCTAATATCAAATGAGCGAGTGATATTCGATTCCTCGACAATATCAGGAACACAGCACCCCCTGGATCCATTCGCCGAATTTACGATCAGCGAGAGGTATTTAAGGGAAAAACTAGTCCTTTTAAGTGCCGTTCAACTGAAAGAAATCATCTCCAATCATAATATTCCCGACTATGATTTTGCCTATTCAGTCAGGTCGTATGAAGAGGCAATGATAGAGAGAATCGTTGCGGCCGCGCAACAGCGTGTGGGGATAAATCCACGACCTATCCCGAGACGGGTATCACTTAACTAATACGTCTTGGCAGGCTCAATTCGTTACTACTCGAACGGCGCTCAGATCTAATGCCCGGACATTGGAGCTTTTTGGAACATCGACATACAGCACGACCGGCACTCCATCTATCTCTTCTGTGGAAACCTTGACACTTCTAGACGGGTTTCTATCCTGACGCGCATTTGCAACCTGCTGCATCAGACTGAAGAAATCGGTGGCGCCTTCCCGTGACGAAAGAGCAACAGCCCATGCGACCCCCTGCTCTACCCCATCACCGGCTTTGAAAACCACGTACCTGTCGCCAGCCCAATGGCCGGATCCACTCACAGCAATAGACGGCTCTCTTAAAAATTCGAACAACAGAATACGAGTATCAAACTCACCCAATGTATTCTGATAAATTGCTCCGGCAGTCGCCCCTTCGACAAACGAGACTGTCATCGGATTTACCCTGTTATCGAAAAACGTGCTCGGTCGTATCACATGACGGGTGCCCATTGGCAGATTCTGATAATCATATGGTGCCGAATTACGTTCTCTATACGCCCGAACGAACTCTGCTCCACTCAGATACGGGAACAACAGAGTTTCCTGTATGATACGTGGTGCTGCCGAGAACACCGGCATAGCCTCCTGACTGTTGCGGATTATATCGCGAACCTTGTCCCATCCACCAGGAGCTCCTGCCGCACCAAATCCACCAAGCGAAAACCTCATCTGCTCAAACACAGCCTGCCCTTCAAAAACAGCGTGAACAGCTGCGAGGCGATCATTGTTATCAGTCATATACTGTAGCGAATCGAGGCTGATATACTGATCCTGAAGCGCATGAACCAATTCATGTGCAACTGTGACTTTTACAGCGTTCTTATCTGCGCCCTCTACGACATACAGAATTTTATCTTTTGGATCGTAGTATCCGACTACCTGCTCTTCAAGAAGATCGACCATGAGCTTCTTAACATCCAGCGAGTCGGGGATAAGACCAAACGCCTTATATGCCGATTCTACACCCTTAAACTTCGCAATGTTTGAACTATCGTTGAGCTGCTCCAAAATAAATTCACGAACCTGTTCTTTCGTACGCGCCTCAATAACCGGCGGCGTTTTAAACGGAAGCCCAACAGACTTTTCCAACGAAGGTATTACATCGTTAGCAATAGATTTATAGTCAGATTCTCCTCCGCTACAGGCCAGGATCCCACTTCCTGCGGCCATTGATAAGAGAAGTTGGCGTACGCGTTGTTTTGAATTAGACATAAATAGTTACGAGTTGAACACTAAGGATATATACCACGTTATCAGAGCATCACCATACACGAGCGAAACTACGGAAGCGGGAGCAAGGAATACACCAAATGGAACCAGCGGAATTCCGCTGTTGTACGTAGCATCACCAGCGTGGTTTGAGGCCATGTGCTTTGCTGGTGACATTTCAATACCGGCAGAATCACCACTCTTTCTGACTTTACTGATAGGTATTACAAAAAGCGTAAATACAATAACACCTATAGCAGCACCCAGAAACACCGTAAGCAATACCCGCTCAGGCCCTAACGCTGCCCCTGCAACAGCCATGAGAGTCACATCTCCAAATCCCATCGCTTCACGCTTCAACACGACCTCACCTAGCCATCCTGCAATAGCGATAGCCCCAGCGCCCGTGCATGCTCCAATGATTGCGGGCAACATCGGCGCAAACGGAGTCGAATCCTCAACTCCAACTACAGATGTAATCATCGCAATCATTAACAGCCATATTAATCCAAAGACCGTAAAACCATCGGGGATCAGATAATACTTTGCGTCTGTAATTCCGATGCCGAGCATAAGTGTAAAGAACACAGCAACATTCAACGCAACCAGAGACACCCCACCAAACACAGCGGCCGCACCTCCCCATATTAACGCAACGATCAACTCCACAATTGGATATTGAACAGATATTCTGGCCTTACAGTTTGCACATCTTCCGCGTAGAAATAACCAGCTAACAACCGGCAAATTAGCAAAGGCGCTAATCTGATATGAGCAGACAGGACACTTTGATCTTGGAGACACTACTGACTCACCCGCCGGCCAGCGCACTATACATACATTAAGAAAAGAGCCGATGCATGCGCCAACCAAAGCGGCCAGCGCAACTACAAATGGATGAGGATATTCAACAAACATCTACTCCCCTCTTTCGCTGGCATGTATAGGTTCAGCGGTATTCTGCAAAACATACAGGAGAATTCCGGCAGCAATAGCCACATTCAGCGACTCCATTCCATCAATTCGCAGTGAAACTTTCACATCTGCAAACTCTTCTATATCAGCGCTAACACCGGCCCCTTCATTACCCATAACGATCGCAACCGGAGAATGAGAAGGCAGGTTTTCTTCACTCATCGATTCACGTGCGTTACCTGCATCAATGGCAGATTCACCGGCACCAAAATATCTCTGAGCAACTAACTCCACCGGCTCCCCATCCATATCAGCAACCAGCATCTTACCATTTGATTGCTTCAGATAATCGTGCAACTCCTGAACAGACGCATGAAATGCAACATGCCTGAAAAGTGCGCCCATCGCGGAGCGAACAACTTTCGGGTTCCAAAGATCGACAGTTCCCGGCAAAGCGACTGTGGCCACAACACCTAAAGCTTTGGCGGTTCGGATAATAGTGCCAACATTACCAGGATCCTGAACTGCGTCCAGAACCAGGATTCTTGGCACTGAAAGTCTGGATGTTGAACCAGCAACCGAAGCGAACGAATGTTCAGGAACCCTGACTACCGCAAGAAACCCTTGCGGCGAATCCGTACTTGCTGCACTTTCAAATTCAGCAGGCGTGACCTCAATAACCGGAAATCCAACGTTTTGTCCCCGCTTTTCCAACTCCCGAATCAGATCTTCATTTCGTTCGGTCCGAGCCACCCCTGAGCTAATGAGCACGCCAACGATGACAATCTCTGACATCAGAAGCTCTTCCACTGCACGAACGCCTTCGACCACCGACATTTTTAGGCGATCACGAGACTTTCTCCGTTGCAGATCACGGGCAATACTAAGCAATTTCACGTTTTTGGGGTACGATCTTTGAGGGTATATAGCTATTATCGGATTGGGTTTTTAGGAACCTACGCTTAAATCTACTGCTGGAGCATCTATGCTATCGATAAATCTTAACTCTATGAAGCAAAAGTCGCTTTTATTGGGCGTCCTCGCTACCCTCTCTATCGGCGTTATGAGCTGCGCGACTGTCAGTCAGCAGCAGGAAGTCGATATGGGACGCGAGTATTCAGCCCAGATCGCTCAACAGCTACCGCTCATATCTGATCCCGAAGTCCTGACATACCTTAATGTTTTGGGAGATTCGATTGCGCGTCTGACTGCGCGCTCCGACCTGGACTGGCATTTCTATCTGGTGAATAGCGATGAGGTAAACGCATTCGCAGTCCCGGGTGGATACATCTATGTAAACAGGGGCCTTATCGCCCGCGCTGCAACCATGAGTGAACTCGCTGGTGTTATCGGCCATGAAATCGGTCACGTTGTTAAAAGGCACTCAATAAAACAGATGGAAAAGGCACAGGGCGCAAATATTGGTATCACCCTTGGTTGTGTACTTACTGGCGTCTGCGGAACACCGGGAGCCGGTGATGCAATCAACATCGGTGCAAATGCATTGTTCGCCAAGTTCAGCCGTGCGGACGAAACCGAAGCCGATGCAGAAGGATTTCATTATGTAATGAGAGCAGGTATCGATCCTAACGGCATCGTAAAGATGTTCCAGACTCTGCTACGTGAACGCCAGTCACGTCCAGCTGGCGTGGCGGCATGGTTCACCACACACCCGCTTGAAGAAGACAGAATAGCGGAAGTCCAACGTCTCATTAATGCAGTTCCTGCTGCCCAGCGAACCGGTTTAACTGTGGATTCGCCAAAGTATCAGAAGTTTAAGCAACGTCTGGCTTCGCTTCCAGCAGCGCCAAAAACACCACGGCAGTAGTAAATGTCTCCAATTCCAGTTGCACTAACCATCGCCGGATCTGACTCCGGCGGTGGAGCGGGTATTCAGGCAGATCTAAAGACATTTTTCAGGTTTAACGTTTTTGGAACGTCGGCGATTACCGCAATAACTGCACAGAACACATTAGGTGTAACCGATTGGGAGCCTGTCTCCGGCAAACTGGTTAAAGAACAGATAGATGCAGTATTTGAAGATCTGCATCCAGCCGCAATAAAGACGGGGATGATTGGCAGCCCGGATGTCTGTACTATAGTAGTAGAGTCAATAATTAAACATCGCCCTGCATATGTAGTTGTGGACCCGGTAATGGTTGCAACATCCGGAGATATACTTTTGGAGTCGGGCGCGGTAAACATAATACGCGAAAAACTCATTCCATTAGCTCATCTTGTAACGCCAAATCTGGATGAGGTTAAGGTCCTCACGGGTGAGACTCCATCCAACGTTGAGGAGATGAAGCTTTCGGCGCACAGGATAGTGCACGAGCTGGGGGCAAAGGCAGCTCTCGTAAAGGGTGGCCATCTCACAGGGCCAACCGTGCCCGATGTGTTCTACGACGGGTCCGAATACAGCATCTTCGAGAATCCGCGCCTGGATAGCACTAACGTTCATGGAACCGGCTGCACACTTTCGGCAGCCATCGCTGCCAACCTGGCACTTGGTCATAATATGCACGATTCGGTTTCCATCGCCACGAACTATGTTCACAACGCCATACTGACAGCCCCCGGACTTGGCAGCGGACATGGGCCATTGAATCACTTCTTTCTGGCTGAATCCACCGATTTAGTTTAGCCTTTCCCTCAGATGTAGATAGCTTGTCGCAGTGATCGCTCATGGGTGGTAAATTATAGGATGGAACAGATTAAGACCGAGCGATCACTCCAGATGAAGATGCTCATCGGATTTGGGGTTGGGTTGCTGAGCGGACTCATCGTACACCTTACTGCTGGCGACGCTGGCTGGGTCACCACATTTACAACATACGTCACACAGCCGATCGGACAGATATTTCTGCGGCTGCTGTTCATGTTAGTTATCCCTCTCCTTTTCTCTGCTCTTGTAATGGGAGTAACCGAGATGGGAGATGTACGGGAACTGGGACGTATTGGATGGAAGACGCTCCTTATTACCCTCGTGCTTTCATCGGTTGGTGTTGGTATAGCGTTAGCAGTAACCAATATCATACGGCCTGGCGATGGAGTTGACCCCGCCTTAGCTCAGGCAATGCTGGAAAATGCACAGGCTGGAGCTCAGTCAATTGTATCCAGCTCGCGGGAGACATCTGCAGTTGCCTCTATACTCAGCATAGTACCGTCAAACTTTATATCTGCGGCAGCTGACAACAACATCCTTGCGGTAATGTTTTTCGCGCTGTTCTTTGGCATCGGACTTGTTCTGACAAAGACAAAGGCAACCGAACAGCTACGTACCGTCATTGAAGGTTTGTTTGACGTTTCGATGCGCATGATTGGAGTTATTATCAGACTCGCTCCAATTGCGGTTGCATGCTTCATGTTTAATCTGTCCGCGCTGTTTGGATGGGAGTTGCTTGCTAAGCTTGGTGCATACGTTGGTGTTGTTCTCCTCGCACTAAGCATTCATTTCGTACTGGTTTATTCGTTCGCGCTCAAAACGTTTGGCGGAATGTCTCCAAAGTACTTCTTCAAGAACGTACAGGAAGCAATGGTGATGGCATTCTCAACAGCATCGTCAAATGCCACACTCCCCACTGCGATCAAAGTTGCTGAAGTTGATTTAAAACTCCCACGCAAAATCTCCCGTTTCGTTCTTACTATCGGAGCTACGGCAAATCAGAATGGTACGGCGATGTTCGAAGGTATTACAGTTCTGTTCCTTGCCCAGTTTTTTGGTGTAGACCTTGGGATTGGACAGCAGATCTCTGTCCTGCTCGTATGTATTTTGGCTGGCATAGGAACAGCAGGGGTACCGGCAGGCTCACTACCGGTAGTAGCTCTTATCCTTGGAATGGTGGGTGTTCCGCCAGAAGGGATTGGCCTGGTTCTTGGGGTGGACCGCTTCCTGGATATGTGCAGAACCACTCTTAATGTTACCGGTGACCTTGTGGCAACTGTTGTAGTTGCACGAGGCGAGGTAGAAGAAGAGGCGGAAGAAACAGCCGTGTTAGACCACGCCCTCGAAGGGGTCTAGAATCTCCTGAAGCTGGCGTGCACTGACCACCCTGAATATCGCACCATTATAGACGACAGTGTCGAGGGCGATGGAAAGCCCTCGACTGTCCGACAGCGCCTTCTTACCAGTGTTTAACTGTTCGGCAAGCTCGCTATCCCAGCGCGATATAGCCCCGATTACACTTTCGCCAGGCTCACCATCAACCGGGCGACTATTAACAAAGATTCGAACCATGTCAGTCATACAGGTGTAATCTAATTAGTTATGAAGCTACTCACTCCAGTGGCATGAAAATCGACAGGGTTACATGGTTGTGACATTATGAGACTCCAATTTCACGAATGTAACAACCATGTTTAGTGTGACATAACGAGCGACCGAAGGAATATATGACTGTAGCAACACAGACCACTAATGAGACTCCTCTACCACCTGACAGGGTTCTGGTTGTAGACGATGAGCCGGATATAGTAGCCTTAGTTGCATATCATCTGGCTCGGGCGGGTTACAGAGTTTCGACAGCGGTGACTGGTGGCGATGCGTTAACACTGGCCAAATCAGACCCACCGGCTCTAATGATTCTGGATCTGATGCTTCCGGGGATGTCCGGGTTCGACGTTCTCGAAGAGATAAGATCTGAGCCATCGACTGCCGGAATAGCAGTCCTGATGCTGACAGCTCGCAAAGAAGAGCCCGACAGAATCCGCGGCCTTTCACTTGGCGCCGACGACTATTTAACAAAGCCGTTTTCGCCACAGGAGCTGACTTTGAGGGTCGCGGCTATCCTGCGCAGAACAAAGGCAGCCTCACAAAGCACCGGCAACATACTGAAGATCGGAGCAATTCAGATCGATCGCGCCCAACACAGAGTAGTGGTTGAGGGTGAAGAAGTCGACCTGACCCCAACCGAATACAAACTTCTGATGACGCTGGCCGAGCGTAAGGGACGGGTTCAGGCAAGAGCCCATCTACTGGAAAGCGTTTGGGATGCTGCGCCGGATATTCAGACTAGAACAGTCGATATGCACGTTCAGCGTCTGCGGACAAAGCTTGGAATCGCCGGCGACCACATAGAGACAGTACGCGGGTTCGGTTATAGAATAAACCCGGCAGCACAGAGATCTGGATGACCCTCAGGGCTCAGGCAACTCTCCTGGGGGCCGCCCCTCCAGCTTTATTAGCTATAGTTCTTGTAGCCCTGATACCGTCTTACCTTAAACCGATATTAATTGCCGGCGGGGTTGCCGTTATACTGGGCGCACTTCTCGGGGCATTTTATGGATGGCGTGTGTTCACACCTATCGAGAAGCTAAGAGAGCGTATAGAAATAAAAGCATCGAAACAGAGCCCCACCGCCCAGCTTCCCGAAAACGCTCCAGGCGAAATAGGGACGCTTATAACATCGTTCAGACAACTCTCTGCCCAAATTGAATCACTGGAGACAACACGCAGAGATTTTGTTGCCAACGTTTCGCATGAACTAAGAACTCCGCTGACAATCATTGGTGGCTTTGCCGAAACTCTGGTAGATGATGATATCGATCCGGCTACGCGCCAACAGTTTATAGGTTCGATACTAAACAATACACAGCGCATGCAAAGGATCGTTGACGATCTTTTGGATCTAGCGCGAATTGAATCTGGACACTGGACTCCGCAACCAACAACGATCGATCTGAACAACCTGTTAAAGGAAACGGTAAGCAGTGTCGAGATTCCAGCAAATCTGAAACACTTACATGTATCTTTCCAACCGTTTCCAGACGGCTTCACTATTTATAGTGATAGAACAGCGCTCCGACAGATCCTGGGAAACCTTGTTGAAAATGCAGTAAGACACACGCCTGCAAATGGCACCATAAAGCTTGATACATCTGTGGAATCAGGCTTTGTACATATCGATGTTATTGACACCGGACCCGGAATCCCTCAGGACCATTTAAATCGGATATTCGAACGGTTCTACAGGATTGATTCCGCAAGAACGCGAGAAGGGGGAGGAACAGGGTTAGGCTTAGCGATAGTCAAGCATCTCGCAGAAGCACATGGAGGAACCGTCCAGGCAAAAAGCAAATTGGGAGTCGGAACGACGATGCGTATCCAACTCCCAATTGTTGCTGTTAAACCAGCAGGGACTAGAAGCCTACAAGAAAGGTCTTGAACGGTAATGCTTCTGCGCTGGCTGTTCCGCTATTAAGAATGAACACCGTGCGAATGGTTCCTGCAGCCATAACCTGTCCGACCTCAGTACGGTATTTATAACGCCTGATATTTCCTACGTTAGGATTTTCGTCTGTAGCAATTGTACCGGTTCTCACTCCTGCAGGAGCTATGAAAAGATGAAATGCTTTTTCAGGAAGTGGAAGCTGCAGGTATTGTGTGGCACCCAGGTATTCCAGAGCATTATCAATAGGAAGAGTAGCTGGATTACTTAAATCCATAACAGTTGTATCTGTAACGTAGATATCAACTCCGCCCATAGGGGATGAGAAATACGAACTGTTAACAAAACGAATGGTTGTATATGACGCTACAGGTTGAGCATCCTGCTTATAGCGCTGCATTACAAGTCCGGTACCGGATACACCACGGGATAACAGGTAGAAGTAAGATTCACCGGCCTCGATCTTCTGTTCTGTTACTGCGAGACTATTTGTATCTGGATCGTTGTATATCGCAATTGTATAAGTTGTATCAAGCGCTCTTACTAAAAGGCTGGGACTCTGCTGAAAATCAAAACAACATGCTTCACCAAACTCCAGAAATTCCGGCAAAGCGCCAGTCTGATCATTCAACCTTAACTGACCTTTAGGCAAGTTGGAGGCAGAGTTAATAAAGAAAAGCGCCCCCGATGGTACCTGTTCAGTTGAATCAATGCATGCAGTCATCCCGCCAATAGCTAACGGCGCTATCAACAAAGCACTCTTATTTAACTTCTTGAAAATCTTAAACATATCTCGCAACCTAGTTTAAATGTATCTGGCAATTACATCGTCTATTTAACGATTAATAAACCAACTTCTCCGTCAAAACCGTCCGCAATACGAGACAGCCCATCGGGGACCTCCCACTCTCCGCCATTCACACGGTATACAACTTTGTATACGCCTGGGGCGAGCTTGAATTTACCACACCACATCTTGCCACCGTTAGAGGTCCTCGCTGACTCGCAGATAGACAGAGCTTTAGGCTCCCAGCCACTGAAGTCACCGGCAATCTCAACGCTGTCAGCAGCAGGAACATCAACAGCAAACTCGTACCATACTTCGGCCCTGCTACCAATACGCTCAGTGGCCTTGCTACCAAGCCCCTTAGTCTGTTCCCTGCCAATCAGACTGCCACGGCCCTTACTGGCATCATCGCGATTGTTATCATAGGCATCCAATCGCCTGGAAACAATCTGGCTCTTGGTACGAACCTCACGAAGAATAGCCGCCGCCTCACGAAATTGTTTCTTCCGCCACCAGTCATACGGATTCTTTCCGGACTCGAAAGACATCTTCGCAGACAGGCTGGCATATCTTAGCCCCGAAAATCCCATAATAGGATCACTCAGCTGACGCCCCGCCTCTGCCGTAATAGCCAGGTTTGGTAATGCGAACCACATGCCGCGAGCTACAACTCCAACCCGGCCATCGTGATCCTGCCTGAGATATCCCTTGGATGGCACGGGATCGTCCCATAAGCTTACGGATGAACCAACTCGAGCTACGGCCCTCAGCCCTAAAATCCAGCTGCCGGAAGCGAGCTGGACATTCCCGCCTATATCTCCGACAGTAACCGAACGCCGGGTCGTAAACTGAGCTGATTGTGACTGTAGAAACGCCTGAACGGTAGGTGGCCGAACTATTGGATTGTTCTCGACCTGTACAACATTCCCACCCATAATAGTGAAGTTGCGAGGCAATGGCGCACTCGTCATCACGGCAGAAGAATGTATGTATGCCGACAGAAGAGAACTTGCCCCGGAAGACGACCGAATAGAATGCGTGAACAACCTCCCGATCTCAAGGGATGTTGCCGGCGTAAAAGTGCCAGCCCGCCACCTGCCTCCAACTCGTAAAGAGCTGCTGAATATTGAAGGGTCACCCGCAGTAACAGTTAAGCCTGCAGCTTTTAAGCTGGGCAACGATGGTGAGAAAACATGGGTAAGATCTGCTCCGACCTGCAACAATGAGATGCCTTCCGGAGACCTCATCACATCCACCGCTGTCGCCAATCGACCAAAACCACCTTCATTGCTCTGTGACAACGAAGCACCACCAATTCCGAACAGGCTGAATCTTCCAAAGTCCAGAGCAAGACTGCCACTCAGAGTTGTGGCGGGCTTTCTACCGGCTGCCAAAACAACTCCAGTGGTATCATTTGCTGTAGAAGATAGTGCACGGCCAATTTCAAGGGAGCCCGTTACGTACAAGTCGCGACGAGCTTCACGCGACCGTTCAGTATCCGTACGCTCTCTCTCAGTATCAGCACCACTATCCCTCTCAGCATCCGCAGTATCTTTTACGGATTGCGCGGATGCAGGAAACACAAAAACTCCCGCTACCAGAATGACTAGATTGATGAGCCTGGCAGCGCGAGCTATAAGCATGTGATTCCTACTTTCGTTTCTTACTGGCACCAATTTTTTCGCTGTATGCCTCCAGACCGCCTCCAAGAGCCGCAGATGCCGCAACACCTGAACCGGTATGACCATCGCGACTGAGAGTTGCAAGAACTGTAGCTGCCCGGGCATCCAATGAGCGCATTGCAGACTTTCCACTCAACACATCATTATTAACCCCTTCCCGGATCGCCAGTAACTGTTCGGGGCTAACGCCAAGCTTGAGCAGCTCAAAAACTATCTCCGCTGCACGAGCCTGTGGTATTTTCTGTGATACCAGGTGAGCCAGAACTGCTAACGGAACCGCGATAGGAGCATTGGGAACCTGACGCTTAACTTCCCTCAACACCCCAACATCGACACCTACAGCAAGCGCATCGGCACCAGCGATCACATCTGCCGGAGAAGATGGTGCAAGCGCAACCTGCGAAGTTGTAAGACGCTCTTCCAGTGCCTGCACCGCGGTAACTATACTGGCCCCACTCCGCCCTCGAAGTACTCCTTCGGCTGCCTTTGCAGTCAATGCCTTAACAGGGAGCCCTCTGTCAGAAGCCCTGTTGAGTATAGGGATCAGCTTAGCCTTGGTTTGAGAGTCTAATTTATTTGAAAGCTCGTATGCTGCGGTACTTTGTGAGCCTCGTTGCCCAACAGAAATGTTAGGTATCGTGACCAGCAAGGTAGCGACTGAAAAGACAACGCTACCGAACCGCAACCAACTCGATATCGACATCAACGGACCTCGTAGCCCTTAACCAACACAGTAGAAACCAGCACTTCGTAGTCCGGATCCATAACATTAACTGCATTGGGATCAGGAACTATCTTACCATCAATCATAAAAGCGTAGGTGTGACGACCAGGTGCTAACAGGAGCACCCCACCCCATTCACCGGTGTCTGTCTTTTTTGTTAACGGAGTAGATGTTGGACTCCATGAATTAAACTCACCTACTACGTACACTTCACTTGCTGTCTTTGCAGAGATAGTAAACTCCACAGGTATCAGTGCAGCCTGAGAATCATATGCACTATAAGCACCTGCTGCCTGCGAGATCAAACTTGCATTTACATCTGATCCGCTGTTTGCACCGTTCTCTAAGCCGTATTTATCGGCATCGGAAAACGCGGTGTCAAAACTATACGAATCGTGCGAATCGGAAGATTTCTTAATGCCGGTCGAATACCCAACCGCGAATGTCATTGCAGCGGCAAGTCCAGCAGCAACCCATCGCCAGCTGCGAACATTTTCACCTCTGGCTTTGGACACATGCTGCTTTTTGATAACTCCGTACTCATCCATCTGAGACTCAGCCCTTGCGGCCGCAACGATTCGCATCACAGCGCCTTCGTCGGAAGGCGGGAGTTCTCTTAAAGTTGCAATTGCCTTCAACAGCACCGGATCCAGCTCCTGACTATCGGCAGAAAATTCACCAGAATAATCGATGCCCATATCTTCGCCAGAATTGTCATCGTTATGCATCTACTACCTCCGACAACATAACCTTTAACCTGTCACAGGCCCTCTTTACTCTCATCTTCAAGGCGGACTGCCCCAGCCCGGTCATCTCCGCCATAGTTTCGTACGAGTGCCCATTAACATGGTGTAATAAAAAAGCTTCTCTCTGTTCAACTGGCAGCGCTTTAAGCGCAACAGTCAACATTGAGCTCCAACCAAAATCATCTCTTATATCTGACCGCGCCTGAATCCCAAGCGCTTCGGAAGAATCCAACGATACCTGACGCAGGTTCATGCGCTTCCGCTTCGCCAACGATGTTCGGCAACAGTTTGCAAGTATTCGAAACAACCATGATTCAAAGCGATCACATTCACGGTACAATGGAAGAGCTTTATATATTCTGATAAATGCTTCCTGCACCGCATCGTCAGCATCGTTGGCGCTCTGCATCATATTCTGGGCAAAACGAACGAACCGAGGGTGATACCATCTCACTATTTCGGTAAAAGCGGCTTCTTCACCTGAGACAGCCCGCTCGACAACGGCCCCACTTATAGCCACTGGAGTGCGGTATGACGTGGAAGCAGGCTCCTGAACATCCAATCCACCATCAGAATCCCCATCTACAAGTCGCAAATGGGAAGTACTGCCGTTCTCGCGCCGACCAAAGTCTCCTTTATCTGGCCGAGAGCTACCTGGTGGATTTATATCACGTTCCAATAGCCGGGTTGATAGCGCTGGATTCTGCATCAAAATTTGGATCTATAACAAATATACGGTTATAAACCCTAACAAAACAAAGCCCCCGAAAGTCACACCTAAGGACTCTCGAGGGCAAAGAACAAATTTTCGTATAAACTACCGCATTTTTAAGAAATCTTAAAAATGAATGAACATATCGAGAATCTTAAACGATATCGCTGCCATAATGGCAGACGCCGGAATAGTTATAATCCAGGCCCATACGATCCTGCCGGCCAACCCCCAGCGAACTGCGGAGAGACGGTTGGCAGCCCCAACGCCCACGATAGAACCGGTGATGGTGTGGGTTGTACTTACCGGAATACCAAACTTTGTAGCCAGGAGAATCGCCAGCGCTCCACCAGTTTCAGCAGCAAAGCCGCCAACTGGTCTCAACTTGGTGATTCTGGATCCCATGGTTGCAACGATACGCCATCCACCGAAAAGCGTACCAAGGGCCAGCATTGTGTAGGCAAGCAGTTCGACCCAGAGAGGAATACCAGATTCTGCAGTCACATAAAAGTGACGAAGAAAGCCGGTTTCATTTGCAAAAAGAGTATTCGCAGAAAGTAGCAGAGCTACAATGATACCCATTGTCTTCTGTGCATCGTTGCCGCCGTGAGCCAACGAAAGGAGCGCAGAGCTTGTCAGCTGTGCAACCCTGAAAGTCTTATCAACCTTGCTCGGCCTGACCTTCTGGAATATCCAATAGATGATAACGATCAGTGTGAAACCTGCGATCAGACCTACGATTGGAGAAATAGCGATAAATGAAAGAGTCTGAATCCACTTGGCTCCCCAGAGAATCGCTTTCCAACCAATGTTCGATATTGCAGCACCGGCAAAACCGCCGATAAGAGCATGAGAGGAGCTGGAAGGAATCCCATAATACCACGTAATGAGATTCCAGATAATCGCACCTATCAACCCTGCAAGTACTACGTTTGGATTCACTGCCAAGCTGTCGACCAGCCCGGTTTGAATCGATTTTGCTACAGCGGTCTTAACAACAAAAAGCGCCGAAAAGTTAAAGGTGGCTGCCCATATTACCGCTGCTACCGGACTTAAGACCCTAGTCCCAACAATGGTAGCAATTGAGTTTGCCGAATCATGGAATCCATTTATGAAGTCAAAAACGAACGCAACTAATACGATTCCTATTACATAGTAGACCATTTTTTAATGAGGTCAGCTATGCGTTCTTAATAGCGATTGATTGCAGGACATTTGCAACATCTTCGCAATGATCTAGCGCATCCTCTACCTTATCGTACAGCTCTTTCCACTTAATGATCGTGATTGGATCGGTGGAGTTGCCAAAAAGGTGTCCCATAATTTCATGGTAAATGGCATCACCTTCTTCTTCCAGCTTTTTTAGCTCGCGAGCTTTGGCGTTAACAGTCTTGCCATTCTTCATGTGTCGAACCGCATCTTCAACTTCAACTGCTGCGCGAACAATTACATCTGTCAGTCTGAGGATAGGAGGATGGATCTGATCGATCTGGAACATATCTACGCGACGGGCTGCGCCATCTAAAAGATCAACTACATCATCCAATTCTGATGCTAGTGCGTGAATATCTTCACGGTCCAGCGGTGTAATAAAGCTCCGGTCAATCCGGTCGATAATTTCATGTGTCAGACCGTCTGCTTCGTGCTCAACAGACTTAATGGCTGCTACATGGTGAGCCCGACGCTCTGGCTCCTTAAACAATGTGTCAAGCAACTTGGCAGACTGCGTCAGACGCTCTGCCAGCTGCAGAAATAAACCGTAGAACTGCTCGTCGCGGGGGATAAGCCTCACGTACGACTCCGTTAGCTAAGTAAATCAGTTTGATTGGTAGGGTTGAACCGTCCAACTCTACCGACGATGCGCGCAATACGCGCTAGAAAAAATTAGCTGGTCCGGGGGCCGGGTGCTACGGAAAGACGAGTATTCGTTTCATCTTTTATTGTCCCCATGTACCGGAATACTCCGGGGAGCGTCCAAATAACCTCGGCCCGGGGCCGATGCCTGCCAAATTGACCGGCTTTTCAGGCACCATAGATGCAAATACAATGGCCGAAAGTTTGAAAACGCCTGCGATCTATACCTATTTGGCAGGCCAACGCAATAACGCAACAAAATATTCATTTTTACGAGCATACATCTATGGCAGATAAAGTCATTGGTATCGACCTGGGCACGACCAACTCGGTCGTGGCAGTTATGGAAGGCGGCGATCCCGTCGTTATCCCAAACGCAGAAGGCGGACGTACAACCCCATCTGTTGTTGGTTTTACGAAGGACGGTGAGCGCCTTGTCGGGCAGATAGCTAAGCGCCAGGCAGTTACCAACCCGCAGAACACGGTATTCTCTATAAAGAGATTTATCGGCCGTAAGCTGAATGAAGTCAGCAGCGAAACGACCAAAGTACCATACAAGGTTGCTGCTGGTGCAAACGATCTGGTTGCAGTTGAAGTTCAGGGGAAGAGCTACTCTCCACCAGAAATCTCTGCAATGATCCTTCAGAAGATGAAGCAGACGGCTGAGGACTATCTGGGCAATAAGGTCACCAAGGCTGTCATCACGGTTCCTGCATACTTCAACGATTCTCAGCGCCAGGCGACAAAAGATGCCGGCAAGATCGCAGGGCTGGATGTTTTACGTATCATCAACGAGCCAACAGCTGCTGCGCTGGCATACGGCCTGGACAAGAACAAGGACGAGAAGGTCGCTGTGTTCGATCTGGGCGGTGGTACCTATGACGTTTCCATCCTCGAATTATACGACGTAGATGGTTCCCGTCAGTTCGAAGTAAAGTCTACCCACGGCGACACACACCTTGGTGGTGACGACTTCGATGAAAGAGTTATCGACTGGCTGGTTACCGAATTCAAGCGCGATCAGGCTATCGACCTATCGAAGGATCCGATGGCTCTACAGCGCTTAAAGGAAGCTGCCGAAAAGGCGAAGATGGAGCTGTCTACAGTTCAATCGACCGACATCAATCTTCCGTTCATCACGGCAGATCAGTCGGGGCCAAAGCACCTTAACTACTCCCTCACAAGAGCGAAGTTTGAGCAGCTTGTAGATGATCTTATCAAGCGTGTCATCCCACCAATGGAAGCGGCGCTTCGTGACGCAGGCTTAAAAGCCAGCGAGATCGACGAAGTTCTCCTAGTAGGTGGCTCGACCCGTATCCCAAAGATCCAGGAAGAGGTCAAGAAGTTCTTCGGCAAGGAGCCAAACAAGGGTGTTAACCCTGATGAAGTCGTTGCTATCGGAGCAGCAGTTCAGGGTGCGGTTCTTACAGGCGAACAAAAGGACGTTCTATTGCTGGACGTTACACCGCTTTCCCTGGGAATCGAAACTCTTGGTGGGGTTACAACCGTACTGATTCCACGCAATACAACTATCCCAACCAAAAAATCTGAGACCTTCAGCACAGCTGATGACAATCAGACCACAGTTGAGATTCACGTATTGCAGGGAGAACGTGAACTGGCTGTCTACAACAAGACAATCGGCAAATTCCAGCTGACGGGTATTCCACCAGCACCTCGTGGCACACCTCAGGTTGAAGTCACATTCGACATCGACGCTAACGGTATTCTGCACGTCACTGCCAAGGACAAGGCAACTGGCAAGGAACAGAAGATCAGAATTGAAGCTTCGAGCGGATTGAGCGACGGCGAAATTGACCGTATGGTTAAGGATGCAGAGCAAAATGCGGCCGAAGATAAAAAGCGCAGAGAGCAGATCGACGCCCGTAACAGACTCGACGGCATGACCTACGAAGTTGAGAAGAACTCGAAGGAGTGGGGAGATAAGGTTGACGGCGCCCTCAAGACCAGACTCGACGAAGCGGTCGAAAAGGCACGTACAGCTCTCAAGGGCGACGACCTCGACTCGATAAACTCAGCCCAGGAAGAGTTGAGCAAGGTTTATTCTGAAGCTGGTCAGGCGTTCTATCAGGCTCAGGCTGCCGCACAGGGTGCTCCTGAAGGTGCCCCTGAAGCTCCAGCGGACGCTAGTTCGACAGGTAGTACAAATAAAGACGATGTCGTAGAAGCAGACTTCGAAATCGTTGATGACGAGAAGAAATAACCAACACTTTTCTTGATTTCGAAGTAATAATAGTAGCAGGAAATGTGGGGAGCCTGCGGGCTCCCCATTTTACATTTCACTATTCGTATTAGAATTGCTTATTGCGTAGACTCGTTCACCATCAACCAATTAAGTGGATTATGTCTTTTATTCCCAAACGCGCTCGTTGGGTCCTCGGCATTTCAGCAGCATTTGCTGCCGGTTTAATATTCGCATCATCAATGAACTGGACCCGACTCGGATTTGCACAGAACAACGACAACAAACCGAGCGCCTCCGACGTTAAGAGCTTAGCGGATGCTAGTAACGCCTTCGTCTCAATTGCAGATCACGTAACACCTGCAGTTGTCTCCATTAAAGTAGACAATAAAACTCAGGCGGCCCCTCGCGGAAGATCGCCATTTGGCGACATGCTGCCTCCAGGGTTCGAGGATCCAATGCAAGGGTTTCCGCAGCGCCCACAGATTCAAGAGTCAAGCGGCTCCGGATTCATCGTTTCCAAAGATGGATACATATTAACAAACAATCACGTTGTAACCGGCCCCGACAGAAAGACACCAGCGGACCGAATTACAGTTCGTACAATGGATCAGCGTGAATACACAGCCAGAGTTATTGGGAATGATCCCACAACAGACATCGCTGTAATAAAGATTGAAGGAAAGGATTTCCCGACTATTAATATTGGCGACGATGCCAAGATGAAGGTTGGCGAATGGGTTCTGGCTATCGGCAATCCACTCGGTCTGGATTTCACAGTAACAGCTGGCATCATAAGCGCCAAAGGCCGATCACTACCGGGGCTTCTCGGAAACCAGTACTCAATCACCGATCTGATTCAGACTGACGCAGCAATCAACCCTGGGAATTCTGGTGGCCCCTTAGTTAATGCTCGCGGCGAGGTTATTGGAATCAACACAGCTATCGCAAGCCAGACAGGCTACTACTCGGGTTATGGTTTTGCAGTACCAATAACACTTGCAACACGAGTGATGGACCAGATTATCAAACACGGTAAAGTTCGTTTTGGCGTGCTTGGTGTTGCAATCAATGAGGTAGACGCCGATGCTGCCGCAGTTGCCGGGTTAAAGCAGATTCGTGGAGTGCTGATTCAGGCATTTCAGCCAGACAACTCTGAAAATCCAGCAAAGAAAGCGGGACTACAGGTTGGAGACGTAATTGTCACTGCAGATGACAAACCTGTTGACAGAGTGAGTGCGCTGCAACGCACAGTCAGAAACTTTGCACCGGGCGAAACAGTTAAAATCGAAGTAATGCGTTATGGCACTCCCAAATCCTTTAGTGTAAAACTTGGAGAAGCACCTAGCGCATCACAGGAAGTTGCATCGAGTCGCCCTGCCAATAGAGCACCAAGCTCAAACACTCCGGTTAATACAAAGATTGGAGTTACATTTGCTCCCCTTCCGGCCAACGTTCCAGCTGGTTTTCCAAAGCAAGGAGCGCTTGTTCAGGATGTTGAAGCGCTTGGTCCTGCATATGGAAAGATGGTTCCACGTGATATTGTAATTGAAGTTCTTCATCCCAACGGAAGGCCGATCAAATCGGTAGCTGATATTCAGAACGCCATTAACTCTATTAGAGATGGCGAGTATATCAGCCTAAAAATCTTTAGAGGAACTGAAGGTGGTGGCACAACAGCAGTGGTGAATTTAAGAGTAGGTCAGTAGATTAGTTTCTGCGCTGTACAAAGCATCTCCGAAACTGGGGGTTGCGCTTTGTACAGCGCAGTTTTCTATTCAGTGCATCAACAATCTCAATTTTGATCTGAGTAGGGATGTTGGAACTTTCGCGGGGATGGCGAAATTGGTAGACGCGCCAGTTTTAGGAGCTGGTGGGTAACTCCGTGGGGGTTCGATTCCCCCTCCTCGCATATAATTTTCGGGTGACGTAAAACCTGGTGATCCTTGTATATTTGATGCATGGAGATCCAGATCACCCCGAAAAATACTACCGGCGTCGAGCGCGCCGTTGAAGTTTCAGTTCCGGCCGCCGAAATCATCGCGGCTGAAGAAAAGACCACACGCCGCTATGCGTCAAGCGTTAGACTCCCTGGCTTCCGTGTTGGCAAAGCTCCTGCAGCAATCGTTAAAAAGCGCTTTGCAGATGAAATCCGCAATGAAGCTATCGAGAGCGTAGTCCGTGAAGCATATAAAGAGATCATCGAAAAGAACGATGTTAAGGTTGTCTCACAGCCACACGTTCATGCTCTCAAGTTTGAAGAAGGCCAACCACTCACCTTTGAATTTCATTACGAAGTTGGCCCGGATATAGTCTTAGCTAAGACAGACGGATTCAAAGTCGAAAAGAAGAAAAACGAACTGACTGAAGAACAGGTTCAGGAACAGCTTCAGACACTTCGCGACGAACGGGCCACCTGGTCTCCAATCGAAGACAAGCCACTTGAAGGCGATATGGTCAAGGTCTCACTGGCTATTGCAGATGAATCAGGCGCTTTCGGTTCAGCCCAGGAAGTTCCATTTGTCCTTGGCGACGGGAAAGCAATTGCAGCTATCGAAGAGCTTATCACAGAAGCAACACCAGGCCAGACTGTTGAGCGCCCGGTTAAGTGGCCAGAAGACTTCCCGGATGAGTCTCAGCGTGGCGTAAGCAAGACCGTACGCATGACACTCCTCGAAGCAAAGCGTAAGACCTTGCCCGAACTTGATGATGCCTTTGCTCGCGAGCTGGGTGACTTTGATTCGGTTGGCGCATTAATCACAGCAGTTCGCGATGATATGACCAACTACATCGAGCGCGAAGCCGATGCTAGCGTCCGTGGTTCACTCATAAATGAGATTATCGCAGCAAACCCATTTGATGTTCCAAAGACATGGGTTGCACGCATGCTTCAGCAGTACGCAGAAATGTACGGAATTCCGAACGAGCAGAGGGAACAATTCGATGCTGAATTCCGTAACATTGCAGAGGGTCAGATTAAACGTGATCTGGTTATCGAAAAAATCGCTGAAGAGCAGAAGCTCACAGCGAGTGAGAAGGAAATCGATGACAAGATTACCGAACAGGCCGCTGCCCGTCAGGTTCCTCCAGGTGAGCTATATGCCGCATTTGAAAAAGCCGGCCGCCTGAAAGAACTCGAAATGAGCATTACGCAGGACAAAGTTTTCGATTGGTTGATGGAACGAAACGAGATCGTCTAACTCTAGGATCAGAGGTTACCATGGCAACAATTTACGCCCCATACGTCATTGAACGTTCATCACGCGGTGAACGGTCTTACGACGTATTTTCAAGACTCCTCATGGATAGGGTCATCTTCTTAGGTGCTCCTGTAACTGATGATGTTGCAAACATCATCATTGCCCAGCTTCTGTTCCTGGACGCTGACAATCCAGAGCGCGACATCTACATGTACATCAATTCGCCTGGGGGATCTGTCTCTGCAGGTCTGGCGATTTACGATACAATGCAGTTCTTGAAGAGCCCCGTGAATACACTTTGCATGGGGATGGCCGCCAGCATGGGAGCCTTCCTACTGTCTGCCGGTCGTAAGGGGAAGCGCTCTGCTCTACCCCACTCCCGCATAATGATTCACCAGCCGTCGCAAAATGGTGGTGGTGGATCAGCTTCGGACATCGAAATCCAGGCGAAGGAAATTCTGTATCTCCGTGAAAAGCTGAACGGTTTGATGGCTCAGCATACAGGGCAGCCTTTAGAGCGTATCGAGCGTGACACAGACCGTGACCGCTTTATGTCCGCCGAGGAGGCAAAGGAGTACGGGTTGATCGATAACGTCATCACAAGTCGTGGTCAGGTGATCGAGCCATCTGGCATCTCCCAGGTTACTGCCTAACAGGCAGCGCCTCCTACAGTCAGGGGTCATTTTTGGCCCTATTTGAAAAAAAAAACGGAAAGCCCGGTCATCTGGCCGGGCTTTTTCCTTGCTACAGGTGTAGTATCACTAGTACTATAGAGCGATATTAGCTCTATGAGGAGAAATCCTATACCTTTTGTAGTTGACCTTACCCTTAGCGGGTATTTGCTTTAATAAATGGCCCAAGACAAACATCTTCGCTGCTCCTTCTGCGGAAAGTCAAAGGATTCTGTCCGGAAGTTCATCTCCGGGCCGTCAGTGTATATCTGCAACGAGTGTATCGCCCTCTGTAACGAGATCTTACAGGAGGACGAGGACCGTGAAGTTGCCGAGGCCATCACTCAGGTCCCTACCCCACAGGAGATCAAGGATACCCTTGATCAATATGTGATTGGACAGGAGCGAGCCAAAAAAACCCTGGCTGTTTCGGTCTACAACCACTACAAGCGTGTAAATGCTTCGAGTGGCAAGGACGATGATGTCGAGCTGGACAAGTCCAACATCCTCATGATTGGCCCGACGGGTACCGGCAAAACCCTTCTTGCGCGTACGCTCGCGAGAATTCTGGACGTACCGTTCACCATCGCCGACGCAACCACCCTCACCGAGGCTGGCTACGTTGGTGAGGATGTCGAAAACATCCTTGTCAGACTTCTGCAGGCGGGAGATTTTAATGTCTCCGACTGCGAACGCGGCATAGTATACATCGACGAAATCGATAAAATTGCCCGCAAGTCTGAAAACCCGAGCATCACGCGCGATGTTTCCGGCGAAGGCGTTCAGCAGGCACTTCTAAAAATTATTGAAGGCACCACAGCTTCTGTCCCTCCCCAGGGCGGAAGAAAGCACCCGCAGCAGGAGTATATCCAGATCAACACGAAGGACATCCTGTTTATCTGCGGAGGAGCCTTCGATGGTCTGGAAAAGATTATTGAATCCCGAACTGGCAAACGCCAGATTGGCTTTAATAACGAGGATGGCAAAAAGGCCCTCGCAAAAAATGCATTTACTGAAGTGGAGCCAGACGACCTGCAACGTTTCGGACTGATCCCTGAACTAGTAGGCCGCCTACCCGTCTCAGTGCCTCTGGATGGGCTCGACGAGGACACGCTCGTGCGAATCCTTAAGGAGCCTAAAAACGCCCTTACAAAGCAGTACACCCGTCTTTTCGCTTTAGAAGATGTTAAGATCAGCTTCGACGAAAAGGCTCTTGCGGCAATTGCTCAACGGGCGCTGAAAAGAGGAACAGGGGCTCGTGGATTAAGGGCGATCCTCGAAGAAAGCTTGATGGAAATAATGTTCGAAATCCCAGCACGAGACGACATTATAGAAGTTCGTGTTACCGAGTCGTGCATCACCAACGGAACACCGCCACTACTGGAACTAAGTCCACTGAAGCGGAAGAAAGAAGCGTAATCTCAATTGAAAAAGTCAACTTCAAAAAAGAAGGCTGCGAGGAAGGTTGCGAGCTCGGCCCTAAAGTCGGCTCGCCCTAAGGTAGCAGCAAAAAAGACCGCTACCAAGTCAGCGAAAAAGGCTCCAGTTAAGGCAGCTCCAATAAAAAAAGTAAAACCGGCTAAAAAGCCTGTAGAAACACAGGCGTCAGCGCAAACATTCGACGAACAATCAATTGTTGCGCAGATAGAGTCTATTGAAGCCGAGTTGAACAAGCTGGATCAGGAGACTGCCCCACGGGTCGATAGTTACACCAGATTCTCAGTGTTGCCATTGAGGGATGTCATCTTCTATCCATTTGTGGTGATGCCACTTCTGGTGGGTAGACAGTCGTCGCTTCAGGCAGTAGAAGAAGCACTGCGTCGGGAAGATAAGTCGATCCTGCTGGTTGCTCAGAAGAATGCAGATGTCCAGGAGCCAAAAGCTGATGAGCTCTACGACGTCGCAGTAGTTGGTCGAATCATTCAGATTGCGCGTATGCCCAATGGAGCCACCAAGGTTCTGATTGAAGGCGTACAACGCGTAAAAGTTGCCAGCTATGAATACAAAGAAAATGTTCTGTTCGCTGACATAACTGACTTCCCTCTTGGAGTTGAACCAGACTCCGATGAGCAGCTGGTCAAGGCCAATGGACAGCGCGCACTTTCGCTGTTTGAAGAGTATGTAAGTCTTCAACGCCGCATAGCTCCAGAAGTTGTTGTAATGGTGCAGTCCACCAATACGCCGGAACGTCAGGTTTACGGTATGGCGGCGCACGTTTCTACAAAACAGGAAGTCAGACAGCGCGTCTTATCTTCTGAATCGCTGAACTCTGCGTATGATCAGCTCATAGAGCTACTTGGCGGAGAGATTGAAGTTCTCAAGCTGGAACGAAAGCTGGACGATGAAACTCGTGGAGCGATGTTCCAGAATCAGCGCGAGTTCTATCTTCATGAACAGCTCAAGGCAATTCATAAAGAGCTTGGACAGGAAGATGGCGACGACTACATGGAGCTTGAAGCACAGCTTCGCAAAAAGATGTTGCCTGAGGCTGTCAAGAATCGAGTTCAGAAGGAACTGCGCAAACTTCGCCGTATGCCGCCAATGTCACCGGAGTATACGGTTGCCAGGAACTTCGTCGACTGGATAGCGACACTCCCCTGGGATGAACGCACAGACGAAACTTTGGACCTGGATCATGCACGTAGAGTGCTGGACGCAGATCATTACGGTCTCGAAGATGTAAAGGACAGGGTTTTGGACTTTATCGCTGTATTGTCGCTTGTCGGTCGCATAGAAGGACCGATCCTCTGTTTGGTTGGCCCTCCAGGCGTTGGTAAAACATCGTTAGGCCGCTCAATAGCCAGAGCACTTGGCAGAAAATTTGTTCGTATGTCGCTTGGCGGCGTTCGCGATGAAGCTGAGGTTCGTGGTCACCGCAGAACATATATCGGTTCCATGCCGGGTCGCATTATTCAGTCAATGAAAAAGGCTGAAGTTGTGAACCCTGTCATCCTGCTCGACGAAATTGACAAGCTTGGACAGGATTATAGAGGCGATCCAGCAGCAGCCCTGTTGGAAGTATTAGACCCCGAACAGAACTTCTCATTTAACGATCATTACCTCGAGGTTGATTACGATCTGTCTCAGGTGCTTTTTATCACCACAGCGAATTCTCTGAACACAATTCCGGAGCCGCTACGTGATAGAATGGAGATAATCAGAATTCCTGGTTATCTGGATCAGGAGAAGCTGGCCATTGCAAGACAGTATCTGGTTCCGCGCCAGCTCGAAGCTAACGGCTTAGAGCCTGATGAAGTTGAGCTTGAAGCAGATGTTTTACCTGCAGTCATGCGTGGTTATACACGTGAAGCTGGCGTTCGTGATTTAGAGCGCAAGATTGCCAAGCTTGCCCGTAAACTTGCCCGTAAGCAGGCAGAGAGCGAAAATCTTCTTCCTAAACAGATTGTTAAAGTAGAAGATCTTAAGGCGCTGTTAGGCACAAAACAGTTTGACAATGACAGCCAGGAGATCGAAGATAAGATCGGTGTTGCCAACGGGCTCGCATACACGCAGTCCGGCGGGGAGACTCTGGATATTGAAGTGAGTGTTGTTCGCGGACGTGGTAAAGTTTCGCTTACAGGAACACTCGGAAATGTCATGAAAGAGTCGGCAGCTGCCGCGATGAGCTACATTCGTACTCGTTCGGCTGTTCTCGGAATCAGACCGGACTTCTACAAAACAAGAGATATTCATATCCACATCCCTGACGGTGCAACACCAAAGGATGGGCCAAGTGCCGGCATTGCAATAGCAACTGCGGTTGTGAGCGCTTTGAGTGGAAATCCAGTTCGTGGAGATGTTGCCATGACGGGAGAAATAACACTTCGTGGACGCGTTCTGCCAATTGGCGGACTCAAGGAAAAGTCTGTAGCTGCACACAGAAATCGCATAACGAATGTTTTGATTCCGTTCGCTAATGCTCGCGATCTGGATGACATTCCGGTTGAGGTTAAGGAGATGGTTACCTTCCATCCAGTGAAGTCTATGGATGAAGTCCTGGCTCTTGCTCTACGCAATCCGATATCTGCAAAAGAGCTGTCCAAAGCTGCAAAGAAGTCAAAAACTGCTGCTGGGCTTGTACCGGCAACTGAGCAGTGAAGGATACCAGATCAGCTAAAAAGTCCGGGTTAGCTAAAAAAGGCGGGGCAGCAAAAAAGTCCGGGTCGGCTAACAACGCCGATCCGGACAACAAACCGAAGGTAAAAGATCCGCTCCCCATTCGTTCACTGGATTTCCTGGGTGGAATGGCATCAGCCGACGGATGGAGACCGGATTCCGTTATGCCGGAGATTGCATTTGCAGGGCGCTCCAACGTTGGTAAATCCTCGTTAATCAACACCCTACTGAGAAGAAGATCGTTTGTACGTGTAAGTCGAACTCCAGGCCGAACAAGAGAGATCAACTTTTTCTCTGTCAACAATGAGTTCGTATTAGCAGATCTTCCAGGCTACGGTTATGCGAAGATCGCAAAATCCAGAAAGGCTGAGTGGCGCCCTCTTATTGAGGGATATCTTGCAAAGTCGCCAAAGCTGCGTGGGGTTGTTCAGCTCCTCGATGTGCGCCATAAGCCAACCGAAGACGACAGACAGATGCTGGATTTCCTGGCCAGTTTGGAAATTCCTACTCTGATTGCAGTTACAAAAGTAGACAAACTCTCTAAGAAGGCGGCTTTGGAGCACATTCTCCTCATGGCCGAATCATTGCATTTGGATACAGATCAGATGATTCCGTTCAGTTCAAATACAGGCGCTGGTCGGTTCGAACTTGCTGAGGCCCTCATGGAATTAGTTCGTAGCGAAGACGAAGCAGTTCCTGCAGATGATGAAGGTGTTACAGAGGAGGAATAATGGGTGTCTGCTCTCATTTGGGGATATTACGGGTCATTAGCCCCGCGGTTATCTCCGGTATGATGCTGGGTGGGTGCGTATCTAATTACTCACCTGGCACAGACTTACAGGCTGTAGTAGCAACCAAGGATTCATCTCTGAGTCCCAACTATACGGACAAAGGGCTTATCCCCGCCGGCTATGGATCCATGAAGCAGGAGGATATAGCACTTCATGTTTCCAATGCTGGAGTGATGGTGCGTTTTGTACCGCTCGATGAATCGGTTATAAGAGTTCTGCTACCAGACTCATACAGATCGCTTCACGATCTTAAAGACAGCTACGCAAAGCGCATATCTCAGGCTGGCCGCCGGTATGGGTCTTTGCATCCATCGGTCTGGTATATCTCCTTTTTTGGGATCGATGCAGATTCCAGATTTGCCCCACAGGACGTTACCGTATCCTCGGCAGGAAGAGACTTTAGAGCATTCGACTTTATCCCGTTAACCACAGGATTCGGTGATCAGCGGGTACGTCAGAGAGAGACTCACAGTGCCATTTATATCTTCGACGGCGCCGTTCTTACCTCACAACCACTTACAGTATCGTATCAGGGCGTTAAGACCGACAGCTGGGATGCCATTCTGCAGCAGATTGAGAGAGAACGTGCAATGATCCTGGCCAGGGCAAGCAAAGCCAACACTCAGTAAATACGTACAAACTCATAATAGAAAATGCCCATATATCCACTTAAGAAGCTTGAAGAGAATCCTGTAGAGAAGATCATCGCCGGCTTTTTAGATGCAACAGATCAGCGACTGAAAGAGCAAAACTGCGATAGAAACTTATTATGCAGAGAGATACTGACTGATATTGTATACCCGGAATATAAAAACAACTGGGAGTCGGCAGTAAATGACGAAAAGATACCTTATGCGACACGATTGGCTCTAGCGATGACCGATCCACGCAACATCACTTTGGAGCCGGAATATTACGCTGAAGTCGATGTTGAAAAGTTTGCGTTGACCAAGCCTTTGCTGTGGCTCTGGTATTCATTTGACAGAACTTTACTGGCAGGGCAAAACGTTGAACTTGGCATAAGATTCAGGCGAATGCTGGCTCCGTACATCTTCGCCAGATGCGGAAAAAACTTTAAAGCTTTTCAGCATGTCGAGTTCTCGTTCGGGTACAACATGGAAGTTGGGGATGATGTTGTTGTTCACCGTCATGTCCTGTTGGACGACCGAGGCGGGCTCGTACTTGGAAATAGAGTTTCGATCAGCGATTATGCCAACATTTACAGCCACACACATAGCATAGTGGACCAGCGTGATGTAACTGACGCAGTAACAGTTTTAGAAGATGATGTCAGAATCACCTACCATGCAACAGTTCTCGCAGGTGTGAGAGTGGGAGAAAACGGAATGGTAGGCGCAAACGCCGTTGCAACAAAAGGTGTGCGACCATATCATGTGCATGTAGGTATACCTGCCAAGAGCGTGCGCGTCAAACCAAACGCCCCGCCAGACGTCATGAAGCTCACGACCGTCAAATACGATCAGAAATAAATCTGCGAATTTCAGTTAGCTATTCGCAGAAGCGTACATCATTGTCAATAATCTGGAGCAGAAAGATACCAAATGTCTGAAGTATCAAACATTAAGCAGCGCTTTGAAGATGCCAAAACTTTTGATGAGTTTGTAGATGTTGCAATTCAACTGAAAGACCTTTGGGAATCCACTTCAAAAAAATATGTTCTGGAGGAGCACTTCGTTGAAGAAGCACGTAAAGTAGTTAACGGCAGAAAGCTTAACCTTCTTTGCCTCACCGAAGACTGGTGTCTCGATGCGATTTCCAGTGTTACGGCAATATCCAAGCTTTGCGACGCTGTTCCTGAACTGGAGTTGAAGCTTATTGAGCGCGATAAAAATCTTGATATCATGGACGCACACCTGACACGCGGTGGTCGCTCTATACCAGTTGTAATTTTATATGATGAATCTTTTAAAGAGCTGGCCTGGTGGGGACCACGACCTGCAGAATTGCAAAAGTGGGTCACTGAAATAGGAAAGGATTACCCTTCAGATGAAAAATACAAGTATGTGCGAACGTGGTATGTGCGAGATAAAGGAGCCAGCACGCTGTACGAGTTTATAAAGATGATTGGCGACAACTAGAACTATTAGCTATTACCCATATCAGCTGCAAGAAATCCGGCTATGCGAATCTACAATTCAGCTTCACAATCTATAATTCGCTAAGACCGGCCATAAACAGATAAGTGAGAACAAGCACAAAAAGGGTATTTTCTCTTTACGGGAACATACCCTTTTGATGTTTATGACTCCACCTCTACTTATGTAGTGACTATTGATGCACAAACAATACACCGATAGCTGGCTGTTGCCGATAATATCTCCCCTGCTGACCGAGGAACAGCTGGACAATATCGCCCGCTCCAATCATACCGGACTGTGGGAAGGAGCGGTAAAGCTGGGCTTTGTCTCAGATGGACAGGTATTGGAAAAGCTGGCGAAGAGATCTCGTCTAAATACAGCTTCCCTTCCGCTACAGGTGTATCCCGAAACAACACACCGCATTACTGAATCTGTCGCCCGTAAATATGGAGTTGTCCCTACAGGTGAGACTGCTAGTGTAGCAAGCTTTGCCACGTGCAATCCGCTCGACCCTGACTGCGAAGAAGCGCTCACCTTCGCAACAGGAAAGCGGATAAGATTGGAGCTGACAACACCGATGATTGTTTCGGAAAGTCTGGACAAGTTATACTCTACAAAGTTGAACGACGTTGAAATAGCTATTTCCAATGTGACTGGAATGGACGTAAAGTCGGCCAATGAAGTAAGTCATACAGATGTTACCGGACCTGTTATCGATCTTGTTAATAAGATCATTGAAGATGGCATCGCCAAACGGGCAAGTGATATTCACTGTGAACCAACTCCCGATGGATTGACAATAAGATTCCGGATAGATGGCGTGTTACGAAACTTCTATTCACTCCCTCATGGAGTAGTTCTCCCGTTTATATCACGCATAAAAATTATGTCAAACCTCGACATAGCTAACCGGATGAGACCACAAGGCGGACGAATGAGGTTTGGCGGAGATGACAAGGCTGGAGTAGATCTTAGAGTCAGCACACTGCCAGCTTCGGTTGGAGAAAAAGTAGTGATTCGTGTATTGAAAGATCAGAGCGGCGCCAACTCGCTCAGCACACTAAATCTGCCTAAAGACATTACAGCAAAACTTCGCAGACTCATAGATATACGTGAGGGGCTGATACTTATCACCGGCCCCACTGGCTCCGGAAAAACAACAACACTATACGCAGCCCTGCAGGAACTGGTCACCCGCGGCCTCAATATTATTACCGTTGAAGATCCTGTAGAGTACAGGTTGACCGGAGTTGTTCAGGTTCAGGTTAACGAGCGCGCCGGATTAACGTTCGCGTCGGCTTTACGATCGATATTAAGACAAGATCCGGATGTTGTGCTTATTGGTGAAGTTCGTGATCAGGAAACGGCGAACATTGCGATCCAGGCGGCACTTACAGGCCACCTGGTATTTGCCACACTGCATACACTGGATGCTTGTAGTTCAATCACCAGGCTTGTCGACCTTGGGATAGATCCCAATAAGATAGCAGCAGCACTTAAGGGCGTTGTAGCTCAACGCTTAGTACGGCGATTGTGCAATGACTGCAAAGCGGTTTCGACAGAACCGCTTCCAGTCGCACTCTGGGGAGCCATACCATCCGGGGCAGCTGTTATGCAAGCAACGGGGTGTGAGCTATGTAGCAGTACTGGATATTTCGGCCGTATTGCCGCAACAGAGTTGGTACAGGTAGATCCCAAGATGCAGCAGCTAATTTCAGGAGGTGCAGCAATACAACCACTGACAAAACACGTTCGCAATATGGGCACTCGTTCTTTGCGTGATGTTGGAAATGACTATGTCCTGGATGGCATCACAACTGCAGAAGAGGTAGGAAGGGTTCTGGATTCGGACTACAACGACCTGTCATCTCATGATGAATACCATGCAACAAGCAATGAATTACAGCAGATATCAGACAGTGCGCAGTACAGAAAAGAAGAACAGATTCCATATGGAGTCTCAGATTCCGCAAATACGCATATCAGTGACCTGAGCAAGGAACTTTCGACAATGCCTGATCAGATAAGAGCTACCGCAACTGTTATTGAAGTTTATCTAATAGACACGTCTCTCAACCCCTGGAGAATTCTAACTCTAAAAAGGGCGGGCGATGAAGTTCGACCTAATTCGATCGAAGTAATTCATGGCAAGATCGAGAAAGGTGAACCTGTTGAGAATGCGGCCGTTAGAGAAGTGTCCGAAGAAACAGGCATAGAAGTTAAAGAACTATTTAGTATAACAGTTCATAACTTTTATGTTCCGTCTTTAAGTCGCATTGAAACATCGATGGTTTTTTGTGCTCTGGTTGATTCTAAAGCCAAGATTACTTTAGGAAAGGAACATCAGAGTTACGAATGGCTTCCTTTTGATACAGCTAAATCAAGGCTTTCATGGCCACGATCGCGTCAGATGCTGAATGAGATAGAAATTTTAATGCAGGACAAATCGCTGGATGTCCTGGGAGATGTAATTAGAGCAATCCCCAAAAGCTCCGGTTGATATCAACTCCAAAGACCCAGCGCCCGTCGCGCAATCCCCTTGCAACATCGAATCTAAGTATATCAAAGAGAGTTAACACTCCAAGCCCCACGCTTGGCCTGAGAGGTTGTCCTTCAACCCAGGCTCCGTTGACGTAAGGAGCCAGAGTTAACTCTCCTGGAGCTTTTCCGAAGGCTCCTAAAGGAATTCTATAAAAAGGCGCCTTAAATCTTAACTCTAAACGCTGGCTTATTGCATAGTTACCATACAGCTGATGGAATTCATATCCTGGAGCGCTATTAATTCCACCTAGAAACAACAGCCTGTGTACTGGGATAACTTCACTCGGTCCAATTATAGCTGCACCAAATGACCGTGAGACAAAGTTTCCAAATGGCAGCTCCTTCTCAGCATCTACAGTAAGAGTGGCTCGTAACCAATAGTTTTTATCGGTTGATACAGTAGACTGAACGGGTCCCGAAATTACAGGAAGCGAGATTGGGAATAAGGGTGGCGCGGCAACACTTTGTATCGTGTCACGATGCCGACCCTGAAGACCTTCAATATTTAAACCTGCGTTAAGCCTGGTTCCAAACACCGAGCTTATATCGGACAGATCAAACTTTACTCCTGCTCTCAACTCCTCATACCTGGGAAACTGCAGAACAGGGGCAAAGTTGCCAAATGTAGAAGTAGCATTCAATCCCGCACTGTCGTGTCGCTCCAAAGCCAGATATGCTGTAGTCTGCAGAGCTTCCAGGCTGCGAACTTTAAGCTGCAACGATACGCCGTCTACTCTATACGGGCTTGTATAATCGCTGCCAAACTCCTGTGCGGCAAAGCTGTTCACTACCCCCGAACGCTCCTGGATCGCCGAGGCATCACCTATACGACGGTATGCGGATAATATGACACTGGAGCCACTTGCACGCCTGTATGAGAACCCACCGGACCACTTTATACGTTCGTCATCAAAACCATATCTCACACCGGCATTAAATGAGAACCCATTCCCCAACGCTTTGCTACCTGCCACTCCCAGCGCAAACCCTTCAGTTCTGTTAAAACCGATATAATCCGAAGCGCCTCTCCCTCCTAATGACAGATTCGTCGCACGGGCCAGCGCACGCTGCCGTACCAGCGCTCTGGCTTCTTCCTGAACTCTATGAACATCTGCGTCTGTCGCCGCGATTACATCCGGAGGGAGCTCGCGCATAATATCTCCTTCAAATTCGAAGGACGGGTTCTGAACCATACCTGTGGGAGATATCCTGCTGCCAGGAGCAACCATAATCTCCGGCCCCATAAACGGAATAGAAAAATCCGCATTAAGTTCGTAACCGGAAATCTCCCATCTCCCCCGAATAATCCCTCGAACGGGGTAATCCAGCCACGAAGCAGTTCTTCGAATTTCGATAGACTGCTGGCGTGGGAGCCAGTACTTTCCGGCGATAAGACCGTTTTCGAGAACTACAGTTACGTCTTCAAGCGATGACTGCTTCAACGCAGCACGGGTAAAGCTTAGCGCCATTCTGACGACATCAGCAGTGGTACGCTCAACAAAGACCGCGCCTACAGCTCTGGGAGCATTGCTATCTTTTGGGCGTAGAGCAATTTCATAGACCTGAAGAGATTGCCCCGCAAAAGAGATAGTGAGAGAATCACGGATCGCGTAGTCGTATTCCGAGTGACCAGCGCGAGATAAAGGGTGAGGGACATCACGAACCTCATCCCCATCTCCCAAACGGATTATCTCCGGAAAGTTGTTCTGTACAATCCCGAGATGGTCCCTGTGATAGTTGATATCGGTCGGAAGCAGGAGCGTATCACGGCGACCTTTTATATACTGTTTGCTGTAGTTGGGGGCTTTCCAGTAAATGTCCGAAGCGATCTGATCTGTCTTGATAACTTTCGGAGGCTCACGAAGCCCCTCGCTGATCTGGGCCAGGAAGGTAAGGTAACCCATTGCCTGCGCTTTATACGAGCGCAGGCTGGAATCTGCAAGGGCAGCGTCTCTCTTGGCCGTGGCCCTCGAGACGAGGGCCATTACTCGAGCAGAATTCCACTCAAAAGTCTGCGCACCGACTCCAGTTGGAGCAAAAGCGACTAATATAAAGAGTGCTGAAAAAACCGTTGTCAGGGACCGTCGCATAATTCAACTTAACGCATGCCAATAAAGCAGTTCAAAACCAGAGCTCGGAAAGATTACTATCCCGCACCTGCTACCGCCAGTGCGGCCAAGGCCCCAGTAAAGCTGGTGCCTATATGGCGTGACATCCTTCTGGACACTGATTCACCAGTTTCCGCCTTCGCCAAGCTCCGCAGGGGGCCATTTTCGTTCATTCTCGAGTCTGCCCCTGCTGGGAGCGAGACCTGGGCCCGCTACACCTTTATGGGTACCGAGCCAAGAGGAGCGTGGCGTCTGAATGATGGTGTTGTAGAAGACTGGTCTCCTGAGCTGGGTTGGCATAATGCACGCACCCCCGAAAACGCGCTAGATGACCTGGAGGCGATCATGGCATCGGAAGCGCCTGTGAATGTTCCAGAGCTGGAAGGCTTCTGGAGCGGCATTGTCGGATACTTCGGGTACGATGTGGTCAGGCTGATAGAAGAGTTGCCCGATGCCCCAGAAAAAACTTTGGATGTACCGGATGCACTGTTTGTATTTACAAGATCCCTTGTTATTATCGACAACCTCAAGGGACAGGCACGCGTTGTAGTTACGGTACCAGTACCTTCCGAATACACGACTAACCGTGGTGTACCTAAAGTTGATGGGGCGGTAGCGGATACCAATCAGGGTATACTGGATGCCGACCAGACTGCACCATATACCGATCAGGATATACTGGATGCCAACCTGGATGCATTATACAATCAGGCCGAAACAGAGCTGAACGAGCTAGTCGCACGTCTGCACCAGCCGTCCCCACTAAAGCCGCTTACCCTAAATCATTCTGCGGCGCCTGCAACAGGCACATCCAGTATCAGCAAGCCGGACTTCCTTACCGGCGTAGCAAAAATCAAGGAATACATTAAAGCAGGAGACTGCTTCCAGGGCTTGATTGCACGTCGTATCGAAACGCCACACGATTTCTCCACGGAGACACTTTACCGTGCCCTCAGAGTTCTAAATCCATCTCCTTATATGTTCCATCTTATTATGGATGGACTGGAACTGGTCGGGAGCTCTCCGGAACTACTGGTTCGCCTGTCAGATGAACGTGTGACGGTCAGGCCAATTGCGGGAACGCGCAAACGTGGAAAGACTACCGAAGAAGACGAAGCACTTAGCGAAGATCTTTTAGCGGATGAAAAAGAGCGCGCAGAGCACGTAATGTTAATAGATCTTGGCCGCAACGATGTTGGCCGTATCTCCGAGTTCGGTTCGGTCGAAGTAACGGACTTTATGTGCGTGGAGAAGTATTCACATGTGCTTCACATAGTAAGTCAGGTTGAAGGAAAGGTTCGAGACGATGCCAGTGCGCTGGACGTCTTTAAAGCAACCTTCCCTGCTGGTACGATGACAGGCGCCCCTAAAGTCCGAGCGATGGAGATTATCGACGAGCTTGAGCCGGTCAGACGAGGCCCTTATGCCGGAGCGCTCGGCTACATCGCGAGTGGCGGAAAAAGGATGGATCTTGCCATTACAATCCGCACATGTACGATCGCTAACGGAGTTGCATCGATTCAGGCAGGCGCAGGAATTGTAGCGGATTCTGTTGCAGAGATGGAGTGGGAAGAGACTGAGAACAAAGCCCGTGCGATGCTCTCAGCTATCGGCCAGGCTAAAGCCGCACAATAATGGCAATTTCTTTCAAGCTTGTAATAAGCGGTTATCAACAGATATCCATTGGCGAGAAGACCAACCTAATTGCCGTTCCGGACGTACTTTCGGAGTGTCGCCAGATCCTTGAATCTGGTGACACTCTCTATGAGTATGCGGCCAAACGATATTCAGAAGACAGCTCCGCCATTTTAAAGTTCAAAGGACGCGGAGATGTCTTTGTCCTCCCGATGGGAATATCTCAACGCAGAGTTGCAGTTCGGCATTCATTCCGTGGTGGCCTGATAGCAAAACTGGTGAAAGATCTGTATATACCGCCAACCAGAGCTATTCACGAAGTTTTTGCCGCAAGCAGGCTTAAGGCTCTTAACATACCAACTCCTGAAGTTGCAGCAATTGCAATTTATAAAGTTGGAAGCCTGTTACGGAGATCAGATGTTGTTACAAGGTTTGTCGAGGACAGCGCAGATCTTTCGACTGTTCTGTCAGACCGCAGAAATGATGCATACCGCAACGACATCCTTGATTCAGTCGCACTACTGCTCGCTCGTCTATCTGCAGGTGGAGTACAACACGAGGATCTCAATCTCAAGAACGTACTGATATCTGCCGAGACCAGCGGCTACGTTGCATACTTACTGGATGTCGACCGTGCTCACTTTCACGTTCCAAACGACCCGATGGTTGGCATCGCCAATATGAATCGTCTTTTTAATTCAATACGTAAATGGCAGACATCCGAGAAAGGACAGTTGTCAACTGTATCGGAGTCGGACATAACCTATCTTGGCAATGCAATAATTGAAGCTACAAAGACCGTTGCCCCTGTTTTACTAGAAGATGAATCATAAAAAGGAATTTCGTTTAGACAACGTCTGCATCGTTATGATGTCGGCAGTTGGCGATGCTGTACATACATTACCAGTTATCAACGCCATAAAGCGACACAATCCCAAATCCAGGATCACCTGGGTGCTACAGCCTGGACCTGCAACACTTGTCAGAGGACACAGGAACGTAGACGACATAGTAATATTTGACAGGTCCAAGGGATTAAACGGTTTTCTGGAAACAAAACGGGAGCTGTCAAAACGTAAATTCGACATAGTAATCAACCTCCAGGTTTACTTTAAAGCCGGAATCATCACGGCGTTCACCAAAGCACCAGTCAAGTTAGGATTTGACAAAAGCAGAGCGCGTGATGGCAACTGGCTGTTTACAAATACTAAGATTCCATACCACGCGGTCCAGCATGTTCAGGATCAGTACTTTGAGTTTTTACAGTTCCTGGGAGTTGATCCAACTCCAGTTACATGGGAACTGGGACCATGGGACAATGAAGTTGCATGGCAGAAAGAGTGGGCTTCGCAATTTGACCGCCCAGTCGCTTCAATTGTTGTTGCAACCTCAAAGGCTCAAAAGGACTGGGCTCCAGAGCGTTGGGCCGAAATCTGTGAAATTCTATACAACGATTACGGCCTTCAACCAGTTCTGGTAGGTGGCCAGTCAGAACGTGAACTGCACGCAGAGTCAGTCATCATGAAGAAGACTGATAAAGCTATATCCAATCTTGGCAGCGGGCTCCGTAAGCTTGTAAGTATACTCGATGCTTCGGAGCTGGTTCTGGCACCCGACACTGGCCCTCTACATATCGCTATTGCGTTGGACAAACCGGTGATCTCGTTAATGGGATATACAAACCCAAAGAGGACGGGACCATATCGCAAATACCACGACCTGATTGTCGATGCGTACGCGAACCCGGGTGAAGATTACGTTCCTACGATGGAAAACAGACTTGATAGAATGCCTGATATATCTGTTAAGCAGGTTGCAGAGAAGATCGGGATATGGGACAAAAAGTATCGATCGCAGTAACCCGGACAACACTGGGTAGTAGCAGGGATTCTTAGTTCTTCAAAAAAGCTAGGCTTTACTGTGACTACATTAAATAGTCGCAGTAAAGCCTTAACACCGAATCTGATCGAGGCTTATCAATCAGGATTTATGAATCTTCCTGGGATCACTAAATCAGACTCCCTAGTCGCTCATTAAACCGATAGTGCACACCCAGCTCTTTCATCAGCAATATCAGCCGTGACAGAGGAAGCCCCATAACGGAGAAATAATCTCCTTCAATACGCTCGACAATCGTAGCTCCGTAACCTTGAATACCATACGCACCGGCCTTATCCATTGGTTCACGAGTTTCAACATAATCGTGGATTTCCTCAACAGTAAGCACGCGAAAGGTTACCTCAACAGTCTCAACCGCACTCACAGTATTTCCGTTCAGAGAACAGGCTATTCCGGTAACAACAGTATGGGTTCGGCCACTTAAGCGAGATATCATTGCAACAGCTTCGTCTGTATCCGCAGGCTTCCCTAAGATATCGCCATCGATAACAACAGTTGTATCGGCGGCGACTATCAGACTGCCATTAATATCAGCATTAATATCAGCATCGATATCAATATCCGCTTCAACATCCTCTTCATTTATGGCTCTTCCACTGACAGCGGAGATAGAACCACTTCGGATCAAACCTTCCAGATTAGAGGCAACAGCCAACGCTTTTTCGCGTGACAGGCGTTCAGTATAAGCTATTGGAGATTCTCCTTCACGCACAGACTCGTCAATATCGGCAGGGCGAACAACATGTTCTATTCCGATAAGATTCAGAAGCTCTCTCCTTCTTGGAGATGCAGAGGCTAACACAACATTTATCAACTTCTACTTCTCCAGAATTAAAGTTGTTGGACCATCGTTTATCAACGAAACCTGCATCTCGCTTCCAAACCTCCCGGTTTCTACCTTCACCCCTGAGGCCCTTAATACAGCGACCATATTCTCATACAGAGGTTCTGCGATCTCGGGGCGTGCTGCATCGATAAATGATGGACGACGCCCCTTCTCTGCATTCCCATAAAGTGTAAACTGTGAAATCACCAGTATCTCACCGCCAATATCTGTAAGACTAAGATTCATCTTGCCTTCCGCATCTGCGAAGACGCGGAGACCGAGTATCTTGTCTGCCATCCACTGAACCATTTCCATTGTATCGGTGTGAGTAAAGCCTACTAATGCCATAAAGCCGGACTTTACTTCACCTACAGTCTGTCCCTCAACTGCTACCGAAGCGCTGGATACACGCTGGAGAATAACTTTCATATGTATTTGGATTTCTTTGCAACGCTACATTAACAAAACACCCAGCTTCGGCGTTGTGATCACACATTAGTGCGTTCGCATTGCTAAAGCTGGGTGCGAAGATTCAGAATCTCCAATTCCTGTTTACAACTACTGTTACCTGTACAACAATCAGAGAAGATACGATTATTCTACCGTTACAGATTTGGCCAGGTTACGTGGCTGATCCACATTCGACCCACGCTTGACTGCAACATAATAAGCCAATAGCTGCAGAGGCACTGATGCAAGGATAGGCGAAAGAATATCAATGGTCTCCGGAATTCGGAACTCATAATCGATCTTTCCAACCAGTGCTGGCTCTTCCCGGCTTGTAATTGCAATTACACGCCCTTTACGAGCCTTAACTTCCTGCACATTTGAAACTAGCTTTTCAAAGACAGAGTCATGTGGAGCAACGAACACGACCGGCATCATCTCGTCGATAAGTGCAATAGGCCCGTGCTTCATTTCGGCAGCTGGATAACCCTCTGCGTGGATGTAGCTGATTTCCTTCAGCTTCAAAGCACCTTCGAGCGCGGTTGGGAAGTTATATCCACGGCCTAAGTACAGGAAGTTTGAAGCGCGCTTGAACTCTTCTGCAACATCTTCAATCTCCTGTGCCCTATCCAGGATCTGCTGAATCTGGCCAGGCAGAGCATGCATTGCCTGAACAATTTCGAGTCCACGAACCGTCGACAGCGCGCGGAGGCGAGCCATCTTCAGGGTGAACATTGCGAGAGCTAAGACCTGACTGGAGAATGCCTTAGTAGAGGCAACTCCAATTTCCGGACCGGCGTGAATGTATGTACCACCATCCGACTCACGTGCGATGGTTGATCCAACAACGTTCACAATACCGAGTGTACGAGCACCACGACGCTTTGCTTCGCGCATTGCGGCCAGAGTATCGGCCGTCTCGCCAGACTGCGACAATACTATGCAAAGTGTTTTTTCGTTAACAACTGGGTTGCGGTATCTGAACTCAGATGCGTACTCGACCTTAGTCGGAATGCGTGCAAGATCCTCCAGCATCATTCCACCAATAAGGGCGGAGTGCCAGCTTGTACCGCAAGCTGTCAAAACGATGTTATCGAACTTGAGGAGCTCTTCGTCTGTAAGGTTCAGTCCACCAAGCTTGGCAGTTGCTGCATCTTCAAGCAGACGGCCACGCATAGTGTTTTCCACGGTCTGTGGCTGCTCGAAGATCTCCTTAAGCATGAAGTGCGCATAGCCGCCGCGTTCGATCTGATCCAGATCCCAATCGATCTTGCTGACATTACGGCGCATCTCTTTAGCGCTTTTATCGATGACACGATATCCATTGGCGTCGAGCACTGCAACGTCACCATCATCAAGATATACGACCTGTCTTGTGTGGGCTAAAATAGCCGAAACGTCGCTGGCAATGTAATGTTCGCCTTCACCCAGACCAACCAAGAGCGGACTGCCCTGGCGAGCAGCTACCAGTTTGTTTGGATCGCGTGAAGAGATAACTGCAATTCCGTAGGTTCCTTCCACCTGCGCAAGTGCATCAAGAACTGCGTCTTCCAGATTGTCTGTAAAAGCTTCCTGAATCAGCTGGGCAAGCACCTCTGTGTCTGTCTCAGAGGTAAACTTGTACCCTAAACCAATGAGCTTCTGCTGAAGCGCCATATAGTTTTCGATGATACCGTTATGAACAACTGCAACGGTACCATCCTGCGAAACGTGTGGGTGGGCATTACCTTCGGTAGGCGCACCGTGTGTGGCCCAACGGGTGTGGGCAATCCCTACATTACCGTGTATTGGACGGTCGTTTACAACACCTTCCAACCGACTGATTTTGCCAGCAGCACGACGGGTTTCTACACCATTGCCATTCATCAGGGCAACGCCAGCTGAATCGTATCCGCGATACTCGAGCCTTTTTAACCCCTCTATAAGGAGAGGGGTGGCAGACTTGCTACCGACGTAACCAACAATACCACACATATAAATTCTCCACCCAACAGGGCTTTCAATTCTCAATACTGAAATTTAACGACTATTACTACTACTGCTGATACTACGGCCCTTGCAAACCTAAACTTCGTCAGCTGCAAGGTTGATTGTGATCTTTACTTCGTCACCGAGGGCAATACCAGCGCCTTCCATCACTCTGTTGTAAGAAACACCAAAGTCGGTTCTATCGATGGAGGTAGTGACAGAGAAACCAGCTCTTTTCTTCCCCTTGTCTCCTACAACAATCCCGTTAAAACGACCTTTTAGGACGATTGGCTTGGTAACACCACGCATTGTCAGATCACCTGCAAGCACGATCTCATTTTCGTTGCGCTTGATGGATGTGCTCTTAAAAGTGATCTCTGGAAACTTCTCTGCATCAAAGAAGTCGGCAGTACGCAGATGATTGTCTCTTGGCTCTACCTTGGTGTTAATGCTGGCGGTCTTAATTACAATATTGACCGATGCATTGCTCCAATCGTTCGGATCGGCTGTGATGGTTCCAGACCAATCATTAAATGTCCCACCAACTCTGCTGATCAGGTGGCGAATTGAAAAATGCAGTTCCGAATGAACCACATCGACTTTCCAGTTAACTGCTTCAGCTTTACTAGCAGCAACAGCAGGATCCACTGTTATGACAGGAGTTCCTGTGTTAGCAGCCAAAGGTGCAGCTAAAGCAAGTGATAATGCAACAACTTTAAACATAAATACCCCAATAAATCTTAGTGGAACATCATAGAGCTTCTACACACTCGCGACCGGCCCTGATGAGCTGCTGAGCATCCTCTTTCGTGGGTGCTTCAGCTATCACTCTGACAATAGGTTCCGTTCCCGATGGACGTATATGTACCCAGCGATCAGCCCAGGACAACCTCAACCCGTCCTGTGTATCTGAGGCAGCATCAGCAAACGTAGAAGTGAGTGAGCTGTAAACAGAATCCAAGGAAACAGCGGGTCTATCCAGCTTATCTTTTACGATATTGTAGCGTGGATAATCCTGAACTATCTCAGATAACCTGCGTCCATCTTCGACAAGCATTTGCAATATAATGGCCGCGCCGGCTGGGGCATCGCGCCCGAGATGCAACTCCTGCAATATTACACCTCCATTACCCTCTCCACCGATAGGCGATCCCTCTGAGCGCATGCGTGTAGCCACGTTAACTTCGCCAACAGGAGCCCGAATTACTCTCGATCCGGCACGCTCCGCGACGTCATCAACTATGCGACTGGTGGACAGATTTGTAACAACAGGACCGGTCCGGTGTTTCAAAACGACACTAGCTGCAAGAGCAAGTGTGTAGTCTTCGCCGATTGCGAATCCCTCTTCGGAGATCAGGGCCAGACGGTCAACGTCCGGGTCTACAACCAGCCCAATATCAACCCCTAAACCGGCAACAGTCTTTTCAACTTCGCCAAGGTTTTCCGCCACCGGTTCAGGTGACCTCGGAAAAACACCATCGGTTTCAAGGTTAAAGCCATGCACTTCGCAACCCAGTTTATCGAGAAGCTTAGGCATGAATAACCCGCCTGCACCGCGAACGCAGTCCAACACAACTTTGAACTTTCGCGCGCGGATGCGTTCCACATCTATAAATGAAAGACTCAGGATGGCATCGATATGACGATCTATTGCGCCTTCATCCTTTGTAACTGTGCCGAGCTTATCCCATGTTGCACGTGGGATATTGCCTTCAACTGCGGCACGCATTTCAGCACCTTCGTTACCATCCAGAAACAGACCTGACGAACCGATGAACTTAAGAGCGTTCCACTCTATAGGATTGTGGCTGGCAGTAATTGCCAAACCACCGGCAGCATGATGATGTTCAACTGCCAACTGTACCGTTGGAGTAGGAACAATCCCAATATCGATAACATTTGCACCAACGCTTTCCAGTGCAGCCAGAACAACTTTATGAAACATTGGACCGCTTACTCTACTGTCGCGACCAACAACTATAGGCTGACCTGGCTTTTTTGACAGAGCCCAGGCACCAAAACCGGCTGCAAATTTAGCTACAACTTCTGGAGTTAATGCTTCACCGACTCTACCGCGCAGGCCGGATACACTAACCATTAATCCTGGATATTCCATGTATTTAAATAGATGTATTTATAAAGTGTGAGACTCTGCAGCCGGCGCCATTACGCTGACAGCTGAGTTTAATTCTCCCAGCCTTCCTTCTTCAATAAGCCGTACAAAAGCAGCGGCTAACGCTGGATCAAACTGCGTTCCGGAATGACGATGCAACTCGGCAACGGCGTCCGAAGTTGCCATAAACCGTCCCCTTCTGTACGCGCGGCCGCTCACCATAGCATCGAAAGCGTCTGCAACCGCAGCTATCCTGGCTTCCAAAGGAATAGCCTCGCCCGCCAGCGCATCCGGGATTCCCCGCCCGTCGTATCGCTCGTGGTGAGAGCGAACGATGTTAAGCGCCATTGGAGTATCACCAAGCAGAGGAGACAGAATGTGCCACCCTACCATTGGGTGGGTCATAATATGCTGATACTCTTCTTCCGTTAACGGGCCGTCTTTGTTTAACACCGCCTCGCGAACTCCAATCTTTCCGATATCGTGCATATGGCCGCCGAGTTCAATCTGGCGGACAGCTTCGTCGGGCAGACCAATCTCACGGGCAAGAGCAGCCGAATAACGACTCACGCGAATCGAATGCCCTCGTGTGTACTGGTCCTTTACTTCGAGCGCCTGAACCAGGGCCTGTACACCGCCCAGGAAGAGCTCTTCTATACGTTTAGCCTGTTCGGAGACACGCGCTTCAAGCTCTCGCTGATACGAACGGTTTTCTACGATCAGCCTCCGTTTCTCCAAAGCCTGAGAGACCCGTGCCCTGATTTCTTCCAAATGGAAGGGCTTGGTCAGATAGTCCATTGCCCCATTGGCCATACAATCCAGAGCCACGTCGACGTCAGCCACAGCGGTAATAAGAATAACAGCAAGGTCGGGAAACTTGGCCCGTGCCCTCTGAAGGAGCTCAATACCGTCCATAGATGGCATACGCAGATCTGTCAATAACAGATGCGCATCCACCTTCTCAAGCTGCTCTAGTGCCTCCACGCCGGAAGCCGCCTGCAGACAGACAAAGCCGTCGGCAGTCATAAGCCGAACCAGAACCTGCCGTAAAGCAGGCTCATCATCGGCAATCACACAGTAAAGTGGCTCACTATTCACAAAAACTTCCTCTGATCGATCATATTTGCTATATGACCAAAATATTCGAAGAAGACCTATTACAGGCCTTTGGTACTCGCGCCATCCACGCCGGCCAGCGCCCTGACCCAACCTCTGGCGCAATTATGACGCCTATATACCAGACGTCAACATACGCACAAGATGCTCTCGGAGTCCACCGCGGTTACGAATATGCCCGTGGAAAAAACCCAACCCGAGAGGCGCTAGAACGAAATGTCGCAACACTTGAGGGCGCGCGCTATGGCTTTGCCTTTTCTAGTGGCATGGGATGCCTGGATGCGCTCATGAAGCTCTTCAAAACCGGCGACCATATTATCTGCGGCGACAACGTTTATGGCGGAACATTCCGATTATTAGACAAAATCCTGCAGAATTTTGGCATAGAGATCACCTATGTTGATACCCGCGACACCCATAATATAGTTTCGGCAAAAAAACAGAATACAGTGGCGGTACTGGTTGAAACTCCAACCAACCCATTAATGCGTCTTACCGACCTGAAAGCCGCAGCCGACGCCACTCACTCGATTGGCGCTATTCTGATAGTCGACAACACATTTGCTACACCATACTTCCAGCGCCCAATCGAGCTCGGCGCCGATATAGTCTGGCACTCCTCCACCAAATACCTGAATGGTCATAGCGATATGGTGGGCGGGATTGCAATTACAAACGACGATGATCTGGCCACACGTATCCAGTTCGTCCTCAATGCTTCCGGTGCGGTTCCAGGGCCATTCGACGCATGGCTGGTGCTGCGCGGGACAAAAACTCTCCATCTCCGTATGGAAAGACACGATCAGAACGGACGCGCAGTAGCAGGTTTCCTGGTCGATAAGTTTGGGGACGACAAGGTCTTCTATCCAGGGCTCGCCTCTCATCCTCAGCACGACTTAGCAAAACGACAGATGTCTGGATTCGGCGGGATGATATCTGTAGACGTTGGTTCCAAAGATCGCGCGGCCCAGGTTCTAAACAAGGTGAATGTTTTTACACTTGCGGAGTCATTAGGTGGCGTCGAAAGCCTTATAAGCCATCCTGCCAGCATGACCCACGCTTCCATACCACCGGATATTCGCGCTCAAATGGGCGTCACTGAAGGGCTCATACGCCTATCCTGTGGTGTTGAGGATGTGAATGACCTGCTCGCCGATCTGGAACAGGCACTCAGTTAACTTTCGCTACCTCACCTCAATGGCAAAAACGCCCTGAGAGTTTCGCAGGTACCAGAATAGATAAAGACAGCTTATAGCACACAATATGAAGATTTTGGTTGTTGGTGGCGGTGGACGCGAACATGCCCTCGCCTGGAAGTTAAAAAAAGACGCACCTCAAGCTACGATCTACGCAGCACCAGGAAACCCTGGCATCTCGGAGATCGGAAACTGTGTTGCAATCAGGGCCGATGACATCCCGAGCCTTCTCAAGTTTGTGGAAGATGAAAAGATCGACCTTACGGTGGTCGGCCCCGAAGCGCCACTCTCGGCCGGTATAGTCGATACATTCAAAGCCGCCGGAAAGGCGATATTTGGCCCGACTGCCGCCGCCGCCAGGATTGAAACATCAAAGCGATATTCAAAGGATCTGATGAACAGGATGGGCGTACCCACTGCTTACGCCAGTCATCATTCAGATGCGGAATCTGCCAGGGCAGCCGTCGCAAAAGCGGGATATCCTGTCGTTATCAAAGCATCGGGACTGGCGGCCGGTAAAGGCGTTATTATCGCGCAAACCAAGGAAGAAGCCGACGACGCGATCAGCAGCATGCTGCTGGACAAAAAGTTTGGTACCGCTGGCGACGAAATTCTGATTGAAGAGTTCATGGTTGGCGAAGAGCTTTCAATCTTTGCGATCTGTGACGGTTTTACTGCCAAGATGATGATTGGCGCACAAGATCACAAACGACTCCTGGATGGAGATGCTGGACCCAACACCGGTGGCATGGGGGCTTACTGCCCTGTATCTATAGATACAGACAGCATGCGAGCTCAGGTTCAATCGCAGGTGTTCGACCCGGTCCTTAAAGGTCTCGCAGAAGATGGCGCTCTATTTACCGGCCTTCTCTACGCCGGCCTTATGCTAACGGAAGCCGGCCCGAAGGTGGTAGAGTTTAACTGCCGTTTTGGGGATCCAGAAACACAGGCCATCCTTCCGCTTATGGATAGTTCACTGCTCGAAATTATATCTACAGTAGCCAATGGTGGGTCTATTGCTGATTCCCCGGACTTTCAGTGGAAAAAGGGTGCTGCTGCTACCACAGTATTAGCAGCAGGTGGTTATCCGGAATCCGTAAAAAATGGCGCCGAAATATTACTTACGAACGGCAAAGCATTAAACTCCTTAAACGAATCATCAGATTCGGATATTAAGGATGCAATCGTTTTTCATGCCGGAACCAAGCTTGAGCAGCCGGACAAAAACACGAACTCGCAGCCCAGACTAGTAACAGCTGGCGGCCGTGTGCTTGCTGTTACCGGTGTTGGCGAAACTTTGGCCGATGCGGTGGGTAAATCACTTCACGCTTCAGATTCCATCACCTTTGAAGGGAAACAGAACCGCCGTGATATCGGATGGAGAGAATTAACCAGAAATGCCTGAATTACCTGAGGTAGAAACAATCGCCGGAGATGTGCATAAAGCCATCTCCGGTCAGCAGATTGTCTCCGCAAAAGTTATTAAAGCCGATGTCTTACGAGAGGTAACCGCCACTCAGTTGAAACGTCGCGTCGCTGGAGTCACTATCGAACGTGCATGGCGTCGAGCGAAGCACATAGTTATCGACCTGAGCAGCGGCGACAGAGTTGTGGTGCAACCACGTTTTACCGGTGCATTATTAATCGGGACATTAGAGTCACTCTCTCCAGCAGAGCATCCTTATTTAACAGTCGAGTTTGTACTGGATGATGGGCGCTCCATGTTCTACAGCGACATACGTAGGCTTGGTACAGTGGCTCTTATGAATGCAGAGCGTTTTGATGCGTACAGCACAAAGCTCGGGATCGAACCCCTAACCGACCCATTTACAGGTGACTACCTGCTCAAACTACTTTCAAAATCAGCTCAACCAGTTAAAAAGCTGATCATGGATCAATATAAAGTTGTTGGAGTCGGGAATATCTACGCAAACGAAGCCCTATGGCGTTCCCGCATAGATCCCTCCCGTGCAGCCAACGAAGTCACCAGAGAAGAAGCACTTCAACTTCGCAATGACATTGTGGATGTTTTGACAGAAGCAATTGCACAGCGCGGCTCCAGCTTCAGGGATTTTCGCGATACAAGTGGTGAGCCAGGAAAGTTCGTTTCGTTCCTCGCCGCCTATGGACGTGCAGGGCTCGAATGCAAGCGTTGCGGACCAAACACAAAGATGATCGGCACGCATGAGATCGACGGCAGGCAAACGGTTCTGTGTGCAAGATGTCAGCGTTAGTGTGGGCAATCAGTTTATCATTAAATTCCAGAGACTAGTACTAAGTTTCCTATGTCCGCACTGAGTCTCAACGCTAACCCAAGCTCTCACACAACACGAACTCCCCACACTAACCTAAGCCTCCAACACTAGGCCACGCCACTCAAAACGTTCCTCACTTCAATAGTAAACCCTCAAGAGTAAAAGCACCCATAAGATATGCCTCGTGTCCGCGCCACCAAGTTTCTGCCTCCAACTGAAGAGGAAATAATTGCGCAGATGCATAGTCATGTCCGTGATTCTGTAGCAAACAGGCCGGGCGTTTATAGAATGATTGCAAAGGATGGAGAAGTAGTATACGTAGGGAAATCGAAACAGCTTCGATCGCGGTTATTGAGTTACTTCCGGGCATCGTATCCTGCAGATAAAGGCGCTAGAATAATTCGTCAGGCACACTCAATAGAATGGGACTACGAACCAAGTGAATTTGCTGCATTGCTCCGCGAACTCAGGCTAATAAAAAAGTTCAGGCCCCGTCTAAATGTTGCAATGAAACGGGACATCCGACATTATGCCTTTATCAAGGTAAGTCGCGAAGACGCATCGAAGCTAACCGTTGTCAGAGGACCGAGCGGCAATGACGCTGTGGTGTATTATGGACCATTTATCGGAGTATCTCGCGTAGCAGTAGCATTGCGCGAGCTAAACGACGTACTTGGCCTTAGAGACTGCAAATCCAGTCAGAAGATGCACTTCGCCGATCAACCGGATCTTTTCCCATCAGTTTCACGAACACCAGGGTGCATCAGATTCGAAGTAAATAAATGCCTTGGTCCATGTGTAGCAGCCTGCTCTGTAAACGAATATGCAAAACAGATGCAGATGGCAAGACAGTTCCTGGATGGCTCCAGCGACGGGCCTTTAGAGATTTTAGAACGCGAGATGAACAGCGCCAGTGAACAGATGAATTACGAACTTGCAGGTGTATTTCGAGATAAGCTTGCAAGACTCGACTCGTTACGGGATCAGTTCAAGCGAATGAGATTCGCTGTCGAAAACCTTTCATTTGTGTACGACGTTCCTGGGCATGCAGGCAACGATCGCACCTATATAATACGTCGCGGCCTTGTGAGACAGGAGCTCAATACCCCACGCTCCAACGAAGAAAAATCAGCACTAAAACATCTGGTCGATGAGGTATTTTCCAGCTCGGAGTCAGACAGTTCAGCGTTAATGACTCATGAGATAGATGAACTGATGCTGCTGGCAAGCTGGTTCCGCAACAATCCGGATGAAGTTGATCGGGCGGTGCGGTGGTCGAAGGCTTTCAACCTTTAGACGGTTGGATGGATCGCAAGATACAGGGCTCATATTAAGTAGAATGTCCAATTAGATCTGTTGAATGGTAAACAGGACAGTATTGGACTCTCCTCCTTTCACTGTAAACCGCGCTGGCGAAACATTTTCAAGCATTACCTCGTACTCCCCTGGAAGTAACCCCATCTGGTAATAGGTGCCATCCGAAAACGGCTCAAGATTATAGATTCTGCGAGTTCCAATATGACGGACTTTCACTGTTCTCGGATATCCGCCATCTTCGGATCTAATCTCGCCCTCTAAAATTCCACCAATAGTAAACGGAATATTTATCGGCATAGAGCGATTCGGCGACACCGGAACATATGCTTTGGATACAACGGGAACCCACCAGGGCGATTCAAGTGAACTGGGCTCGATCTCAACCTTCGAAATCTTGCCACCCGACAACCCCCAGATCTCAAAATATCCTTTGTTATCTGTCTTTGCCGTGCGCCCATCAATATTGACAATCGCGTTGGCAATCCTCTCTTCATCTGTATCGAGACGGTTATTTCCGTTGGCATCTACAAACAGAATCCCTGAAACACCCGATTGATCCAGAGATGAAACCGGCGAAGTAGTTATTGTTTTAGCTGAATTATTCCATCTTATTGCACCAGATACTGCGGACTGCAAACTGGCCAACTCTCCAGACAATCCGGTATTTGAGCTGGAATGAACCCGAACTCCCCCAAAGTCCCGATTGAATCCAAGTGTAATTCGCGGCTCTCTATAAAGTCGATTGTAGGTCACCCCGGCCTCTGCAGAAAACCCGTTATTTCCAGTTCTCGAGACAACAAGTTCAACGTGCTCAAAGCGTCCTTTTGTGGATGCTTCAATATTGCCTCGCAACCACCATCTGCTCAGCCGAGGGAGCCCAATGCTTGCAGCCATGGCAACTGCATCTATCCCCATATAAGAGTTGCTGGTCAACCCTGAAGTATACACCCCGCGCAGATACGGCCGTATCGTCGCCTGATTTACATGCAGAGTCGTTCCAAGCCTCAGAAATGTATTTGTAGCCAGTGCCGTAGAAGTACGCACACCCTGCAGTTCAATTGGAACTGAGAGCCAGCTCGGAGAATATCGTATAGTAGCCCATCCCTGATCTTTAAGCCCACCAGAGATCAGGGCGCCAGCATTTGAATTGCTGAATTTATAGTAATCAGCCATCACGGATAGCTGACTAGAAGGATCATAGGCAAAGCCGCCATAAACATATCCATCTTTCAGCACCCCTGCATTTACAGACAACCCTGGAGTAACAATCGCTTCGACAGACGCATAAGGATGCACGCTCGTTGGTGATTCATCACGCCATGAATATTCATTTGCACCCGCGTTAACAGTCCACCTTGGCGAAACACCATATCGTAGATCCGTATTCATCATCCATGAACACATACCACGCGCACACGCACCGGTACTACCTGCAAATTCAAAGGTACCTTTTGGCAGCATACCGGGGCGGGCACGAATTATCTGTATAAAACTCATAGTCTCCCCACGAGGACCGTAGGCTACAAGCTTCAACGAGTTCTCCCCATAATTGATTGGAACTGGCAGCTCGTATTGCCCCCCATTTCCTACAGAGTCATAACCAATCAGCATTCCATCACGATATGCCTCTAAACTCCAATCAGGCGGCAATACCCCTGTGACGTTCATGACATTAAACCCCTGCGGCCGCGTAAATGGCGAATTAGATATACTCATTCCATAAATAGGAACAGCACCAAGCCCGGTTGAACTAATAGATCCTAAACGAAACTGAGTAGGCTCCGCGTCTAAAGGCCACGCACGTACCCAGGACAGATCGGTACGTGCCTCTGTACCCATCCCCGAAGTGCGCGATATAAGTGTACCCTGTAATAGCGGAGTTGCCGCTCCTATTGAATAAGAGTTGTAGTTTACACTTTTGCCTTTGTGCTGCGAGAAGTGATAATCTATCGCCAGACTTCCGAAACCAGACGATGGTGTTATCAACATTGCATTTATCGTTGATTCATATATCTCAAACTCATCAAGTGGCCGCTTCAACAGCTTTCTGGCCTTTTCGCGGGCAGCCAGCTTCACCACCGGTAAACTTTCGGCGGCAGTTACCGTAATAAATGCTTCACTTCTGTTTACGTTTACAATGATCCCCAGATTTCTTGCGACCGCTGAAAGAAAGACGTATACACTATCCGGATCCTTCAACTGAACGCGCCCTACAATAGGGAGTTTAGAATCGGCGACTTTAAGCTGCAATGCTTCATAGTCTACCTCATACGACAACTTGAAGAGATCCATCAATGAAGCAACCGGAACTAAAATATCTCCTGTTTCCAGATCGTAGCTTATTACCGTAGTTGCGGCGATAGTTGGAATTCTGATTTCATAGATCACCGCTGTTGCTGTATGCATCTGGGCAGGATCAATATCAAGCTGCCGTGCACCCTGCGCGTTTAAGGAATGCGAAAACGAAAGGCTATAAGCGCACAATACCACAAACACTAATTGCGATATTGCAAATCTTAACTGAATATTAAGCCGCTTAAAAAGCCTGATCACTTGTTGTTCTTACAGAGCTGCGACTGTGATAGTCAGCACTCCAGTATATGTGCCCGCTGCCTGAGTAGATGTAGGGTTAACCTGTCCACCTATATACACATGCATGGTTGCAAGCAGAAACAGACCCAGACCAATTACGCTGCCACCCGCAGGGTTGAACGTCCCCGAAGGCGTAGCTCCACGATCCGCATTCCCAGATATGAAAGTGCCATATTGCGGCCCATAAGAGACATTCAACGTCTCAGTACCTCCACTACGAACCAACTGAGAAGGTGCGTTAATAGTTATACCGAGTGTAAGCAGTAATATTGGGAACTTGAATCCAGCTGCGTTACTGCTGCTTGGCATAACACTCTTTGACACCCCCGGAAAGACTGTCCCAAAGTTCAAATCTGACAGGCGTGTCAACTGAGCATGTGACGTCGCAACAGGCGCGCAACACAGTACAAGCAATAACAAAGCGAGCCTTATAGAGCTGATAACTTTCATCTTCATCACTAGAGTGAAAGCGACTGCGTATATCTCACGGGTTGAGATTTCAGTAATAGATTCTGCGCAATATCAGAACGCGAACCCACCGCTTCTACCGTAAGTGTGTAATCTCCCTTGACCAGTCCACGTCTGGAAAGACCGACTCTTGGATTCATTGGGTGTAAAACGCTTAATGCAATCTGATTCTGAGAAACAACTCTCCCCTTTGAATCTTTCAGGATTGCTTTTACGGTCCCGACAAAGGCCGCCTTATGTGTAGGATTAAGTTCAGTTCTTACAACTATTGAGTCACCAGTTACAGAAGCCACAGTTTTCCCAATTGATACCCCTGTTTCGTTCACTCCTTTACGGAAGTAAATAGGCAGGATTGTACGTATCTCAAGAGCCAATCCAACATTCACCCCTTTGCTCTGCTCCGCGCCAGCAACAGAGAGATTGGAACCGCGAGTGGTAACAACTAACCTTCCCCAGTATTCTCTATCCACAAGCGCCTGGGGAGCCTTCACCAGAATACGAACTACGCGCTTTTCCTTGGGCCCAAGTTTGAACTTATGAGGAAAGATCTGTACATACTCAGTTATGGACTCTTTTTCGGAAGCCGAATTATCGACTGTCTTTAGAGACATTACTCCATTCGCATCTGTGACCGGATAGCCATAGAGTGTAGAAAGAGTTACTTCGGCCACATCGTCTCCTGTGTTTACGAGCGTCACAGACGTAGACTTGGCAGATGCATTTATAGCGATAACCTGAGGCGCTATTGCGACAGCTTGTGCGTAAACGCTAGGTACAGCAATTACTAATCCGACTATGGATGCTACTATTAACCTGGGCAGGCGTGAGTATGTTTGAACTTTCCTCATCGTAACGACTAGAAGTAAACTACGGTGAGTGTTGCGTTTGCTGTGTATGTGCCAGCTACTTGAGTTACTATTGGCTTTACGGTCGCGCCAATAAACACATATAGGTTACCTGTCCCACTTAGTGAAACAGTTGTAGCTGTCGAAGATGGGGTAAAAGTTGTACCTGCAGCAGCTGAGTTGGTTGTGTTGTGTATTGCGGTCCATGTATCAATTGGAAGCATATTTGCACCAGACTGCAGAGTGGTGGGGAGAACAAAAGTCATCTGCACCTGAGCATTATCCTGCCCATATATATGAAACGAACCCGCAGTTGCATCTGCCACCGCTACAACTTTATTAACTCCAGGAAATACTTCTTGAAAGTCGAGATCTGTAGTCTTTGTTACAGTTAACGGACGCTGCACCTCTGCAGTAACGGTTGCTGATGCTGTTTGTGCTGCAGCCGGCACACTTGCTAATACAAGAGCCCCTAATGCTACCGCGATGAACTTGGTTTTCATGGAATATCCCTCAAGATGTTTTTTACTGATACCGGATACGATTAGGTATCGGCTACTTGAAGGGAATGCTAAAGGAGGGGAGTCCTACAGGCGTTAGCGGTGTGTTATTTACGCCAATATGTCCTAAAAACGCCTGTTTTTATCAACCATCCCAGCGATGGCTCAAGGAATGTTCAATTCCAAAATGATCCAGAATACGGGCAACCATGAAATCCACCAGATCGTCGATTGTTTTAGGGCGGTGATAAAATCCAGGTGCGGCAGGCATTACAATCACTCCAGACTGGCTCAATACCGAAAGGTTACGCAGGTGGATATCACTAAATGGTGTCTCGCGAGGAACTATCACTAGCTTGCGCCGCTCTTTTAAGGCAACATCAGCAGCTCTTTCGATAAGCGACCTGGATGATCCCTGTGCAATTGCACTAACCGTCCCCATCGAGCACGGACAGATAATCATCCCCCGACTTAACGAGGAACCTGAAGCAGGAGCAGCACCGCGGTCGGAATTGTCATATGCTGTTATGTACCTATCCCACCTTTCTGCACCAATATTCTCTCGCAGCTCCTCAAAGGATTGATACTCAGTTTCACTTTGAAGCAGCCTCACCCCATGGCTGGATACGATCAGCGAGGTTGGCTGCTGCTGCTGTAGCAACTGCTCCAACAACCTTACAGCATACGGCGCACCTGAAGCGCCAGTAATGGCAAGGGTAATTGGAAGGGAGCTGGATGGTGTTCTCTGCATTTGACCTGTAATTCCGCGTAAATGATCAGGCTTCAGATAAAAAGAGTCTTTCGGCTAAGACAAAACAGAAGTAAACGATGCTTATGATTCCGTTCATACTAAAGAACGCAGCATCAAGCTTACTGAGATCACCTGCCCTGACCAGCATATGTTCATACAATAAAAGTGCCGCAGCTACGGCAACTCCGATCCAATAGATAGTTCCCAGGTTGAATCCAACTCCAACCGCGACCATGGCAAGCACAGTAATAAAGTGAAGCAGGCGGGCAACGTTCAGCGCACCACCAATTCCAAGTGCAACCGGTATCGAATGGAGGTTCTGATCTCTATCAAAATCAGAATCCTGTAATGCGTAGAAGATGTCAAACCCTGCAACCCAGCTGGCGACCGAAACTGCCAGTGCACACAGAGCCCACCATGGATCGCTCCATCCTCCCGTAATTGCCAGATAACCACCAACGGGCGCAATAGACAGACTCAATCCCAAAACTACATGTGCCAGCGAAGTAAACCGTTTCGTATAGCTATAGAAACAAACCCATACCAGCGCAACTGGCGACAGCATAAAGCATAAAGGGTTTATAAAATATGTAGCGGCAACAAAAACTGCTCCTGCTATAACAACAGAAGCGGTTGCTTCACCCACCGAGATCTTGCCAGATGGTATTTCACGCATCCTGGTACGAGGATTTGCTGCATCGATATCTCTATCAAGGATTCTATTAAAACCCATTGCGACAAATCTTGCTGCCGAAAATGCTATAATGGCGAGCAACACATGAGATATAGACACCGGCGCTGCATAACTGGCCAGAACAACACCAGCTAAAGCGAACGGAAGTGCGAACAACGTGTGTGGCAGCTTTACAAAGTTTGCATACTTTATAAAACCAGACTCTCCTGCGTAAGTCTGCCCTTCTCTAGCGGTCATAACCCCAGTTGGTTCCAGATCTTGTCGATGTCCTTCTTTGTACCTTCATCCATAACAGCCAGCTTCGGCCAGTTTCTGGTGAACCCTTCTTCCGGCCATTTGCGAGTGGCATCGATCCCCATTTTGGAACCGTATGTAAATGCACGGCTGGCGTGATCCAGCACATCCACGGGACCCATTGTAAAGCGTGTATCCCGTTCTGGATCGATATTGTTGAGCGCTATCCACCACGCTTCATACTCATCCTGAACGTTTACGTCTTTATCGAAAACTATGATAACCTTGGCAAGTGACATAAGTCCCTGTCCCCACAATCCGTTCATCACTTTGTAGGCGTGTCCAGGATACTGTTTGTCGATAGAAACAAAAACCAGGTTGTGGAATCCACCTTCCGCCGGCATGTGGTAATCAACTATCTCGGGGATTACCATCTTTAACAACGGCAAAAAGATGCGCTCTGTTGCGTGTCCAAGATAGTAATCTTCCATAGGAGGACGACCAACTATTGTTGTTGAATAGATTGGGTCCTTCCGTGTGGTAATAGCTGTTACGTGAACACGTGGATAGTAATCCGCTTCACTATAGAAGCCGGTGTGATCGCCAAACGGCCCTTCAATAACAAGATCTTCAGCAGGATCGATGTATCCTTCAATTACAAAGTCTGCCTCAACAGGAACTTCGAGATCGACAGTTACAGCCTTCGCCAGGTGAACTGGTGATTTGCGAAGGAATCCCGCAAAAAGGAACTCGTCTATAATTGGTGGAAGCGGCGCCGAAGATGAGTAGATAGAAGCTGGATCTGCACCAATGGCTATACAGACAGGCATCTTCTCACCACGCTCAGCCATCTCGCGCCAGTGCGCTGCACCAACTTTGTGGCGCTGCCAATGCATCTTCAGAGTTGTCGGTGACTCATACTGCACTCTGTACATCCCAACGTTCCGGATCCCTTTAGTTGGATCTTTTGATATAACCATTGGAAGAGTAATGTACGGACCACCATCTTCAGGCCAGCATGTAATAATCGGGATCTTGCTAAGATCTACCTGATCCCCTGTCATTACAACATCCTGACATGCTGGCTTACCCGATTTCACGCGAGGTGGGAACTTCGTGACTTCCATTAACTTCGGTAGTAACGAGAGCTTGCCGGAAATTCCGTCTGGAACCTTTAGGTCGATGAGATCCCTGATACGATCGCCAATCTCGTTCAGATCACCAACTTCGAGCGACATTGCCATTCTTTTCATTGAACCGAAAAGATTTATGGCAACTGGATATTTAGAGCGCTCGCCATTGTCCAGAATGACGTTCTCAAACAGAAGTGCTTTTCCACCACCAGGCTGCTTCATCACTCTGTCTGAAATCTCGCAGAGTTCCAGCTTAGCCTTTACAGGGTGTTTGATTCGTACAAGCTCGCCCGCCTTATCCAGCTCTGCGACAAATTGAGTTAGTGTATCTATAGACATTTGTTATACCGGTTTTCTACCCACGTGAATTGCGGCAATACCGAAGGAAAGGGTCTTCCAGTTCACGTCAGTGAAGTTTGCGCTTTTCATTAGCTGAGCCAGCTCTGGCTCAGCAGGAAAATGTGCTACTGATTTAGGGAGATAGGCGTAGGCAGTTTTATGCCCGCTAATCAATCCACCTATTTTTGGTAGAATCCTGTGAAAATAGAATTCGTACAACGCTCTAAAAACAGGATTTCGTGGAGTTGTAAACTCGAGAATTACAAAGTTGGATCCTGGCTTTAACACCCGCATGACTTCACGCAGCGATTTATCCAGACTTGCAACATTTCGTATACCGAAAGCAACGATCGCACCGGAGACAGATGAATCTTTTAGCGGAAGATTCATCGCGTCGGCAGTAACCGGGCTCAGGGTCGCGGGACCAACTTTTTGACGCCCCGCGCGCAACATTGGCTCCGCGAAGTCGGCACCAACTATGTGCCCTCTAAATTCCTTTCGTTTGGAAAGTTGTGCAGATACATCCAACGTACCTGCACACAGATCCAGATAGGTGCCAGTTGGGTCGCGTTCAATGCCCAAATACTTGAGAGCCTTTGTGCGCCAGATCCTATCAATATTTAAGCTGAGCAGATGGTTGAGAAGATCATATGACGGCGCTATGTCCGAAAATATCTTTCGGACATACGCCGGCTTCTCATCACCCCCGGCTGCAGCTGAATCAACAACAGCGAAGGAACTAGTCTCAGTTGCCACTTGAAAGCGCGCCCTGAATCTTTTCTCGTAATGAGATTAGAGCTTTTGCTGCTCCAGAAGCTGGCTCAGCTGCAACAATCGGACGGCCAGTATCGCCACCTTCGAGAACTCGAGGATACAATGGTATCTGTGCTAACAATGGGAGATTGAGCTCATCTGCGAGACGCTGCCCACCGCCGGAACCAAATAGAGCTGTAGGCTTGCCGCAGTGTCCACATTCGAAGTACGACATATTCTCTACGATTCCAAGAATCGGAACACCAACTCGCTCAAACATCTTAACACCACGCAGGGCATCACCTGTAGAAACACTCTGCGGCGTGGTAACTATGACAGCCCCGTGAATTGTTGTGGCCTGTACAAGCGAAAGCTGTGCATCACCAGTTCCTGGCGGCATATCCACAACCAGGTAATCCAGCTGTCCCCAGTTTACATCGCGGAGAAACTGTGTGATTGCCTTCATGATGATCGGACCGCGCCAGATTGCTGGCTGGTCACGCTCAATAGCAAACCCGATTGAAACGACTTTCACTCCATTTGCTTCCAACGGAATGATCTTTTCGCCCTCAACCTCTAAATGGCCGTAGGCGCCAATCATTGACGGAACGTTTGGGCCGTATATGTCAGCATCCATAATGCCTACTCTGGCTCCTGACTGGGCCAGAGAGACTGCCAGATTCACAGCTACGGTAGACTTGCCAACACCGCCCTTACCACTGGAAACAGCGATGATCTTTCCGAGGTTGGGATAGTTGACGGGTGTTGGCGCCGATACCGGCTTGGCGGCGGGTTGCTGATTCATGACCGGTAACGACCGGCCCTGATTCTCAGATGCAGTACTCATGGCCGAAATGTAATAAGATGAGCCCTGAAGAGGGGCTCATCTTGAGACCTCGTTTAATCTGTTAACCAAGCGATTGGCTATATCCTTCACTCCGACTAAGAAAACCAGCCAGGTTTGTGCCTGCCCTGCCCTTAGGATAACCCTCGGCTTTGGCATAACTGCAGCTATGATTACTTCGACCTGGCTACAGTTGCTCGAATTAGCTCTGACCGATCCGGCCAAGGTAATCCCGCGCGGCGGATAGCACCCTAGCCTTTACGTCTTCCAGACTCCCAACAGTTATTGCTCCCGAAGCTTTTTTGTGCCCACCGCCCTCGAACTGACGTGCGAACTTATCAACATCGGTATCGCCAGCTGCGCGGAACGACATTTTTACACGACCATTTGGAAGTTCGCGGAAAAATATGGCCATCCTGGTGCCCTTAATGGATCTGGCGTGCTCAACCAGGCCATCCAGGTCCTCAGCCAGAATATTGTATTTATCCAGAGCGTCTTTTCCGACCTGGATCCAGGCCAGACCATAGTCCTGATCGACTTCCAGGGTAGCCAGGGCGTCCCGTAAGAGCCTGATCTTTCCAACAGGGACCGAGGCATAGATACGCTGATACATCTCATCAGGACTGACACCAACGGCCAATAGCACTGCAGCAATCGCGAGGCAACGCGGGTTCGTATTACTAAAACGAAAGGCTCCGGTATCCGTCATTATAGCTGTGTAAATGCCGCGAGCTATTTCCGGGGTAATTTCAAGATCCAATGTGACGGCCCAGTCGTATATCAGCTCACCGGTGGCACAGGCCGAAGTGTCTGACAGAGCTTCGGTTCCTAACGGGGGCTCAGCGGGCACATGGTGATCTATCACGAGAACAGGTGCCGAACTCTCCTGCACAACCTTGCCTAAAACGCTCAAGCGACGAAGATCACTGATGTCCAATACGAATATGACATCGGCAGCCTTCATTACTTCCGCACCGCCTTCGTTCGCTTCGACGATTTTTACTCCCTCGGCGATAAAACGAAACATCTCCGGCCAGGGGGTAGGATTTACGATTGTTACATCGCAATCCATCTGCGCCAGCAATCTCGCCAGCGCAACTTCGGAACCGCAGCCATCACCATCAGAGTTTATATGTGTAGATAAAACGACAGAGCGCCCCGCAGGGGTGCCGTTCAGCACACCTGCGAGACGCTCTATCGATTCCTTCCTAGAAGTTGGAACTTCTAGAAGACTAGTCCACGATCTCCCCGGCTTCTTTTCTGCCGAGTCTTGAGTGTTTTTTGCCATAGAAGAAATAAATAATCAATCCGATCGCCAACCAGATGAGTAGTCTCTCCCATGTGGCCCAAGGTAAGCCAGTCATCATGTAACCACAGACTAAAACACCCAGGATTGGAATAACAGGTACGAGCGGAACTCGGAATGGACGGTGAATGTTTGGTGATTTGTAACGTAACACAATAACACCAATACAGACGATAATAAATGCGAACAGTGTTCCGATCGAAACCAGTTCACCTAACAAACCAATTGGGAATAAGGCAGCTACGATACCAGCAACCAGACCTGTAAGGATTGTAGTGATATATGGTGTCTTGAACTTTGGATGGATCTTCCCGAAGACTGGTGGAAGTAGACCGTCACGCGACATTGTGTAGAAGATGCGTGGCTGGGCCATAAGCATAACGAGCACAACAGACGCCAGGCCAGCAATTGCACCAATGTTGATGATTGGGCGTAACCATGAAAGGGCAGGACCAGCTGCTTCGATGGCGACGAATACTGGGTGTGGAACGTTGAGTGTTGTGTAGTGGGCTAACCCTGTCATGACGAGAGCCATGAGGATGTAGAGAACAGTACAGATTACTAACGAACCAATAATACCAATTGGCATGTCCCGCTGTGGATTCTTGGCTTCCTGAGCAGTTGTTGAAACCGCGTCAAATCCGATATAAGCAAAGAAGACAACGCCAGCAGCTCTAACGATACCGCTCCAACCGAACTCACCAAACTTACCAGTGTTTTCAGGGATGAATGGTACCCAGTTTGAAGTGTCGATATACTGGAATCCAAATCCGATAACCAGCAGAATGACGACGACCTTTAAAAGAACGACGAGGTTATTGAACCTTACTGACTCTTTAATACCAACGACGAGGAGCGTAGTCATGATTGCCACGATGCAGAGCGCTGGCATGTTGATCAGCGCACCGGTAAAGGAGAAACCATTCGCGTCTGAGTAAGCAATTGGAGCATTAGCCAACCGGGCTGGGATATGAATCCCTAATTCACCCATAAACGCTGTGAAGTATCCGCTCCAACCTACAGCTACGGTCGCCGATCCAAAAAGATATTCAAGGATCAGATCCCAACCGATAATCCAGGCAATAAATTCACCCATTGTAGCGTAACCGTATGTATACGCACTACCAGCAATAGGGATCATGGAAGCGAACTCCGCATAGCAGAGCCCGGCGAAGAGGCATCCTGTAGCGGCCAAAACGAAAGACCAAACAATGCCAGGACCTGCGTATTGCGCTGCTGCCGTACCGGTAAGTACGAATATACCTGCACCGATAATAGCTCCAACGCCCAAAGCTACGAGGTTTGTAGCAGTTAACTCACGTTTAAGCCCCTTTCCTTCTGCGTCGTCCTTCGACGCCTCAGCTTGCAGCTGAGAGATGCTCTTCTTAGACCAAAGTCCCATGCGCTCCTCTTGAGTGTTTATGATTGCACTGACAACTACCATTTACAATAAGCGACCCCCTTCCACTGGATTTTGACCCAGTGGAAGGGGGTTGCATCTCCATCCCGATCTATAGGATACTATAAAATCAAGAAAGGTTACACCGAATAGTTCGGCGCCTCACGCGTTATCACAACATCGTGGGGATGCGATTCCCGCAGTCCCGCAGCTGTAACTCGAACAAATTCGGTCTTTGTGCGCAATTCGTCAATAGTCTGGCAGCCTGTATATCCCATTCCGGCCCTCAAACCACCTACCATCTGGAATAAAACGTCGGTTGCTGAGCCCTTGTAAGGGACTCGACCCTCAATTCCTTCGGGGACAAGCTTCTTTGGAGAAAGCTCACCTTCCTGGAAATAACGATCTGCACTACCATCCTGCATTGCACTCAGACTCCCCATCCCGCGGATCATCTTAAAGCGCCTTCCTTCGAGCAACAACGACTCGCCGGGACTTTCATCCGTGCCAGCAAGCATGGAACCCATCATAACACTCGAGGCTCCAGCCGCAAGAGCCTTAACAATATCTCCGGAATATTTTATTCCGCCATCCGCAATTACCGGTATGTCACCAGCACCTTCAACGGCATCCATAATTGCTGTAAGCTGAGGGACACCAATACCGGCTACAACTCGTGTTGTACAGATGGAACCTGGGCCAACCCCAACCTTGATTGCATCTACGCCGCAGTTGACGAGTGCTCTCGCAGCCTCTCTAGTAGCGACGTTTCCAGCTATAAGCTGAACATCCGGGAAGGTCTTACGAACATCCGACGCCACGTCCAGAACCGACTGTGCGTGTCCGTGCGCAGTATCAATGATAAGGACGTCAACGCCGGCAGTAACTAAAGCCTGGGCACGTTCAGCATAATTCGCTGCCCCGATTGCCGCAGCTACTCTAAGGCGTCCGTGCTGATCCTTATTGGCGTTGGGAAACTCCCTGCGCTTATGGATATCCTTAACGGTGATTAACCCCTTGAGCTTCCCTTCCTTGTCTACCACAGGGAGCTTCTCAATACGATGCTTCCCAAGAATCCGTTCCGCTTCATCTAACGTCGTCCCGACTGGAGCAGTAACAAGATTCAGATGAGTCATTGCATCTTTGAGAGGCCTATCAAGATTGCGCTCAAACTGCAGATCGCGGTTGGTGATTATTCCAACCAGCTTCCCTTCTTTATCAACGACTGGAACACCGGAAATTTTAAAGCGGTTCATCAGAGCTACTGCATCACGCAGTGACCCTTCCGGAGTAAGTGTGATCGGATCGATGATCATCCCACTTTCGGAGCGCTTCACACGATCTACTTCAGCAGCCTGCTGAGCAACCGACATATTCTTGTGAATAACACCAATTCCGCCCGCACGGGCCATCACAATTGCCATCTCGGCCTCTGTGACGGTATCCATAGCTGCAGATACAAGAGGAACATTCAGGCGAATTCCACGAGTGAAGCGTGAACTTGTGTCCACATCCTTCGGGTGAACTGCTGAGTGGGCGGGAGCTAATAAGACGTCATCAAACGTCAATGCTGGGGCGGGGCGGACCCGAGTGTATCCGCTCCAGATTTCGTCTGGCTTCATTATAGAATAGAATAAGGCCCGCAGTTCGAAAAGCTGATCGAAGCGGGCCTGATAGAGCGTAAAAATTTATCACCGGAATGGGCGCAATGCGCCGTTTTGTCAGACCGATGGAATTTGCTGGGTGTATGTAGTTTTGAATTTGAAGATACAGCCATGGAGAAATGTATTACACACGACCCATTCTGCGCAAACGGTTTTTTATTCTCCCTGGCAGGAAAAACGCTGCTGCGGCCAGAATCTGCTCCAATCTGAGGTCATCCAGGTCTTCCATGCGCCCCATCCAGTGATCGTGAAGCACCCTTTTCCCAGCATTTTCAATCAGACGGCGGAGCGAAAACACCAGCAGGAACATGTCATCCACCTGCCCCATGAATGGAACCACGTCAGGGATAAAGTCGAAAGGCAGGAGAATATAGGCAATTGCACCACCGACCATCACTTTATCGACGGCTGAAACCCTGCCATCAACCAAAAGACCATACAACAATCGAAGAAAGTTGGGCAGATCTTTGATTGCAGCCAATAAAGTCTGTTTCTGACCGCGACGTGGTCCGTAGACCTTAGAGCTTTTTCTGAAAAATGACATAGTTATAAAATCCGTGTTCTTGGTCGTGATTAGTAGATATATACCATAGTCCCTACTGGAACCATAGGATACAGCCGCTCAATATCCTCATTTCGCATACGAATACATCCGTGGCTGACGGCCTGTCCGATGGACGATGGATTATTCGTGCCATGAATTGCATATCCGTCGGGCATCTTGAGACGACGCGTTCCAAGCACATCCATATATCTCCGCTGATTGGTTCCAAATGGAGGAATTACAATCTGTCCATTTACAACGAGTTCCCGTCCTTCCACTGCTGAATTAACAGGTGCTACCTCTCCATCAGGAGTCTGTTTCACAATTTCGTTTCCCTTTGCATAATAAAGTGAACCGTCAGAGCCTGTCAGACGATCACCGCGTCGCATATGAACTACTCCTAACTTTCTTTTTCTCGCCTGTTCCAGATAGTGCCAGTCGGGTGGTACCCATGCTGGCGATTCTTCTTTTTCAGTAACCGGCAGCCTGCCACGTGGTGTATCGAAACGATACGTTTTACCGGATGCAGTGTTTACCAGTGTTTTTCCACTTGCAGTTGCAACAGGGGCTTCAAACAGAACACTATCCCCCTGTTTGTACCATAGGTGACGTTCGGTAAGACTGACAACTATGTATGGAGCATTTGAGTCGGCGGTCGGAGCAGCCAGCATCTTCTCCATATTGGCTTTGTCCAGTCCGAGTTGAGCACGAACCCCTTCAAGTACACCAAGGTTATCGTTGAACACCATGCGATTAACATCACGCTCATAACGAAGTTCGGCTGTGTCTTTCAACAGCTTCACGCTGAGAGCAAGACAACCCATAATGCCAAGAATCAGAAGCCACGCTATTGCTGAACCATGTTTAAAAAACTTGCTCATGGATATTTAGTAGATGTAGACAAGCATGCCAGCAGCAATATTTGGCAGAATTGCCTTCATATCTGCTGCCGAAATTCGAACTACAGCGACTTCGCCGGATTGGTAGATATCAGCAGTTGTAGTATCTCCAGCTGTCGTTATCTCCAACCCACCGTTAAGCAGTATGCGGGTTGGCCCGTCTTTCTTAACCTCCACAATAGATCTTTCGCCACGAGGGAAAGTTGGGATGGCTGAATCGCTACCCGGGACCATCCCAGGTTCGATAGCAGCCGGCATCTTTCTGAGAAGCGCACCATCTCTGGCTAAAAACATCATCCCGCTATCTATATCAATTGAAAGATTCAATGCTGGAGCCCAACGCGCCTGCCTCTTGACGAGCTCTACCGCGACACGCAATCGATCTTTTTCGGACTGGACTATAAGATCGCTCTTTTCCCTTTCAGCCTGAGACATGTTATCTCGCAACCTTACAATCTCCGACGCATACGCAGAACGGCGCACTCCAAGCCATATGTTGAATGCTACCAGTAGCAGGAACACTACTGCACATACTTTAATGAGAACCGGGTAATTATCTCTGAAAGACGACCATCCGGCGCGTCTCCGATCGGAACCGGAGTATTGTGTTTCGGAAGATTTTGAATCTAAGCTCATATATTATGGACAATAGCAGACAGCGTGCCGGGTGACGTTTCAGCTCTACGCGGGTAAATTTCGGCCATGAATCAGACTGTACGTAAACCTGTAGCCCTGATCGTCCTGGACGGATGGGGTTACAGAGCTGAGAAAGAAGGTAACGCAATTGCGCTCGCCAACACCCCGACGTGGGACAAACTCTGGTCCCTAAACTCCAAAACACTTTTGGAAGCCTCAGGAACAAGAGTTGGACTCCCTGCGGGACAGATAGGTAACAGCGAAGTCGGCCACCTGAATCTCGGAGCCGGAAGAGTTGTAATGCAGGATCTGGTAAGAATCTCCACCTCTATTGAGGATGGCAGCTTCTTTAATAACTCTGCATTTGTTGCTTCATGCGATCTTGTGAAGCGCAACCACGGCACATTGCACCTGCTTGGATTGCTTGGCAGCGGCGGAGTTCACGCAATTGACACACACCTTTTCGCTCTGATCGATCTGGCCAAAAGGCATAACGTACAGGATGTTGCTCTTCATCTGATGACAGATGGACGAGACACTCTCCCTCAATCAGGCCTTCAATATCTTCGCGAACTTCTGGATTTCCTGAAAAGAAGCGGAAATACACACGTGAAGATTGCGACTATTGGTGGTCGCTACTTTGGGATGGATCGCGATACTCGCTGGGATCGTACAGAGCTATTCTACCGCGCCGCAGTGGAAGGGGTCGGTCCTCGAGCAACAGACCCGGTTCAGGTTATTGAACAGAATTATAAAGACGGCGTCACCGACGAATTTATCAAGCCTGTAGTAATTGAAAGAGATGGTCAGCCAGTTTCCAGGATGAAAGACGGAGACGCAGTAATCTGTTTCAACTACAGGTCTGACAGAATGAGACAGATTGTTCAGGCGATGATCGATCCAAAGTTCACCGGTTTCGACGTCAAGGACAGACCAAAAGTTGCAGTTACAACTCTAACATCCTATAACAAGTCGTTTGATGTACCTGTAGCATTTGAACCATTTTCGATGTCGCGCATCGTGGCCGAAGTTATTTCGGACGCCGGGTTGAGTATGCTCAAGACCGCTGAAACGGAAAAATATCCGCACGTTACGTACTTCTTTAATGGTGGAATTGAACCGCCATTCAGAGGTGAAGACAGACGTCTCGTACCCAGTCAGAAGGTCGCCACCTACGATCTGGCACCGGAGATGAGCGCCCGCGGAATCGCAGACCAGCTCTGTGCGTCTTTGGATATCGGCGAACACAACTTCTCTCTTTGCAACTTTGCAAATGCCGATATGGTGGGTCATACAGGATCCATGGCCGCAACTATTAAAGCTATTGAAACAGTTGACGAGTGCCTTGCACGGATCATAGCAAGCTGCCAGAAATCGGGTACAAGGCTGTTAGTCACCGCAGATCACGGCAACGCCGAACAGATGATCGACCCGATTACAGGTGGCCCGCACACCGCCCATACGACCAATCTGGTGCCATTTGTTTTGTATGATCCCAGCGGATACTCGGATGGAAAGCCAACCAACCCGGCCCCATCCATGAGATCCGGTGGTGCCCTCTGCGACGTTGGCCCAACGGTTCTGAACATGCTCGGACTCGACGTGCCATCAGAGATGAATGGCTTAGATTTAATTACTTCTACTAACCCGTAAGAACCGACTGTGAAATTTGCCAAAATCGCGGCTTTAGGCTGCCTCTGCTTAGGAACCTCCATTTTGGGCGCCCAAGATGTTGGCCATTCTCCAGACAACAGCCCATATCGGGATATTGAAACACCACAGCGTTTCTCCGTCTTTGTTGGTTATTTGGCCGCTTCAAAGGATAAAATAGGAGCAATACCACATAGCGCTCCCATGTTTGGCGCTCGCTATGAAGTCGCAGTTGGTGGCCCTGCTCAATTCTTTGCGAGGATTGCTTACGCACCATCAAAACGAAACGCTTACGATCCTACGGCCCTTGCTGCCAATCGTGATCTTGGCGAAGTATCCATGCCATTATACTTCACAGACTTAGGCTTTTCGTTTAACCTCACTGGAAAGAAGAGCTGGAATAACATCATTCCTACGGCCGGATTTGGAATTGGTATAGTTTCAGGTACAAAAAACACCGAACTCGATCCTTATCGCTTTGGGACCAAGTTCACCATATCTACAGACATCGGCGTTAAGTATCTTGCAAAGAATGACTGGGAATTCAGAACCAACATTGGAAACATGATTTACCAGACAAAGTATCCAACGCCATATTTCAATGCAGGTGTTGCGGGCTCTCCGTTAGTTACCAGCGGAAAGCGTAGCAGTTACAGGAACAACTGGGTCCTCACAGTTGGTGGCTCAGTCCCTATTTTCAGATAATAAAAAGATCGTTCGCGCAGATAAAGTATTACATCTGCAGCGAACGATTCTTAAATAGATAATAATGCCAGTTTGTACACTTACCAGAAAAATCCCTTTTGCAGCAGCCCATAGGTACAGAAGACCAGAGTGGGATGACGAAAAAAACTACGCTACCTTTGGCCCATGTGCGTGGCCTAACTTTCACGGACACAGCTACATCTGCGAGGTTACTGTGGCAGGTGAAATCGATCCTGACACTGGGTTTGTAGTTGATCTTGCAGCGCTTGATGCAATATTGAAGCGCGAAGTGAGAGATCGTTTTGATCATCGCAATATCAATCTGGATATCCCTGAGTTTGGGGAAGGTAAATTGATACCTTCTGGCGAAAATCTGGCGAAATTTATCTATGACAGGGTAAGTGGTGAGCTGGAAAGAGAATCTCCGGCTGCACGCGTTGTATCTGTGAAAGTATCGGAAGATGATACTTTTTATGTGACTTATACAGGCTAATACAGACAGTTGTGTAGACAACACTTCAGAGTTCCCGATAAACACAAGGAACTCTGAAGACATCATGGAAGATTTTATTTCTTCTTAGGAGAAACTGCATCAGGGAAGCCTAACTGACGCAGCTTTGCACCGTTAACAATGACGAAATCTATATTTCCTTTGTTAACCGGAATATTCATATTTTTAGAGACTTCTAGCATTCTCTTCTCCCCATGATTCTGATAAACGGGAGCAAGAAATAGGGCTTGAGCAGCAGCTTTAGTTTTCATTAAGTATTCTCTGGGAGTAAACCCAGCCGATTTTAACTGCTTGATAAAGTCAGGATGCTCCCCCATCTCTTTTAGCTGCTGAATCATCTCTGAATTGGAGTTTAAGCTCAATGCTATACCCTTCCCTGTGGGTCTTATAGTATCCGCTCCATTTACGCCAATCCAGGCACCCGAAGAATTGTGCCACTTATATGAGCTCTGTTTATCTGACGCCTCCATTGATTTTTTCAGGAGTGAAAACTTCCTGATATATGAGGTGTCTAGAATAGCTTCTTTTGATTCCATACTGAGGCTATCTGGCTGTAGAGTTGAAGCCTTGAGGAAGCCAGGAGTGGTGGCCAATGCAACAATTAGTAAGAATGATTTCATCGTTGTCATTTGTTGAAAGATATAGGCACGACCAATTTTCATTGGTCGCATTTTCTTCATCTTTATATATGTAGGAACTCTCAATTACGTTGAGATTGCTCTAACTAGCATCCGAGTAGTAGTAGTTTCAAACGTTTAGGTGCCTAAGTATTTCGCGGACGCCACAAATCACATTTATTATCCGGATGGCAATGGGGAACTTTTTACGTCTTGCCATATTATCAGTTAGTAGGCCACAGTTCGACCACTATTAAAAATTGATACCGGGCCAACTATTACTGTCAGGATTTAGCATATTATTACCATAAGAACCACCGAACAAAAAAATCCTACGAAAGTCAGACTGCAACATTGTGAAAATAGAAATATGAACGGCGAATCAGAAACATCCTGCTCAGGAATTCGAGGGCTAACTTCTGGTGCAAGTTTGATAGTTATGGCCACTTTCTTACTTGGCGGCTGTTATCAGTCCATAAGTCAGCTTCCTGCCAAGCCGGATACCAATGGGGGTCCTGTAATCGTAGCTCAGACAGAAGGGGGCAAGCGTAAGGCCTCAAGTACATCAGACTCTGCAGAATCCGGTGGCATTCTGTCTGAGGGGGGTACTTCATCCGAAGAGCCAACCCTGTCTAAAAATCCCACTCCTGAACTTAAAAGAAACGGCGACTCCGTCCTAATTAAGGATTCAAGTGCGTCTCCGTCTATGCCAGCGAAGTTAGCGGCGCTTCCTATCAAAATCTCGCCTTATGATTCTGCCTGGAGCTCGGTCCGCCTGACCCTCGATTCGATAATCAACCAACCTGGCTTTCGCACGGCATCTCTGGGGATTTTAATCGTGCATGAAAATGGCGATACTATTTACTCGAAAAACGCTCACAAGTTGCTGGTGGCCGCCTCAAATATGAAGGTAGTAACTGCAGTCGCTTCGTTGGTGGAGTTGGGAGCAGATTACAGGTTTAAACCGAACTTCCTCAGGTTGGGGCTTACAGACCCAATGCCAAGCGACTATGGCTCTACATATGATGTTCAAAAACTTCGGAGCGGAACGTTAGGGGACGCTCTTGCTCCAATGATGAAGAACTCCCACAACCGACTTGCTGAACAACTATTCCGCACTATCGGGCTTGAGAAGGCAAAAAGTCCGACGCGAGATTCATCTGCGGCTGCGGTCACAAGGACTCTTCTGGCACTAGGAATCCCACAGGATGGCTTCGTAATACATGACGGAAGCGGCTACGACAGGAAAAACTATCTCTCCGCCGAGACACTGGTAAAGCTTCTAACAATCTTCGGCAAGGACTCCATCTTTGTTAACTCAATGACAGTGGGCGGTGTAGACGGCACACTCATGCGTCGCTTTCGCAATACTCCGGCAATGGGAAATATTTTTGCAAAGACAGGCTCACTTAACGGAATAAGGTCTTTGTCGGGGTACGTCTACAATCTCGCAGGTGAGAGAGTGACATTTGCCATTCTATGCAACGCATACAGCCTCTCTCCCACCGGCATAAATGCAACTTTGGATAGCATGATAGTTAAACTGGCCTCGGTAGACATTCCGCCGGTATTCGCTCAAGACGCATCGCATTCAAAACAAAGCACCAGATCCAACACTCCTAAAATACAAAATGTCGCTCACTAAATCGGATCTTGTTTCAGACCTTGAGCGACAGTATTTAACTGTAAATGATGATGTTCTGGTTGGCGGGCGGGAATTCAATATTCTCAGGCCGCGCAGCGCCGAAGATCTGATAAGTGAAGCTGACTTTGAAATAGATGAACGACTGCCATATTGGGCAGAGCTTTGGCCTTCATCTACAATCCTGGCGAAATACATCCTACAGAACAAAGTCGAAAAGGGACATACAATTGAGCTGGGATGTGGAGTTGGGCTGGTTACTCTAGCTGCTGCAGCTGCTGGAAATTCAGTGACGGCCACGGACTACTATGAACCGGCACTCAAGTTTACAGAAGCAAACGCACTACGCAATGAAGTTGAAATTGCCGGAACTCAGCTACTCGACTGGAGAAATATCCCTGACGACATTGGGACTTATGATCTTGTCCTTGCCTCTGATGTTTTATACGAATCTCAATATGCCGATATTGTAGCAGCCGTAATTAACAGAGTTCTATCAAAAACCGGAATCGCACTGATTGCTGATCCGGGCCGCATTGCGATTGAGAATTTCAAGAATGTATGCGTTGAAATGGGAATGACTGTTAACACAGCCTCACAGATGCCATTTCAAGCAGGGAAGATCAGGCAGACTATTACGATATACTCCATAACAAAATAAAAAGAGAAGTAATCGTAGGGAGAAGCGGGGAAAGCTGAAAAAATTGGAGAGGCTACAGAAGTTGCAGGATTAAGAATGGCCCTCAAAAGTGTGGACATGGAGTCCAACTTTTGAGGGCCATTTCATTCTGACAAGACCTCTTTTTTACTAAACAGCTGTTAGACTAACTGCCTCTTTTCCACCAACTGTCCCGCAACCACCTCAGCAATATCAAGAACCGGAACCTCGGATTCCTTAGCTGTAATACCGTCACGGATCATCGTCATACAGAATGGACAGGCAACTGCAACTGCATCTGCTCCGGTTTCCAGAAGCTGCTCGGTGCGTTCAATGTTAACACGCTTACCGACATTCTCTTCCATAAACATCTGACCACCACCTGCTCCACAACACATTCCGCGACTCTTCGTTTTAGCTGGCTCTACAAGAGTTACAACAGGCAACGCACGCTTTAACGTCTCACGTGGAGAGTCATAAATGTCGTTGTATCTGCCCAGATAGCACGAATCGTGATATGCGATGGTAAGTTTTTTACCTTCGTCAGTATTAAGTGGAACAAGATTTTCCTGAAGCAGTTTGTCTATGTATGTAGAGTGGTGAATAACATCGTAGTTACCACCTAACTGCGGATACTCGTTCCCTATCTGATGGAAACAATGCGGACAGCTTGTTACAACCGTCTTTACGCCGTATTTGTCCAGCGTTTCAATGTTATCCTTGGCTAGCATCTGGTAGAGATACTCATTCCCCATACGCCTGGCCGGATCACCATTACACTTCTCTTCCTGCCCTAAAATTGCAAACTTGATGTTCGCAGCCTGAAGGATGCGAGCAAATGCTACTGTAATCTTCTTGCTACGGTCATCAAACGAGCCCATGCAACCAACCCAGAAGAGAACGTCGGGTTTATCGCCACGCTCAACCATCTCGGCCATAGTTGGGATCTCCATCCCTTCTGCCCACTTGCCACGATCGCCAGGATTAAACGCCCATGGAGAACCATTGCGCTCCATAGATTCGAACGCAGGCTGAACTTCTGCTGGGAATCTGGATTCCATAAGAACCAGATTACGACGCATCTCCATAATAGTATCGAGATGATCGATAGAGACCGGGCACTCCTGGATACACGCTCTACAGCTTGTGCATGCCCACAGCTCTTCTTCCGTAATGAAGTTATCGAGAAGGCGGTGTTCCAGAATTTCGGAGTTGGACAGAGTGGCTACTGCGGAGCCACCTTCACCTTCGCCAGCCAGCCCTAAACCCACCGCACCAATCGCTGCGGCGGCTTTACCGTTCGCGTCACCAACAAAGTCCACCATGTTAAACTGCGGAGCCATCACAGGAGCAAGCTCCATTAGACGTTCGCGTGTATTAACGATGATCTTTCGTGGGCTTAAAGCTTTACCTGTGATGTTTGCAGGACATACAGAGGTGCATCTTCCACACTCTGTACATGTGTAACCATCCAGCAGATTCTTCCAGGTAAGATGTGTTACGTCGGAAGCACCAAACTGCTCTGCATCTTCAGCTTCCAGATCCATCGACCGCATAACACCAACCTGCCCTGGGCCGCTGGTATTTGAAAGGAATGTATTTGGAAGAGAAACTAAAACGTGCAGGTGTTTTGAGTATGGCAGATAATTCAGGAACGCGAGCACCAGCAACGAGTGCAACCACCAGTTGAAGTGCATTCCAAACTCAAGCACTCCCACTGGAAGCATCATCGACATCGGATACCCTATTGCGGCCGAAACAGGCTTAAACAGGGTTGAATGTGCTGGATCGATAGCAAAGTGGAACGCGCCGTACAGGATCAACGATATCATCAGAGTCGCAATCATCGACAGGATGAAAATCGCATCTCCGGAATGAACGCCATCTCCCTGCAACCGTTTCGGTTTTACTACAATACGCCTGTAAAGAAGTATTGCCACCGCCGTGAGTACTAAGACTGCAAAACCTTCCTGAGAAAGTATGTACAGAGCGTACAGCGGGGCCGGCAGGATCATTCCATAGGAAAACCCAGGGATCAACCCTGCCAGAATAAACTCTACAGTCCCAATTGTTAGAGTGACAAACCCCCAGAAGACAAGGGCGTGCAAGCTACCGGCGACGGGGTCACGTAAAATTTTGGACTGTCCAATACCTATTACCAATAGGTTCTTGAACCGCACCAACAGATTATCCAACCGCCAGTCGGACTTACCCACCGTCAACATATAGGTGACTAAGCGCTGAGCATTAAAAGAGAAAAATGCTGCGGCTAGTATTACCGCACCGTAAAATACGATGTGGCCGGTTGTACTCAGATCAATCATTTACCCGCGGGCTTTAACTTCCTTAACGGCCTTGGCCAGTTCAGGAACGATTTCAAATAGATCGCCAACAATACCATAGTCAGCGACTTTAAAGATTGGAGCTTCTTTATCCTTATTGATCGCAACGATGGTTTTGGATGTACGCATACCTGCCAGGTGCTGAATTGCACCAGAGATACCAACCGCGATGTAAAGATCTGGGCTCACAAGGCGACCCGTCTGACCGATCTGATCACTGTGCGGTCTCCAACCAGCATCTGTAACAACACGCGTTGCACCAACGGCTGCATTGCCAAACGCATCGGCAAGATCTTCCAGCATCTTGAAGTTTTCAGGCTCCTTGACGCCACGACCACCACTGATGATGACTGGAGCTTCGCCCAGATCCAGCTTGGTTGTGTTGCCGAGCTTAAGCTCCTTGACAACTACACGGCTGGCAGAAGGATCCCCAACAGGCTGAGCGGTTTCAACTGCACCAGACTTTGCGTTCTCAACAGCTGTAAAGTTGTTTGCACGAATTCCAACGATGGCTGGTTTTGCTGTAAGCTTTACAGTTCCAATAACTTTGCCAATGTTCATTGGATGCTTTACAACTACTGCATCACCATCAACATCAATACCAGTTACGTCTGTAACAAGACCAACACCAATCTTTGCAGCAACACGTGGAGCCAAGTCGGAACCAAGAGCAGAAGACGGGAAGATTACAACTTTATAATCACCCGATTTAATGCGCTCAGCTGCAACAGCTGCTAATGCTTCCGGGTTGTACTTCTCGAAAGCGGCATGCTCAACAACAATAACCGTATCAGCACCAAACTTTGCAAGCTCAGAGCTTTTGGCAGCGATTCCAGGTGCACCAACTAAAAGAGCGTGAACCGAACCACCTGTTTTATCTGCTAAAGAACGAGCGGCTGTAACGGCTTCGAATGCGATCTTCTTAAGCTCGCCACCGCGCGATTCTGCGAATGCGAAAATATTTGCCATTTTTTATAGAACCTTCGCTTCTGTCTGGAGGAGATTGATCAGCTCAGAAACTGCACCTGCGCCCTCACCTATGATGCGGCCAGCTGCACGTTCTGGTGGAAGTTCCAGCGAAGTGATGTTAACGGACTGTTCGCCAACCGTAGCAGGCTTGACTTCAAGCGGCTTTTTCTTGGCGGCCATAATTCCCTTTAGAGATGGATAACGAGCTGTGTTAAGCCCTTCATCGACTGTTAGAACTGCAGGAAGTGGGAATTCAACGATTTCCTGACCACCTTCGATCTCGCGCTTGGCAGTTCCAACGTTGCCAGCAATATCGAGCTTTGAGATTGCAGTCACAACTGGCATATCCAACATCTCAGCTACAACAACTCCAACAACTCCATTGTTGGAATCCGGCGACTTTTTGCCGAAGAATACCAGATCGTATCCACCATCTTTGATTTCGGCTGCTAGAGCCTGCGCAATTGCAAAACCATCGAATGGAATGCCATCTGTTTTAAGATGAACCCCTCGGTCCGCCCCCATCGAAAGCGCCTTGCGGATAACTTCCTGTACCGAATCTGCGCCTAAAGAGATCGCAACAACCTCAGTTGAAGGATCTTTATCCTTAATCTGTAACGCTGCTTCAACGCCCCAAGCGTCAAAGTCATTAATATCAAATTTGAGCCCCGTCTCGTCTACAGACGTTCCGGTCGCAGCTATTTGAAAGCGTGCCTCCATATCTGGGACGCGCTTAATACATACGGCGATCTTCACCGAGGGTCTCCTCGTAAAATTTGTAGTCCAGGTTGCGCCGAGCAAGAGAAAGATTTTCTCTCACCCAATTTCGCAATGGTAAATGTAATGAGAAAAGGCCGTTCGAACGAATGCTCCAACGGCCTTAGGCTCATCAAAATATAATTTTCTACTCGAAAGCGCTGATTCCTGTGACAGCCTGCCCCAGAACCAGAGTGTGAACATCATGCGTCCCTTCGTAAGTGTACACGCTTTCCAGGTTTGCCATGTGGCGCATCGCTGAATACTCGGCCAGAATTCCGTTGGCCCCCAACAGTCTCCGGGCTTCACGGGCAATGTTTGTAGCAATATCAACGTTATTGCGCTTAGCCAGCGACACCTGCTGCGGGGTCATAAGGTTCTTGTCTTTCATTCGGCCAAGGTGGAGTGAAAGCAGCTGCCCCTTCACAAGATCGGAGACCATCTCAGCAAGCCTGGCCTGCTGAATCTGGAAGCCGGCGATCGGCTTGCCAAACATCACTCTCTGGCCGGCATACTTGAGAGCTTCCTCAAAGCAGGCGATAGCCGCTCCCAAAGCTCCCCAGGATATACCATATCTGGCCTGGGTGAGACACATTAACGGACTCTTAAGCCCACCCGACTTCGGAAGAAGTGCATCAGGTCCAACGCGGACTTCATCTAATGAAAGCTCGGAAGTATCAGATGCCCTTAAGGACAGCTTGCCCTTCTGATCTTTTGCAGTGAATCCTTTGGAATCTGTAGGAACAATGAACCCACGTATCGACTTTTCACTCGGATCATCATTGGTCTTGGCCCAGATAATTGCAACCTGAGCGGTGGACCCATTTGTAATCCACATCTTGGCTCCGCTGATAATCCAGGAGCCGTCAGGCTGCTCCTTCGCGCGGGTAATCATCCCTGCCGGATTCGAGCCGTAATCAGGTTCGGTCAGACCAAAACAACCAATGATTTCCCCGGTTGCCATCTTTGGCAGATAGTGCCGTTTTTGCTCTTCAGAACCAAACGCAAAGATTGGATACATGACCAGAGCACCCTGCACCGAAGCAAATGACCGAATCCCGGAATCACCCCGCTCCAGCTCCTGCATAATTAACCCATAGCTGACATTATTAAGCCCTGCACAGCCATATTCCTCCGGGAGGTTCGCACCATAAAGACCGAGCTCACCCATCTTTGGAATCAGTTCCTTAGGAAAGCGCCCCTCGACATAAGCATCTCCAATAATTGGGAGAATATTGTCGTCCACAAACTGGCGAACAGTATTCCGAATTGCACGCTCTTCTTCGGACAGGACGGAATCGATATTGTAAAAATCAATTGGATTATGCATTTCGAACTCTTGGAAAGCTGTAATTTGCCGATGTTTTATACGCCTGTGCCGATGCGGCCCAAGCCCGCACTTCTACCTCAATTACCCTATCCCTAATTGTAATGATATTATAGGCCGAAGGGCGTCCACCGCGAGATCTATTGGATAATGTTCCTGCCACACATACAACAATACCATTGTGAGTCTGAGTGATAGACTCCTGATGATCGTGACCGCACAAAACCACCTCTACTCCCGAAGCAGCCAGCTCTTCGAGTAGCTCCTTATGAGCCTTCATGCCGTAACGCTGAGACAGATCTCCCCTGACCGGATTATGATGCATAACCACTATCCTGGCACTTCCCGTTTCAGCCCTAGCCAGCTTTGATTTAAGGGCAGACATCTGTTCAGGGGTCACATCTCCAATGATCGACAGGTCTCGTGGGCGCTTGGTCAAAGTTCTGACTGTAATACCATGGGATGTATTCAATCCAACAGCCGTAACCCCATCAACTGCTACAACAGGCTCGATATCAGCTGCAAGGTATTTTTTGTATTTCGCCAACTTCAGCCATTTAATTCCAATATCTACCGGAGCAAACCACCAGGCTACATCGTGATTACCCGGTACTGTAATAGTAGGCGCGAACTGTTCAACCTCGCGAATAACTAATGAAGCCGCCTGGAATTCCGCGGCTCTTGCACGCTGCGAGAAATCACCTGAAAATGCTACAAGGTCGGGAGGATTTTTTTTAATATCGGCGACCAGCCCCTCTATCTGCTCCATAACAACTGGTGCGCCAAAATGAAGATCCGAAGCATGCAGGATCCTTATCACCTTTCCATCAAAGTTACTAATCTGCAATTCTGGTAGTTGCGGATGGTTGATTGTGCAGTTCAATTAGTGGAGTTACGAGCTCACCTAAGGTAACTAGTAGCGGGTCGTGACGTCTATTCGAGAACAACTTGGCAACTCAACTGAGGTGTTGTATGATCGTTCGTTCAAGAGGAGCTGGCTTGCGACATCGCTTAAATCGAAGCCGCACTACCGCCGATGCGGGCCCAGCCTACAGCAACAGTACTGGTGTTTTTATACTGGGTGCCGCCCTATCCGGAATCTTCATGGTTTCGACTTGGACACTCCAGGCACAACAGCCGCATGGCGGCGCCGAAGCGACATACCAGATACAACAACCTTCGGCTAATGCTGAAGGAAAAAACCAGGCACAACAACGCCAGACCAACATAAAAGAGGCATCGCAGCGACCGACAAACACAAAGGACGGACCGCAACGCGACACAAGCTTTGATTTCTCGATCAGGAACATCATGCGCGGCCCCGAGCTGTATGGCCGCGAGCCTCAGGACATTAAGTGGGCCCTCGACGGCCGATCCATTCTATTCACCTGGCTTGAACCAGGTGCAAAATGGAACGAGCCGCTAAAGCAGTATCGTGTCTACACTCAGGCTGGGGCAAAACCGCATGCCGTCTCGCAACCATTCCTTGACTCCATCGGACCGTTATATCAGAACGGCTCCCAGTCACCAGATGGTGGTTATTCAGCTGTCTCGTATAAAGGCGATTTATTTATAGTAGAGCACGCAACAGGTGGAATGCGCAGGCTCACCCAAACGCTCGATTCCGAGACATCAGCAGTTTTCAGTGCCGACGGCAGATCAATCTACTATGTATCCGCGAACAACATTTATTCGATAGATGTTCAGACTGGGCGTATTGCTCAGCTTACAGATATCCGAACAGAAGATCCCTCTGCAATAAACACAAACAAAGCAAACACTCAGAAAGACAGACTTTCAAAACAACAGAAAGATCTTTTCTCATCGATTAGAGATCAGTTGTATGTAGACAGTGTGAACAAAGTTCAGAAGCATTTATCGGAACTGGCCGCAATACAACCAACGTATCTTGGTAAAGGGCGTACCATTCAGTCGATATCGATATCGCCAAACGGTAGCGCGGCCTTGATAATCACAACCACATCGACAGATGCACAACAGACCGACATCCCATACTTTGTAACTGAGAGCGGTTATACAGAGACCAGAAAATTTCGTCCTAAAGTTGGAGACTCAGGACAACGCTATGCGTTGTCGCTGATTCAACTTAAAAGAGCAGCCAAGCCACAAAACCTCACTTTATTCCCGAACGATACACTTGCAAGCTATATAGAGTTTAATGGGTGGAACAATAACGGCGCAGCAGCAGCGTTCTTTGCATTTCGTCCCGACAATAAACAGAGAGTCCTGTATACCGTAAACACAAGTGGCGAACTTATGCCGGTCGAAAAGCTGACAGACACGGCCTGGGTCGGCGGACCGTGCGTCACCTGCGCCGGATGGATGCCAGATGGCAAGAAGTTATGGTATGTATCTGAGGCTACAGGATACTCGCACCTGTACACCGCAGATCCAAATGGTAAAAACATCAAGCAACTAACAAATGGAAAATGGGAAGTAAGAGATGTTACACTCTCGCCTCAGCGAGGGGAGTTCATTATAAACGCCAACAAAATCTCTCCATTTGAGGAGCAAGTATACAGGCTATCTATTAAAGGTGGAGAGTTGATTCAGATCACAAAGCGGTCAGGCGGACATCAGGCAATATTGTCTCCCGATGGAAAGTCTCTCGCAAATGTGTACTCACACGTCAACATACCGCCTGAACTGTATTATCAGCATATAGACGGTGACATACATCCGCAGCAGCTTACAGAATCACCAAGTAAAGAGTGGAAGACACAGAGCTGGATTGTACCGGAGCTAGTTATGATACCGGCTTCAGATGGAGTCAAAGTTCCAGCACACATGTATCATCCAAGAGATTTCGGAGTTGAGCCAAACGGTGCAGCTGTGATCTTTGTTCATGGCGCTGGATATCTTCATAATGTTGGAAACTTCTGGTCCAAGTATCCACGTGAATACATGTTTAATCAGCTGCTTGCAAAGAGCGGTTATGTTGTACTTGATCTGGATTACAGAGCTTCCGAGGGGTACGGACGTGACTGGCGCACCGCAATATACAGATGGATGGGTGGACGAGATCTCCAGGATCATGTTGATGCATCCAAATGGTTGACCAGTACCTATGGGGTACCAGCAGACCGCGTTGGAATTTATGGTGGGAGTTACGGCGGGTTTATAACGTTAATGGCTCTATTTACAGCTCCAGACTATTTTGGCGCTGGAGCTGCACTCCGTTCGGTAACCGACTGGGCGCATTACAATCGTGGCTATACATCGAATATATTGAATCTCCCCCAGAACGATACTTTGGCATATCGCAGATCGTCTCCTATATATTTTGCCGAAGGGTTGAGAGCACCGCTACTCATGGCGCATGGCATGGTAGACATCAATGTGCATTATCAGGATATTGTGCGGTTATCTCAGAGGTTGATCGAACTGGGGAAAGAGGATTGGGAGCTGGCTTCGTATCCAATTGAAGATCATGCGTTTTTGGATCCGCGGTCCTGGGCTGATGAGTATATAAGGATATTCAAGTTGTTTGAGAGGACGATTGGGAAGCGGCTGGAGTAGAAGATTAGCATCTATATCGCAGAAATAGCGAGATCGTTCTACAACATTGCCATTATGCAACTATAATAGTTTATTATCAAACTATTATAGTTGAAAATGCTAAGGTTAGACGGCTATGAAGTGCCCCCCAACCCAGTAGTACGATCCCCCAGTCTCATTAGCGAAGGAACGAAAAATGATACCACTCCAATTACTGAAATAACTCCGCCCAGTATTACAAATGTAGTATCTATACCAATATAGTCTGCAAGAAATCCTGTACCCAACAACCCAATGAGCGACGGCAAGAGAGCAATGCTAAAGAACATTGAAAACACCCTTCCAAGCATTGCAGGATCTACTTTCTCCTGAATTATTGTAGTAAAACTCGCATGATAAATTGACGCCGCCATACCACCGAATGTCGTCAAAACAACGAACTGTGCGTATTCATCAGACGGTAGAATTCCAGAGCCAAGAAGTGTAATACCAAGGAGGATATGCATACTGTTCACGATAATCACTTTATTAATGGTCGGCTTGAATATTCCCAGCAAACTACCGCCTATAAGCATACCAACTCCCCACACCACTTCAATAAGGCTCATCTCA
>JBEBRK010000003.1:0-297852 GCA_040394885.1 Gemmatimonas phototrophica
ATTCAAGCAATCCTCAATGAGTCGAGATGAAGTATCCTCCCAGGCACGCTTAAACTATCTTTCCTTTGCAAAGATGCTTTGGTAGGTTTTAGCTCAGGATGTAGACGGTGCAATGTCTGAGCTACAACGATCTTGTTTTCGGGAAGCCGTTCAGCTTCGATATCCGGATCAGAAACAACTCTATCCATAATCGAATCACGCTCTTTTATATGAAAAGCAATATCAATTGGGGTATCAGGCCTTGCTGGTGGTAACGGTATCTGGCGCGGTTTTCTTCCGTGCTGTACTTTTGCCCAATAAAGCCCTGGACGAGGTATATTCAACCGCTAACAAGCCTTAGCTAAACCCACATCAGTTAGAGTCGTTAGAACCTAGAAGATCCTTAAGATCCTTAATAAACTCACCAAAACGTTGTGGTATAATCAAAAGCCCCGCTTGCTGTGAGTACTCGCGAAGACGAACCAACCCTAGTGCGGTAGAAGATCCAAAAAATTCTCTACAAATGTCTTGCATGACTTCTCCTGAATCAGAGTCAGCATAGCGTTTGTGCAGATCAACCATTTCCTGCCATTCTTGCTCTGTTGCCAGAGCAATGGTTGTGTAAATATCAAACGCATGATGACGTCCATTGTCTTTTTCTGGATTGTTAACCTGATCACGAAAAGCGTGCAATTTGAGCAATAGGTACGTAAAAGGATGCGGAAGCAGAATGGTGGCAGGTTGCACATCGGTTCCCAGTTCAAGTGTTGTGGGCAACTCACCAACCGTTAACGCTTCTGGAGTTACACGTGCGTGGAAACCAGAATATGATCGCGGGCGAATCCTACGGCTATCCATGCTCACTAGTGCGGGATCATGCACTGGTGGAGCAAGAAAGTCGAATTTGAGGTTTACTTTGGTACCGTTGTACTCGATTGACTTGAAAAACTGGAAATATTTGGCAGTATCAATAGGAACATATCCAAGGACTTCCAATGCCTCACGAATTGTGCGTGTTGTTTGACCATCGACAATCAAATCAGCAGTCAAAAACAAATCCACATCGTTCGTCGACCGCACATACGGAGGATCTTTAAACCGTGTCCTAAGATTATGCACCATAACGTACTCGCGCTTGAGTACAAGACCGTAACCACCCCCAACCGTTAGAACAATACCACGTTGTGTTAGTAGCGTTGCTAAAGCTATTAGCTCGCTACGAAGTGGGTCGGCTGTAACTTGAGACGATGTCATCTAGGAATGTCTCCATTAAAATATTTTAAAATCTTAGCTCTCAATGGTTCGCTAATCTCCTTCTCTCGCTTTGTTCCGTTTGCCAGCTCAAGATATACTTGAATAGGTGAAACATGGCTCACGCCATCAATTGTCTGTCTGTCGAAGTACACGGTAGCGTCCGTCGTTTCCAGCAACCGGATAGTTGGAAAACGTGTATCTTCACGGACGATGTTTGCATCTACAAGAGGCGCAATCGACTCTACATAGATTGACACTTCATCGTTACCAGGAAATGGGACATAACTATTCGCACTATCGATAGCGTATTGAATAGCAGCACAATCCGCAATTGTTGCTATCGCACTCAGTTGGCCGATTGCTGTATCGTTCACTAGGACGCCCCGTAACTCACGAATCACTTTGGGAGACTCATAATTCCGAACAAGGCGATCAAGTAGTTCGTCTGGTTGTGTCAAACGAATAGTACCCCACGCTCTATCAATTAAGAGGTCTTCTTCGAGACCTTTAAGTACCTTTGACACAGTCGCCTGCGTGACATCACCATTGTTCCGAAGTCGCTCGACAACTGCGCCCACTGAAGGATATTCGCGTTGTAAAAGCAATGCACGACAGACAAGTGAGCTCTTCCCTCGATATATATTTTTAATAGGAGAAGAGGAAGGATACTGATTTGCATTACCGGTTTTGAGTATAAACCACTCCCCTGGTACGATGACCAATCCGTTTCCTGATAGGTCAATCCCACTTACTCCCTGATCAGCCAATCTATCGAATGCAGATGGAGAGATATACGGAGCAACTATCATCGGATAACTGCTCGGATCATCTCGCATATAATCGCGTAGCTGAGCCAGAGCGATGTCAATTTGCTTGGGCGTCGCTGAGGTTTTGCACTCAACCACGAATCGGCGCTGCTGACCATTCCAGATAAGATCAACCGTGGCGTCTGGAACCCTTCCAGAACTGTTTCTGACTTGTTCCTGGACAACCATAGTAAACGGATCAAATCCGCGTCGAGAAAGCTCTGGCACGATCGATCGTTCCGTTATAGCAGAGAGTTTACTCATATTCCTAAAATCAATGATATTCCTATACAAGAATATAGCTAGTTTTAGGAATATAGCAATGTCGTTTTTTAAAAAGTCGCACCCACAAGCCTCCACATGGCGCCGCACTTCTAGTAGTAGTAGTAGTAGTAGTAGTAGTGTAGTAGGAAATATTTCCGACCGATCACTCTGCCAAGACATATTTCTTTAGCTTATCATAAACTCATTTGAAGTATGACATTATTTTCCAAATTAAGTTCGGATCTCATTGGGAGCCTTAATCAATATGGTTAACAGAATATGAAATTTGCGCTGGTAGATGGACATAAGACGGAACCTCAACCAGGACTGAAAGGCATTTGCATTAACTGCCAAAGTGATACCATTGCTAAATGTGGCCAAGTAAAAATCTGGCACTGGGCACACAAGAGTAATGTCTCATGCGATCCGTGGTGGGAGAACGAAACAGAATGGCACAGAGCATGGAAAAATCATTTTCCTACGGAGTGGCAGGAAAACATCCATATTGATTCCACCACTGGTGAAAAGCATATTGCAGACATAAAAACAGCCAGCGGGCTCGTAATAGAATTCCAGCGCTCTGGAATCCAACCCACAGAAATACAGAGCCGAGAAGCTTTCTATAAAAATATGGTGTGGGTTGTCGATGGTACCCGCCTGAAAAGAGATTATCCACGTTTTCGCAATGGATTTAAGGATCTTGAGCCGTCCATAATTCAACAAGGATTTTTTCTATCATTTTTTCCTAACGAACTCCTTCCTGCAAGCTGGGTGACTAGTTCAGCACCTGTTTATTTTGATTTCCATAACACAAATCCAACCGATGAGTCAGAAGATAATAAGTTGCGCTCACCTCTATGGTGTCTATTTCCGAGACGCGTAGAAGGATATGCTGTAATTGCTGGAGTTCTACGTGAACAATTTATAGAATTTTCTTCTAGTGCTCCTCATTTACTTTTTGCCAGCGAAACTCTTAGCAATATTTCAGAGTCCATTAAGCTTCTACGTGAATTATCTGCCTCTCAGAACAGATGGCGATATCGGCAGCCTTATCAACCCCGTAGACACGGGCGCTTATAATCGCTGTCATTTTGACTGAGGAGGAATACACCGTGAGGGGTTTAGGTGTGCTGCAATCTTACCCAGTAGATTTCTAACTGTACCAGTTTCTGTATCAGTTTCTGTATCAGTTTCCCCCATCACAACCCAACATTCATACTCAAACATAAAAGCACCGACGCCCGGTTTCCCTATGAAAACCGACTAATTGTTAGTTAATGTTTGAGTTAAAAAAACCCCTGAATCCCTCTGTTAATAGAAGGGTCGTAGGTTCAAGTCCTACCTGGGGAGCTGTATAACGAAAAAAGCGCTGAACGAGTTAGCTCGGTCGGCGCTTTTTTGTGTTGAGGAAATCTTAAGATAGCTTTACTACTAACTACTCACGGCTGGAAGATAACGCTGTACAAAAGAGACTAAAGCTGAACCAAATTCCAAATTAACTCTTATTATTGTCATAATGTTTGCAACCTGAGCTAGAGTCTCTGATATAACGCTCTTCGAAGGCTCCTTATAACTCTCAGGCTGCATAGCTACTTCTCCAGTCAAACGACCAATAGCATCAACCACGGCTTCAGGGCCAAAAATATCGTAATGATCGAGCGCCCTCAGAATTCTATGTATCGCTCTGGAAAATGAGTCTTTAAACTCAGGACTGACATCCGCACGAATAATTATTTCTAGTGCTTCGAGAAGTTGCTTACGGGCCTTCGCAACATCTTCACCTGTCGGATCTTTCTGTTGACCAAAACTTGAGACCGTTATTGCCAACGTTTCAAATTTACCTGGATCATGCTGAAGCAATACAGAGACAGGAGACTGGATACTATTACTTAACAAGCTTTTCTGAATTGAAACAATATCTTTAGTAAGGGTATCTATTTTTTTATCACCATCGTGACGGTCGACCATAAGAGGTGTGTAGAAAGCCGTAACCTCTTCCAAAGCACGATCAGTTGTCTTGATCATATCGGAATAAATTTCAAAAAGATGACGGATATCAACTTCTGGCTCATCTATCACATTGCGTAAAACCATCCAAATGGGACTTGAACCACCCAAGTTTATTCCATGCTGGTGCACCGATTCCAGCAAACAATGCAATCGCCAAATCGCACTCATTTTTGATCCATAGATAAAAAGTTATAAGAAGAAAACTATTGTTGGTGCAACCTGCCGCTGAAAATCAGTATAGTAAATATTATACTTTCCGCTATGTTTGCCACTTCTCTACATCCCGAGCTGGCTTGGATTCGAAGCAACCAGCACCATACCAACGATCGTACAATTAATTTACAACTTCACCCATTGATACGCTAGCACAATCGTAGCATTATTATAGCATATAAGATGACCAAGGAGGGATAGTTATGCTTCAGATGCTTACAATTCGAGATTTCCGTAATACCCCTTCACGACTGTGGGACACACTAAAGCGCGATGGCGCAGCGGCATTATCAGCCAATGGCATCCCTAAAGCCGTAGTATTTGATGTAGAAAACGGAGATCTCGAAGAAATCGTTCAGTTGGTAACCCAAGTTCGAGCGCAAAAAGCGGTGGCGAAGATGAGAGCAGACGCTGCAAGAAGAGGACTCGATTCCATGTCTATAGAAGAGATCGACGAAGAGATATCAGGGGTAAGAGCAGCTAAGAATCGCCGATAATGTCCTAGCATCGATTTCCAGCTTCTTGGGTAGACCCATTTCTTGAGCTAATTCAAGTTTCCGGCCAACATACTGTTGCTCCTTCACTTGATGTTATGCTCCCTGACCAAGATGATCTCGCCTTTCTCGAAGTTGCAGCGGCGAGCGAAGCTGTATGCCTGATAACTGGAAACATGAGACACTTTGAGCCAGTAAACGGACATCATAAAGTTCTGATTCAATCACCGCGGGATTTTCTGGATCGTTGGTTACCACCAACACCACGATAATCTGACGCGCTTTATTGCCCCGCTTGAAAATTACTTGCCCGATCGCCTTCGACAAAACCGCTGGACCAAGAAACAATTGAAACACCACAGCGATGTCATTAGAGTTCCACGATCCCGTAAACAGCTAGTTAACATTTTTCGTTTGAGGACAAATTGAATACGAAGACCAAGATTGGCTTTCTAGCAGTCACCTTCCTCTGCCTGCTCGCTGCATGCGGAAAAGATAGTCCCACGGAGCCTATCAACCCCGTGGATCGCCGGGATTCCCTGGTATCAGCCGCAATCGATATTCCCGTAAGCATTGACTATGACAACAGCCCTCTCCCGGTGTATCCACCACAACTGGAACAACGGGGAATCACCGGAAGCGTGAGGAGTCAGTTCGTTGTAGACACAATGGGAAAAGCCGAAATCAACACAATAAAAATTCTTTCATCAGATCACGCGCTATTTTCTGAGGCCGTACTGGATGTTATACCTCGGATGCGTTTTTTTCCTGCATCATTTAAAGGGAAGAAAGTAAGACAACTCGTGCAGTTACCATTCAACTTTCACCTTCGATGATAAGTATATAATTATTCAAGCGCCAACTACCTGGAATTCTGGCGGGAGATAACGAATCAGGTTCACGGCACGCGCTTTTGTTTTCCCAGGACTATAAGAGCGATTTCTCAAACACATAAAAATCCCCCTTACGGAACTGAACCGTACCCGCCTCACGATATCCCCTCTTTCTATACAACGAAACAGCACGAGGGTTTTTCTGAAACGCATCAAGTCGGATCGTAGAATATGCATGCGCACGTCCATAGGACTCAGCAAAATCCATGAGTTGGGAAGCAATGCCACCGCCCTGCACCTCAGGATCCACCGCAAGGCGATGAACTACCAAAGCTGGCTCCTGTTTATACACCCACGGCACATCGTAATACTGAGGGGATTGGACTTCATTGAGAACAATTATACCGAGGCAGGAGTTCCCGCTCTTTAACACCCAAAGATTTCCCTCGTTTATATCAGAGAGCAGAATGTCAGATGTTGGATATAAATCATCCCACTGATCTATATTATGTTTTTGCATATGCAAAGCACATGCTTTAACAATATTTAAAACAGCACCGATATCACCAGGAACGGCGCGTACAATAGATGGTACAGATAGTCTGGAAGAATAATCCTGCTCCGTTATTTCATATATCACACTATCAACAGAGTTTTCACTAACTCGTGTCCCTGTCTTGCGCCCACCAATTCGCTCGACAGCTCTTTGAGACCTTACATTATTGACACCAACGAGAAAAACTATACGGTCAACAAAACCGAACGCATGATTGATCATCAGTTGTTTAACCTCTCCGTTGTAGCGCCCTCCCCAATGAGAACACGCCAGAAAGGTCCACCCAATCTCTATCTCGCGTTTTACTGGGTCGTGTCCATAATATCGCGAAGAACCAATGACCTGACCAGTTGATCTATCCAGAATAAGAAATGCTCCGGCTGAGTTTATCGCGCCGTCAAAGAAAGCTGAAAACACATCTTTCCTATAACGGGTGGACTCGGGATGCTGTTCCCAAATACGTGGATCAGAAGCGACAGCATATAGTTTATCGAAATCATCCGACCTAAGGGGCCGGAGTTCTACAAGATCGCCTATAAGTACAGGTTGTAAATCAACAGGTTTTTTTGTAGTTGGCATGAAGGGATAGATTTGGACGTTCTAAATATGCGGTATTTCCAACCTGAAAAGACCTTATTAAGTTATCGCCCATTGTATACGCCAACAATAAAGTTTCAGCATTGCGATCCACTAAAGTGCAGCCTTTCGCAATAGTTGCGCATTGATCGCTACAATTACAGTACTCAGAGACATTAGAATAGCACCAATGGCCGGGGAGAGAAGAATACCCCACCCCGCTAAAATACCGGCGGCGAGCGGAATTGCCACGATATTATAGCCAGCTGCCCACCACAGATTCTGTATCATCTTACGGTACGTAGCCTTACTCAACGTAATAATGCGAGGAACATCGCGTGGATCACTTCGCACTAAAACCACATCTCCTGCTTCAACAGCGACATCGGTTCCAGCACCAATCGCAATCCCCACATCAGCGGTGACGAGTGCCGGCGCATCGTTAACCCCATCTCCCACCATTGCAACACGCTTCCCCGAGCCCTGCAACTTCTTGATCTGATCAGCTTTCTGCTCTGGGAGAGTTTCTGCAAATACAGTATCAATACCTAACTCTCTGGCTACCGCATCCGCAACTGCTTTTGCATCACCGGTCATCATCACGACTTCGATATCGAGTTTATGGAGAGCTTCAACAGCTTCTCGTGCTTCCGGACGAATGACATCGGCAACTGCAATCGCAGCCAGAATCCGAGGTCCGTTACCATCATCTTCAATCAAAAAAATCACAGCCTGCCCCCGCTCAGCTGCACCATTTGCGGCATCCAGCAATGGGGACGGAATTTCGATGTTGAGCATACGCAGCATCGCTGGCCCGCCGGCATATGTCACCCGCCCGTCGACAAGCGATTTCACACCCTTTCCAGGAATTGCTTCAAACTCTCGCACCGCTGGTAGCTTGAGTTGACGGTCACGTGCTGCCCGGACAATACCTTGTGCAATCGTATGCTCCGAATCCAGCTCTACCGCAGCAGCTCTGGCGAGGGCTGTGTTCTCATCCATATCCATGCCATCCACCGTAGCGATAGCAACAACTCCAAACTCACCGCGAGTAAGCGTGCCTGTCTTGTCGAACACCACAGTATTCACTATCCTGGCCTCTTCGAGGCCACGTCGATTGCGAACCAGAAGTCCAGCCTGAGCACCAAGTGTGGTAGAAATCGCAATCACAAGAGGAACAGCGAGCCCCAGCGCATGAGGGCACGCAATAACTAGAACTGTAACCAGTCGCTCAACTGCAAATGATGGTTCCGCACGAAGTGCAGTCCATACAATGAACGTTAAAATTCCGCTCGCTAGCGCGATAACAGTCAACCAGAATGCCGCCCGATCAGCCAGTGCCTGCGCTCGCGACTTTGATGCTTGTGCCTGAGCAACAAGTCGCATGATGCCAGCCAATGCAGTATGTTCTCCAGTCCCTGTCACTTCTACACGTAGAGATCCTACGCCATTTACCGTACCTGCAATGACTTTTGTGCCAGGCTCCTTCTTGACTGGTTGAGATTCTCCCGTAATCATTGACTCGTTTACGGCGCTAACTCCGGAACGCACAACACCATCAGCAGCAATGCTCTGTCCCGGCCGAACAAGGAAGAGATCGCTATCAATTAGTTCGGAGAGCGGGACGTCTTCCAAATGCTCATTATTGGCATCTCCGGAAATTCTTGTTGCAGTATTAGGAAGGAGCTTGGTGAGCTCTTTTAAGGCACCCTGCGCCTGTGAAATCGATTTCATTTCGATCCAGTGCCCCAGCAACATGATCGTTACAAGCGTAGCAAGCTCTTCCCAAAGTGGTATCCCAGGAAATCCGAGCGTAACTGCCACACTAAATACGAATGCCACACTGATCGCGAGTGCGATCAACGTCATCATACCGGACAACCGATTTGCTAATTCACGAATCGCTCCTTGAATGAATACCCAGCCGCCATATATAAAAACGAACGTCCCGAGGACCGCCGGAATCCATCCTGATCCTGGAAATACTGGCGGTGTAAAACCAAAAGCATTCGGCAACATATGTCCCCACACCAGCGTGGGAATGGTCAGGAGAAGAGAAATCCAAAACTTGTCTCGAAACATCGCGACACTATGGCCAGCGTGTTTATCATGATCGCCGCCGCCGTGCTTACCATTGCTACCATGTGTATCATGATTGTTATGTCCATGGTATGTATCATGGTTTTGGTGTTCGCCGTGCGTATTGTGGTTTTTACCTCCACCGTGGATATCGTGGTTTTTGTGCCCACCATGTTCGGCGTGTTCTGTATGATTCATAAACTCGGCTTTATATCTGGGATTAGAATTCAAAAGTCATACAGCTAATTTCTTGCCCTACAGCTAACTCCTGGGCTTACAACTAACTCCTGGCCTTACAGCCAACGACTGTAACGAATGAAAACGTCGCCAACGTATGGTTATTCGCCTTGGCTCGGGCGTTTGCGCCCAGTCGCACACGACAAACCATTGGCGGCGCATGTTCTATACCAGTCAACAGCCACAGACAAGCGCGCCCTGCCTGGACTAGGGATACTTAGCAAAAACTTAGTTAGTCGCAGTTTACGGGAATGACTGGTATAGCAGAAACAGACAATCGGCCATATTTTCTATATCAGCAGATAAAACACATACCAGCTTATGATCCAGGCACTTAAGAAACAATTCTTATACAACCATCTGGCAAACAGCCGGCTCATCGAAAAGATAGAGGCAGTAGAAAGCCCGCCAGAAAGAGTCATGAAACTCATAAGCCACGTTCTTACTTCTCACCAAACGTGGCTAAACCGAATTTCTCCTGAATCAGCGCCGGAAAAACCTTATGGGATCTGGGAAGTGTTGCCAGTTCAGGAACTGGAGCCGCTCAACAATGAAAACATGCAGAGAAGCATCGCAATCCTTGAGAACAGTAAAGATGGGGAGATTCTGAAAACGGATATCAGCTATCGAAACTCACTTGGAGAGCCGTTCGTAACAAAAGCTGAAGATATACTAAATCATCTTCTTCTCCATTGTGCGTATCACAGAGGGCAGATCGCAATGAACCTTAGGGAAAACGACATTACCCCTGCCCCTACCGACTATATTCTCTTCGTTCGCGGCACGTTATAAATTTGCGAAACACCATAGATTCGGAAGGACAACTTAGCCGACAGTTTACGGAGCTGGCGACGTTGTAAGAAATTCTATTGAAGCAGCGCACCCCGAAAACGTTTCTTTCCCGACCTCCACGCGCGCCGACAATGGATAAGTGCGATCACTCATTCCATCAGAGCATTCTTCGTCTATCAAGGTGACAGTCATTGAGACGCCCTTGTCGGAGACTCCATTATATATCACAGTTGACTCTCGAAACTCCGGCCCTGAATTAGTTACCCTAACTGAATCCCGGTCCAGACCGTTAAAAATGAGCTCATCAGAGGAAACATCAACGTTCCAAAATGGCTCAGTACCAAGAATGCGGAATGGTTGAGAAAGATCTACACTTCCCAGACTCATCTGGGAAGTGGCTGAGTTGCTTTCGCTTTTCTGTACATCATCCTGCTTATTCGGAGAGCAGGCGGAAAGTATAACAAGAAGAGGGAGAATAAATTTCATGGGATTATCAGGAAATACCATTCGCTAACTGGTCGGTGAGTACAATATGTATATCTACAAACATACAAGTCTTGTGCTACTCTGGTGTTACGCAACCACCTGAAACCCTTTTAATCGACCACGTAGAACGAACAGCCCCACCACTGTCAGGGCAGCAAACACAGCCCCAACTAGAAAAGTTCCCTGCGGTCCGGTAACATCCCAGAGGGCACCGGCGATGATACTGGCAGCGAGAAGAGCCAACCCGGTGATTAAGTTGAACATACCGAAGGCAGTTCCACGAAGCTCCAACGGGGCAGTATCGGCAATTAAGGTGGCAAGCAGCCCCTGAGTGAAGCCCATATGCAGTCCCCACAGAACAGCACCAGTTCCGACGGCGACCACGCCGCCCGCAAAAGCAAGTACAACATCAGCGAGTACAAGCAGTACCAAACCAACGATCAGGATCGTGACCCGATCCACACGATCGGAGAGAATACCAACTGGATAGGCAGATAGAGAATATGCAAGGCTCATCACCACCAATACGATTGGCACAAGCGACAACGGTAAACCTATAGACTGAGCACGAAGGATAAGGAACGCTTCACTGAATCTTGCAAGTGTAAAAACAGTCGCAATCGCTACCACCCACCAGTAGTTTTTACTGAGGCGACTAAGTTCGGCGCGATGAAGCGGCATTTTAACACGGCGCAATGTAGCTGGCCGCTTTGGCTCCTTCACAGCAAACAGAATCAAACCGACCGACAGAAAGGCAGGGATAACAGCGAACCAAAACACCTTTTGAAAATGGTTCGCTGTCAACCACATTAGACCTATAGCCAGGAGGGGACCGAGAAAGGCGCCGATGGTATCTAGTGATTGACGCAACCCGAAACTTGCGCCCCGCATGTCTGGTGGAGCAAGATCCGCAACGAGAGCATCACGGGGTGCACCACGGATGCCCTTACCAACTCGATCAATAAAGCGTGCGGCAACGAGCCAGTTAAGTGAAGTCGCAAGTGGGAAGATCGGCTTGGTCAATGCGGCCAAGCCGTAACCGAGTGCTGCGAGGAATTTACGTTTGCCAATCCAGTCGCTGATTGCTCCGGAAAAGACTTTAGTGATTGACGCAGTGGCTTCGGCAATTCCTTCGATTATACCTACAGCCAGTGTGGAAGTACCAAGCACCGTTACCATATAGACTGGCAGCAGCGCGTGAATCATCTCAGATGAGATATCCATCAGCATCGAGACAAAACCAAGAGCCCAAATCCCAGCCGGAATTCTTCGACGTGTTTGGACAGGAGAGTCCGGCTCTATAATTATTCTACTCGACCTGACTTCATCAGCCATGTCAGCGGTTCTCCTCGTGGGCTTCGAAGACACGCTTGGCGTAGGTGTCCAGTAGTTCCTCGCACGCCAGCAAACGTGCCGCTGCATCCGCAGCGAGGGGAGCATCGTAGAAATCGAGCTTTTTTATCTTCTCCAACCAGCCTTGGAGCTTCTTGAGATCCGTATCTTCTTCTTCAAGCTCAGCGTAGGTGAATTTGTTCTTTGCAAATTCCTTGGCAATCTCTTTCTCAAAATCGGCGCAACGCCCTAGAAACTCACGATACTGCTCATCACGATCCGCACGAAAACGGGATACGACTTTTTCCTCCTGGGTACGATCAAGTGCAACGGTTTCCAGGATCACCGCCTCACCACCCATCTCCGCAATATCGTTCTCTGTCATTTTTAACCGGCGAACGTGGTCGTCTGTTTTGGGAAGTAGACAGACACCATTTTGCAGGTAAACGGCACCCATGCTCTTCAACCGCCGCCATAGGGCTACCCTCCTGGTAGCGGGGTCTGGAGGAACTTTATAGGTGAGCAACAGCCAGGATAGAGTAACCATGGCATATACATTAATGCAACGACCGTTACAAATCAACTGAGGCGATAAGCCATCTGGCCGCGGACAGTATTTAGAAAAACTTCTATGTTCTAACTATCGTTATCGATTTTGCTCACATGAAGCCGCGCGAAGAGCGGACTCGCCAGCAGGAATACCCAGACAACTAGAACAAAAGCCGACGTCAACGCTGGCATACCAAGGGGCTCCAACGCCGCCGAGATTCCGGCGAATACAACCACTGTCATTACAACAGCAAGTGCCGCGTATGCAGCAGAGGCAACATTCTGCAGAAGAAACAGCCCGCTACCTAGCGCAATAGCAGTAAGAACCGAGTTGAACCCAAAGGTACCGGAACGAATCAATGGTTCGGCAGCTCCCATCCCCCATGCAATGAGCAACCCTCCGGAAGAACCCAAAAGAGCTGCTGTAAATGCAGACCGCGAACTAACCAGAAGTCCGATCAGAAAAATGGCCCCAGTGATGATGTTATCCTGAAAAAAAACCTGTGCAATGCCAGTTAGAAGCCCTTCCGCTAAAGTCGAAGTTGTCACGACACCTTCAATAGTTCCTCCGCCAGGAAGCCCCGCGACCGGCATGACTGCTGTCGAATTCAGATGCAAAAAACTGGAGCTAGCCAGAAGAAAGAAGTGCGTTATGAAAAGGAATGGTGCAGTGAGCGCAGGAATCTTCCAGGTTCCCAGGAGGTGGAGCAGAGCTGCCATGAAGAGAGTTGAGCAGGCAGCTCCGAGCACAACATAGCCCCAAGTCAGAAGACTCGGCTCCAGAAAGTACAGCAGCGCTATACCTACAAGCGTGCCATTAAAACCGAACAACCCCTCCTTCACACTATTACGATCGGCAGAGAGAACCATCGCAGTAGCTGTACTCACGGTCGTGCCAAGGAGGGCTGCCAGGCCCAAAAGAATGGAGTTATAAAAAATCCCACTCAAAAAGATGAGGCCAGCGATACTGCTGTTTTGCAACATCACCTGCCCAATACCACGTAGTACCGAGTCTGAAAAGACTAGCACCGGAAACTTCTGAATCTTTTTTTCAAACGACACAAAACTTCCTCTGATACACAGCGACTTAAGTCGTCCCCAATTGGGTTTGACCTGGTGGAAACCAAAGACTTCCCATGACAAGAATACTCAAGTTCCATCCGTGCCAGTAGAGGCAACCCTCTAGCTATATGAGACTTACGTGAATTCTTGTGCAACTGCCACATTTACTAGTGCAACCCTCTAGCTATATGAGGCTTACGGCTTTTACAAAAGAGAAAAGGAAAGTCTTTTTAGAAGAAGTTTTGTGTCAATCCACTACTTCCTATTTGTAATCACACTAAGCAGCTCTATGAACTTTTTCTCCGAAAACCTACTTAGACCATTCCCATATAGAATGGTACCATCAACATCTATCAGAAATGCCGTGCTACTTGGCACTCTCGTAGCTGCTGAACCAAACAGATAGTTTATGGAATTTTCATGGGGCGTGTCGACTCTTCTGCCATCAGGCGCGGGCAGTTTGAAAAACTCCTGTTCAGATACTGCGAGAGTAGCAGGTAGTTTATGTGTAGATAACCACCAATTGCTCTTCTGCTCAGCTTCTTCTTCTGGAGACATTGGCTCGGTATTCCCGATAAATCCGTCTGTTAAACTGACAATAGTTACCTGTAACGATGGATATTGCTCTACCATCCTTCTAAGAATCGGATATGAGGGCAAACACTGTCCACCTGGGTAAAATCTGTGATACTGTCCAATAAACACTGGAGTATTATCTTCACATCGAATATCGTAAAACACGACCAATGATATACGTCCATTTGCAGGCAGGCTACCAGGCGCCTGCGGCAGTCGACTAACCTTATCACCTTCTCGTTTAAACCAGAAATCTCCAGTAACCGGCTTAGCACTCTCTCCTGAATAATCTGGAAGCTTATCCGCATTTTCTCCACGCACCTTCTCCCAATACGAATTTCGGAATGAAACATACGATTTCGCACTTGTCCTTAAACTATCAAGCATTTCGCGGTTGTTCAGAAAGTCCATCGCATTTAGTGCATATATCCTTCCTCCGAACAGCCAGAATCGACTCAATTTATCCTTGTCCGTCAGAGTTTTTTCTACCGCAATTATTTTTTCAGCCGAAGACTTCTGAACAGCGGAGTCATCAAATTCCTCCGATAAAGTAAATAGTGAGTTATAAATTGAAATCTTATCTTTCCAAGGAGCTCTGTCTCCGGCTGAATCGATTATACTGCCTAACTTTACAAAGGTATCCCAACGAAGTCCTTTCCCTTGCTGGACAGAGACGAGAATATCGCCAAGAACTTTATGAAGCCCAGCAGTATCTTCTTTACCCCATTTTGCCGTAGACAGTTTTTTCGCAATTACCGAGTCCGCATCAGAATCACGCATCGCATCATAGAAAACAGTTATCCAGTCGAGATATTCTGAAAAGTTTCCATAATCAACACTGGCCACTGAAAATTTCTCAAGGCAAAGGGCTAGTGTATCTCGGACTGGAGCAGGATACGGGTTTCGTTTTTCTGACTGATTATACTTTAGAGTATCCTGCCAATACGGCAGGTTACGAATCTCGCGTTGATTCAACCGATTTCTAAGAGCCATACATTCTTCGACCGTCTTGTATCTGGAGACGTCCACCGCTGTATCTGGCTTCGCAAACCTTGTTTGAGCATCTACCTTTGTGGCTGTGACTAATAGTGAAGTACCGCATAACGCAGTAGTTAGGATTAATTTGCGAACAATATTATTCATGGGAATTTGCTTATAAGTTTCCATCTGTCATATCACCTGTGGTAGTAAGCCGCATACTAGATGGCATCTATTGTTGATGTGAACGAGAAATCATTGACTTTGATTGACGGCACTATTACCTGGGACAATGCGAATTGCGGAGCAAGTCCCGAAAACATCGGCATATCAAATGGATGAAAAACACGTTCAGCCTGCCCAATCTCTTCAAGATTGTTAAGTGCAAACAGAGGTGATTCTGTAAATCTGAAGTTTTTTACAGATTTGGTAATTTTTCCATCTTCAATCAACCAAAGTCCGTCTCTAGTGACCCCCGATGACAATACCGATCTAGAATCAATCAGATTCGGATTAGAGAAACGTGTGACAAGGAAACCTCTTTTGGTGGACGATATCATCTCCTCAGTAGTCGATGTTCCGCCATTCATTCTATATGTCTTACGGAATACATTCGGAGCATTGACGTTCAATTCGTTTAGTGACAGCGAACGATCTGAATACAATTCCTTCAACACGCCATTTTCGATTAGCGTAATATCACGGATACCAGAAATAGGAATTATTCCAAGTTCCGGATCCTTTACAGTGTGCGATATTGTAACGCGCGAATCGACAATCTTGGTTCCAAGTTTACTTCTTTCGCGCGGCAACCCTTCATCTGTCATAAACCACATAGGACTAGCATATCTACGGTCCTCAGCAAACCGCCGTCCGACAGATTGCTCATCCATCAGAAATTGATCAATGAGGTCCGCAGTTGCCTGCGGCTCTAAAACAACGGTGTATCGCCCCGGTTCGATCCTAACGGCATTCATGGATCTTATTGCCTTATCTAGCGCTTTTTCTGCAATCGCTAATTCGTTTACGTCCGCCATACTGTAACTCGATTTTCCAGCCCACCCGGAGCCAGCACCTTTGGGATCGCGAACAGTAACTGAACATTGCAATTGAGTCATTTCACCATATCCAGTCATGCTAGGATTAACACGTCCAAACTCATCAGTTCCGTATGCAAATATGTTGAATGCACGATTCTCAAGATATCCCGCAGACGAAAAGCCTGACTCCCTGGCCTTCAATGTAGCAGTGTGAACAAGTCTTGAGCTATCTTCAACAGAGCGATTAAATGTGTCATCGCTCCAGGTGTTTGATGGGCCTGCAGAACCAACAAACGGAACTTCAAAAGGATGATCATCAGACATCTGAGGAATACCGCCATTCATTGCTAGTTCCTCAGATACACGCATCACATTCTCAAGAGAGATGTCATCGATCTGATTAGTGATTGCTCCACCACCCCCTCTTTTGATATTTCTTGCGACAAAAACCATTACGTCTCTTCTGTCACTTGTCATAGAAGAAGCATTTCTTGCCCATGATAGCTCGCTATTCCATGAGCTCGAAACCGATATCAGAGTCATTCCTCGGCGATTCGAAAAAGAAAGCAAGCGCTCCTGAATACTGTCGAGCTCTTCCATCGATAAAAGTTTAATATCCGACATTATGCCTTCCTCGTAACATCGATAACGGTTCCTTCTTTGAATAGAACTGGCGAGGCAGTTACACTGGATGTTGATGATGCGTAATAGTTTGTTTTCATTGATGAAAATCCGTACATCCTCTGACTAGCATTACCACCTACTTTAGTCACTGTACTCCAAAGTTCTGATGTTCTGAATAATACGCCAAGCGCTGCCAACATAGCTGTCTTTTTACCCTTCTTGACTTCGAATGCAGAGCCAGACATAACTCCGGATGACAACTGAAAGTCAGAAACCACGGAACCGCGCTTGATAAAGATGCCATCTTCCATTTCTTCAATCATGGATTTCTCTGTAATGGAATCATCACCAGGCATAAGTCTGATATTACCGGAAAAAATATTAGGCGGTGTCTGAGCGATATCACTAGACAGACTTCCGGATGACTGAGTCAGACTATACTTACCGGCTAAGTTGGTGTTGAGCCAACCCGCCCGATCGCGATCAGTTTGAACACCTGTAAGAATGCCTTTGTCTATAAGCGTTACAGTCTGAGGTTGAACGCCTTCATCATCCCATTTAACTGTGCTGGCCCCCCCCTCAGTCGATCTGTCAGCAACAATCGTAACTTCCGGAGAAGCTATTTTTAGAGTTCCAATCATCTCCACAGGATCGTTGATGAAACTTGTCCCATTGGAGTTCGCGACAAAACCCAGGATACGATCCAGTTCGGTCGCCGGACCTATAGTTGCATTCATTAAGTTAGCTGCAGTAGATCGGTCAACCACAACCGGATAACGTCCGACATCCACCGGCTTAAACGGAAGCTTCAAATCCTCCTTGGCTTCTTCGTATAACTTTCGCAGTTCGGCACGTATGTCCTGGTCTCTAATATATTCAAATCCACGCCCCGCTGGGGTAAGTGAATCAATCGAGGCACCAGTTACCCTTCCGTCAGACTGATACCTGAATCCGATGTTCGCAGAAGTTAAATAAGACCTCTGAAAGAACTCCTGATTAAGTGTGGATGCAAAGAACTTGTCGAGACGCCTGAATTCAGCTACAGGACTGCTTGGTAGAACACCAGGCCATCTATTCATAACTGGCATTAGCGAGCCCAGGAAATCAAAGACTTCATTAAAGTTAAGTTGAAATGGATCATCCTTAATTGGCATTATCCATTCACCACTTGTGACATTATCATTTGGCGCAAGAGTCATCTCGCGGGGACCAGCGATATTGCTGGACTTGGCTTGCCGAACTGCTGCGCGACCAAGCCTTGCCCCTTCATCCGTTGACCAGACAGGGCTCGATGCAAATCCCCAGAAGCCGTCAACAAGGGCTCTGACACCGACGCTCATGATCTCCGTCTCAGGAGGTATCCCGCCAATCTTTCTGAGATACATGTGAGACACCCTGATATCAGCATAACTTGCCCCAGCATCTTTGGCAGCGGTAATAGCTGCTGCACAGATCTGTTTTACTCTCGGGTCACGTGCATCAGGTAGAATCGGTTCAGCGAGATTATGCCTGATTACAGCTTGTGCAGCATTCGGAATAGAACCAAGCGCCGCCAGGAAAGCGCTATTCTTGAGAACATTTCTTCTTGTAAGATGCATTAGTATGTGATTGATGATTGAGGCATGACAGGATTATTCAGGATTATTGATGAGATTAATCATCAACATCTACTTGCTTCATATGACCTATGAACCACGGGATAGTAACTTTGCTTTGAGAGTTGCGTACAGTATAACTGACGACTCCGTTTGTGCGAGACCTTCTAATTGCAACTGTTCCACTCGGTATGTTCAGAACATTTCCACCAACGAATTCACCATATCCTGGGAAACCCAGGGCACCGGATATTCCAACAGGTGCGGGATCACATCCAGAGTCTGACTCAGTAGAGTCCGAAAATACAACATCAACTGCAGAAGTCGACATATTGACAATGAACTGGTAAGAACACAACTGATATGGTCGAAGTGGTATAGTATCGAGCAACGGAATTGGACCAGTATGGTTTTCTGGTATATCTGCTATAATGATTAATGGGCTCACTAAAATTCCGTATAATCCAGTAAAGCTTACGCTGTCGCTGACAACATTTCCGTACATATTTAATGACGCACGAATCCAAAATTTACCGATAAGAAGATTGTCATTGTTTACCCTGTAAACAGGCTCTGAATCCGGCCCACCAGTTCCGTCTACAGTCGTAGTAACAGGAGGATCAGGCTGAAGCGGTATGAGCGATCCCTTTTCTACCAGAACTCCATTTTTATATAGGTCTACTCTAAGCCTTGGACGACCTCCATCTATTGGATTTCCCCCAATCCGATTACTATCAAGTGAAATGAGCCGGATTTCATTAGCGTCTATCTTGCCGTCAGTTACATAGACACTTACAGTATCCAGTCTGGTTACATACTTATGCTCGTAATGAACAATGATTTTGATTGGACTCATACTAACTTCACGTCCATAAATTACGCCATCATTTGTAACAGTAACGGTTTGTGCTTCTAACGTAGTCCATTTGATTTTAGATGCATCATAAGGAATCGCGTCTTCATTCATTGCGATAATATCAAAATCGATTTTATGCGAATCGCCTTTCGCAATCATAATTGCTTCTGATTTTATCTTAATCTGCGCTAATATATCCGACGGACCCAATGCCTCGCGTGAAGGGCCCTCGATATCCACGCATGCTGTTCCTAGCACAATGAGAAGCGACCATTTTATTAGATTGAGGAACTTCATAATATTTGATTAGATAAAAGGTCTATGGTTCTCTATGAATACAGCCAGAATAGTTGTAATTATTCGAGAACTCCCTAGAATCCGGAATGAATACAACCGCATCGCCATACGAGTATACTGTCAAAGATCGAGTGTATCCTCCGACGGGGAACACTGAATTGATATTACGTTTGTATTGGCGAACCAATCGACGCATATCAGACAATCGTGTACCATGTCCATAGAACCAGAGTGCACGCTCACGAAAGAGGAGATCGACTTTTTCGGCGGTATTTGAAGGCGATACAAGATCCTGCAAGTCTACAGTCCTTCGTGCAAGATTTAGAGGTTCAACCCAGTTCGGATCATTAATGTTTAATAGATGTTCTGCTTCAATCATCTTAGCCTCAATCCAGCTTGCAAACTTTAAAGAAACCGTCCCATTGGGGAATTTATTCTGTCGGATTACAAGACCTGTAGCGGATACTGGAAGGCGCGGGTCATAGATTACCGCACTAGTATACCAGACCAATCCGTTAGTGCCTTCATTATTGATTAATTCGTGCCCTGTATTGTGTGATCGAACAGCATTTGTAACTGTCGTAGTCCAAAAGGCATCCGCAGGTTCAGGCAACGTGGCACCGGGAGTGACCGTCTGTATATATTCCAAATTGTAAGTATCGCCCTGCTGGACATCAGCGACAGCTAAAGCTGCGTCACTATATCGCCCCAGTCCAATAAGTGCACGCGCCTTTCCGACTTTTGCCAATGTTTTAAAGCGTGAACTATCATGCTCAATCGACAGGGCCGAATCAAATTTTACAATAGCTAATTTGAATAGCGAGTCGGTTGGAAGAGCCCGACCATAAATAGCATCTTGCCCATAAGGGGCTTCAGATAACGGCACTCCTGAACAGAGATTCTCCGCCAGGATTACAATAGAGTAACCTTCATATGAATACGATGCACTAATCGCATAATTCAGACTACTGTCCGCCTGACGTCTGAGAAAGTAGCGAGCGTATCCTGCTCTGGCCCTCGTTGCCTGAATCTCCGAGTATCCGTGAAATATGATTCCCTTCAAATCAAACGATATTTCATATTCAACTCGTGGATCATTATTACTCGTACCAAAATAAATATTATCGGATGAATTTTCCGGTCGTGCAGTTAATTCATCAGTTAATACTCCGACCTGAAGCGACGTTTTGTTAATTCCACCTTGCAGAGATGCAAGTGCAGAGTATAAGATAGACATTGCCCCATTCCTGGTATCCAGGTAGTCATGATCGATATCAGAACCGACTTGTGGTTTATCGACATCCACCAGGTCACTCAGTGAACACGCGGAGAGTATCACTAAAGCGAAAATCATTGAAACAATCGATTTAAATCTTGTTTTCATTCTGTATTCCCGGATAATCTTAAAGGCCAATCTTAAAATCAAGAACGTATAAGCGCGGGCGCGGTGGAGTCAGGCCATCATCGCCAAATCCGTCTCCGCGAAGCAAACCTGAATTGATTCCTGGATCACGCCCAAGATAATTGCTCCAAAGCCCAAGATCTCTTCCTTGCAATGATACAGAAGCACTCCGTCCACCGAATTTATCGACTATACTTTTGGACAGATGGTACGTTATGCTGGCTGAATTCCATCTAACATCCGATATCGGTTTTTGTTTATTTATACTTGTCATAACAGATCTGGCCTGATCATCCAATGAAGCATTTACATCCTCACTGAAATTATTGTACAGTTGATATGACTGCATATACCGACTCTGATATGAAATCCTGCTATCGAGCACCAATTGATTGAGCAGCGTTAAAGTGAAACCATATCCGGCTCTATATCGTGGCTGACTCCAACCAAAGTACACTACTGAATCCGAGAGTATGATTTCATCTGCTGAGAGCAAGCCATCTTTATTTTCATCCCGATAGCCCAGCACCTCTCTTCCCCATGCACCAGCCACCGGATATCCTGCTGCAATCCGAGCCTCTCTGATGTTGAATGGAGAAATACCGTTGCCCAGAGACACTACTTTGTTGTCTCCCAAGGTGAGAGTATAATTGATCGTAAGTGCAGTTTTTTTATTTTCCAGCACTCTTGCAATTGCACTCAACTCAAATGTTCTATTTTGCACCTTTGCAACGTTTTCCTTTCTCGTTGTTCCGTACAATGATCCAAACGATGGAGGTAGATCTCTAACGACGAGTGTGTTGCGGTTTGCTTTATGTGCATATGTACCGACCAGATTCAATCTGTCACCGATCATATCGGCATCGAACCCAAGCTCCAATTCAACAGAGCGTTCCGGCTGCAGCTTGCTATTTCCTGTACCATCAAAATCGGAAGTATTTACGAATCTGCCATCAATCCACTCAAGTCCCTGAACGAACTTTCCGTTGATATCACTTGGGTCTGGCTGAACAGCAGCGTGACCTATAGCTGATCGTAATCGCAAGCTATTGATAAACCTGTTTTGTTTCCAAAAAGATTCATCAGACACTAACCATGAACCACCAATCTTTGGATAAAAGGCGTCGTTGGAAGACGTGATTGCACTTCCTATATCTTGGCGAATACCGATATCGAAGTATACGCGGCGAAAAAGACCAATCGTGGAATTAACAAACCATCCAGCAATTGCGTTTTCTGTGGTGATATTCGACGCACCAGAGAGAAGCCCGGCATTTATCGATCGATCTCCAACAGGAATGTCTCGCTTTGCAATATACACCTGATACAGATCAGTTTTTCTGAAATCGCCGCCAATGGAGGGACTGAGTTCCAGGAATCTGCTTACCGAACCGAGATTCAACGAAGTTGTGGCATTCAGCCTTACGGTATAAACACTCTTCGTCTCGGCACGTTCGGTGCGTTCACCTAATTGTTCGGTACAGCTGGTAAGTCTGCACTGAGAACTGCGTTTGAATGAAGATTCTGTTCTACTAATCTTTTCTGCGCCCACATTTCCATTAATCACTGCAATTCCGCGCGGACGATACTGCAGACTACTTGAAATTGTTCCGGTACTAGTTTTTATCGGAGCTTCGCTGGCAGTAATGGTACCAGACCGAGTACCTGTGAGCACTGTATCCAGAGTAAACTCATCCTTCACTAAACCCCTCAATCCACCCCACGTGGTTCGCAGTAAGTTATCTTTTAAATCAGACTGTCCTCCTGTCAGAGTCATTCCGATACTAAGATTCTGCCGTGGAGTGAACGTAAATGCGGTTGTAACGTTATTTCGACGTAATTCCGATGGAGACATAAACTCAGATGTTGCTTTATAACCAACCTTCCGGAAGCGAATTCGATCAACATCTGCCGTCTTTCTGACACCAATCGTATTTCCTGTCGATAGGGTAACCGAATATGTGACGTTAGGTGATCCGCCATCCATCTGAGCAACATATCTGTTGTTTGTTTCAACGCCCTCCCTTGATAGGAGTTTGTTATTGGGATCAAAAACAATTACGCTATCCTGCGTGCATTGGTAGCTCAATACATTGGTAATCGGGCACCACTGAGGCTCAACTATTCTTGGAGAGGTTCCAACTCCTGCATAGAATAGGGGGTGTGTCCCATGCGTTTGCCCCCAATCCCGGTTGTACGAGAAGTTCCATCTGGTAGGACCAGGCTTACCTTTCTTGGTAGTAATTACGATAACACCATTCGCAGCATCCTGTCCATAGAGTGTCGCTGCAGATGGCCCTCTAACAATTTCAATTGTCTCAATCGATGCAGGATCCAATTCATCAAAACGCGACGGCCTTGACACACTCGCATCAATCCACGCTCCATCTATAATCATTACAGGATCATTACTCTGTGAAATACTTCCGAGTCCACGAATTCTGATTCTAGATGAAGCACCTGGATCTCCCCCACTACGTGTTACTAACACACCTGGTACTTGAGCAGCTTCGATGAGATCAACAACGTTACGCACAGGCGCGCGTTCCCGGATCTCATCTGCCTGTATCTTTACTATATCAGACGGCACCTCTACACGTCGTTGTACTCCTGTGGCAGTGGTTACAACTTCCGAAAGAGTTTTTGTTGCCTGCTTAAGGACGATCGTAATAGAAGCTTCACGGCTACTATCAACAGACACCTGGAAAACCTGAGTTTGATATCCTAAAATCTTGACACTCAATGAGTGACGGCCAACAGGCACATTTCTGATTCTGAAACTTCCATCCTTTTGGGTTATCGCTGACAACTGGGTTCCCAGCACTATAATGTTCGCCCCGACAATTTCTTTTTTTGTCGCCGAGTCGATTACCCTACCGGATATAGATCCGGTTGTAACACCAGAGTTCTTATGGGAATCAGATCCAGTTCTGGATCGAATCATTATTGTGGATCCGTCCGGGGCTATATTGGCATCCAGACCAGTGTTGTGTAAGACTTTCTCGATGGCATCCATCAGATCCGCTTTTACTATATTTACACTGATTCTCTTTCGGAATTTGGGATCTGATGTATCCCATAGAACAGATCTCCCGGACTGCAACGCTAGTGCACGGAGCACATACTGTACGGTACTATCTTTCACGCTTAGTGAAACAACAGTAGCTGCCGACTTCCCGGATTGAGATGATTTTGCCACCACTTTGCTATTCTGTCCTGCTTCCTGCATGGGACCCGTATACGAAATCTGAGCAGATATACGCATAGTTGGGATCGACAGTAATGCTGCAACAACACAGGCAACATTCCCGGATGCAATTCTTGCGTTGCCAGTACCACTACGGTGAGACCAAAACCGTGTCATATAAGTTACCATATTGTCTTTCACTCTTTCGGATACAAGGTAAGCATACGTCCATCACGTTCAACACGCACGTTAAACGTCCACTCCAACATCATGGCAAGATCGGTCAGTGAAGATCCAGCCATAAAAACACCAAATACGTTACGACTATTTAAGATTGTGTCCCCAAGATTTATCTCAGCATCATACCAGCGATTGAGCTCAGCTATAGCCGATGGCAACGGCATATCGTCAATAGTCAGTTTACCGGCAGCAAATCCGAATCGGGCCACACTAGCGTGTTGAGTTTCTCCCACGCGGTCATTTGTTACTGAAACCTGCTGGCCAGCGGTCAGAACCTTTGAATCCACTGCTACTTTTCCGTCCCGTACGACAACCAGCGCAGAGGTGTCAGATGAATAGTGCCGCACAACAAAGCTCGTTCCTAAAACTCTAGTGGTACTAGGGCCTGAAATAACTGTAAAGGGAGCCCCCTCATAGTGCGTAACGGTAAATAAGGCTTCACCACTCAAATACACTATTCTATTGCCGGAAGAGAAGTTGGTTGGAATCTGCACCTTACTAGCGACATTCAGAACAATGGTGCTGCCATCTGGGAGAGTTATCCTGGCTCGCTCGCCATTGCGGGTCGTATATGTCGATAAGGACGCCAGGTCTGACACGCTATTCCGTGTGCCGGAGAAATACCACCCGGCAGCGACTAACAATACACTGGCAAACACCGCTCCCATGGTGTAAGAAACTGATAGTCGCTTAAGCCAGGAACTGCGGCCAATTTCCTTCCGGGCTCCCATATTTGATTCGTTTTGAGCCCGCGATGTATTCCCTTCTTTACGGACATCGGCAAAAGTCCGCGACAACATCTCAACTTGGGAAGGAAGCTCATTTATATCTACCCCGAGCCTACGGCTTAAGTCTATGCGGGATCTAAGCATCGAATCGACAAACTTTTTTCTGTCGGGATCTGCCTCAATCCAGCGTTCAACAGTAATAGCTTCAGCAGAAGTAAGCTCTCCTGCGAAGTAATCAGCTATACTGGTCAGCTCGGTAGGTGTAAAATCGTTCATACACCTTCAAATCGTAGACAGATTACAACTTGTTCAATTCTGAGAGATTTTTTTATTTTTCCTTCTAAAACGTGGTTTTTTGTGCCTATTCCTCCTCAAAGTAGTCCACGTTCGCCTTAAAAGCTGCCGAAAGATGCTGTATAGCTCTACTCATATGGCGCCTGGCGGTAGGTTCGGCAATGCCGAGGCGCTGAGCGATTATAGCGTAGGATAGCTGCTGGTCCCAAACAAGCATAAACACCTCCCGGCAGCGAGGAGGAAGCTCGCCAAGTGCATTCCACACGCGAGCTCTGATTTGGGCATCTTTATCAGCCGGCTCGTCCGAAGGAAACGTCGGGAGAGAGGCGTCTATATGATGTTCACCGAGCCAAAGATACTGGCGCCGCTGAGAAGCCTGGTCCGACCGCACCACATCAATAGCCCTCTTACGCGTGAGACCGTAAAGATATGCCCCAATGTCCCACTTATCCTCAATCTGCGCCCTGTCATTCCATAGTTTGAGAAATACATCCTGGACCGCCTCACGAGCCGAGTCTACGCTTCCAATGATTCTGGATGCATGCACAATTAAAGGACCAGCATAGGTATTCACCAGAATATCGAAAGCAGAATCGTCCCCGTCACGAAGACGACCCATGAAAGCGGCATCACCTCTTAAGTCGTTTTGGGAGTCATAGTGTGGCATTGTCTGGCGAAGCTGGGCAAAGGCCTACAAGGGACAGGGAATGATGTCTTGAAGCTATATCAATTTGGCACAATGCATATTGGTTTGTAAAGCAAACCAGTTTATAAAGGTGAATGTCAAAAAACCGCATTCAATAGAATAAATGCGGTTTAACTGAGGGGTGCGACAGGATATAGATGCCCCTAAATGTTCAACTGAAGGCAATCACCTTGAGCAGACAACACCTTTAAATCACTAATTTTTTACCCTATTAACCTGACGGTTCATGACAATTTTTAATTTAGCATCTGCTGCAGCTTCCGATGTGCCGGTACTAAAAGGAAAATGAAATATCTGACCCAATTCATCTATCATTATAGTCCCTACCGCGATGTTAATCTCTCCAAACTGAAAAGCCTTCTGAACTTCCGACTCTATATCAATTTTCCTGTTATCATATTTTGCAAGTCGAATAAAATCAGATTTATAGACAACATGAATACCTCTGAGACCATGGAATCCAAGAAAATACTGGGCAAGAGTATCTGCTTCCTGCTGTGGTTCCAACGGTGGAGCATCCCCAATTGTGCCGAAAGTACGGCTCACAACAACAAGATTAATATTGGGATATTGCTCTAATATCTTTTTTGTTTTGTGGATCTCCTGCCAGCATCCTCCTCCTACAGGACCGTTCTTACGTCCCATATTTCCTGCAGTCCTGTAAGCACTGTGGCATCCGCCTTGTAAAAAGTGTATTATGGTAACCTTTCCCTTTTCGAATATAAAGCTCGGCTGAGTCGCTTGAATCGCGTTGGGAACACCTTGGCTATCTGTATTGGAATAATAAAAGTGTCCTGGAGGCTCAGGTGCAGTCACTCCGTACGGCCCTATCTCTGTACCAGCTTCATAGCCCACTAAAGATTTCCATACTCGAGCGATGTAGTTCCTGAACGCCGTTGTAGATACGGCAAGACTATCTGACGCTTCTTCTGTCATAGCCCTCATCGCTACGTTAAAAATACCCTTGCCGAGCATCTCCAGCCTACGATCTCTATACTTATCTGAAAGCGTATCCGTAATGTCAAGGATTTCTTCGATTAGATTAGCTACCTCTATATGATTTCCAGAGCGGGAAAATATCTCCGCCATTGAAGCTCGAAGTAACAGCGCCTTGGCTACAGAATCAGCAGGTAAACGCGAAAGCCCAAGTTCATAAAGCTGCTTCATTTTTTCAGATCGAATCGGTATAGCACTACCATACACCTGGATCATTATCATAAGAGTATTATGAGCTGAATCCCCCTTGATGGAATCTGCCAGACGTTGATACATCCGCTCAACATCCGTATCCCTATTAGCTACGAGTAAAGCTTCAGCGTATTCATGGAAACCTTTTAACGGAAGTGTATCCACGTTGAGCGTGGAGAGGCACGTTCTTGCAGCTTCAACAAGATGCTCCGGCAAATGTCTGTGAAGCCTCAGAGTATCCAAGCTAATAGTGTCTTCCCATACGGGATCAGCATAAGATGCAAGCGCTTTCAATCTTGATATCGCAGCAGTGCATTCATCAAAATATCGATATGAGCGATAATCTGCTGTAGTATCTGGTCTAGAAAAACGCACCTGGCTAGATAATTTGATGAACGGGGAGAACGCAAATACAGAAAGTAGTATGCCGATAATTCTATTATTAAAAAATCTATATCGCATCTATCGTGCTAGTAAAGGAAAAATCGTTTACCTTAAGATAAGGAACCACAACATTATTAAGAGAAGTTGCGTAGGAGTCTCCCCCGAAAGGATTGCGTTTATTGACCGGATCAAATACTTGTTCTGAAGGACCAATCTGTTCGAGATTGTTGAATGCAAAGAGTGGAGACTCAGTCCATCTAAAATTCCTAACTGCCTTGGTAATCTTGCCACTTTCAATCAACCACAAGCCATCGCGAGTTACACCGGTAAACAGGAGACTGGGTTTGTCAATCAATACGGGCATCGCGAGCTTTACAACAAGGAGTCCCCGATTAGTTGAAGAAATCATATCATCCACAGAGATATCCCCACTACGAACCGTATATGATGTTGTATAAAACACTGGATGAATATCTGAATGTTCATTGAGATGACTACTATAAGAATCAAATAGTCCAGTCAGAATTCCGTTAGTTATGAGATCTACACGTTTATGTAAAGGAGCAAAGTGAGTACCGACAAATGGATCAGTTGGCTCGTGGAAAATGCTTATCCTTTCGTCGACAATTTTCAAACCAAGTTTACTACGATACCTTTGTATAGCCTGATCGCTTCCTATAAACATCGGGCCACGACCAGCTTGTTCAGGAAGATATTTGGCCATCGCTTCCTTTAATAATCCGTCAAATAGAGTAGCACTAGCCTGAGGCTCCAGAATGGTCTGATATCTACCAGGCTCTATTCTCACTGGATCAGAAGATTTTTGGCACTTTTCAAAAGCAAGCTGGGCAATTCCTGCAATATCTACTCTGTTTAAGTCGAAAGAAGTCTTTCCTGCCCAGGAAGATGCAGCCCCACCTGGATGACGTACAGTAACCGAACACTGAACCTGCGTTACCCTTCCCCACTGATATTCAACCCTGCCCATATCATTTCTTGAATACTGAAGCGCGGTGGCACCTGTTGTTTCTATGTAGCCGGAAGACATCAGTTGTTCTGATTCAGAAATGCGGGTAAGGTTTTCCACTGCAACCGCATTATCGATGACACTCCTATTAAAGGTATCATCAGACCACACATCGGCTCCTCTGGCATCCGATCGAGGGACATCAAGCATTCGGTCCTGAGAAACTTTTGATCGTACGCGTTGTGAGTAATACTCTACATGGTCCGCAATAGCCCGTAACGATATTGAGTCAGTCTGGTTCATACCCGCTGATGAGCCATATACCGACCTCATGTGATCTCGCCTGGAAACAGAAACAGTGACTTCCCTCTGATCGGAGCTCAAAAAAGATCGATTGCGGGCCCATCTTTGACCACCTCCCCACCAACTTGCGACTTGTATCTGTAATGGATCCTGCGGGCGCATGTACGAAACCAGCTCGTCTACCACTCGTCTGGCTTCAACTTCGTTAAAAACACGAACATTCTGTAAGTCAGACATGCTAGGCTTTCCTCGTTATATCAATTAATGTCATTTCCTTAAAAGCTGCTGGTGGAGCATACACACCAGAGGAAGTAGACTGAGAAGGTTGTCCCTTTTCCGAAGTTATACCATAGTACATTACACTCTCTTCCCCGCCAACAGCAGTCATATTAGACCATAGCTCTGGCGTCCTGAATAACATTCCAGCTGCGTGTAGACGTGCAACACGTTTCCCCTTTTTTATTTCATAGGCTTCGCCGTTTGCCATACCAGTTATCTGTTGAAAATCCATAGCAATCCCGGGCGCCCTAATTTCAACTCCATCATCGATCGTTCCCCTAAGGTCATCGAGTGTACCGGAATCAGCCGGTTTTAACAGCAAGTCAGCTTTGTGAACAAGTGGCGTATCCATAGCTGAAGGCGCATTCGCGCACCCGAACGATGTCAATTTTTGCCCCGACTTGCTCAAATAGTCTCCGATCCACGAGGCACCCTCTCTGTTTGTCTGCAGATTAATCAGAACACCATCCTTGACCAGATCATATGCAACTGGAGAAACGCCTTCATCATCCCATTTAACTCTCCCAACAGACCCTACAGCAGATCGATCACATGTGATATTAAGCAAAGGAGAGCCGATCTTAAAATTACCAAGCATAGCTTCGGGTTCATTTATGTAACTTGTCCCACCGGCATTAGCTTCAAAACCAAAAACTCGATCTATCTCGGTTGCAGTACCAATAGATTGACTTAGAAGATTTGCCATTCCATGCTGATCTATCAGAACATTGTACCGCGCAGGATCGATAGGTTTAACAGGTAAAGCCATGTTTTTTACGGCTTCCTCATGAGCGATTCTGATATACTCACGCAATGGTCGGTCTCTGAAATACTCAAACCCATATCCTGCAATGGAAACTTCGTCTATAAATGCACCGCTATTAGTATTACGTTCCTTATCAGATAAGCTGAATGAAATTGCACCGCTTGCATCATATAACGACTGTGTGACGAACTGTCCGGCAGAGCTTCCAAATGCTTTATTAATCCTACGAAAATTGTGGCGTACAATAATAAATGAAACGAACTTTAAAGACCGTATGTAACTCGTCAATCCTGTGAAGTAATCCGCAATCTCCGCAAAATCCATACGCCAGGGATCATACTTTACCGGAGTTTGCCAATGCCCTTCTGTAATTTCGGCCATTGGCGCCAAATCAGTAATGCGTTCCCTTCCCAACACATTCGCTTTTGCCTGTGCGAGAGCCGCCTTACCAAGCCTGGCAGCCTCCTCTTTTGACCAGTTTGGCCCTGCCGCAAATCCCCAGTACCCATCATAAAGAGCCCGAACTCCAAAGGCCATGACTTCACCTTTTCCGGGGTAGAATCTATTGACATCAAGGGTCTCAATATGAGACAATCTCGCATCGGCATAACTTGCTCCAGCTGAAATGGCGGCATCTACAGCAATCTTAATTAACTCTTTTCTATCAGGATATCCATCAGGAAAGAGTGGCTGCGCAACTTCAGCCAAGGCATCGACCGGGTGAATTGCAGTAGCACTCAATCCCGCTATACCCGCAGTTTTCAGTAAATCTCGTCGTGAATAGATCATGGGTTTAGTGAGTCGTTGTATTTATCAATCTTCGATGTCAATCTGTCTGATATGGTTCGTAAACCAGGGAATATATTCTTTGGTATTGGCATTTCTGATCCTGTAACTAACCACTCCTGCAGTGTTACTCTTTCTAATGGCCGTAGAGCGAGGTGGCATGGAAAGAACGTTGCCTCCTATAAATATTCCATGAACCGGGAGGCCCAATCGTCGTATGAAAGCATCGGAACCAGGCTCACACCCCGTTGATCCAGCTGTTGAATCAGAGAATGCTACATCTATTGGAGAAGATGATAAATTGACAATTACATGTGCAGAACAAAGTTGAGAGAACCTTATTGGGATAGTATCAAGAATGGGAATAGGAACCGGATAATTAGCGGGAAGATCACCAGCTGATACCGACAGGAAATCATTATACAGCCCCGTAAAACTAATGCTGTCAGTTACTTCATTTCCGTATAAATTCAGTGAAGCACGAATCCAGAACTTTCCAACAAGAAATTTAGGATTATAGATTTCGTATACAGGTTTGGAATCTGGCCCACCAACAAGATTAGTCTTTACTTCTATAGGTGGATCAACATCTATCGGTATCAGCACACCTTTTTCTTTCTCCAGCCCGTCTTTATAAAGATCCACTCTGACTCTTGGCACTCCTTGTAATCCCGAACCACCAATTCTGTTACTATCCAAGGATATCAGCTTTACTCCATTTGCATCGATACGGTCTTCGGTCACGTAGACTTTTACAGTATCTACCCTGGTTACATACTTATGTACGTACTGCACCGCAATTGGAATTGGTCCGTTGGATATTTCATTAGCACGAATGATACCGGCCGCAGACACAGATACAACTCTTGCTTCACTGGATGTCCATTTAATTGCTTTAGGATTAAATGGAATCAGGCTTTCGTCCATTGCCACCAGATCGAATCCAATAGTATGCGAATCGCCTTTTGCAATCATAATAGCTCTGGATCTAATCCTTATCTCATCGAAAGTATCATTCGGACGAAGAGCTTCCATTTCCGGCCCTTGAATATCTACGCAGGAAGCGACAAGAAGCAGTAGCAACGCTCTTAAAATAGCAGTTATCTTCATAATGATCTAAGTGATATTCTACGGATTTCTGTTGATACAACCAGAATAGTTGTAATTGCGATCAAATTCATCTAAACCTGGAATGAAAAGAGTAACATCACCATAGGTAAAAATAGAATTCGACCTGGTGTAACCTCCAATCATGTAAACACTATTTACATTACGACCGTACTGCCGTACAAGCCTGCGCATATCTGCCAATCTGGTTGCCTGGCCGTAAAACCATAACGCGCGTTCACGGAATAACAGGTCCACGCTCTCTGTGACGTTGGAAGGAGATATTGTATCTGCCAATCCTACAGTTGCTCTTGCAGCATTAAGTGGTGCGATCCAATCAGATTCTCCTTTACTCAGCAGATATTCAGCTTCTATCAGACGGGCTTCAATACCAGTAGCCAGTTTGAATAGTACTGTTCCATTTATAAATTTTTGCTGCCGAACATAAGGAGGAAAGGTGTATTCCCCATTATTCTCAACTACAGTTACAGGTAAGCGAGGGTCCACAGATTCCGGATTTACAAACCAGATTAAACCATTAAGCCCTTCCTGATTGGTGATTTCGAAACGATCATTGGGCTTAATGCTCCCACCATCATTACTATTGGTCCAGAATGCATTCAAAACTCGTGGCGATGGAATATTTGGAGTTATGGCCTGGGTGTAATAAAGATTATAAGTCGCAGATATGGGCACATCTGCAATAGTTTGAGCAGCATCCTCATATAAACCAAGTGACATCAAAGCTCTTCCTTTGCCAATCTTAGCAAGCCAAAGATAAGAAGTGCTGTCGTGTTGAACAGCTATTGCAGAATCAAATTTGGAAATAGCAATACGAAGTACAGAATCAGTTGAAAGTGAACGGCCATATATAGCATCTCCGTCATACGTTGCTTCGGATAATGGAATTCCGGAGCACAGATTTTCCGCCATCATTACAATAGCATACCCTTCGTATGAATACGCTGCACTAATTGCAAAATTCAGGGTACTGTCCTTCTGTCTCCTCAAGAAATATCGTGCATATCCAGCTCTAGTCCTAGTGGTTTGCAACTCGGCATATGCTGAAAACTGAAGGCCCGCAATTCCATTTGCAGACTCTTCCTGATTCCTTGAATCCTTGTTTATTGCAGAAGAAGCTGCGGAACTGGTAATGTTCTGGCCAGATGTCAATTCATCTGTAAGTAAACTGACATCCAGAGCACCCTTACTCACCCCTTTCTGAAGAGTACCAAGGGTTGAATATAAAAGCCCCAGAGCGCCGGCTCGTGTGTCGAGATATTCATGATCAATCTCGGTGCCTGTTTGCGGCTTATCTACTTTAACGATATCACTTAAAGAGCACGCGGCAAGAGCACTAAGGGTGCCTAAAGTAGAAAGTATTGTTCTAATAATAATTTTCATAGTGCCTTCATTGATTACACTCAAAATCCTACCTTAAAGTCGAGGACATACAATCGAGGGCGTGGAGGCGCAACACCGCTATCGCCAAAAGAATCTCCAAGTCCTATAAATGTGTTAATACTTGGGTCACGACCTATATAATTCGTCCATAAGCCCAGGTTGCTTCCCTGAAGAGAGACAGAAACACGTCGCCCACTAAAACGCTTCAGGAGACTTTGGGGAAGATGGTATGTAATACTTGCAGAATTCCATCTGAGATCAGATACCGGTCTTTTACCGGATATGTTTGGAATGATGTGTGCGGCCTGATCAGCGAGAGAGGCATTCATATTTTCAGATCCATAGGCGGTTTCCGAACTGTACTGCTGAGCATATCTGCTCTGATATGCAAACCTGCTGTCGAATACAAACTGATTATTTAGAGAAAAGGAAACACCGTAACTCGCTCTATACCTGGGCTGACTCCAGCCAATGTAAACCAGGGAATCAGAAAGAATTACTTCACCGACTGCAAGAAGGCCATCTCCATTGCGGTCCCGATAGCCAAGCACCTTCCTCCCCCATGCTGCGGCCAAAGGATAGCCTGCTGCAATTCTATCTTCTCCCGTAGTAGAGAAGGGAGTTATTCCATTTCCTAGCGTAACTACCTTATTGTCACTAAGAGTCAAAGCATAGTTTAATGCAAGCGAAATATTATCCGTTTCAATTGCCCTTCCTGTTGCACTTAATTCGAAGTTCCTGTTTCTGACTTTCGCAACATTTTCCTTTCGGGATCCAAAGGGACCGGACCCAAATGATGGCGGCATATTTCTGACAACCAGCGTATTTCTATTGTCCTTTTGAGCATAGGTACCAACAAGATTGAATCTGTCGTCCAGCATATCAATATCGAATCCTAACTCGACTTCAACAGACCGTTCGGGCCTCAATCTACTATTTCCAAGAGCGTTCAGATCGACGGTGCTTACAAAGTTTCCTTTGATATATTCAACATTGTGCACAAACTTACCATCTATGTCGGCCACATCGGGCTGTACAGCGGAATGCCCAATAGCAGACCGGAGACGGAAGCTGTTGATGATATTGTTGTGTCTCCAGAATGGTTCATCAGAAACCAGCCACGACCCGCCAATTTTTGGGTAAACAGCATCGTTCGTTGAAGTAATGGCACTTCCAATATCCTGACGAACTCCTACATCGAAGTATATCCTACTAAATAGCCCAATAGTCGAATTTATAAACCAACCAGCTATTGCATTTTCCTGTGCAATGTTATTGGAAGTAATGAGTCTACCCAGGCTAATAGATCTATCTCCTACAGCTATGCTATCTTTTTCTAAAGAAACCATATAAAGATCGGTCTTTTTGAAATCCCCTCCAACAGATGGTCGTATATCAAAAAACCGATTTAAGCGCCCAAGATTCAGGCTCGTAGAGGCATTCAATCTTACAGTATAAACACTTATATTTTCTGAAAGCTCGCGCCTTCTACCCAAAGAATCTGCGCAACCATTCGACCGTGTACAAATTGTATTTCGTTCAAACTTGGAATCTGTTTTACTATTTTTTTCTACACCAGCATTTCCATTTACAGTATAGTTACTCCCCGGTCGATACTGAACACTAGCAGCTATCATTCCATTGGTGGTTTTAACAGGATTGTCGATTGCTGCAATTGCTGGCCTTGCGAAGGGTCCAAAGGCAGTATCCAGGCTATATCTGAATGAACTACTTCCCACAAGAGTAAGCCCGTTCCAACGATTAGATAGAAAATTATCTTTAAGGGTAGATTGAGTGCCAGTTATCGTTAATCCCATCGTAAAGCTGGCTGCGGGATTAAAAGTTATTGCAGTAGTAATATTATTTCTTCTAAGCTCTGAAGGGGTGCTAAACTCAGACGTTGGTCTGTAACCAAACATGCCATAGCGAATTTTCTCAATTTCGGCAATCCGTCTTACTCCTATGGTATTGCCGGAAGATAAGGTAATGGCATAGTTAACGTTTGGCGCCCCTCCGTCCATCTGGGCCACAAATCTATTATTTGTCTCGGTACCTTCCCTGGACAACAAAGAGTTATTGGGATCAAAAACAAGAACCGAGTCCTGCCTGCATTGGAACTTTAGGACACTCGCAATAGGGCATTGCTGATTTGTAGAACCCAGGTGGGTGGTTCCCACTCCAACATAAAACAGTGGATCTTTTCCATATGTTTCGCCCCAGTCACGATTATATGACAGGGTCCATCGGGTAGGGCCAACCTGCCCTTTCTTTGTTGTAATAACTATAACGCCGTTGGCAGCATCCTGGCCGTATAAAGTAGCCGCAGATGGACCACGAACGATCTCCACTGTTTCAATAGACCCAGGATCCAAATCGTCCAGACGGGAAGTTGAAGCATCAATCCACACTCCGTCAACAATTACCACCGGGTCGTTACTTTGTGAAATACTACCAATACCGCGGATTCGTATTCTAGAAGCAGCACCAGGATCACCACCAGCACGAGTCACCAGGACACCCGGCACCTGGGCCGCCTCCAACAGGTCAACCACACTACGAACTGGGGCGCGTTCCCGGATCTGATCTGCATTTATTTTGACGATATCATTAGCAATTTCCACTCGGCGCTGTTGGCCAGTTGCCGTAGTAACAACTTCAGATAAAGTAGTTGTAGCCTGTCTAAGAGTTATAGAGAGTTTTGTATCAACAACACTTTCTACGACTATTGAAACTGATTGAGTCTGATACCCTACAGCTTTAGCATTGAGTATATATTTCCCGACAGGTACATTCCTCACAACAAAACTCCCTTGTCTATCGGAAACTGCGTCTTTATTAATTCCCTGTATCTGTATTGTTACGCCCGTTAATCCTTCTTTGGTTGCAGAGTCTATTACCCTACCAATAACCTGCCCCTCCCTTTTTGCACTCACGGTATCGCCTAAAGGTTTCGGTAGCCGTACAACGATGGTTCCACCCTCTTTAGCTGGAACTGCCTGTAATCCGCTTCCTGCAAGAACTTTAACTACAGCATCCATGACAGACATATCTTTCAATTGAATACTTAAACGTCGATCCAACTGTACAAGAGAATTGTCGAAAACAATCTGGCGTTTACCCTGCTGGCTAATCATCCATAGGATATCACGCAGTGAGGTGTCTTTTACATTTAGATTAATACGGCTTTGCGCATCGCCTTTTTCAGATACCATTCCCGGAGATATAGCGCCTTCAACTTTATCTGACAAAACTGAAGAAGCTCCCTGTCCCGCAGCGTTCTGCGGCAGACCTGTAGATATTACAACAACATAAAGTATAAAAATGAGTCTCTTTATCAGACTCCCTTTTCGATTAACCACCTGTTCTATCAACACACTGCCCCTCATCGATACAAGGTTAAGACACGTCCATCTTTCACTACGCGAGCGTCATACATCAATTCGAGCACTGTTATCAGATCGAATATTGATCCTGCTTCAAAGCCGCCCGCCACTTCCCTATTCGAAAATGATTTATCTCCTAAACGAATTTCCACGTTGTACCAACGATTCAAGTCAGGTATAGCATCAAGTAGTGAAATATTATTGAGGATCAGGACACCTTTTGTAAAGCTTAGTGAGTTCATATCAGCATTTCGTACAGGTGAAGCCCCATGTGATGAAATGGAAACTGCCTGCCCACCTACAAGTGTTTCGGAACCTATTGAGACCTTACCGTCCTGAACCAGAACAGTAGCCGAAGAGTCGTCTTCGTAATGCCGAACTGAGAATTGAGTACCTAACACACGTGTGATACTCGGACCTGAAATGACGGTGAACGGGGCTCCCGAATGTGAAATCACGCTGAAGAACGCTTGTCCGGAGAGAGTGACCGTACGGTTGCCAGACGCGAAATTGCTAGGGACCTGTAGTTTACTGCCCACGTTTAGAGTAACGCTGCTACCATCCGGGAGTGTGACAGTTGCACGTTCACCGTTACCAGTAGTGTATGTCGATAGGGATGTTGGGGATAACACGCCGTGTCGTAGCTCGGCAAATGTCCATCCCATGAATACGAGTATAAGGCTCGCTAGAAATGCACCGATTGTATAAGCCGTGTACCTTGGGACAGGCAAGCTGTTAACCACCGACCTGGTATCGAATGCCGTTTTGGACTGAACCGGCGACACCGGCTTGGGCCGAACGGGCGACACTGGCTTCGACACAAGTTCATTCTGGTGACTTGCGGAAGCGAGAGCGGCTGAAACGTTTTCGGTAAGGAGAGCCACCTGAGAATCGAGATCAGGAATGCGGGCTGCCACATTTGCGCTCATATCAATTCTGGATCTCATTAGTCTCAGTGTGAGCTTTTGTAGATCCGGGTTCCGATTGATACATCGTTCCACCGCGGCCGCTTCGTCAGGAGACAGTTCTCCCGCAAAGTAATCGGCCATACAGGGCATATCGATTGGTTTAAGATCGTCCATACACCTTTAAATCGGAGTCAGGTGTCTGGTTGTTCGATTTTAGGGAAGAAATTTGAAAAAAGTTTAAATTTCTTTCAGGCTGCTTATCTCAAGAACTGGTTATTCCTCAAAATCTTCCTTCGTTTCCCCTCCCAGAATATCAGTAAGATGTTGCATGGCCCGACTCATATGACCGCGGACAGTTGGTTCTGCAATCCCTAGCTGCTGAGCGATAACAGCGTAGGGGAGATGATAATCCCAAACCAGCATAAACACTTCCCGACACCGAGGTGACAACTCGGACAGCGCGTTCCAGAGAGAGGCTCTTATACGCGCATCCTCCTCAACGTCCGAGACTTCATTCGAACTGGTTTCCACCACCTCTGTCACCCATCGATACTCGCGCTGACTCGTAGCTTTCTCCGATCTCGCCACATCCACAGCCCGTCTTCGTGTCAGACCGTAAAGGTATGCTGTGATATCCCAATGGGGTTCAATATGCTCATGAGTACGCCACACTTCCAGAAAAACATCCTGTACTACCTCCCGTGCAGAATCCACAGAACCAACAATACGAGAAGCATGCCCAATCAATACGCCACCAAACATGCTCACCAGGAGATTGAAGGCGTTTGTATCACCATCGCGCAAGCGCGCTATGAGCTGAGGATCACTTCTTAAGTTTTTCGAAGAAGCAGAATAAGCCATACCGAAAAACGATACCGTTGGATTGTAGGCATGAACAATACCTACTATTTAGTTTTTGGGAACCTTATCAATTTGACATTGTTTATGACAGCTGCGTAAGGGGTTAATTGAATTAACTGAAATATATAAGTTTCGATTTATTTGAATGATATTCACTATAGAACGCGCCCGTCTCTTTAGAGTTACAACAAAAAGTCTCATATAACCAATAGGTTACATGAGACTCATAAATTCTACAACAAAATTGAACTCCTGATACTACCCTACTAATGCCCTACTTCCTGTCTACGATCACCTTCAGCAGATCATAAAACTTCTGCTCAGAACTCGTGTTCAACCCATCACCAAACAAAACAGTTCCATCAACATCTATCAGAAACGCCATACCGCTTGCCACTCTTGTAAGGCGGGGTTTATTAAACAGATAGTTGAGAGAATTGTCGTGAGGAGAATCAACTCTTCGTCCGTCAGGCTCGGGCAGTTTGAAAAAACTCTGTTCGGACACCGCAAGTGTAGCTGGTAACTTATGAGTACCAAGCCACCACTGGCTCTTCTGAACAGCTTCATCCTCGGGAGACATTGGCTCACTATTTCCAATAAAACCGTCTGTCAGACTGACAATTGTAATCGGCATAAACGGATAACGTGCCGCCATCCGTTTAATCAGGGAATATGAGGCAAGGCAACCACTGCCGCCAGGATAAGACCTATGATATATACCTGTAAATGTGGGTGTAATATCTGCACAGTTGATGTCGAGAAAAACAACCAGATTAACTTTCCCTTCTTCCGGAAGAGCATCCTGCATCTTGGAGAGACGTACAATCTCGTCACCATCTCTTTTAAACCAGAAATCTCCTGTCACTGGCTTTGCTATTTCTCCTACATCGTGGGGAAGTTTATCAGAGTTTTCACCACGAATATTTTTCCAGTATGAATTTCTGAATGCCACATAAGCTTTAGAGCCAACCCTAAGACTATCAAGCATCTCTGCTTTGTAGATAAAATCTAACGCATTTAACGCGGTGTACCGGCCAGAAACCAACCAGCCTCGGTCCATTTTATCTTTAGGCGTCAATGTCTTTTCCAATGCAATAGCCTTATTGGCAGCATATCTTTGCACAGCAGTATCACCAAACTCATCGCCCAGGGACAGGAGCGAATGATAGACTTGCATCTTTGTTCGCCATGAAAGATTGACGTCCGCAGAATCAATCATTTTGGCAATATCTACAAAAGTGTCCCATCTGAGCGCTCGACTCGAACCAATTGCACCCAGCAATCCTGAAATCACTTTCTGAAGCCCGGCAGAATCATCCTGAGCCCATGTAGATGTAGATATCTTTTTATCGATGACTGTCTGTGCATCGTTATCCCGAGCTACGTCGTAGAATACAGTTACCCAGTCAAGATATTCCGTAAAATTATTATAATCGACATTCTCAGGGGAAAACTTTTTCACGCACAAAGTCAGAGTATCCCGGACAGGAGCTGGATAAGAAGTTCGTTTTTCCGACTCGGTTGATTCGAGAGTGTCTTTCCAGTAGGGCAGACGCCGAATCTCTCTCCTGTTCAACCGACTTCTTAAAGCCATACACTCTTCTACAGTTTTGTACTTGGAAAGGTCTATGGCAGTATCCGGAACAGCGAATCTGGTCTGAGCTTCCAGAGAATTACTATCACTTAGCAATGCCACGAATCCAATAGCTACAGCTAAAAGGAACCTGCAGAAAATATTCTTCATTTTATTCTAGATAGCATCAATTGTTGATGTAAAGGAGAAGTCCCTTACCTTGATCGAAGGAACAATTACCTGTGATAGCGCATTATGAGGAGCAAGGCCGGCAAGCATTGGGAGATGAAACGGATGGAAGATGCGTTCGGCCTGTCCTATTTCCTCAAGATTATTGAGTGCAAAAAGAGGGGATTCGGTAAAACGGAAGTTTCTTACTGATTTTGTAATTCTTCCATCTTCAATGAGCCAAAGCCCATCCCTTGTTACGCCTGACGACAATAAAGATCTTCGATCGACGAGATGCGGCGTAGAGAATCTTGTTACAAGGAAGCCTCTTTTTGTAGAAGCTATCATCTCTTCTGTAGTAGAATTTCCTCCTTCCATCCTGTATGATCTGCGCATCATATTAGGACGGTTGAGGTTGGATTCATTGAGGACAAGAGAACGATCAGTGTAAAGCTCTCTGAGTACACCCTTTTCAACAATCATGACATCCCGAACCCCAGCTACTGGTATTACACCCAGCTCAGGATCCTGAACTCTATGTGATATTGTAACTCTGGAATCCATAATAGTGGTCCCAAGTTTACTCCTCTCTCTGGGAAGCCCTTCGTCTGTCATGAACCACATAGGGCTGTCATACCTTCTGTCTTCGGCATACCTTCTTCCGATTGATTTTTCGTCCATAAGAAACTGATCGATCAGATCGGCGGTAGCCTGTGGTTCCAGAACCACAGTATATCGGCCTGGTTCAACCTTAACTGCATTCATGGACCTTATGGCTTTGTCTAACGCACGCTCAGCAATTGCCAGCTCGTTTACATCTGCAAGGTTATAGCTTGATTTCCCTGCCCATCCAGATGCAGAACCTTGTGGATCACGCACAGTAACAGAGCACTGGAGCTGTGTCATCTCTCCATAACCTGTCATATCCGGATTGACGCGACCAAACCCATCGGTAGCATAAGCAAGCACGTTAAACGCGCGATTCTCAAGATATCCGGACGACATAAGTGCACGTTCCTTTGCCTTCAAGGTAGCGCTATGAACGAGCCTGGAACTTTCTTCAACGGATCGATTTATTGTTTCATCGCTCCATGTAGTAGCGGGACCATCTGAACCAACCCTTGGCACTGCAAATGAATGGTCATCCGGCATCTGAGGAAACCCACCATTCTTGGCTGAATTCTCGGCAACTCTCATTACATTCTGAAGAGATATGTCATCAATCTGATTAGTAAGCGCAGACCCTCCACCCTTCTTTATGTTACGCGCTACAAAGACTACAACATCCCTTCTGTCGCTCGTCATGGAAGGATAATTTCTCGCCCACGACAACTCACTGTTCCAGGAACTTGAGATTGATATCATGGTCATTCCCTGTCGATTGGAAGCAGCAATCAACTTCTCGCATATACTATCGAGCTCTTCATTTGTTAGAAGTTTAATTTCTGACATTATGCTTTCCTCGTAACGTCAATAACAGTTCCTTCCTTAAACAGGACAGGAGATGCCGTTACACTTGTAGTTGTTGTAGCAAAATAGTTTGTCTTGTACGAAGCCGAACCGAACATCCTCTGACTGTCCTTTCCGCCCACGCGAGTTACAGTATTCCATAATTCTGATGTTCTGAATAGAACACCAAGAGAGAATAACATAGCTGTACATTTGCCTTTTTTTACTTCAAATGCATTTCCGGAAATTATTCCTGATGACAGCTGAAAGTCGACATTAACGCCTCCTCTTTTGACGAAAATTCCGTCTTCCATATCTTCAATCATAGCCTTCTCTGTAATGCTGTTATCGCCAGGAAGCAAAGTCAGATTACCGGAGAATATATTGGGCGGAGTCTGAGCAATATCGCTGGCCATGTTACCGGAAGACTGAGAAAGGCGATATTTATCTCCCATATTCTGATTAAGCCATGCAGCTCTCTCACGATCTGTTTGAACTTCTTTAAGAATTCCTTTATCTATGAGCGTAACCTCTTGTGGCTCAACTCCCTCATCATCCCATTTAACGGTACCCGCACCACCTTCCATGGATCTATCTGCAATGATGGTAACTTCAGGAGAAGCGACCTTCAGCGAACCGAGCATTTCCATAGGATCATTTATAAAGCTTGTTCCAGATGAATTAGCTTCATAACCAAGTATTCGGTCCAATTCAGTTGCGGGACCAAAGGTCAGTCTCAGAAGTTGAGCAGTGGTATTTCTATCCAGCAGAGTCGGATAACGCCCCACATCAACCGGTTTAAACGGAAGTTTCAGGTCTTCCCTTGCTTCTTCATAGCGCCTTCTAAGCTCGGCCCTTAAATCCTGTTCTCTTATGTATTCAAAGCCACGACCTGCAGGAGTTAATGAATCGAGAGCTATACTCGTTTGCTTTCCATCGCTGGAGATGTACCTAAAACCAATATCTGCCGAAGTAAGATATGTTCTCTGAAAAAACTCCTGGTTAAGAGATGACGCAAAGAACTTATCCAGCCTTCTGAACTCCGCAGCTGGAGGTAAAGGCTGCACTCCGGGCCACCGAGCTACAACTGTGCTGAGCGAATTGAGAAAATCGATAACTTCGCTGAAGTTAAGCTGAAATGGATCATCTTTTATTGGCATTATCCATTCACCGCTTTTTATGTTTTCAAGCGGTGCCATATTCATCTCTCGCGGACCAGCAATATTATTAGCTCTGGCCTGCCTTACAGCGGCATGTCCAAGCCTTGCGCCTTCATCTACAGACCAGATAGGACTGGAAGCGAAGCCCCAGTATCCATCCACCAGCGTTCGAATACCGACGCTCATAATTTCCGTTTCAGGAGGAAGGCCACCGATCTTTCGGTTGTACATATGAGAAAGCCTGATATCGGCGTAACTCGCTCCGGCATCTCGCGCTGCTGATATTGCGGCAGCACAAATACTCTTTATCCTTGGGTCTCTGGCATCTAAAAGAATCGGCTCAGACAGCCCATGCCGGATTACGGCATGGGCGGCATTTGGAACGGCACTCAAAGCCGCTATAAATGCACCATCTTTCAGAATATTTCGTCTTGTTAATCGCATTATTGAGGAAAAGATGAAAAATTTGTCTTATTCATAGCAGCTGAATCAGTCCGGTACATCAGTCTGCTGGATACGTCCCGTAAACCAGGGTAGGGTTTCCTTGGTTAGAGAGTTACGCACAGTGAAACTCACTACCCCGGCTGTACGACTTTTTCTTACTAAAGCGGATCCGGAAGGCACATTCAGAACGTTACCTCCAGCAAATTCGCCATATACTGGTAACCGTAATAGGCCAGAAATCCATGGAACGGTGGCTGGATCTGAAGCGCAATCAGCTGAGGAAGCGGTTGAATCGGAGAATACGAAATCAACCGGATTGGACGAAAAATTCACAAAGATCTGAACTGTACACAACTGAAACAGTCGCAATGGAATTGTATCAAGAAGTGGAATCGGCCCGTTATAGCCCTCGGGGATATCAGAAACACCTACAATCGGAGTTGGCAGCCCTCCATACAAGCCTGTGAAGCTTAAACTGTCGCTTACTTCGTTACCGTAAAGATTCAGAGAAGCACGTACCCAGAATTTTCCGATACGAAGCCTGTCATTATTAATTCTGTAGACAGGCTCACCACCGATCCCTCCATCCGGATCCATAGTTGCAACAACGGGAGCATCTGCCTGGATAGGAATAAACGATCCCTTTTCAACAATGGAATCATTTTTATAGAGATCCACGCGGACTCTTGGATGCCCTCCTAGCGGGATAGCTCCTATCCTATTGCTATCGATAGATACAAGCCGAATTTCGTTCGCATCGATTCTTCCGTCTGTAACATAAACATTTACAGTATCTAATTTTGTTATATACTTGTGCTCATACTGAACGATAACTTTGATTGGGGTCGTGGTAATTTCCTTCCCATATAGTGTACCATTCTGAGAAGTAGAAACAGTCTGTGCTTCCGTTGTAGTCCACTTTATCCTGGAGTGATCAAACGGAATCGATTCCCCATTCATCGCAATTATATCGAACTCAATTTGATGAGAATCACCCTTTGCTATCATTATTGCTTCAGATCTTATTCTGACCTGTGCGAGAACGTCAGATGGACTTAGCGTTTCCCGTTTAGGACCTTCGACATCAACGCATGCAGTTCCGAGCACTAAAAGGAACGAATATTTTAGAAGATTGGTCAACTTCATATAATGTTATTAAAAGAGTAACCTAGGGATTTCTATCAATGCAGCCGGAATAGTTGTAGTTATCCGAGAACTCTCTGGCTTCAGGAATAAATACTACAGCATCGCCATACGAATAAATGGTGTTCGATCGTAAATAACCTCCAACTGGAAAAACAGAATTGACGGGACGCTTGTACTGCCTGACCAATCGGCGCATGTCCGCCAGTCTGGTAGAATGAGCGTAAAACCATAACGCGCGCTCACGGAACAGAAGATCTACTTTATGGGCCATACTGTCAGGCGAAACAGTATCGGGAAGGTCCACGGTTCTTCTTGCTAGATTAATTGGGTTGATCCAGTCAGGATTATTCTCATTTAGCAGATATTCCGCTTCAATCATCTTGGCGTCTATCCAGCTAGCAAGCCGTAAAGTAATGCCGCCATTTGGAAATTTGTTCTGACGAATAACTCCGGTTGTCGTAACTATCGGCAATCTACGGTCAAAGACTGTTGAACTTGTATACCACTGAAGACCGTTAACTCCCTCATTGTTAACAATCTCATGGGCAATATTTGGAGTCCTTGATAAAGTACTGACAGTAGTTGTCCAGAATGCATCCTGAGGTTCTCTGGCAGTCGTATTGGGGGTTACTGTTTGTGTATACTGCATACTAGACACATCAGAAGGCTGAACATCAGCTACCGCCAATGCTGCATCGCGGTAGTTTCCTAAGGCCACAAGTGCTCTGGCCTTACCAACTCGTGCCATGGTTTTAAAGCGCAGACTATCATGAGTAAGATTCAAGGCTGAATCAAACTTGGAAATGGCGACTCTATATAATGAATCCGACGGGAGAGCTTTCCCATAAGAAGCGTCCTGCCCATAAGGAGCCTCAGATAAAGGGATTCCAGAACACATATTTTCGGCCATCATGACTATTGCATATCCCTCGTATGAATATGCAGCACTGATGGCATAGTTTAATGAACTGTCAGCCTGACGCCTCAGGAAATAGCGGGCATAGCCAGCTCTGGCTCTCGTTGCCTGCAAGTCAGAATAAGCACGATAAACTATCCCTTTAAGATCGAACGAAATATCTGGTTCAACTCTGGGATCGCTATTGGCTGATCCACTTATTGATCCACTTAGATAATCAGCTGAATTTTCCGGCCGGGCTGTGAGCTCATCCGTAAACACCGCCACCTGCAGAGATGATTTACTTATACCAGCCTGTAAAGTGGCCTGTGCAGAACGCAGTAGAGAAAGCGCACCGACTCGTGTGTCGAGATAATCATGATCAATATCTGATCCCTGTTGCGGCTTGTCTACCTTAACCAGATCACTCAGCGCACATGCTGACATTGAAAGTGATACAGCCAATACTGCGAAAATCGTCTTAAGTTGTCTGTTCATATAGTATTTACCTGATAACCTTAGAAGCCAACTTTAAAATCGAGGACATACAGACGTGGGCGCGGAGGAGTCAGACCGTCATCTCCCGAACCATCTCTGCTGGTCAGGATCTCGGAATTGATTCCAGGATCGCGTCCCAGATAATTGCTCCACAATCCGAGATTACTGCCTTGCAGAGAAACAGAAACACTGCGCCCACCAAATCTCTGCAATAAATGCTTAGGGAGGTGGTATGTAACACTGGCGGAATTCCATCTTACATCAGAAATTGGCTTCTGCATGTTTATATTGGACATTACGGCTCGTGCCTGCTCGGAGAGAGGAGCGTCTATATCTTCAGCGCCACCCCGCAGATCCTGTCTGTATGTCTGAATGTACTTGCTCTGATATGCAATTCTGCTGTCAAAAACAAATTGATTCAACACGGTTAAAGTAATGCCGTATCCGGCACGATAGCGCGGCTGACTCCAGCCAAAGTAGGCTACTGAATCAGAAAGCAGAATCTCACTTGTAGAAAGCAAGCCATTATTATCTATATCACGATAACCAAGAACCTCCCGTCCCCACACACCAGCAAGAGGATATCCCGCAGCAATTCTTGCCTCTCTGACATTAAATGGCGCAATTCCATTGCCCAAGGTTACAACTTTGTTATCACTTAATGTTAAGGTGTAGCTTAAAACCAGTGTTGTCTTCTGATTCTCAATTACTCGTCCTAAAGCACTCAGTTCAAAATTTCTGTTTTGAACTTTTGCTACATTTTCCTTCCTGGTTGAAATCTGAAGAGATCCAAATGACGGAGGTAGATTTCTGACAACGAGAGTATTTCGATTAGTCTTATGAGCATAGGTTCCAACAAGATTCAACCTGTCATTGATCATATCAACGTCGAATCCAAGCTCCAGTTCTACCGATCTTTCCGGCTGCAGCTTACTGTTGCCAGTTGCGCTGAAATCAGAGGTATTCACGAATGAACCATCAAGAAACTCTAATCCCTGAATAAATTTTCCGTGAATGTCGGATACATCAGGCTGAACAGCAGCATGACCAATAGCAGATCGTATACGTAAGCTGTTAATAATTGAATTTTGCCGCCAGAAAGATTCATCAGAGATCAGCCAGGAGCCACCGATCTTTGGATAAAGGGCATCATTTGAAGAGGTGATGGCACTCCCGATATCCTGCCGAATCCCGATGTCAAAGTATACTCGCTGAAACAGACCTATAGTTGAATTGACGAACCATCCCGCTATTGCGTTTTCTACCGTTGTATTGATAGCGCTAAGGAGCTTCCCAGAACTTATGGACCTATCGCCTATTGGTATATCATTTTTCCCGACAGACACAACATACTCATCTGTCTTTCTGAAATCACCGCCAACTGATGGCCTAATATCCAGAAACCTGTTTAACTTGCCAAGCTGTAAGTTTGTAGATGCATTTAATCTGACTGTATAGACACTTTTGTTTTCTGCCGTTTCCTTTCTCTCCCCCAGTTGATCTACACATCCCAGTCGTAGTGAACAGTTGGTAGGACGCCTGAAATATGATTCTGTTTTGCTGACTTTTTCGACGCCAAAATTTCCGTTGATTACTGCGATATCACGTGGGCGATACTGAAGTCCTCCAGAAATAGTTCCAGTAGAATTCTTTACCGGTGACTCTGTCGCAGTAATTGAGGCGTTAGAGGTTGATTTTATTAATGTATCCAGTAGGAATTCATCTGCAGCTGACCCTTTAATGCCCGGCCATGCTGTTTTAATAAGATTGTCCTTTAAACTGGATTGTCCTCCGGTCAATGTCATACTCATACTTAAATTGGACCGGGGAGCGAACGTAAATGCGGTTGTAATGTTATTTCGGTGCAGCTGAGTAGGATCCTTAAATTCGGAAGTTATCTTGTATCCTATATTTCTAAACCGAATATCATCTACATCTGCTAACCTTCTTACTCCGATAGTGTTTCCCGTGGAAAGCGTTACAGAGTATGTGACATTAGCGGAGCCGCCATCCATCTGAGCAACGTATCTGTTATTTGTTTCGCTGCCTTCCCTAGATAACAATGGATTATTCGGATCGAGAACGATTACACTATCCTGGGTACAGATATACTCCAGCACACTGCGGATTGGACAATGCATCGGATCAACAAGCCTTGGCGATCTTCCTACACCTGCATAAAACAAAGGATGCGTGCCATAAGTCTGTCCCCAATCCCTGTTATAGGAGAAGTTCCATCTTGTAGGTCCCGCCTTACCTTTTTTTGTGGTAATGACAATAACTCCGTTAGCAGCATCCTGACCATATAATGTGGCGGCGGAAGGCCCTCTGACTATCTCAACTGTCTCTATAGATGCTGGATCTAACTCGTCAAAACGTGAGGGCTTGCCAACACTTGCATCTATCCATGCACCATCAATGATCATGACAGGATCATTACTTTGAGAAATACTTCCCAGTCCACGAATTCTGATTCTTGACGGAGAACCAGGATCTCCGCCACCTCGCGTTACCAGAACACCCGGAACCTGAGCAGCCTCTATAAGATCAGCCACATTACGCACAGGTGCGCGTTCCCGGATCTCATCTGCCTGTATCTTTACTATATCAGACGGTACCTCCACACGTCGCTGTGCTCCTGTGGCGGTGGTTACAACTTCAGACAACGTTGTAGTCGATTTTGATAAAGATATTACAGGTATAGTCGTTGGGTTATCTGATACATTGACCGTAATAAACTTGGAATTATACCCAATAATCCTTGCACTTATATTGTGACTGCCAACTGTTAACCCGGTAATTGTAAATGCCCCATCAGCCCCAGTCACTCCAGAGCGAGAGGTTCCGAGAATAGAAATGCTAGCGCCATGAATAGGCTCCTTGGTAGCAGAATCTAAAACACGGCCCTTAATGCTTACACGACGGTGTGCGGATGCGGTATCCTGTTTTTGATTCTTCCTGCTAATTACTATTGTACTTCCGTTAGATGTGAGTATCCCGGAAAAATCTGTACCCTTTAATGTTTCGCTCACAGCGTTCATAACTGAGCGATCAACTATACTGACTGAAATTTTCTTATTTAATTCCTTTTCCTTCTCATCATATACTATCTCCAACCCGGACTGTTTCGAGATACTTTTAAGTATCGATAGAATAGTAACATCCGAAACCGAGAGATTAATACGCTTGCTCGAATCACTTAGAGATGAGGAAACGACTCGAGTCAAGCGCTCCGGGGATGCCCCGGATAAATGTGTTTGTAAAGGCTCCTGTGCACTCAGCAACCCATGAGAAACGACAGTTGCGAATACCGTAAATAAACTGAATCCCATTCTAGCGAGGATAAAGGGTTAATCTATGACCATCTCTAACGATTCTAACGTCTAGCATAAGGGTTAGTATCTCTTCAAGAGCATCGATAGAGCCGGCTTTGAAGCCACCTGAGATCCGACGACGCGCCAACGATGAATCTGCAAGCACAATTTGGATGTTATACCATCGATTCAGGTCCTTGATTGCATTGCCGAAGTCTGTACCAGATATTCTCAGCACACCGGAGCTGAAACTAAATCGGTCTGCGTTGGCCTGTGTGACAGGAGATATAAATCGCTCAGATATCGTTATCTCCTGATTAGCTGATAATACAGAAGACATAACTGCAACTTTACCATCCTGCACTGCTACAACAGCCGCTGTATCTGTTTCATAATTACGAACAACGAAAGTAGTACCAAGTACACGGACAGAAGCTTCCTGAGTACTCACCACAAATGGAGAGTTGGACTTTGGCACTACTGTAAACATCGCTTCTCCAGACAGAGATACGGTCCTGTGTCCGGATGAAAAATCTGCCCCTACCTTTAGCTCAGAACCTGCGTTAAGCCAGACGCTGCTTCCGTCAGCCAGAGTAACGACGGCCCGCTCACCCATACCCGTTGAATAGGTAAGGAGCTCCGAAGGCGGATTTGTATTTATACCGCGTTCTTTAAAACCGTCAGAAAGACTATAGAATCCAACCGCAAGCAGTAGAACTGCTGAAATGACACCAGTTGAGAATACAGAAATCCTACGCTGGAAACGAGTAGAATCTGTTTTGGGCTTTATTGTTTCTTTTCGCTGAGATAACGAGTCTTCAGCCATACGGGCGTGAATTCTGGTCAACCCGGCCCGCACTTCATCTTCGGAAACGCGTATACTTCTCATTTCCGCAGCGGCAATTTTGAATAGTCTATTGGACTCTTCTATTTCTGGGTTGTTGTCCGTCATACTACTATGATCCATCAGTTGGAAGAAATGGACAAATTTCTATTTCTCCCCTTTTTTTGCCCTAACTCTTACCTCTGTTTCCCCTAAATTTTCCCGTCCAGCAGAGCTTTAAGGCTATTTTCCGCTCGCTGTATCTGTTTCCAAGCAGCCTCTCTCGATATACCTAGAATCTGGGCGATCTCCTCTCCACTGAGGTCGTCCTGCCACTTCAACAGAAGCACCCGCTTCTGAGAATCGGAGAGGCGAGAGATTGCCGATCTTACAATGGCTCTTTCTGATTCTGCTGTGATACTGATATCGGGAGCATAGCTATGCGAATTCAGCGTACCATCTACTTCATCTGCGGTCTGTTCGAATCTCTGAACGATTCCCAGATGTCTGCCAATCTGCAGGCATCTATTGCGCACTGCACCGTACAGATACGGCGCTATATTACCCTGGATATTCAGGTTTTCCCGCCCTTTCCAGATTGAAAACATGGTTTCCTGGACTACATCTTCTGCTGCTTCACGGGAACGTAGATACCGGTACGAAAACTCTAGCAGACGGGGGAAATAAGTAGTATAAAGCAGATCAAATGCCGATATCTCACCATTCCTGATTCTGGTAATGATGATATTTTCTTCACCCTGCTCGTGGACCAAAAGGAGAGGATCTTCGTCGTTTTCTGTCGACTGACTGTCTTCGTTCCCGCCAACAGTGCTCATCTCCCAATAATATGAGCGGGAATTCAATTACGCTAGGTTTAATCTATCTTACCAAATTATATCCAGGGTATGTAATAACCTATAGATAAACACTGCAGATCAATTCAGTTTAAATGTGATGAACTAATACAATAGACTTCTGTAACCATTATTTGCTATTAAAACGTAGGCGAGGTCGCATTAAGGTCAGAGTCCAGAAAATAAACAGATCTAAAGCATGTTCATAGCCCATAAACTTCGTAGTACATTTTTAATCCATTTACATTGGCATAGCCATTTTCATCCGGTTTTAAATCCTGGCTAATAGTATTGCCATTGGAAGCGGTTGAAGTTGCGTTTTTTTCCTGTTGCATTGGCTGACATGATGTAATCAGTATTGCAAATATGACGAACAGTCTCATTCTTCAACTTCTCCGTGCCCCTGCGTTGCGGGCCCATTTAGTAATCCACCATAAGCATCAAATCGAGAGCCGTGACAAGGGCAGTCCCAACTCTTTTCGGAATCATTCCAACTGACCAGACAGTACAGATGAGGGCATACAGCAGATAATTCATGTAACTGACCTGAATTATCTTTATAAACTGCAACGTATTTCGCGCCCCGTCGCATAACTACGCCACTTCCAGGAATAATTTCATCTGTGGAATCCACATCACTTCCTTTGGCCCAATCCGCATACTGTTTTGCAACATTAAGATTTTCCTTGAGGAACTCTCCGACTGCACCCCATGGGCGTCGTGCTGGATCGTATAAAGTTTGCCACGGATTTTCCTTTCCCAGAATAAGATCGGTTATAAGAATTCCTGCTAACGTTCCGTGTGTAAGTCCGTGCCCTGAATCTCCCGTAGCTATATAGACATGTTCGTCGCCTGGATTCCTTCCCAGAAAAGCCAGACTATCTGCCGGTTCCAGCACCTGTCCTGACCATTCTCCAACTTTACCTTTTGCCATCGGAAAATGAGATCGAGCCCATGTTTCCAGAATTTCGAAATGATTTTCGGTATCGTCTACCTGTCCAGTTTTATGATCTTCTCCACCTACGAGTAAAATATCATATTGCTCATTTTCAATACTAACTATACGGACATAATGATATGGATCTAATGCGTCCCAATATAGTGCCGTGGGAATCGTATCACGAGGAATAGCAAGCTCAACGATATAAGTTCGATACGGAGCCTGCTTGGTGTGCATGGTCACACGATCATTGAACGGCGTATTAGTACAAACAACAATATCAGAACATGTAATAGTGTTAGAATTATCAGTAACTGCACGACAGGTCTGATCGCCGTCACTATCTGTCACGCTCTTGACATGCGTTTCTGTATAAAAGGAACACCCCAGTTTGACGAGTGCATCCGTTAATCCGGCAAGATATTTAAGGGGATGAAACTGGGCTTGCCTCTCAAACTGTAAAACAAGCGCACTGTTCCAGGACGATAATGGACAACTCTCCAACATACTAATACCGCTGAAACCTATACGGTTAATAGCATCATATTCCTTCTGTAATATTTTTTTGGTGTCTTCATCTTCAGATATCAAAAAACCATTGACCCACTTAAAATCACAGTCTATTTTTTCTTCCCGGACAATGGCTTCTATCTGTTCGACAGCCGCTATATGACTCTCACCAGCTAATCTAGCTCCCTCCGTCCCAAATATTGTTTCCAGGTGGTAAAAACGATCGTCCAACGCCCAGGACAGATGAGCCGATGTCAGTGCTGTTTCTCCCCCTCCAATAGGGCCGGCGGTAACAACCACTACATTTCGCCCAGCCCGTGCCAGAGAATATGCGGTGCTCAACCCGGCAATGCCTCCGCCAATAATACATATATCTGTATTTAAGTCCTGTTTAAGTGGTTGGAAAAACCGAGGAGGAGAGGTTTTAGTCCATATCGATTGGGAGTATAGAGAATCCACCATATACAGGTCTCGCAGGAAGTTAAATCTTATATGATACGGGCTATATACTAAAACGATTGAACCATCTATCACGGATCATATAACAATTCTTATCACTCCAGGTCTCGCATGCGTCATGCCATCTATTTGAAATGGAAACGACTGAGATATAGCTATATACTCCCTCCTTCTGATCTCTTACGGTTCAAGCCGATTGGCAGGCCTGTTCATGACAGCTTTTAAGCGAATGGCTGCTGTCTGTTCCGACTCATCTGTAACTTTTCCCGTATGAAACACCTTACCCAATTCATCAATCATCACCAGTGTATTCGGAAACATAAACCTGCGAGAAGAGCCAAACTGGAATGCTGTCGAATTCTCAGTCTCAGTATCTATTCTACGCCTGTCGTATTCTCCCAGTGTGATAAAGTCGGTTTTATATACTACCTGAGTACCTTTTAGCTTATGAAATCCCAAAAAGTAGTGCGCAAGAGTATCAGCTTCCTGCTGAGGCTGTAACGGTGGCGCATCGGCAAATGAGCCAAACGTACTGCTAACAACCACCAGTTTTATATTGGGATACTGCTCCATTATTTTGCGAATCTTGTGAATCTCCGCCCAACAAAGATTGCGAAATCCATTATTTCGTCCCATTGTGACCGATTGGTAATTTGCATGACAACCACCCTGACCAAAGTAGATAATTGTTACCTTTCCCTTTTCTAATACGGGCGCTGGATTAATTGCCTTGATCTGATTTTCAGAGCCCGTATTTGCAAACCAGAAATGCCCTTTCGGTTCAGGAGCTGTCATTCCAAATGCACCTATTTCAAGGTCCTGGTGGTCATAACCAAGCAATGATTTCCAGACCCTTCCCAGGTACTGCCTGTATGATTCGGTAGACACAGAAAGACTATCCACTGCTTCATCTGTCATAAGCAGTGCCAGGAAAGGGAATGTTACTTCCTTTACAAGACCAATATATTGCACATTTCGGTATTTATCAGATAGAGTATCTGTAATACCCAGAATCTCCTTGGCAATCCTACGGGCAACCAGTTGCTTTCCCGATTGAAGAGATATCATGCCAACTACAGATCTAAGAAACAATTCCTGTCCTATTGAATCCTTATGTCTATTCATAAGACCAACTTCATATAACTGCATTACTTTATCTAATCTTACAGGACGAGCATACGTATAGACCAGAAGACTTTCCATAAAAAAGGCGGTGCGAGCCGAATCGCTCTTTATGGAATCAGCCAAACGCAAATACATCCGCTCTACATCGCTGTCCCGATTAGCAACCAGTAGTGCTCTAGCATAATTATGGGATTCCTTTAGTGAAATTGTATCGACATTAACTCCGGAGAGGCATCTTTTTGCGCCTTCTATTACGGGCGATGGCAATGGCCTATGAAGCCGAAATGTATCCAGACTAACTGTATCCTTCCATACGGAATCTTCTGCAGTAGCAAGCTCAGTCATTCTCCTGATGGCTGCTACACATTCATCAAGATACGTGTAGGATGAATAATCTGGAGTTGTATCTGGCTGTGAAAATCTGGTTTGACCAGACAAGTCAATTGCCGGAATCATCGTAAGCCCCAGCAACAACGCTTTAAAAGTTCTATAATAATTCATCAGATAGCATCAATTGTACTTGTAAAACTGAAATCATTTATTTTCAGCGGCGGCACTACAACGTTATTGAGAGATAGTGCAAATGAATCATTTGCAAATGGATTTCTACTGGATACAGGGTCAAACACCTGTTCCTCAATACCAATCTGCTCCACATTATTAAGAGCGAAGAGAGGAGATTCCGTCCACCTGAAATTTCTAACTGCCTTAGTGATTGCTCCGTTTTCTACAAGCCATAGCCCATCACGTGTCAGCCCACCAGATAATACACTATCTGGATCTATTACCTGTATCTGGGTAAAGCGGGAAACAATAAGCCCTCGCTTTGTAGACGATATCATATCGCTAAATGTGGTATTTCCGCCATTTAATGTATATGATGAGCTGCGATAGAGCGGGAGCCCTTCCGATATTTCATTCAGATTATGCTGGTAATCATTAAACAGGCCAGTCAGCACACCGTTCTTGATGAAATCCCGTCTTCCATGCAGTGGTGCAAAATGACTCCCAACAATCGGATCAGCAGGATCATGAAAGACGCTTATTCTTTCATCTACGATCTTTAATCCAAGCTTAGTTCTAAATCGGCGAATTGCATTGTCTATCCCCAAAAACATCGCACCTCTACCCATTTCTTCAGGTATACGACGCGCGAGTCCTGATATCAGTACATCAATCAACCCGGCAGTCGCCTGCGGTTCAAGGATAACCTGATATCTACCGGGCTCTATCCTTACTGGATCGAGAGATTTTTTACATTTCTCAAAGGCGATCTTTGCAACCTCAGAAACATCAACCCTGTTCATATCGAAGGATGTTTTTCCAGCCCATCCCGATGCAGTACCTTTAGGATGTCGAACGGTAGCTGAGCATACAGCTTGTGTAACAAGACCCCATTGAGATTCGACTCTCCCCCAATTGTCTCTTATATATTCGAGTGAACCGCTACCTGTTGTTTCCAGATAACCGGAAGACATCAACTGATCATTTTCTGATAGACGTGTTAACTCTTCAACCGCGGTTGCGTTCTCAACTACGCTTCTGTTAAATGTTTCATCGGACCATACATTTGCACCCTTAACATCTGATCGTGGAACATCAACAATCATATCCGGTGGCATTTTATTATCCGACCTCTTCGCGTATAACTCAATATGTTGTGCAATCCCTTTAAGGGATACAGAATCCAACTGATTTGTAGTTGCATTTAAGTAGAACCTCCCCCTTTCTACCCTTCCAGCACGACCACGGCCAACTATGATTGAAATTTCCCGCTGGTCCGATGTTAATGAAGCTCTATTTCTCGCCCACCTCTGGCCTGCTCCCCACCAACTGGAGACCATTATATACAAGGATCTTTCTGGTCGCATATAAGAAGCTATTTCAGCTGCAATCCGCCTCGCTTCTTTTTCGTTAAAAACGCGAACGCTTTCATTTTCACCAGTGCTAAAGTTACTCATGTTAGGCCTTCCTCTTTACATCGATAATCGTCATTTCCTTAAATAATGCTGGAGGAGTAAATACACCTGAAGTAGAGGACTGCGATGGCTGTCCCTTTTCCGAGCTAAGGCCGTAATATCTAACAGATTCCGATCCACCAAGATGAGTCAGATTAGACCATAATTCAGGTGTCCTGAACAGAACCCCAGCATTAGTGAATCTTGCTACTCGTTTTCCCTGCTTGATTTCGTACATAACTCCTCCCTGCATTAACCCGGTAATCTGCTGAAAGTCCAGTTGAACCCACGGTGCACGCAATTCCAGACCATCACTCAACGTAACCCGCAAACTATCCTGGTTATCTGAATTGTTAGCTGGCTTTATAGACAGATCTGCATTGTGTGACATCTGCACGTCAAGGGCAGTTGGAGCATATGAACAGCCGAACGATCGAAGCTCCTGACCAGTTCGCTGATAATGATCTTTAATCCAAGAGGCACCCTCTATATTAGTCTGCAGATTAGCAAGAATCCCATCTTGCACCACATCATACTTGATCGGTTCGATCCCTTCGTCATCCCATTTTACTCGCCCAATTGATCCAGGTGCAGATCTGTCGGCTGTTACATTTAAGATAGAAGACCCTAGCTTAAGCGAGCCAAGCATTGTTTCAGGCTCGGTTATATAGCTTGTTCCTCCAGCATTCGCTTCAAATCCAAACACTCTATCCACCTCTGTTGCAACACCTATAGACGGATGTAACGCACCGGCAACCCCAGCCGAATTTATAAGCAGATTGAATCTGCCTACATCCACTGGTTTAACAGGAAGTGTAAGATCGTGAAGGGCTTCTTCATGGGCCTTCCGTATATATTCGCGGATCGGCCTCTCACGGAAATACTCAAATCCCTGACCTGCAGCTGAGATTTCCTCTACTCCGGCCCCTGATTTCGCCTGTCTGGATTTATCCTCCAGACCAAACCCGATACCACCATCTGCACGGTATAATACCTGAGTAGTAAATTGATTTAGGGAGCTTCCAAATGCCTTATTGGTCCGCCAAAATGAGTATGTATGTGAGGAATTAGCGATAAATTTCAGAGTCTGGACATAACTCATTATGCCTCCCCAGAAATCTGCAATCTCATCCGGATGAATTTTAAATGGATCGATCCTGACGGGCATCTCCCAATGGCCACTACTCATTTCCGACTGAGGAGCCAGTTCAGTAATACGATCCCGGCCTAATACATTTGCCTTTGCCTGTGCAACTGCCGCAAGACCCAGCCTTGCAGCTTCATCTTTGGACCAGACGGGGCTCGAAGCAAACCCCCAGTATCCTTGATATAGCGCACGCACGCCAAAGGCCATATGTTCTTTCCTTACGATGTTAGTAACCCTGACTCCTGCTAACACCTCCTGATGAGATAATCGTGCATCAGCGTAAGTGGCTCCGGCTGTAATGGCTGAATCAATTGCAGCACGTATTATTTCGCTTCTATCAGGGTATCCATCTGGGAACAACGGTTCGGTGCTTTCAGCAAACGCCGACTGTGGTCGCAGGACGTTTGCTCCCAGTGCAAAAACACTACTGTTTTTGAGAAAGTTTCTTCGCGAATGTGACATCAAATTAATAACCGTTAGAATTAGTCTTGTACATCAATCTGTTGTATGTGATGTGTGAGCCAGGGAATTATCTCCTGCGTACCATGTTTTCGCACTTTATAACTTATTATTCCAACAGTTCTTGATTTTCTAGACGCAGCATGACGAGGGGGAATCCGTAATACGTTTCCACCAACAAATCCGCCGAAATCTGTGAACCCTGCTCCTGCCCATGGACTCGGGAGCCCAAGATCGCATCCACTTGAAGACGCGGTTGAATCCGAAAATAGAACATCAACAGTATCAGTGTAAGTTAGGTTGAGAATCATATATGGTGCACAGACCTGATACCTGTTCAATGGTACCGTATCAAGCACGGGTACTTGCAACGGAATATTGTTGATGTTTACAAATGGGAGTATTAAAGATCCATACAATCCAGTCAATTTCAAACTATCGCTAACTTCATTGCCATATAAATTCAGTGAAGATCTGATCCAGAATCTCCCTATAAGATTTGCCGAATTGTCCATTCGATATACTGGTTCTCTATCAGGGCCGCCTGTTGGATCAGGCGTGATTTTAGCAGGTTTATCTATTTGAACTGGAATTAACGCTCCTTTTTTGACTAAAGAACCATCCTTAAAGAGATCTACTCGAACCCGGGGAAGAGGAAAAGCAAAAGCTCCGATACGAGTACTGTCCAATGCCACAAGCTTTATGGAGTTGACATCCAGTCTACCATCGGTAACATAGACGCTGACGGTATCATATCTGGTAACATACTTATGTTCATACTCAACTATAACATTTATAGGTACGGCAGAGACGGCCAATCCGCGAATCATCCCTGAACTGGAGACAGGCAGTATCTGAGATTCTGCAGTAGTCCATTTAACCAGTGTTGGATCAATAGGGATTGTGTCATTATTAACGGCAATTAGATCGAACATAATCTGATGAGAATCTCCCTTCTCAATCATAATTCCCGATGATCTGATTCTAAGTTCGGATAGAATATCACCTTCTCCGAGGCGTTCCAGAACAGGGCCCTCAACATCTACACACGCAGCTCCCAGTACAAGGAGAAGAGATGATTTGAATAAACTGTTAAAGTTCATAATAGGTCTACAGATAGGCTACGGGTTTCTATGAATACAACCGGAATAGTTGTAGTTATCTTTAAACTCTCCAGCTGGTGGAACAAACACTACTGCGTCGCCATAACCGTAGATCTCAGGGTGTCGATTATACGGACCGGAGGGGAAAACCCTATTTATGTCACGACCATACTGACGTACAAGCCTTCGCATATCTGACAATCTTGTACCTTGCGCATAAAACCAGAATGCTCTTTCTCTAAACAGTAAATCCACCTGTTGATCAGCAGAAGCGGGCGCAGTAGTATCTGGTAATCCAACCGTACGCCGTGCAACATTTATTGACTCTATCCAATCTGCATCTCCTGCATTAAGAAGATGCTCTGCTTCTATCATCTTTGCCTCGATCCAGTTTGCAAGCTTAAAATTGACAGTTCCATTTACATATTTTTCCTGACGAACAATAGCAGGAAATATCCCTCCAGTTACAGTGACAGGGAGCCGAGGATCAATTGCAGCAGGATCTGAATACCATGTCAGTCCGTTTACACCTTCTCTGTTTATTACCTCTACCCGCTTATACGTAGTAACAGTTTGAGCATTAGCGCTGGCCATAGTCCAGAAAGCACTTGTAACCTGAGCATTGGGTGCGAGGACTTCCGTATAACTTAAACTATACGCATCTGTTGGCTGTATACCTGAAACAGCCGTATTGGCATCACTGTAGCGCCCGAGCGAAATTAAAGCTCTTGCTTTGCCAATTTTAGCCAGCGTTAAAATACGGGCACTATCATGGGAAATAGCTAAAGCAGAATCAAACTTTGCAACTGCAATTGACAGCAATGAATCCGTAGATAACGCTTTGCCATATACAGCTTTTTCTCCGTAAGGAGACTCTGAAAGTGGTACCCCTGAACACAGGTTTTCTGCTAACATTACAATCGCATATCCCTCAGCTGAATATGCAGCACTAATCGCATAATTCAACGTGCTATCTGCCTGACGGCGAAGAAAATAGCGAGCGTAACCTGCCCGTATTCTAGTGGTGTGAAGCTCAGGATACGCCTGAGAAACAATCCCTCTAATTCCATAAACCACTTCAGACTCGAGTCGAGTATCTGCATCGTACATCCTATCAGTGGCTCTATCAGACAAACTATAGGGCCTGGCAACTAGCTCATCGGTAATAAGACCAACGTCCAGTGATGTTGCACTTACAGCACGCTGTAAGCTAATGAGGGATGAATTAAAGAGTCCTAATGCGCCAGCCTTGGTATCCAGATAGTCGTGGTCAATGTCAGTGCCGACTTGTGGCTTATTAACATCCACGACGTCACTCAGAGAACAAGCCGAAATAAAGCTCGTTGCTCCAAGGATCAATGCCATAGGTCTAAATATTGATTTCATATCTGTGTTTATCCTAAAGCCCAATTTTAAAGTCGAGGACATATAGACGCGGGCGCGGGGGAGTCTTTCCATCATCTCCGAAGGCATCACCAATCAGGGTGGAGTTAACTCCGGGATCACGTCCGATATAATTGGTCCATAAACCGAGATCCCTTCCCTGAAGTGAAACTGACACGCTACGTCCTCCAAAACGCCGTAGAATATTCTTCGGCAGATGATATGTAATGCTAGCGGTATTCCACCTTAAATCGGAGATCGGTCTTCTTCCATTAATTCCTGGAATAATAGCAACAGCCTGTTCTTCTAGAGAAGCGTTAATATCTTCGGAACCATATCTTGAATCCGGGCTATAGTGCTGTACGTATTTACTTTGGTAGGAGAATCTACTATCGAATACGAATTGATTATACATAGTGAGGGAAAAGCCATAACTTGAACGATTACGTGGCTGACTCCAACCTAGGTAAACAGCCGAATCTGTCAGTACAACCTCGCTTTGAGCTAATAGGCCGTCACCATTTATATCACGATACCCCAAAACCGCTTTTCCCCATGAGCTGGCCAAAGGATATCCTGCCACTATACGAGATTCATTGATACCAAACGGCATGACTCCCTCACCAAGTGTTACGACCATGTTATCGCTGAGTGTCAGAGCATAATTTAGAATGAGAAGTGTGTTATTTGTTTCTATAACTCGTCCAGTACCACTCAATTCAAAATTTCTATTTCTTACTCTCGCTATATTTTCCTTTCTTTGACTGCTACCCGTTCCAAACGACGGAGGAAGCGAGCGAACAACAAGGGTATTTCTGTTGTTTTTGTGTGCATATGTACCAACAAGATTTAACCTGTCATTTAACATATCCAGATCAAATCCCAGCTCTAATTCAACCGAGCGTTCCGGAAATAACCTGCTGTTTCCGGTACTAGAAAGATCTACAGATTTTACGAACTTACCGTCTACATAGCCGACACCATGTACAAATTTTCCATGAATGTCATTGGGGTCTGGCTGAACAGCCGCATGACCTATGGCGGATCTAAGTCTAAAACTGTTTATTAGTGGATTTTCTCTCCAAAAGGATTCATCTGACACTAACCATGATCCACCAATTTTGGGATAAACAGCATTCTTGGAAGAAGTAATTGCACTTCCAATATCCTGACGTAAACCTACATCAAAGTATACACGTTTAAACAGTCCAATTGTTGAGTTGAGATACCAACCGGCAATGGCATTCTCAATTTCTATATTGGAAGAAAAAAGAAGAGTTCCAAGGTTTATGGATCTGTCTCCTACAGGAATTTTATCCTTGGAGATTGAAAAAGTACTTTGATCTGTTTTCTTATAGTCACCACCAAGAGATGGACGAATTTCGAGAAATCTACCAACCGGGCCAAGATTAAGATTTGTAGAAGCGTTGAGCCTTACGGTATAAACACTTCTACTATCAGACTTTTGCGATCTGGTGCCTAATGTATCAAAACATACCAAGTCGACCTGACACTCAGTTTTACGTCCAAACTCTGCATTGTTTGTATTCACCTTTTCGGCGCCAAAATTTGCATTTATTACATAACGACCGAGAGGGGTATACTGTATACTACTGGAGATAATTCCAGTCGTTGTTTTAACAGGCTTTTCGGACGCTGTTATAGTAGCTCCACCCAAATAGCCGAATGCAGTATCTAGACGAAACCCACTAATTTTGATGCCACCAACAGACGACGGAAGCGAAGAAGAAAGTCGTCTCCAATCCCCAATAAAAGAATTGTCTTTCAAATTTGACTGAGTTCCGTTTAGAGTCATACTCAGGCTCAGATTATTACGAGGATTGAATGTAAACCGAGTTGTAACATTGTTACGTTTTAGCTCTGAAGGTGTAGCAAATTCAGATTCTATTCTATATCCAAGGACTCTTGCACGAATCTTATCAACATCTGAAACTCTTCTGATGCCTATTGTGTTTCCTGTGGATAGAGTCACTGAATACGTTACACTCGGAACACCTCCATCCATCTGAACGGTATAAGAGTTATTGGATTCAACACCCTCTCGCGAAAGCAACTGATGGTTAGGATCAAAAACGAAGACGGTATCCTGTTGACAGAGATAATTCACAACACTTACAACCGGGCAGCTACCGGTAGTCGTCGAAGTTGGTGCACGTCCAACTCCATAATAGAACAAGGGCTGCTTACCATATGTTTGCCCCCAGTCACGCTTATACGAAGCGGTCCATCTTGTTGGTCCTGCACTGCCTTTCTTGGTCGTAATTACGATGACACCATTTGCAGCGTCCTGTCCAAAGAGCGTAGCCGCAGATGGTCCTCTAATAATCTCTATGGTTTCAATCGATGCCGGGTCGATGTCGTCAAGCCTGGATGGTCCATCACTGGATGCATCTATCCATACTCCGTCCAGAATCATAACTGGATCGTTGCTCTGTGAAATGCTACCGATTCCCCGGATTCTTATGCGGGAAGGGGCACCTGGATCTCCACCAGCTCTCGTCACTAAAACACCGGGAACCTGTGCTGCTTCGAGCATATCTACAATATTTCGAACCGGTGCACGTTCACGTATCTGATCGGCATTTATTTTAACTATGTCAGTTGGAACCTCTATCCTGCGCTGCGTCCCGGTGGCAGTTGTAACAACTTCTGACAATGACGTCGCAGAGGGTTTTAGCAGGACATGAATTGAGTCCACAGATTTACCTTTAATCTGTACAGACCTGTTGGCCGACACATAGCCTAGAATTCGAAACGAAATAGCATGGTTCCCGGACGGCAACCCTTGGACCTTGAACTCACCTTTAGCATTAGTTGTTGCTGATTTAGCCATGCCAGCTACAGATACTGTGACACCCGATACTCCACGCTTGGACTCGGCATCTGTTACCTGTCCTGCTATGTAATAAACATTTTGAGTAGACCGGGACGACCCAATCGATTCAGCCGACGAAGACTTATTACCAATTATATATACGGCTCTATCGTCAGTAGTTCTGACCTCAAGATCGGTGTTATCTATTGCCCTATGAATAGCCTCTAACACCGGGGTATTTACAAAAGACAGATTAACTGTATTCTGCAGGGATGGAGAGTTGGCATTGATTGCAATCTCAATCCTGGCACGACGCGCTATTTCCTTTAAAGCGGATACTATAGTAACAGATTTGAATTCACCAGTTACGTTGGGAGAACTTTGAGAGCCGCTTTTTTTCTGTTGAGATGCATTTGGAGTCGCTACAACTCCCTGTTCCGTCTGGCTACTCAGTCTGCCGGGAGTGCCTGCAACAAATGCAGTGAGTATAACAGCAGAGCCTATAGCAATTGAAAGTGACATTACAATCGTTACCGTGTGTTGGTGCTTGAATGAATGTTTCGTGAAACAACCAGGGTTTTCCCTTCTTGTGAAACTCTAACGTCAAGTGTACGCTCCAGAATCTGGATCAACTGATCCCGAGTTGTACACTTGAATCTCCCGGTAATTTTCAGATTCTTTAGAGATGGATCATCCGGATTAAGAGAGATAGGAATTCCAACCCAGCGGGAGAGATCTATAATTGCACTGTGAAGCGGAGTTTCATCGAATGTTATCAGCCCACTGAATGCGGCGTAATCATCGGTAGATAGTTTTGATTTATATATAGCCTGTTCGCGAACAGCATGGTATGAATCATGATTGGCGGCAGGGATAGAGATGCGTTCTCCCTTGTCGAGTATATATCCGTGCGATTTAACTGAATTTGTGTCGCTGTTGCCAACGTGTTTAGTGGCCTCAACATTAACCCGACCAGAGAGCACACTCACAGAAGATCTAATATCAGTGCTGTAGTCCCTCACAACAAATTCAGTTCCCAATACCTGAACCGCAGCCGATTTTGTTATAACAACAAACGGGTTGGATGTCGCCTGATTTACATTGAAGCGAGCATGTCCATCCAGCTTCACAACCCTGTTTGAGCTGTTAAACCCTTTAGAAACTTCCAGGGTCGATGCAACGCTGAGTTCTACTGTAGTTCCATCATCCAATCTTACTGTAGACTGCTGCCCGGCCGGGGTCGAGTAAGTTAGTGAAGCCGTAGAGAGATCGTCGTCACTCCTACTCGAACCCACCCAGGCAAAAACTCCAACGGCAACCATAACTGCAGGAAGGAGTACTGCCAAATTTCTGTAACCGGTAAAACGGGAGAAAAAGCCATGACTCTGAGGAATCTGTGTTCTGCCTTCTCCCAACCGGGATTCTTTATATATATGGTCCGACGTTTGCAACTTTTTCCATACGCGCACTGCAGCCGCATCGTATTTGTCCGACTTGGAGATCTGCTGCCCCTGTAACCCTGAAATTTTATCCGATTCTGCGACCTGCGGACCTTGTAACTCAGAAATCGGTTCGTTGCTAACGGCAGCCAAGATTACTCGCTTGCCATCGGGAACGGATGACAGAAGGCGATCAGCGCGGAGTCGTTCATCATCACTGCACTCCCCGGTGAAATACCGATCTAGCAGCTCGATACTATCAGGTTTTTCAGAAGACTTTGGCGTGTCCATACCATATTACTGCTTAACCCTCATAAAACCTGACAGCCCGAATCAAAAATCCCGAAAAAACTTTTCCAGAGACGGCTGAATCACCCTTTTTATCCTACTTACGTACTGCATAGCAGCATTTTCACTAATGCCTAAAATTCGGGAGATTTCGCTAAATGCGAGACCATGGATCCATCGAAGGACTACAGTCTCGCGTTGGATATCAGGGATGTCGGCAAGCGCGGATTGGATTCCGTTGTAAAGCTCGTTGGCCAAAAGGTCGCTATCGGAGGCGTATTCCTTGGGAACAGCGCCGGGAATATAGGAGATCGCTTCAGAATGTCTTTCACGTGTACCCATTGAGCGCAGGTGGTACCGGGCCTGATTCCGTACTGCTCCAAAGAGATAAGGAGTAAGTTCTCCCAGGGCAATATCGAGCTCCTGTCTCCTCCTCCAGAGATTCGTAAACACGTCCTGTACTATATCCTCAGCAGTATCTATAGGGACAGAGGTGGCGGCGTACCTTATAAGTGAAGCACCATATGCCCGATATATCTGCTCAAATGCCCCAGCTTCGCCGGATATCAGTCCCGAGATCCAGCTTTCTTCGAACTCACTGGGGAAGCTTTGTGCCTTTGGCAAACGGAGATAGTTGTGGTAGAGAGAGTGTGTTTCTGCCCAAACAGATCGTAAACGTATATTATCTACGGAGCAACCGCAAATGATAGTGCTTTATAAATGAAGGTACTTTATTGGCTGACTTTGTCCTTCTTTTCACTTCCAAGGCAGTTTGGAGGATGCCCCCCTTTGATTCTCTCTTTACAACTAAACAATCATTGTGGTGGAATTCCTCAATAAGGACGGAACCATATCCTGCAAATCGCGGTGAATATTCGAGTCTATATGCAATTAAATTCTCGGCATGTGTATTTATACGACGCTTATCATACCCAGCCATTGCAATAAAATCTGTCTTATATTATGTGCGTACCCTGCAACCATGAAATCAAACCAGGAGGTTTATGATCAATAAAGTAAAATCACTACCAGATTACTTCTCAGTAAATCCTAAAGTACTATTACTTATAGACGGCACCGGTGCTCTACTGACTGCCTTTTTTCTGGCTGTAATCCTAGCCAGGTTTCAAAAAGCATTCGGCATGCCAATTGATACTCTTTACTTTTTATCAGCAATAGCCTGTGGTTATTCGTTTTATTCTTTTTTCTGTTCCTACTTCTTAACCGGCAATAAGCAAAATCAAATAAGAATCATTGCGTTTGCAAATATTGCATATTGTTGTATCACAATTGGTTTTGTTTTATACTTTCGAGAAAGGCTTACTGTTCTAGGATGGTCCTATTTTTTACTAGAGTTTATCATCATAAGCTGTTTAGCTTCCATAGAACTTACTGCAGTTAAAAAATCCGTCGGAGTAAGACCCTTACTTAGAACAGAATGAAGCCTATAAAACTCCATCTCGGAATACTATTCACAGCAGCATCGCTATTGTATGGCTGCGGCATCCAGACAAGCCAGCTTTCTTCGCATTTTGAAGTCATCGATCGTTTCCCTCACGACTCGAACGCCTATACCCAGGGACTTCTCCTTCGAGACAGCGTACTATACGAAAGCACCGGAAAGTATGGCCACTCCGAGGTGCGAATAGTGGACCTCAAGACAGGACAGGTTCTAAAACGTCGCAAGCTACCACCCGATAGATTCGGCGAAGGGCTGACATTATACAATCAAAAGCTATTTCAGCTCACCTGGCAATCTGGCATTGCGTATATATACGACCCAACCGGTCTGGAATTACTCGATTCAATAAAATATCCTGGTGAGGGCTGGGGGCTAACGAACGATGATGATCTATTAATAATGAGCGATGGCTCGGACTCACTCCGGTTTATCTCTCCTCTCACATTTGAGGTACAAAAGGTAATCCGTGTGAAATACAATGGTTCTCCCATGTATCAGATAAATGAACTGGAATACCTGAACGGTGAAATACTTGCAAATGTTTATGGGACCAATTGGGTGATGAGAATCGATCCTGAGACGGGTATTGTTAAGGAGGCCATCGACTTCTCTGAAATGTACAGGAACCGTCCAGGATCTGCGGATGTTATGAATGGTATCGCAAAATCGCACAACGGCGAACACCTGCTCCTTACTGGCAAAAACTGGCCGGTGCTATTCAAAATACGCCTCAAACAGGAATCTCGGCGCCACTAGTGAGATAGGATCAGGATTTTTGCTAAATTTATATTAGCCATATACTTAACACCCTTATCCAGAACAGAAGGTATACAAGTATGAAGCAAGCGCCTAAGAGTAAGAAGTTATCGCCACAGGATCAGGAGAAGCTGATCGGCATACTTAAATCTCGCTTTGAAAAGAACATGAACCGCCACAAAGGTATCACCTGGGCTAAAGTACAAACACGGCTTGAAGCTCACCCTGGAAAGCTGTGGTCACTGAACGAGATGGAAAAGACCGGCGGTGAACCAGATGTTATCAGTCACGATAAAAAAACGGGCGAATACATTTTTTATGACTGTTCTGCAGAAAGCCCTAAAGGCAGGCGAAGTGTCTGTTATGATCGCGAAGGGATGAATGCTAGGAAAGAGCACAGGCCGGAAAACACGGCTATCGATATGGCTTCCGAAATGGGCATTGAGCTATTAACGGAAGATCAATACAGAGAGCTTCAAAGCACTGGAGAGTTCGATCTGAAAACATCGAGTTGGCTGGAAACACCAGTTGATATCAGAAAGCTAGGTGGAGCTATCTTTGGAGACCGTCGCTATGATAGTGTCTTTATATATCATAACGGCGCACAATCTTATTATGCGGTAAGGGGATTTCGCGGGTCGCTACGGGTTTAAGAGCTACGTTATAGGCTCGACTTAAACCTAATCCTATTTTTCCGACGAAACCGGCGGCTGTGTTGAAAGGTACTTTTCGATCTTCATCCTTCTATTTGCTATTGCCACCAGGGCAATCACGGTACCAATAACTAGAATTACAAAGGGTATCAGTATTTTCTTTCGCTGTGTCATAGAGTGGGCAGGATCGTAGTTCAATCTTAAGATAACCTATTACGATACCAGGCTCATAGGCCAGTATCGCACTTCTATTAACCATGCAGGAAGATAGCGGCGTTCATAACGAATCCAGAACATGTTTTAGAACTAAAGCATGTGTGTGTTTTGTATCTTTGGCGGCATAGAGCAAAGTAACCGGCCCCTTCTTAGCATGGTCTAACAGGGTGCGGAGCGCCTCAGTTTCGGTACCAGCGTGTAGCTCCTCACGATACTTTTTGGAAAAAACCTCCCAACGATCAGGATCGTGACCAAACCATTTACGTAACTGGGGAGATGGAGCGACATCCTTCAGCCAAAGGTCAAGATCGGCATCTTCCTTCCTAACGCCTCGCGGCCAAAGCCTGTCAACCAGTACACGTAGGCCATCGGACTTAGCCGGCGCATCATAGATCCGTTTAATTCTAATATTTCTCTTCATTTGCTCCCTCTGATCACTCCACATCTGCCTTAGTCGTTCTTCACATAACGGGGTCATTATTACGATATTCAAATCAGAGTGTAAACTCCAGCTCTGACCGCAGGATATTCTCCACAATAAATTGCCTCGGAAAAAGCTGCTAGAAATCGGGATTTCAAGATCTTTTTTCTTTATCAGGACGAACTTACTGCACTCTTTTTGAAGGTTAGTGTCCAGGTTCCAAACCAACTTCCCCCAGGAGACGTCAAAATGAGAGTAATGGTAATCGTCAAGGCAAACGAGGACACCGAAGCCGAGGTAATGCCCAGCGAAGCCCTAATGAAAGAGATGGGCAACTATAACGAACAAATGGTTAAAGCCGGTATTATGCTGGCTGGAGACGGTCTACACCCAAGCTCCAAAGGAGCTCGCATTAACTTTTCCGGCAACAAGACGACTGTTGTTAATGGTCCTTTCCCTCAGGCGAAGGAGCTTATAGCCGGATTCTGGATATGGAAGGTAAAATCGATGGATGAAGCCATAGAATGGGCTCGCCGTTGCCCCAATCCAACAGGAGAGGAGTCTGTGCTGGAGATCCGTCCCATATTCGAGGCGGAGGATTTTGGAGACGAGTTTACCCCTGAGTTGCGAGAACAGGAAGAACGGCTGAAAGCAAAGATGTCTGAGAATGCCAAGAGGCAATAAGAGCTGTTTTTGTAACCAGCCCTTAGGCTATCTGCCTCATAACGTTCTGCACCATTGTATCACACTTGATGCTTCCAAATTCTAAAACCGAAGCGTTCTTAACGAGTTTGAGCATTTCATCTTTGATGAGATGCTTTGCTCGATGCAATCTTACCTTCACATTGCTGCCGGAAATATGAAGGCACTCGCCAATTGCCAGCTGTGACATACCTTCTACCTCGGCCATAATAAACACGACGCGATATTTAGCTGGGATTTTATCGATAGCAGCAGTGATGATAGATCCAAGTTCTGCGTTCAGTGTTTCCGATTCAGGCGTATAGTTTTCTGCACCAACTGCTCGATCTACAATAAACTGCGCCATCTGCTCTTCCTCCATAGCAAGGCTGTTCCTGTTCTTTCGGATTCGTTGCAATGCTTCATTAATCCCAATTCGGATCAGCCACGTTGAAAATGACGAATCCAGCCTGAATTGATTCAGATTCAGATAAGCTTTTAAATAAGTGTCCTGCATTGTATCCATCACGTCATCATCTGATCGAACGTATCCACGCAGAACTCTGAACAATCTTTGATTATATCTCCGAATCAGAATTTCAAAAAATTCAGTGTCACCGGACAGTACCCGTAACACCACATTTGAATCGCTCAACTCCTGAGCCTCGGGCTTTTCCGTATCAGACGCACCTACAGCTTCATCGGACGCACCTACAGTTTCCACTATAGCATGCGCCCTGGAATCGAGAGTAATAGGCATTGTAGGCATTACAAGTTTTCGCATTTTTTAAGAAGTAATCAATAATACCGATTGTATCAATAGGAACATGGACAGTTATTCAAGGTTCCCTTTGTTGCGGAAACAAATCTATCTAAAACCAGGCCATCAGATAGCATTCGACTCTTCTTTGTAACCTTGTCACCATTGATGCATCTAATATGCAAGCACCTAATATCACAAATAAATACCAACGGGAGCATTGCAATGTCCAAAGTATATTCTACGCTAACTCTAGCCGCAGCTTTACTCTTTAGCTCAGTGGCTTATTCTCAGGAAACTCCTAAGTTGACAGACGCTGAGATAGCGCATGTAGGCGTAGTAGCCAATCAGATAGACGTAGACTACGCGGCAATCGCCTTAAAGAGATCAAAGAATAAATCTGTTATCGATTTCGCTGAATCCATGACCAGAGACCACAAGGCAGTTATTAAAAAAGCTACTGATCTGGTTACGAAACTCGGAGTTACACCAAAGGACAACAGTGTTAGCCAGTCCCTTCTTGATGACGCAAAAAAGACAAAGAAGTCTCTTGAAGATCAACCAAAGACAAGCTTTGATAAAGCCTATATCGACAATGAAGTTGCTTATCACAAAGCCGTTATCAACGCAGTCGAAAAGGTATTGATTCCGCAGGCCACTAACACTGAACTAAAGAGTCTTCTTGAAGCAATAGTGCCTTCATTAAAAGCACACTTGGCTCATGCTGAAATGACTCAGAAGGAACTGAAAGAGCTGAAAGACTCAAAGTATTAGTTAAGTATTAACTCCAACTATTAGCTCCAAATATTAGCTCTAGCTATCAGCCCCAACTATCAGCTGCAAATGCTAGTCGAAAGAAAGGGCTTTAAAATAAAATGACTCCCAAAAGTGGACAACATATTCACACTTTTGGGAGTCATTTCAAAAAGCTGGTTTATGCCTTTTTTTCAACCATGCTTTTGCAACATTCCGGCAATCCTTGCAGCTACCCATCTTGGGACCAGGCGAGTACTAAAGGCAACAACTCTATTTAAGATGCCCGGAATAGCTACTACCTTACCATCCATAGTCGATCGAAATCCAAACTCGGCCACGGCCTCTGCCGTCATAGTAAATGGAGAGTTGAAAAGCCGCGACCTGTTCAGAGTAGCCGTCCTGGAAAAGTTAGTTCGAGTAGGACCGGGACACAGAGCAGTCACTGTAACGCCGCTTCCCCGCACCTCTTCTGCTATAGCTTCTGAAAGTGAGAGTACATAGGCCTTACTGGCATAGTAAACCGCCAGGAAGGGACCAGGTTGAAATGCGGCGGTAGATGCGACGTTTAAGATACGCCCCTTCCCACGCTGTAACATTTCAGGTAGATACAACCGGCTCAGTTCTGTAAGAGCAGCGATGTTCACCTGAATCAGCTCAAGATGTTTTTCGAGTGACGTTTCTCCAAATGGCCCACCGGCTCCGAAACCTGCATTATTAACCAGAACTTCTATCTCAATTCCACGATTTTTTAGATCATGATACAAGTTCTTAGGAGATGCAGGATCAGATAAGTCAGTTTGAATTACAGTTGCAGCCATTCCATAAATTCTAGTGATCTCCTGAGCCAACTCATGCATTGGTGCAGTGGTTCGTGCAACCAGAACAACGTTGAATTTATTGGCAGCAAACTTGTAGGCCAGCTCCTTACCGATCCCACTGGAGGCCCCTGTTATTAACGCAGTTGGGTTGGAATTTACTATAACAATATTCGACATCTTCCTACTATAGAGGCTTGTACTCAACTTCTTCCAGCCAATCCGAAACATCACCTAACACGTCGTTTAGGTCAGCATCAAATTCAGCCGCTGTAACTTCAACATTTTTCATATCATTTAACCGAGCCAGCTGTTCAAGCCTTAAGGCTGAATCTGAAAGCCTGGTTGCATTAAGATAACCTGCACTACCTCGGACCGAATGAGCCGTAAAGGCAATCCATTCCAGATCGTGCGATCTTAGCTTATCTGACAGCTGAGAGGAAACATCTCCATAGTCATGCGCAAATGTAGCAAGAATCTTTGCAACGCGCTCTACCTTACCTCCAAAGCGCGCCATTGTAGCGCTGATATCAAAGCTCCTTTCCTGAGCATCAAACCCCTCATATTCATCCGATTCCGCTTCCGACACATACTCAGAACCGTCATCCTTAGTAGACACATCTTCAAAGAGTGTTACGAGAGTGCGATACAGAACATGTTCATCTATCGGCTTGGTAAGGTGTGCAGACATACCAGCTTCTATACTTGCGTTCTGATCTTCAACCCGAGCCTGAGCAGTAAGAGCAATGACAGGCAGGTTTCGCCAGCGTCGCTGCTTGCGGATTTCACGTACAGCTGCCAGACCATCCATACGAGGCATGTGCATATCCATAAGAATAACATCATACACATCGTTTGCATTCATTTTCTCCAATGCATCGACTCCATCAACTGCAGTATCTACAGCAATTCCGACGATCTCGAGAAAATCAGTCGCGACTTCGCGATTTAACAGGTTGTCATCGACTACAAGCGCTTTCATACCGATTAAATTCGGATATTTCGCAGAAAGAGTTTCGCTTACAGACAACGTTGCACGGGGCGCCTGTTCCAGCTCAGGGACGTTCGAGATCACCGCTGTATTCTTTCCTGTACTGGTAGATGTTTCATCTGGCAAAAGTATATCTATAACTGTATTAAACAATAATGATTCAGTTACTGGCTTGATGAGGAATCCGTTTAACCCTACGGCCTCCGCACCACGCATCACCTCTTCCCAACCATACGCTGTAACCATCAACACTGCTGGAATATGAGACAGTGTTTCATCTGCTCTAATCCTTTTGGCAGTCTCCAAGCCATCCATATGAGGCATACGCCAGTCTAATAATACTAAATCATAGGGTGACCCTTCAACCGACTCATTGCGAAGAGATGTCAATGCATCAGCTCCCGACTCTACGGCGTGAACGAAAAGCCCAAAACCTACCAACATCTCACTGAGGACTTCTCGAGCACTGGCATTGTCATCTACAACCAGAACTTTCATACCCTTCATATTTACGCCCGACACGCGTAACGAGCCTGGAACTGGCAACTCCTCGCCTTCAGACAAAAATGGTATATCGAAAGCAAACTCGGCCCCTGCATTCGGCTCACTTTCAACCCATATCTGTCCGCCCATCAATTGAACTAACTGTTTACATATCGCCAATCCAAGACCTGTACCACCATACTTACGATATGTATCGCTATTAGCCTGCGAAAATGGCCTGAACAATCCTGCAATCTGTTCTGGAGTTAATCCAATACCAGTATCACGAACGGAAAAGTGCAGATATGAATTTCCGTCATCCTTCTGAATTGTATCTATCGATATCACCACCTCACCGGATTCAGTGAATTTCACCGCATTTCCAACAAGATTGGTTAAAATCTGACCAAGCCTTAGCGGATCACCCCTGATCTGGCGTGGAACGGATGGAGAGATAGAATAAACCAACTCCAAACCCTTAGCCTCTGCCTGCATCCCTACTACAGCAGAAACAGATTCCAGAAGTGAACCGGTTGCAAACTTAGTATTCTCCAATTCGAGACTACCAGCTTCTATCTTGGAAAAATCCAGAATATCATTGATGATTCCAAGCAGGGTCTTAGCAGAGAGATCTATCTTATCCAGATAGTTCTTCTGCCTGTGAGAAAGCTCGGTCTGCAGTGTAAGACGAGTCATACCTATTACCGTATTCATAGGTGTTCGTATCTCATGACTCATAGTTGCAAGGAAATCGCTTTTTGCACGTTCCGCGCTCTCCGCAGCTTCCTTAGCTTTCTTAAGCGTTTCGGCGGCAAGTCTTTCACCGGTTATATCGCGCATAATTCCATCCCAGACGACGCGTCCATCAGACTGTCTTCTGGGATCAGATCTGCAACTCATCCACATCTCGCGACCATCAGTAGTATACATGCGCAGCTGATAGTCAACCGAACTTCCCTCAACTCTGGATTTTTCTAATGTTTCTCTATAACCATCCAGATCTTCGGGGTGAATTGCACGTACAAGAACCTGATTGTCTTCAACTATTTCTGTTGCGGTAATACCAATCAGGCGAACAATTCCTGCACTTATATATGTCAGAGCCAAACCACCATCAGGCTTCTCTTCTATACGATATATTGCCCCACTAGGCATGTTATTGGCGAGTGTAGCGAGGCGATCTCTCTCTTCTTTACGTTCACTGATATCCTGCACCGTACCGGAGATCTTTACGATATTCCCATCTGCATCGGTTGTCGCCTGCCCCCGTATATAAGCAGCAAAGCTGGACCCGTCCGGCCTCATATGCTCCACCTCAAGCCCATAAGGCTCACCTGTGGCGATACAGTTGGCGATAGCTTTATTTACTCGTTCGGCACTTTCCGGTGCCAACAACCTCTGCAGGTCTTCCACCTTCAAGGGTGGGCCATTTGGATCAGCTCCATTGAGTTCGTACAACATGTCGGAGGTAGCAAAGGTACCATCTGACAAGTTGATACTCCAACTTCCCATACGGGATAGCTTCTCGGCCTGCCTTAGAGCTTCATAGCTCTGCTGAATTGCATTATGACTTCTGGTAGTCTCGGCCTCTGCGCTCTCCAGACTTCTTCTCAACATTTCGAATTCTTCAACAAATGTTGATGGCACTTCAGTTATCGTTAACTGTTTCTGACTCTGCCCGGATGCCACAGCCAATCCATGCTTAACCAGGTGCTGAATTGGCTTTAGGATCCGTCGCGTCAGAAAAGCTGCCAGGAAAAAAGTTATGACAGCAGCACCGATAGATACGGCCAGCAGAAGAAAGAGTGGCTGCTGCCAACGACTGTTAAATGTGCTTAAAGGTTCACCAACAACCGCAACCCAGCCAGGAGTACCGCGGATGGACTCGAATGCAAACATTACTTTAGGCCCTTCTATCGTTCGGGCCTCAAAAGTCCCACTGCTTACATTAAGCTCTTTTAAGGCGTCCCAGTCGGGAACAAGACTACCAATAAACTTCTCAGCGTCCCGCGAACGTGCGAGGACTGTTCCATTCCCATCGGTAACAGCCAGGACCAGTGACTCTTCCGAAAAACGGCCTCTCGTTAGGGCCCGAATTATAGATTGAGGGGTTGAAACCAGGGCAGCAACTTCGACGTTGTCGTTGGTTGTTTCCTGAGGGACCGCTATCGCAAGGTTTAGAACGCCACCATCGCTCTCATACAGATTGGAGACTACTGGTCGCTGTACGGCGGCGGCCTGCTTTACCAGTTCTCTTAGGGATAAAGAAGATAGGGAATCATGCCCAATGCTGATTATCTCGCCATCTCTTACCCGATAAGATGAGACTTCGCCTTCGAATGCCGAGCGAACGCTATTTAATAGCCCACTTCCCTCGGAAGCCAGCCGATACCCACTAGCTGCAAAACCCGCCAGCAATCTGGAACGGACATCAAGTTCACTAGCAACCGATTGCGCCACAACATTCGCAGTTTTAACCAGCTGGTTTGTTGTATCACGCCGATATGATTGTCCTACCCGAAAGATCGCAACCGCAACCACACATAATGTTGGGATGAGAACGATAAGGATGAGGATAAACAAGCAGGTTTGAAGCGATAGACGGCGCCCTTCAGCCGCCCCCCGTGACCATCTCCCGATACTATTGAACAGACCTTGCTCCTTTTTAAAGAAGCGGCCGACAGAGAAAACCTCAATCGACCGCTAACCTATTATAGCCGTATCTATTAGTCCGCTAAAGTAAGATCGCTAATCTCGGCAACAGGTGCGTTACGTTTTATGGATTCGATCCCCTTTTCCATCGAAGCCGATGCCGAGTACATCTCACTCCTTCCAATTACTTCCCCATTTCCGGCTTTAAGGGCAAAGAACGACTGTCCGTTCGAGGCGACCTTTCTCTCATATCGCTCATCCAGCACAGCATTTTTCCGAACCGACTCAACTCCATTCATCGCTCCGTTTTTTGCCGAGTACGACTCACTTGTGAGTATTATCTCGTGGTTACCCGCCCGAAGGTTGAACATAAACTCGCCACGCTTGTCCTTCTTGATTTCAAATCGAGCTGCCATAGTACCCCCTTTTCGTTATGAAGTAAATTTCCATCGACATTCAAAATGTACGCCCCCCAGACGCACTGTGGCTAGAGCTAGAGAGGAAGTAGCTCAGCGCTTTTTGCCTAATATCGTTCCACGGCAGCTCTCGGCTCCGCAGTTACAGGGATATTTACGCTTGGCTGATAATGTATGGCGCTCCTTCAGAATATAGGCATAATCATAAGCCAGCTCCTCTCCAGTGACGATGTGGTCGATCGACTCAATCCAGATGCGACCATTGTCAATAACTGCATCACAGTTCGGGGCACACGAGTGGTTAATGAATCTGGCTTCATTGCCGCCTACAGAGGCATCAATAACTACATCGTCATCAATTGCAAATAGATAGGTATGATGACGCTCTCCCTCCACCTCTGGATATCTTGCCTCGGCTTCAGATGGAGTGAGCCGTTCACCAGAATATTCAATGAGACGAGTACCGGGCGGGATGTATGTGACGGCGAACGCACCTGTACCCTGAATAGGTGAAGCGCGGATTTCAAAGGGGTAAGAGTTGTCGCTCACCGGCAATTTTTCGGATTTCTTTTGGTGCACCAGCGGAATTTAGCGACTTTACACATAGAGATCATCCGCTTTGCCATTCACATAAACCGTTATCTGTTGTTACAATTCAAACTATGAACTTTATAGTTGTCTTCCTCGGAGCTGGCATTGGAGGAGCAGCCAGGCACGGGGTAAACCTGATTGGCATGAAGATGACTGATATGTATGGTCATCCCATAGCCACCCTCCTCGTAAATGTGGCTGGCTCCTTTCTGATGGGTGTAGCAGGATATTACTTCTCGAATGATGTTGCGAGGGGCGCTCCATTCGATACGTCGATGAGACTTTTTCTGACAACCGGCGTCCTCGGAGGCTTTACAACCTTCTCTTCGTTTTCACTGGATCTGGCAGGCTTTATAGAATCTGGGAAAATAGGTTTTGGTGTCGCATACGCCATAGCATCGGTACTCCTGTCACTCATTGCTTTACTGCTTGGATTAGCAACAGCGCGGGCAGCGCTTAATTAAATGCCCGGCCCACAAGCTTGGTTATCTCACGAATCCAGAGCACCGAGCTTGCGACCGATGTACAGATGATCCAATCCTCAAAAGACAGAGGAACTGTAGAAAACGCACTCTGCAGGAATGGCACATAGACCACCAGCAGTTGTAAAGAAACTGAAAGAGCTATAGCCATCCACAGCCATCTATTAACAAACAGATGGCGGAAAACGCTATAGTCATCGGACCGTGAATTAAAGACATTGAATATCTGAAAAAGCACCAATGTGGTAAACGCCATAGTTTGACCATACTTGAGACTTCCAGTCCCCTCAATAAACCCGCCTGGCAATGATGCATCCAATACGCATAGTGTTCCAATTGCCATAATCAATCCAACAAAGATTATACCTCTCCACATCTTGGGCGTTATAGCGCGCTCTTCATGTGATCTCGGCGGGATCTCCATCAGCGATTCATCCGCAGGATCCAGCCCTAAAGCCAACGCAGGCGCTCCATCAGTAACCAGATTTATCCATAGTATCTGAGTTGCGAGCAACGGTAGGACGAGCCCACCATGTGTTGCGGCACTTAATCCTATCATATTCGCGAACAGCACTCCCAGGAACATCGTCATGACTTCTCCGATGTTGGAAGACAGTAGATATCTAAGAAATTTTCTTATGTTTGCGAATATAGAACGGCCTTCCTCAACAGCTACAACAATAGTGGCAAAGTTATCATCGGCGAGTACCATATCGGCAGCTTCTTTGGATACATCAGTTCCTGTTATTCCCATTGCTACACCAATGTCCGCCCGTTTAAGAGCTGGCGCATCATTCACTCCGTCTCCGGTCATCGCTACAATCTCGCCCTTACGTTGCAGTGCATTTACAAGGCGCAGTTTATGAGTTGGGCTTACTCTGGCATAGACTGAAACATATGACACCGTTTTATCAAGATCTTCATCCGACATCTGCTCAAGTTCGGATCCTGACACTGCGTTATCGGCATCTCCAGCGATCCCTAACTCCCTCGCAATCACCGTTGCAGTTAATGGATGATCGCCCGTGATCATCATCACTCTGATACCGGCCGCTTTCGCGGTAGCTACAGCCTGTTTAGCCTCTTCACGAGGCGGGTCTATCATCCCGATCAACGCGACAAAGACCATATTTTCTTCGGCTTCAGATTCAATCTGGGACTTGCCTTGAGAATTGTCCTGAGACTTGCCCCGTGACATGTCCTCTGAGTCACCATTTGGTTGTCCCACGAGCGCAGCCTCTCCCAAATCCTTCAAATCCTTAAACGCGATGCCCAAAGTTCTTAATGCCTTCCCAGCGAGTATGTTATTCGATTCCAAAATCTGAGCTCGTCTATCATCATCGATCTCACGGATATCAGCCCCCACAAGTTCATGTGAACATCTACTCAGAAGAACATCAGGGGCTCCTTTGGTAAATGCCACAAGTTTATTTCCATCATCGACATCACGATGAACTGTCGTCATCAGCTTTCTGTCGGAAGAAAATGGTATCTCATCAACACGTTCGAATTTGGAAGATGACACCCCATCCTCTATTCCCGCCTTTCTCGCTGCAACTACCAGAGCTCCCTCTGTAGGATCGCCAAGCACTGTCCACTTTCCATCAATCTGCCGCAGCTCGGCATTGTTAACGCTCTCAGCTATAATTAGCGCCTTTCGCACATTTTCAGAAAGCTCACCGGAGATCACACCACCCACCGGTTCATAACCAGTACCACCAAACTCGATATTATCTTCAGCCAGAACCACTTCACGCACGGTCATCTCATTACGTGTCAATGTACCGGTCTTGTCAGAAGCAATAATATTGGCAGAACCGAGCGTTTCCACTGCGGAGAGGTGCCGAATGATTGACTTACGCCTTGCCATCCGCTGAACACCCATGGACAGCACCGCGGTAACTATAGCGGGCAGTCCCTCTGGCACTGCAGCTACAGCCAGTGCCACTCCAAGCAACAGAACCTTGAAGATCGCAGATGCTCCCGTAACGTCTTCAAATATGATGATTGTTGCGATCATTACTGCGGCAATAACAACAACAATAATTCCCAGCAGCTTACCGACTTTGTCCAGTTCTTTCTGCAATGGCGTGCTGTCCTGCGGCTCACCCTGCAACATCCCGGCTATCTGCCCCATCTCGGTCTGCATACCTATGCTTGTTACAACCGCTTTACCTCTTCCATAAACTGCAGCGGTACCGCTAAACAGCATATTATTTTGATCTCCCAGCCCTACATCGCTATCTATAGGATCAATCTCCTTGGTCACCGGTAAACTTTCACCGGTAAGTGGAGACTCAGCCATCTGAAGAGCTGTACTTTCTATCAGGCGCGCATCCGCCGGTACAGTATCACCCTCTTCAATCAGAATTATGTCACCTGGTACCATTTCCACAGATGGTACCTCACTTCTAACACCGTCTCGAATAACGGATGCATTGGCAGCCGACATTTTACGAAGTGCGTTAACAGCCTCCTCAGCACGGGCCTGTTGCACATAACCCAGAATTGCGTTGAGTAAGACGATAGCAAAAATTGCCATTGCCTCAAATGGAAGCGAAGAGTCGCGTTCGAAGTACCAGAGGATTGCAGAGATAGCAGCCGCTATAATAAGCAGAATGACAAGTACGTCCTTGAACTGACGAGCAAACTTCTTCCATTGTGGTACCGGCTTCTCCGACTGAATTTCGTTGGCGCCGTAATTATCCTGACGCTCCCTGACCTCGTCACTCGTTAATCCAGCCACCGGGTCAGTTTTCAGATCCTTTAGCAGTACCTCTATCTGCGGCTGATATGGCTTCGAACTTAACTTTACGCCAATATCATCGGGCTGATTATCGCCCTCCAATACCTCTGCACGATTTGGATTTGACATTCTTTCAACAATTGCATTTTCACAGCCATCTGCCACAAAAATGCTGGAAACGGCAGTTGGAATCGGCCCCAGACACCATATAATACTTCATTAAATTTGTACTGATACAGCAAATTTGTACTGATACAGCGATGGTTGTTTTACCAAGGCCTTTACAGCAACTACTTTAAAAAACAGACTCTCATGCCTTTAGTTAGAATCGATGTACCAAGCTCAACAGAGCTCTCAGAGCGATCAAAAATCGCTGAAATAATTCATGACGCAATGGTCGCGACCCTGAATGTGCCCAAAGACGACAAGTTTCAGATAATTGCAGTACACAACGACGAAAATCTGATAGCAGATCCGAACTACTTGGGCATATCCCGCAGCTCGAGATCGGTTTTTGTACAGATTACACTTAATTCAGGTCGTACAGTAGAAATGAAACAGGCGTTCTATGCCTCTGTTGCGGGCTCAATAGCCGAGGCTACAACGATCAGAAAAGAAGACGTTCTGATAAACCTGATAGAAGTAACAAAAGAAAACTGGTCATTTGGAAACGGCGAAGCACAGTACGCCTAGCAAAGTCTGACTCAAGTCGTTGCCACAGCGATCTTACTTTTACACTCACAAACACATCACTCGGGGAATGGAGATGCGCGAAAAACCAAACAAAGACGAAATTCTAGGCAAGCTGTCCGAACTTCAGTATAAGGTTACGCAGGAAAACGGTACTGAAGCGCCTTTCAGAAATGAGTATTGGGACAACAAGCGCGTGGGACTCTATGTAGATGTTATATCAGGAGAACCGCTGTTCACATCACTCGACAAATTTGACTCCGGAACTGGCTGGCCGAGTTTTACCAAGCCGCTCGTAAAAGAGAATGTCGTTGAAGTAGTTGACCGATCACATGGCATGACACGCACTGAGGTCAGGTCAAAAGCAGCAGACAGCCATCTTGGTCACCTGTTCCCCGATGGTCCAGCTCCCACAGGGATGCGATACTGTATGAACTCAGCATCAATGAGATTTATCCCTGTTGAGGAGCTGGACCAGGAAGGGTACGGCGAATATAAATCGCTCTTCAAGTAGAAAATACAAAGAGCCTGATTCATAAGGTGCCCTCCGCGGTACGCGCGGTCTGGTGCACTTCTTATTCTATCGGGCTTACCTAGTCAGCACGCTGTGCATCCCAGTTTATAGATCCTTCCGCCAACCTCGTAAGCCTGAGATCTGCAGCTTTCTCTTCACTAAGAGTCTGTTCCAGCAGCTTTGCATGACTCTGGTAACCAAGTTGTTCGGCGAAAGTTCTAACAGTTCCGTAACCAGCCATCTCGTAGTGCTCGACATGTTGTGCCTTGGATATCAGCCCGGCGTCGAGCACATCTGAGTCCGGCTTCTCACCTATCATCTCAGCACCTTCCTCGATTAACCCTTCCATCCCTACGCATTTTTTTCCACGAGGGCTGGCCTGAAGGTCATCAAAAATAGTTTCGAGACGCTTCACATGTTCTTCTGTCTCACCCAAATGGTCCTCAAATGCTTTCTTCAGCTTCATATTGGAAGCAGCCTTGGCCATTTTAGGGAGCCCCTTCAACAGTTGACGTTCGGCACTATAGAGGTCTTTTAACTCCTCCACATAGAGATCGTGCAGTGATTCCATAGACATCGTAAAAAACCCTCTTCTGTTTGAATGTTTTACTGTTGCTCCGGCCGTGTTACCGGTAGCTATCTAAGCCAGCAGCGAATTCGGCAGAGCACATGCCGTCTTCCCAAAGCAGCTCGGCAGAACGATTCAACTAAAACCCACTTATAAAGAAGAATCGTCGGTGACATCACCTAATCATATCATCTCATCGGACACTCCCCGGATCACTCATTGACATATGAATACATGTTCATATATTAATCTTTATGACTAACACCGGACACCCTCATTCAGCACACAGTCATAGTGCTCATACTCACAGTGGAGCGGGCCACGAAGGCCATGCCCACAGCGGAACAGGACACGGCACCGAAACAGGACACGAGGGCCACTCACATGCGCCGAAAGTATCGGCGGACAACGAAAAAAAGATGTTGCTCGCCCTAAGCCTGACGGTCACATTTTTAATAGTCGAAGCTGTTGGGGGATGGCTGTCCGGCTCGCTGGCATTAATTGCGGATGCCGGCCACATGCTAACCGATTCCATGGCACTGGGGCTGGCATATGCGGCCTTCAGGGTGGGTAGAAAAGCAGCAGATTCACGTCGAACATTCGGCTATCTGCGTACGGAAGTCATAGCAGGGCTTATTAACGCTTTTACTCTTTTCGCTATCGTAGTATGGATCGTCATTGAAGCGATCAAGAGGTTCCAGAACCCGAGTGAAGTTCTCGCAGGCCCCATGTTAGCAGTTGCTGTAGTAGGGTTACTTGTAAACTGTATTGTGTTGTGGATTCTTTCGCGTGGAGATAAGGATCATGTGAACGTAAAAGGGGCAATGCTTCACGTGATGGGAGATCTACTTGGATCTGTAGGCGCAATTGTAGCCGCAATTATTATCTACTTTACCGACTGGACACCGGTTGACCCAATACTTTCCGTTCTTGTCTCTCTTTTAATTTTAAGAAGCGCATGGTCTCTGATGCGTAATTCAACACATATACTACTCGAAGGGGCTCCTGACAGTGCAACTCCAGAGGCCATCGAGCAATACCTGATGAACAACATCCCCAACCTGTTGTCGGTCTCTCACATACACGTCTGGTCCATAACTTCTGGCAAGGTGCTAGCTACACTGGATATAACCCCTGATCAGGATAGCGCAGCCAGAATGGTATCAGAAAGAGTATCGAAGGCGCTTATGGATAAGTTTGGTATTGAGCATTCTACTATCGGCATTGAATGGCCTGATCAGGAAACAAATAACTGTTCTCTGAATACAAAGTTCATAGTTTAGATGTCAGTATCAACTCACAGAATACGCCAGAACAGAACAGGCCAGAACAGTACACTCCAGACAAGATGATAAACTTCACATCTATTACCGCTGAAGATTATACAGTTCTCTCCGAAACATTTAAGCTGCTTGGAGATCCGACTCGTTTAAGAATTCTGTACTTCTGTATGGATTCGCCAAAGGCTGTTGGAGACATCAGCTCGGAGCTGGACCTGTCTCAATCGCTTGTAAGCCACCATCTACGACTGCTACGCGCAGCAAGGTTGGTAAAAGGAGAGCGACACAGCAAGAATGTTTTTTATGAACTTTCTGATTCCCATGTTCGCGACGTACTGGCAGACCTGGCACATCACGTAGCAGAGGAAAGAACAGAGGAGTGACACTATCTATAAATCGAAAAAGACCCCAAAAGTGTGGACTCATTTGTCCAACTTTTGGGGTGCACTTCATAGTGTCGACACTATGAAGGATATTTCTTAAACAGCTCCTTTTGGCTTTCCAAGTATTTCTGTTAACACGATAGCATCTCGTATGTTTGCAGAATTTAAGCGAGACAGAGACTTTCTTCGCGAGGTCTTTAAGGAAGAAGACGCTGCCTGGAGTGGAGGTGCTACCGAGCTCCACTCCGTTCTCTCTGCTTCTGCCTTTGTGACCTCTGTTTCGACGCTGGACAAAGTGTCTTCCAGACTCACAGGCTCTACATACTTATATCGCTCTGGAACAGGGCGTGAGTACTCCGGAATATCTTCGTACTCAATCTGCACTATATCGGCATCTCTCGGGAATTCAGAATAGTACTCATCATCACGACTGCCGTAATGCCCTCTTCTACCACGCGGAATCGGCGAGGTAGAAGAGTCTTCAGCCTCTCGCTCCGCATAGCGTTTTAGGAACTTCTCGAACCCAAACGCTAATGCGGCAAATGCGACCCAGATCAGTAGTTCCATAATCCAGATTAGTTAGTAGGCAGCTTAGCTGGCCGAACTATCGCCCTTCGCGATACTACGGCGCATCTCTGTATCACTATTCATGTTCTGATACTTCACATAATCCATGACACCGAGATTTCCACTTCTGAAGGCCTCAGCCATCGCCTGCGGAACCTGTGCTTCGGCTTCAACAACCTTTGCTCGCATCTCCTGTGTACGGGCAGTCATCTCCTGCTCGAGCGCAACAGCCATTGCACGTCTCTCTTCTGCCTTAGCCTGAGCAATACGCTTATCGGCTTCTGCCTGATCGGTCTGCAACTGAGCACCAATGTTCTTACCTACATCGACGTCTGCAATATCAATTGAAAGAATTTCAAACGCAGTTCCACTATCCAAACCTTTGCCAAGAACGGTCTTGGATATATTGTCCGGGTTCTCCAATACTGCCTTGTGCGACATGGACGAACCAATGGTAGAAACAATACCTTCGCCAACACGAGCCAGGATGGTCTCTTCACCAGCACCACCAACAAGACGGTGGATATTAGCACGCACGGTAACTCTAGCTAATGCAATCAGCTGAATTCCATCCTTCGCCATGGCTGAAACGCGAGGTGTATTGATAACCTTCGGGTTAACGGAAACCTGAACTGCCTCTAACACGTCACGTCCGGCAAGATCGATTGCAGCAGCGCGCTGAAAACCCAACTCGATTCCTGCTTTATCTGCAGAGATAAGGGCCTTGATAACTCTATCTACGTTTCCGCCGGCGAGGTAATGCGCTTCCAACTGATCGACACTTAACGTTATACCGGCTTTATTTGCATTGATAAGGGGGCGAACAACTGCTGCAGGATTAACCTTACGCAAACGCATACCAACCAATGTTCCCATTCCAATTGGTACGCTCGCTGCTAATGCCTCGATCCACAGTCTAACAGGGATGAACGAAAGTATAGAGCCAAGGACAATTAGGACTATTGCAATAAAGATGAAAATCAAAATAGGGGCTTGTTCAAGAATTTCCATTAAGCTTCGGTCTCCAAACGGTTAGAAGAAGGTGCAACAATGGTACGATATGGTTCGGCGCCAACGACTGTTAATGCTGTTCCTTTTAACAAGAAACCCGTCTCACATACAACATCAACTCGTTCATCGTTGATTAGGGCAGTGCCGGCGGGCCTAAGATCGGTATATGCGATCCCAACCTTCCCCACCAGATCTGTTCGTGTAGGAGCAGATATATACCCCTCCTCACGGCGCGTTGCGGTACTGAGAAGAACCCCTCCGCGCGATCCGGTATATTTCGGAAGATAGCGCACTAGTATGAACGGCGCCACGAGAATCATGATCAGAGATGCACCAAATATCGAGGAAGCTCTAATAAAGTCGGCATTCGAATTGTAATCACCCAGCAGCGCCATAAAGATACCGGCCGCCATGGCAAGCACTCCGATCACACCCGCCACACCGAAACCCGGTATAACAAATATTTCAACAACTACCAGAACAAGACCGATCACCATAAGGATGACCTCTTCCCACCCTGCCAGGCCAACTATCATATGACTTCCAAAGAAGAGGCCGAGGGCTAGAACTCCTATCGCCCCTCCAACTCCAAACCCTGGAGCCTTTATCTCAGCAAACAGAGCCAACAGCCCTATCGTCATTAAAAGTGACGAAACTATCGGATTAGTCAGAAAGCGTGTAAGCTTTTCGGCCCAGTTGGTCTGTGCAACAATTACATCGGACTCGGGCACTCCGATACGCTGCAAAAGCGCGTCGAAACTGGCAATCTCCTGCGCATAACCAACCTTCTGCGCTTCGTGTGCAGTCAAGGTAAGGAGCTTTCCCTTTGGGGATATTCCAGGAACCTCAACATCTTCATCTACCATAGCTTCACCGATGCGAGGGTCCAGTCCCCGGCTTTCGGCCAATGCTCTGAACTGAGCACGCATCACACTTTGAGCCTTCTCGGAAACTTTCTCGCCGTCACCACCTACTACCGTGGAAGCGCCGAGGTGAGCATTCGGTGTCATAAACACCGAATCAGCCGATATAGCTATCAGGGCTCCCGCAGATATAGCTCTGGGTGACACAAGAGCGTAAACCGGTATTACAGACGATCCGATTGCATCCACAATTTCAAGCGCAGCATCGACTCTACCGCCAAGCGTGTTGATGTCGAGCACTACTGCCCTGGCATTGGCGGCCTCTGCTTCTTTTATAGATCGTTTAATGAATGGTGCTATCCCCATCTCAATAACACCATCCACCGGAATCCTGTACACCGGTCCGTTTCGGACCTGCTTTGGCTGTCTCGCCTGAGAGACCAGAGTATCTGAAGCTGATGGCTTCCCTGCTACCGCACTATCCGGATTCGGTTCATTGCTTCCCTGTGCGGAGAGCAATGAACTGAACGAGACAAGCATCGCCGTCAGGAAAGAAAAACAAGTTGAGATTAGTTTCATCCGCATAGTTTAAGTTACTCTACAACACGCAGGCTTGGAAACCGTGGCGACTATGGAAGCATGGAAGCTAGGTAAGCCATAGAAACTATATAGGCTGTAGAAGCTATAGAAACCTGGGGCAACTGAATAGAAACCTCGGGAAACCTGGCAACCGCGTGACTTGTCTAGTGTAATATGCAGTTTACACTGCATGAAAAGCACCTTATTTGGAGTTAAATGAAACGAAACGCAATTCTGCGAGCAGCTGATAGAGTCATGGAGACTCTGGATAGATGGGCAAAATCTGGTCTTGCGGGGCCGGCTACGGGACTATGGGCAACAATCCAGAGCTCTGTCATGCCAGGTCCAAGCGACGCTTTGCTTATCCCTCTAGGGCTTGCCAGCCCGCAGAAAGCTATTCGGCTGGGAATATGGTCCGGGCTCGGAGCAGTACTGGGTGCCATTATCGCATACTGGATTGGAGCTCTTGCCTTCAATCTGTTTGGATTGCCACTGATTGAAATGCTTGGCTTTACGATGGACGATATGGCCGCACTCTCACATCAGTTTGCAACACGCGGGTGGATAGTCATTGCTCTCGGTCTCCTGCCTTTACTGTCGTCGAAAATTATCGCCTATGCAGCCGGGGCACTCGGTTACCCGTTCCTGTCGTTCGCATTAATCACCATAGTATTGAGAGGCGGACGCTTCCTCATTACCGGCGCAATTCTGCAATTCGGTGGAAAACGTATCAGGAGCTGGCTCGATAAAGGATTAGCGAAAGAAGAGGCAGGCGGCTAACCTGGAGCCTCCCGCTCGAAATGCTTCTTATAATCCTTAATGCTTAGTGCTTAATACTTAATACTTAATACTTAATACTTAATACTTAATACTTAAAAAAGAGGCACCTTATGAACTGCCCCCCAAAGCTGGACACCATGTCCACACTTTTGGAGGTCGCTTCATTACAAGGTGCCTCTCTTTTTTTTCAGTTTTAAAACTGATTATTTAAACTGCCTTGAGAGCCTACTTCGATACTTCGTAGACGTTCTCAATCCTGCGAATTGCATCTCCTAAAATCTGCTCGTCTGCTACAAGCGAGATCCGGAAATAACCACTTCCACCTGGTCCAAATGCAATTCCAGGTGTTACAACCAGGTTACTCTTTTCGAGCAGGGCAATTGTCCACTCCCACTCAGTAAAGCCTTCCGGAATTCTGTTCCAGATGTACATGGTTGCCTTTGGCACTTCCACATCCCAACCGATATCTTGGAAAGCCTTTACTCCAGCATCTCTTCGCCTTCTGTAACGATCGCAGACTGGCCCGGCCAATTCCTTGTAGTTATCAAATGCAAAAGCGGCAGCGTGCTGAATTGCGGTTGGTGTGCCATAACCAACATTCGACCTGTAGGCCGCAATTGTTGAGATGATCTCAGTGTTTCCGACTACGAAGCCCATACGCATCCCCGCCATACTGAAGCTCTTGGAAGTTGAGTGAAATTCAACTGCAACATCCATAGCTCCTTCAACTTCGAAAACGCTTGGTGGGACATAACCGTCGTAGGCCAACTCGCTGTAGGCCAGATCGCTAACCAAAACAACATTGTTCTTCTTTGCAAAGGCAACAGCTTCAGCAAAGAACTCCTTTGACGCTACGGCACCGGTTGGATTGTTTGGATAGTTTGTAATAAGGAGCTTTGCCTTACTCAGAACGTCAGCAGGAATAGCGGTAAGATCCGGCAGAAATCCATTTGATGCAGGAGATGGAACGTAGAACACTTCAGCTCCATTCAACAGCGCTGCACGTGCATGAACAGGATAGTATATATCAGGAACCAATGCTACATCGCCTGGACCACAGTATGCCATTGCAACCTGTGCGAGCCCCTCTTTGGAACCGCTCAACGCAATGATGTTCTTTGTAGGATCTACGGAAACACCAAAGCGTTTCTGCATAAAGCCGGCGGCTGATTCCAGAAACTTCGGCACCCCCATGAAAGGAGGGTATGAATGATTCAAAGGTGTCTTAGCAGCTTCGATCAGAGCTTCGATTATTGGAGCCGGAACAGGAGTATCCGGACTTCCCATTCCAAGATCTACAAACTGGTGACCACGCTGACGGGCTTCAGCCTTTAATCGATCCAGTTCGGCAAAAACGTACCCTGGGAGGGCCGTGAGTGATTTTATTGGGTTAGGTGCCATGATGTTGTAATCTGCCCTCTCACATAGCATCCACGCAACCCGGTTTACACCCTAATACCTGACCGCCTCATTACTGAAACCACAAAGTCCCACGCAAAATCGACATCCGCATGAATCTCATCCAATTCACGTTTGTGGAAAGGTTTGAGTGTCAGAGTGTGCTGAATAGCATAAACCATAAAAGCTTCCGCTTCAGCTATCTGACTTTTACTGCATCCATGGATTGAGAGTCTTTCAAGATATCTGAAGATGTGATCTGCTACAGCTGTAGGAAGATCCTCGGTAGCCGACAGACGCACCCGATAAGTACCAGGTTCCTCATCAACCGACGAACTCACATCTCTATCACGGCCAGAGACGATGCCGCCGATCAGCCAGTCGGAACTTACTCCAAGGACACGGGCAAGTTCAGCTACAATGTTGGGATCCTTCGGAAGCATTCCGCCATTTTCCCACCGACTGACAGTATTTCGCTGCACTCCAATGGAGACAGCAATATCTCCCTGTGTAATTCGAACACCTTTCGATTTACACAGAGCTTCACGAGCCAGCCTTAACCGGTCTCCGAAGGTAAGTGGGACATTTTGACCAACTGAGTATGCCATCGCCCTTGACTTGATACGTTACAGTATCATATTTCTGTTCAAATGATACGCTGAAGAATCATCGAACCGTTAGTTATACAACGTTGAGGTAGCAAAATGGTAATGACCGCTCTAGAACGCAAGGCGTTGTTCAAGGCAGCCGTAACTTTACAATCCACGACTATGGCTCAAGCGGCAAAAGAATTCGGGGTTTCCTACAACCACCTTGTCATGGTTTTAAGGGGGGATCGCATTGGAAGCGAGGCTCTGGAAACCAGAATCGCCGCATTTGTAGGGAAAAAACCGGCAGAGATGTTTGGAATACGAAATAGAAGACAGAAATCGCTGATAGACGTATAAAAGAAACGGCCCTGCTGCTCTCAAGAGCAACAGGGCCGTTCCGCGAATAACGAGGTTTGTGATTTAGAGTGTAGACAGACTATTCATCTTCGTCGAGATCTTCATCATAAAGATCGTCGTCGTCATCTTCTTCATCATCGTAATCATCATCATCTTCGTCGTCGAAGTCGTCATCATCATCGTCTTCATCTTCATCATCTTCTTCGTCATCGTCTTCGTCGTCATCATCATCTTCGTCTTCGTCTAAATCATAATCTTCATCATCATCGCCAAGATCATCGAAGCTTTCGTCTTCGGGATCTTCTTCGAGATGTTTCGGAGCAAGCGATAGCGATCTGTCCCAGATTTCACACTCGTCGGCATCGACGGCGACTACTGGCTCAATCGACAATGCGCCCAACTCTTCCAACAACATCAGTGTTGCCTCCATACAAGGTATAAGTAATGTGGGGTATAATTAAACTAAGAGATACTCAATTAACCAGCTGCTACGTTAATTAAAATTTGCTTCGTGCCAACTTTATTAGTTGGCACGCTCACGTTTTAAATCCCGTGTCAGTTTCTTACGGTCGCTCGCACTTAAGTGGCGCTTACGTAAGCGAATTGCAACAGGTGTAACTTCGATAAGCTCATCCTCCTCGATGTATTCGAGCGCCGATTCCAGCGTCAGAATACGAGGTGGTTCCAACTGAATGTTTTCGTCAGTTGATTTTGTACGCATGTTAGTGAGCTTCTTTTCCCTGATTGGATTTACATCCATATCGCCAGGACGTGAATTTTCACCAACAATCATCCCTTCATACACTGGATCACCTGGCTCAACGAATAACGTTGCCCTTTCTGCCAGATTGGCCAGGGCAAAAGCAACGATGTTTCCGTTCTCCATGGAAATCAGAGTACCACGCGACCTGCCGGCAAGAGAACCTGCCCATGGTCCATACTCCAGGAACCTGTGGTGCATAATGCCAAGACCACGGGTGTCTGTGAGGAATTCAGAACGATATCCGAACAGCCCACGTGCTGGAATTTTATAAAGCACACGAGTCATCCCCTGTCCTGGATTTCTCATTTCAATCATCTCACCCCTACGAGGTCCGAGCTTTTCAATAACGGCACCGAGATATTCTTCGGGGACGTCGATAGATAACTCTTCGTACGGCTCGAGTCTTTCTCCAGATTCCCCAACCCTGTTGATAACACGCGGTCTTGAAACCTGAAACTCATACCCTTCCCGACGCATTGTTTCCATAAGGATAGTAAGATGAAGCTCACCACGCCCAGATACAGACCAGGCATCGGTTCCATCTGTCTCCTCTACACGCAGAGCAACATTGCGTTCCAACTCTTTATAGAGTCTTTCACGCACCTGACGTGAAGTAACCAGCTTACCTTCCTTACCTGCAAAAGGAGAGTTGTTGACCATAAAGTCAACAGAGATAGTTGGCTCTTCAACTGCGATACCTTCCAGTATTTCCTGTGCGTTGATATCAGTTATTGTCTGACCGATCTCAACACCATCTATACCTGCAAGGGCAACAATATCTCCAGCTCCAACAGACTCAGCCTCGATGCGATCGAGACCGTCGTATGTAAACAGCTTCGTAACTTTTGCCTGCGTAGCCTTACCGTCGCCGGTTGAAGAAAGAAGCGCAACTGGCATTCCAACGGTGACTGTTCCGCGCTCAATACGACCGATTGCAAGTCGTCCAAGGTACGGCGAGTAGTCGATGGTTGAAACCAGCATCTGGAACGCGCCATCGACATCCGATGGAGGGGCCGGTACTTCTTTGAGGATGGTTTCAAAAAGTGGGGTGAAGTCCACTGGCTCCACATCCATATCCAGAGTTGCGACACCATTTCTACCTGATGCGTAAACAACCGGAGCATCGAGCTGGTCTTCGCGGGCCTCCAACTCAATGAAGAGGCTGAGAACTTCATCCTGTACCCGGAACGGATCCGCGCCAGGACGATCGATCTTATTTATAACAACGATTGGGGTGCGCCCCAATTCTAATGCCTTTCGTAACACGAAACGTGTCTGCGGCATGGGTCCATCAAATGCATCTACAACCAGAACAACGCCGTCTACCATGCGTAGAATGCGTTCAACCTCGCCTCCGAAGTCTGCGTGACCAGGAGTATCAACGATGTTGATCTTTGTTCCCTTCCAGGTAATTGCAGTGTTCTTTGCCAAAATTGTGATTCCGCGCTCCCTCTCAAGAGGGTTGGAATCCATCACTCTATCTACTAACGCCTGATTTTCTCTAAATGCTCCCGACTGTCTGAGCATCTTATCGACCAGGGTGGTCTTTCCGTGATCTACGTGCGCGATGATTGCGATATTTCGAATTTGCTGCTTAGCGTCTGCCATATGCACCAAATTTAACTAGCCGCGGCGATGATATAGCAAGACTTTATGGTATATATTTTAGAAGAATGATTACACATATGCTGACCCTAGTGGGCCTGGTACTCCTTAACTCGTACTTCGTGGCCGCTGAGTTTGCACTCGTGCGTGCACGCCCTACCCGACTGGACGCACTCGCCAGAGGTGGTGATGGCCTTGCCGGAATGGCACTCAAGGCCACGAGTCAGATCCCTTTAGTATTATCAGCCTGTCAAACCGGTGTTACCCTTTGCGGGCTGGGGCTGGGTTGGGTAGCTGAAGAAGCCGTTGTTACAGCCTTCGCCGATTGGATGTCCCAGCTTCCTATTGGCGTGAGCCTCTCTGTTCGCGTTACAGTTGCAACAGTTTTCGCGCTCCTATCCATCACCTTCGTGACAGTTGTATTCGGTGAGCTTACTCCCAAGAACGTTGCCTTAAACAATCCAGAGAAGTGGGCCAGATATCTGATACCGCCTCTTCTGGCCTTCGCATGGATCACCAAGCCATTTACCTGGCTGCTTAACAAGTCGTCCCAGGTTGTTCTGCGCATCCTGAAGCAGAAGCCTATGAACGAGGAAGACGCAGTTCACTCGCCTGAAGAGATCAGAATGCTGGTTGAGCAGAGTGAGGAGAGTGGGGCGCTTGAGAAAGAAGACGCTGCATTAATTGATGCTGTCTTCGAGTTTTCTGAGAAAAACGCTCGGGAGGTCATGACTCCCCGAACTGATATTATCGCCATAGATGTTGAGTCGACCCTCGAGGAGGTCCTGGAGGTCATAAGAGAGAGCCGCCGTTCGCGATTCCCAATTTATGAAGAGAATATCGACGAAATCATAGGCGTTCTTCTTATAAAAGACCTCATAAGGGTCATAGCCGACAGATCAATTCCGTTCAATATTCGCGAGCTCATGCGACCACCGCACTTCGTGCCAGGCACGCGCGAGGTGGAAGATGTTCTTGCAGATTTCAAACATCGCAAGGAGCATATGGCTATCGTGCTCGACGAATACGGCGGAACTGCCGGTGTTGTAACAATGGAAGACCTGCTGGAAGAGATCGTCGGCGAAATTCTGGACGAATACGACACGCTTCCTGGGGAGCCGATAAACAGTGTTACTGGAGAGGTATTACTCCCAGGAAATATGAATATCGGGGAGCTTAACGAAGAGTATGGTCTCGAAGTTCCTGATGATGACAGCTACACAACTATCGGTGGCTACATCTTCGGAATGATAGGTCATGTTCCGAAAGTTGGAGACTGGGTTGTATGCGGGCCGGCTACCTTTACGGTAAAAGAGATGGAAGGGCGCCGTATTGCTACGCTAAACCTGAGAATCTCGCCGACTTCATCTATCGAGTCGCTCTCATCCTCCGAACAATTCTAGAGCACTCCAGAACGGCATGAATAAAGCTGGAAGGATCAGCCAGACCTTTCCCGGCTATATCTAAAGCAGTCCCATGATCGGGTGATGTTCGCGGGAAAGGAAGCCCCAGAGTTATGTTCACACCCGATCCAAACGAAGCAACTTTGATAGCAGTCATCCCTACGTCATGATACGGCGCGATGACTGCATCAAATTCACCTTTTATAGCTCTGACAAATACCGTGTCAGCTGGATAAGGGCCAAAGGCACCTTCCCGCTCAGCAACTTTGGCAAGCAGGTCAGTATCTTCCGAACCAAAACGACCACCGTCACCAAGGTGCGGATTTAGCCCGCAAAGAGCAATTTTAGGGTTATCAATTCCGAAGTACTTTTGCAAACCAGAACGCGTCGTTGCAATAGACTCCCTTAACAGCTCTTCAGTTAGGGCGGTCGGGACATCACGAAGCGGGATGTGAGTTGTAGCCAGAACCACCCGGAGCCTGTCTGACGCTAGCATCATGGAGACATGGCTCCCCGTCAACGCTCCGAGCATCTCGGTATGCCCCGGATAATTATATCCGCCCAGGAACAGAGCGCTTTTATCGATTGGTGCCGTGACAATTCCATCAACTTCACCAGCCATTGCCATTGCAACAGCACGTTCTATTGCGAGACCAGCCAGCTTTCCGGCAACTCCGTCGATCGTGACACCCTTTCCGGCAACTCCATCTATCGCGGCACCCTTTCCGTTAAATGCATCTGCAGCAGTTCTAGCACCAACAACGTCGGGCGAATCTAAAACCGACCCGGATGGCCATTCACCAATCGCAACATCAATTGGAATCTTATAGGACGGATCCAGCCCGTCGGGCCCCACAATAACAAGAGTGCAGCACTCTCTAACTTCATCGTTAGAAAGTGCTGCACTAATGATTTCAGGACCGATCCCTCTAGGATCACCTACAGTTACAGCGAGCTTTACCCGGTCCACTTTTTCTTCCTGTGTGTATGACTATGCGTCAAACCAGACTGCTTAGTCCAACTTAACTGAGACGTATATCTTGTTGCGCAGTTCGTCCAGGATTACGCGGCTCTGTTTCTCAAGTGACAATTGACGGCGAAGGGTCTGCCTAACGTCGGAGAGAGAATATTCACCGTATCCGGTACGAGTTACAATCTGAAGAACTGCATATTTCACATCGCCACCACGACCCTGTAGCTCAAATGGGTCGGTGACACTGTTGGCTTCCAGGCTACCGATTGCATAACGATATGATTCTGGTAGTGAATCTATAAGATAAGGCTCCAACACCGCTTTCTCTTCAGAAGGATCGTGAAACTTTGCAAGCAGAGAATCGTAAGAATATCCTTCTCTCCAAAGCTTAGCCACACTATCTGCGAGCGCCTGAGCTTTCTTCAAATCTGCTTCTTCTATTTTTGGAGATATCAGAATATGAGAAGACTTAACTTCGCCAGGCTGAACACGATCAACGCGTATGATGTGGTAACCAAACTGGGTTTTTACAACAGGGCTCAGATTACCAGGACGAGTTGAAAGCATTGCAGCTTCAAACTCAGGAACAAAGACTCCTCGTCTCACCCAACCCAGATCCCCGCCCTGCTCTTTGCTGACAGGATCCATTGATTCGCGCTTTGCTACAGACTCAAAGCTTTCTCCCTTTTTCAAGGCAATCAGTAGAGAATCTGCTTTTGCTCTGGCTAAAGAATCGTTCAGCTTAGAAGGCTTGGGAGTGATGATAATGTTACGAAACGTAATGGTTGGCGCACGCTGCTGAAGCTGCGGGCGGGCACGCTGAAAGGCCTCATCAATTTCCTTATCGGTAACACTCACTGGCTTTGCAGTTCCCTGTAACTTCTGGAAAACCTTCTGCTGCAACATGAGCCTGCGGTACTGATCTACAAGACTGCGACGAAACTCCTCAGGAGTTCCGAATCCAGCTTCACGCAGCGCGCCACGATACTGAATTTCATCTTCAAATTCTGCCCTGGCCTGAGCCATTCTGCTATCAACTGCTCGATTTACATCCTGGTCAGGAACTTCGATGGCAAGCTCTTCAGCACGCTGCACCAGGATCTCGGCATCGACAAGTTCATTCAGAACCTGCTTTGCAATAGCGAACTGGGCAGCAGGATCGTCAGGAAGCTTAAGCCCCTGCGCACGCTGCTGGTTAACAGCAGTCATTACATCACTCCAGGTGATGACTGACTTACCAACAATAGCTACGATTCGATCGATTGTGTCGACACCAGCGGCCACTGCCTTCCCTAACGGCACTACGCTCTCTAAAGGAGCCTTTGTCGTATCGCTCTTTTTGTCTTGTGCTGATACTACCGAAGATCCTAGGATCAGCGGCAGTACCATAAGTAATCGTATCTTCACGTAGCTACTCACCTATCAATGAAAGGTATGTGTTATTCCGAAGCCGAATCGCCAGGCATTGGAATGACTGACGGAGTCTGAACTGCATTCTCCGTCGAATCCTTGGATGCCTTAAGCAACAACGCCTGTTCAACGGCCTTTGCTAATGCCTGGTTGTTCAGATTTGTCTTTTTCTTCTTACGCAGTGCTGCTGCAACCTGAGGTGGCAGATCAACTGGTGGGGCTTTCCCTGTAATGAAGTTTTCGATGTATTTGTCAACTCTGCTGGCAGCAAGTGCTTCGCGCTCTTTTACAGTTCTGTTGCTATCGGCAAGGAAGAATGGTGTAACACCAAGCTGCATCCAGGCCTGACTACGGGCTTCAAAAAACTGATGACGAATGCCTTCCAGCTCTTCTTCGCTTGGGCCAAGCTTCGCTGTATCAGCGCTGTAAATAACCAGATCGTTTGTTGCAAAGTTTTTAATGAACTGTGAAACCATTGAATCTGGAGCACTTTCAAGCATCATCTTCTGTTGCATGACCATCTGCGGTGGCATGATCTGAAGCCATTCAGCAAGACGGGCAGCTGTGAACTTACCAGCAGCGGATGTTGCAAGAACTTTCTTGTTATCAAGATTGGACATCGGATCGTTCATGACTTCACGAACTATCGGAACAATACCGTCCTTCATCTCCAGCTTGCCAGCTGCCTGCAGCCCTTCAATAAACTCTTTTTCTTTCTTACGAACGGAGGCTTCTGCACCCTTACCCATTGCTTCGTCTTTCACCTGATCGAACGTAGCACGATAGATGATGTGATAACCAAATGGGCTTTCAACAATCTTGGAAACTTCACCTGGCTTTAGTGCAAGGATTCCCTGTTCAAACTCAGGTACCATGTCACCACGCTTGAACACGCCTAGCGATCCACCGCGTCCAGCAGCACCTGGTTCTTCGCTATACTTGCCAGCCATCGCAGCAAAGTTACCTGCATTGATATTTGGCAATGCAGCTTCAGCGTTCTTCTTGGCCTGCACCTTTTCTGCGTCTGACTTCTCGCGCGTAACAAACAGAATGTGCGAACCTGCGATCAACTCGCCGGAATCAAATAGAGAGCGAGCTTCTGCAGAATCTACACTTCCCCAGGAAGCCGAGACCTTATCATAAAGCATGCGGGCTTTGATCTGAGAGATCGATGACCACATTGCCTGATCCACAATTTTCTTCTCGATGATGGTATCACCGGATGCTGCTTGCTGTCCTAATAACTGATAGTCAATCCATGCGTTTGCAACTGCACTTGCTACAGTTGTGTCGGCTGGATAATCGATCGCCGACAGGAACTCGGCGAGACGGCCAACAGACAGTTCCTGTGAGCCTACACTTGCAGCTACATCGACATGTGAGTTCATAGCCGACTTCAGCGCGTCGCAGCCAGTCAGCATTGTTACAGCAAGCGCCGCACTTGCGGCAGTTAACACCGAGAATGGTCTCATCTGTTTTATTAGGGTGAAGTTTGCAACATTGTAAGAGCACGGATTAACCCATCCAACACTCCCGCTCCGCCAAGCCTGGTCAGCTTGAGCGACAGTGGCATTGCTCGACGTACGTCCGCTTTGAACTGAACTTCATGGAAGGCGTTTGAGATGCCTTTCATGCTCGGAACTGCCCAATCATTAAAGTTAATACGGGCTTCGTCTCCTCGCACAGAAATTGTCTGCACACCGGCTTTCCCGCCCAACAATCTTAGTCTCGCCACATCGAAAAATAAGTTCGCCTGCACAGGAAGTAACCCGAATCTATCCCGAACTTCGGCCTGAAGCGAATCGAGCTCATCCATTTCGGTCACGGCCGTGAGCCTCCGGTAGATATCGAGCTTCGCATCCTTGGAAGCGACGTAGTCGTCCGGGATGAAATTCGCAGAATCCACCGACACGTCTGCCGGGTGAAATTTAGGGCCGCTGTCACCGCGCACTACCTTATTAACTGTCTCGTCCAGCAGGCGGAGATACATATCGAAACCAACGGCGTGAACAAAACCAGACTGCTCAGGGCCGAGGAGATTACCAGCACCTCGCATCTCCATATCACGAAGTGCGATTCTGTAACCGGATCCCAGCTCTGTGTGATGTTCAAGTATCTTAACCCTGTGCTCCGCATCGCGTTCCAGCACGTCCGGCACAAGGAGGTAACAATATGCTCTGCGGTGCGATCGTCCGACACGCCCCCTCAGCTGATACAGTTGAGCCAGTCCGAACCTGTCTGCCCTGTTTACGAACATCGTGTTAGCATTTGGAACGTCGAGCCCGGTCTCAACTATCATAGTTGAAACCAGAACATCTATTTCTCCATTGACGAACTGGCGCATGACAACCTCGAGATCGCGCTCCTTCATCTGGCCATGCCCAACCGCAATTCTGGCGCGAGGAACTATGCGACGGAGATTCGCGGCTACCGCATCAATCGTTTCGATTCGGTTGTGTACAAAAAAGACCTGCCCACCTCGATCCAGTTCACGAGCTATCCCTTCTTCCAGAAGAGCTTCATCCCACGGCTCTACATATGTAAGGACTGGTGATCGATCTCTTGGAGGGGTGCGCATGATGGTCATATCACGCAACCCTGCAAGGGCCTGATGCATGGTTCTTGGGATTGGTGTAGCAGTCAGAGTTAAAACGTCTGTTTCTACCCTAAGCTGCTTAAGCCTCTCTTTATGTCTGACTCCAAACCTGTGCTCTTCATCAATGATGATGAGTCCGAGCGACTTGAAATGAACATCCTCGCTTAGAAGCCTGTGCGTACCAACAACGAGATCGACCTTCCCTTCGGCCAGTTCAACAAGCACCTGCGCCTGTTCCTTGGCCGATTGAAAACGGCTTATCACCTTTACAACCAGCGGAAAGTCCGCGAATCGTTCGGAAAAAGTCCGGCCATGCTGCTCGGCCAGAATCGTTGTTGGGACAAGAACAGCCACCTGTCGCCCGGATTGAATCGCCTTGAATGCTGCCCGAACCGCAATCTCTGTCTTGCCATAACCCACGTCACCAACCAGGAGGCGATCCATTGGCTTTACAGCTTCCATATCACCTTTAACGTCGGTGGTAGCTGTGCGCTGATCTGGAGTATCCTCGAACAGGAAGGAAGATTCCAACTGTTTCTGCCACGCACCATCTGGAAGAGCAGGTGGACGATTAGCCACCTTCCTATGGGCATAGAGATCCAGCAATTCGACCGTCATCTCCTGAATTGCCGACCGGGTTTTATCTCGCTGCTGTGCCCAGCGACGCCCTCCAAGTTTATGAAGGCGAGGCGGAGGTACATCTCCATTAACATCGTTGGCTGCTCTGTACCGCTCAATCTGATCAATTTTATAGAGCGGCACGTTCAGACGGTCACCACCTTCGTACTCAATTACAACTGTTTCAACGGTAGCATCCTGAACAAAAACCTTTTCCAGACCGCGATATAAACCGATACCATGCTCAAGATGAACAACATAGTCGCCCGGAGTAAGAGCTCCGAGTGTATCAGTACCAAGAGCGGCAACATACTTACGCGACCTGCGAATCCGACGCTCACGTCTGAAAATTTCGTGGTCTGTCAGGATGCGCACGCCTTCTTCAGCGACACCATAGGGTGGAATAACGAATCCACCTGAAAGCACACCCAGTGTCAGGGCCGCAGGAGAAGGATAACGTGCACTTGTGTTCAGAAGCTCATCCAGGCGTTCTATCTGCCCTGTGTTATCACAGAGTATGATTGTAGGAACACCATCACGCACAACCTGATTGAGCAGCTTGATATCGCGATTAATTACGTTCGGCGGCCTGAAGGAAAAGCCAACGTCAAACGGTTCTTCGCCTGTTACGAGATTGAGTGTCCCAAATCGTTTGAACGCAGCTGAAATAGTTTGAGGATCGATGTACAGTTCAGCCCGCTTAAATACATCTTCACCCCTTCTGCGAGCTATATCTATATGATGCTGAGCTTCCTCCCAGCTTCGCTGCCATTCAGGTTCGAGATGGGTAGCCTGGGGCACGATAACGAATGTATCCTGCGCCCAGAGCTGCGAGATGGAGAGTCGCTCTGAGTCATCGGTCTCTTCACTCACGAATCCGTCGACCGGAAGAATCAGGGCAGTTTTTGTCAGCCTCGTGGTACGCTGAGTATTCAGGTCGAAGTGGCGAATCTCACTTATTTCATCCCCCCAGAATTCAATGCGCACCGGATCGGCCATTCCAAAGCCATAAATATCCAGAATACCGCCTCGAACACTGAACTCCCCAACATCCTCAACCATCTCGGAACGCTCAAAACCAATAGCGGTGAGATGCTCAACCAGGGCAACGAGGCTGCGCTCTTCTCCGATAAACAGCTCTACCCGTCCGGAAGACAGTGCGCTAGGCAGCAATGTCTTTTCCATGACTGCCCGGGCAGTCGTAATAAGGATCTGAATGTCGCCACGCGCAGACCTTTCCAGGGTCTCGACTCGCTCCCCGGCTACCTCGGCGTGGTGCTCCCGCTCTCCAAAACCTTCACGAGGTGGATAGAAAGCAACACGCTTTTCGTCAGTCAGAGATTGGAGATCGGCCAGCCAGCGCTCTGCGTCTGACACGTTTTCTGTGATAACCACAAAAAAACGTTTCTCAAAAGAGCGGGCCAATGTAGCCACGAACGCCGCATCGCTGGCGCCCTGAAATCCACCCAGAGAGACACTATCCCCCGGAGATGGTAATGTATTTTGAATACGAACGAACGCTGGAAGCGCTTCGATCGCATCTAACAGCGTCGGTAAAGCCATATCTCTAATTATAGTAAGGCAGACGGTTGGCTAACTAGATATATTTCTGGGCTATTCTATGACAAGACAGTCAATTAGTAAATGAAGCTAGACCATATTCGCAACTTTTGCATAGTTGCCCACATCGACCATGGTAAGTCGACGTTGGCCGATAGACTCATTGAGTTTACCGGAACTTTGCAGAAGCGTGAAATGAAATCCCAGGTGACCGACACGCTCGATCTCGAAAGAGAGCGTGGAATCACCATTAAGTTGAACGCCGTCAGGATGAACTATAAAGCATCTGATGGCAAACCATATATCCTGAACCTCATCGATACACCAGGGCACGTTGACTTCACATACGAAGTGTCGCGCTCTTTAGCCGCCTGCGAAGGCGCTATTCTGGTTGTAGATGCGTCGCAGGGGATTCAGGCACAGACTCTTTCCAATCTTTTTCTGGCTCTTGATGCCGGCCTGGAGATAATTCCAGTACTCAACAAGATCGACCTGCCTGGTGCAGATCCCGACAAACGCCGTCAGGAAATTGTCGACCTTTTAGGTGTGGATGCCGACTCCATTCTGAGCGTTAGCGCAAAGGAAGGAATTGGTATTCCAGAGCTGTTGGAAGAGGTTGTAAAACGAGTTCCCGCCCCTTCGGGCGAACTGGAAGCTCCTCTTCGCGCATTGATCTTTGACTCTTACTACGATCGTTATCGCGGCGCCATTCCAAGCGTGCGTGTAGTGGACGGAGTTCTGAAGCCTGGAATGCGGATTCAGTTTGGCAAGAGCCTTGAGATATATGATGTAGAAGAAGTGGGCTATACGCAGTTGCGTCAGGTTAAAGCCAGTCAGCTCTTACCAGGTGAAGTTGGTTATGTAGTCGCCAACGTGAGACATGTTAAAGAAACTCGCGTAGGAGACACAGTCTTTGATGCAGCCAATCACTCGAGCGAACCGTTACCTGGTTACCAGGACGTCAAGTCGATGGTTTTTGCCGGTATTTATCCTACCGACACGACCCAGTATGAAGCTCTCAGAGATGCTTTGGACAAACTCATTCTCAATGATTCGTCTCTACACTATTCTCCTGAAACTTCAACCGCATTAGGCTTTGGCTTTCGTTGTGGATTCCTTGGACTTCTCCATATGGAGATTGTTCAGGAGCGTTTGGAACGCGAATTCAATCTGGATCTTATCACGACCGTCCCTAGCGTGGAGTATCACGTCAAGCTAACGGACGGCAGTGATCTTCTGGTTGAGAATCCATCTTTAATGCCAGAGCCTGGCAACTTCGATTATATCGAGGAGCCTTACGTAAAGGCCAGAATCATGGCGCCGAGCGAATATATCGGTCCGATCATGACACTTGGTACAGAGCGTCGGGGTGTTTACAAGAACATGTCGTATATCGACCAGGCCCGCGTAGAGTTTGACTGGGAGTTTCCACTCGCAGAGATCATCCTGGACTTCTTCGACAGACTGAAGACGGTTAGTAGAGGATACGCAAGTCTGGATTACGAGATGGCCGGATACAGACGCAATGATCTGGTCAAAATGGATATGCTGATCAATGGCGATCCAATCGACGCATTCTCTGTAATTATTCACAGAGATAAATCTTACGAATACGGTCGCAAACTCGCAGACAAGCTTCAGACTTTGATCCCAAGACAGCTTTATGAGGTTGCAATTCAGGCAACTATCGGAAGCAAGGTCATTGCGAGATCAACAGTTAAGGCAATGAGAAAGGACGTTCTCGCCAAATGTTATGGTGGTGATATCAGTCGTAAACGTAAGCTCCTGGAAAAACAGAAAGAAGGTAAAAAGAGGATGAAGCAGGTCGGCTCCGTGGAGATTCCACAGGAAGCCTTCCTTGCCGTACTCAAGGTAGATTAATGCATTCCTCGCTGATTATTCAGACGAGCTTTATTGGTGATGTCATCCTTACAACACCTTTAATAGAAGAGCTCAGTCAGCGAGGACCAGTTGATGTTGTAACTACCAAAGTCGGGGCTTCGATTTTGAAGTCGGATCCTCGAATACGCAACCTTCATGTATACGATAAGCGCGGCAGAGATTCCGGAATATCGGGGCTGCTGCGCTTTTCGCGTAATGTGCGTAGTCAACTGCAAAACGAATCGACAACTGCATATTTGGCGCAGGGTTCGTTAAGAAGTGCCGCGTTGGCATTTTTGGCTGGTTGTAAAGAACGAATTGGTTTTGATACGTCTGGCGGGAAGGCGTTGTATACCCAAAAGGTTGTTTACAATCCGCAGCTTCATCATTCGCAACGGTTGTTAGAGTTGGCGAGGGCACACAACCCGTCGGATAAACCTGCTCTATATCCGGAGCAGAATGATATCGATGCAGTTGATGTTCTTTTGGCCAATACGGGCTCGTTCGGTGCTATAGATGCAGGTTCATTAGTCGCTACAAGTGCAGAGTCGTCGGTAGCTACAAATGCAGAGCCATCAGTAGCTACAAATGTGGGTTCATCCGTCGCTGCAACTGCAGATTCCTTAGACGCGACAAGTACAGATTCATCGACCACTACGAGCGCGACACCTGCCCCGCAACGTCTACTCGCCCTCGCTCCCGGTAGTGTATGGGCGACCAAACGCTGGCCATTTTATCCCGCGCTAGCCTCTCTCATCGCTGAACGAAATAAAAACTCCGATATAAATGATGCATACACCATCGTACTGATCGGCGGTAAAGAAGATCAACAGTTGGGAGAGGAAATAGAGAGTGAAGTTGCGAGAGTTAATAACTCCGTAAATGATCCAAGCAAAAAAACTCAGGTAATTAATGCAATCGGGAGATTGTCTCTCCTTGGATCTGCGGAACTGATACGGCGTTGCGAGATAATCGTAACAAATGATTCATCGCCTCAACATCTCGCATCAGCTACAAATACCAGAACGTTCACAATATTTGGCCCAACCGTTCCGGAGTTTGGATTTGGGCCGTTGGCTGACGACTCCAGGACTCTTGGAAATGTTGGCCTCAATTGTCGCCCCTGCGATAAACATGGGCCGCAAAAATGTCCCTTGAAACATTGGAAGTGCATGCGTGATCTCTCGCCCGAATACGTTGCGAGAGCGATATTTAATGAAGGGATATAGGAACCGACTCAGCTGAGGATCAAGTACCCGGGCTCAGCAGATATTCAGGTACCAGTCTCAGAAGGGATTCAGGTATCCAGATTCAGCCTTTAATTTTTCGAGATTAGCTTCAAATGCATCCAGAGAAATACATCATCGGCGTAGACGTTGGCGGCACTAATATAGTTGCCGCAGCAATGCCGTTGGACGGAAGCAGGGAGATCGGGCTTAGGCACTGTCCTACTCTCCAGGCTAACGGCGATGATGCGGTGATTTCGCACATTACGAATGCGGTAGAGGCTACGATCGATCAACTCCGATCCGAAACCGATGCCAGGCGTGAACAGATACTTGGGGTCGGACTTGGAACTCCAGGTCCTCTTAGCAGGTCTTTGGGCACTGTACATACAACTCCACACTTCGACTGGCACGAATTTCCAGTTCGCGATAAGGTGGCTGAAGCTCTAGGGCTTAAAGTCACACTCGACAACGACGCGAACTGTTTTACTCTGGGAGAATGGTGGAAGGGGGCTGCCCGAGGCGCATCCCACGTTATCGGCCTGACTTTAGGTACGGGAATTGGCGGCGGGATTATAATAAACGGCCATCTTTATCATGGAGCTTCGGATGGCGCGGGTGAACTTGGGCACATGACAGTCGAACCTCAGGGGCGTAAATGTCATTGCGGCAATTGGGGATGCTTGGAAGCATACTGTTCTGCAAGTGCAGTTTCAGAACAGGCCCTGGAACTGGCCAGACAAAAGAATCTCAACTTCACACCTGAAGAAGTCAGCGCTAAAGCTGTAGCCAAGGCAGCCACGTACGGCGATCTTGATGCACTTAAGATTTTGAGTGAAGCAAGCCGATACCTGGGTATCGGACTTGCCAATCTCATAAATATCTTCAACCCGGAAGTAATAGTGATTGGTGGCGGACTGGCTCTAGCTGGAAACTTGCTGATTAAAGGCGCGCAGGAGGAAGCAACGACCAGATCGTTCGTTCCAATGAGTAAAGTTTGTCGCATTGTACCCGCCGGACTCCCTATTTCTGCTGCTGTTGTGGGAGCCGTTGGATCGTTCAAACTACAAACTCTTGGCTCGATTTGACATCGTATCTCACTTAGCGTTATGATATTGATCGTGGTAGCGATCGGATAACATTTTTCCGACTCGCTTCCGTTTTTTAAACCTGTCACAACCAGTTTTGTGACACCTTACGGAGAGAGTTTAACGTCCAGTGACATCAGTCATAACAGTTCCTCCATCACTAGACGATTACACATTCGAGCAGATACTCGAACCGTTATCAAAGCTCCCGCTCGACGCTAAGGTTCTCCTCGATGCCCGCCATGCAAGATGGGCATCTCCCTACGGCCTTACAGGATTACTCACACTGGCACAGACACGACTGGAACGTCTGACGCTGGTGGTTCCCGAAGCCGAAGATACCGCTTCCTACTGGGCCAGAACTGGCTTCTTCAGACACGCTGCAGATCTATACGACCTCAAAGGTCACGTCCCCAAGGGGCGACAGAATGAATCCAGCGTGCTATTGGAGATCACAGCCGTTTCGCAAAGCGACGATGTTCATTCAGTTGTCGATAAAGTTCAGCAAAAAGCACAGGCCATACTGGTCAACGAATTGAAGTTAGACGCAGCTGCCACAATGCGGTTCACAATGGCTCTATCAGAGACATGTCAGAACATTATTGAGCACGCACAACGTGGCGGTTGGGTAGCAGTACAAACCTATAAGTGGCAAAAACGCCTGGGGCGCAGAGTTGTCGTAATCGCGGTAAGCGATGCAGGCATCGGCTTTAGGCAGTCATTGGAATCAAAACCAGGTCGTGTACGCTCTGATCGCTGGGACGACGGGATGGCGCTTGAAGAAGCCGTCATGCGTGGTGTCAGCAGGTTTAGAGACAGCGGTCGCGGACAAGGGTTAGCAGGTGTCCGGCGGTTCATCAGTAACTGGGACGGAAAGTTCTCAGTGCGAAGTGGCACCGCCAGAATAGCTATTGTACCGACCTGGGACGAAGACGTACCACTCAAAGAAAATCTTCCAGCGTTTCCAGGATCGCAGATTCAGGTCACGATCCCGGAACGTATTGGAACACCAGTTCAATCAAAAACTTCGGAGCGTTCATTACGATGAACAAAAATCGCATTGATGTCAGTTCCGCTCTTCGGCAGTCGGTCTCTCAGACCTATTCGCACTTGGTTACGCGCTCCACTGGAGCGGCAGTTCGCCAATTTATAGAGCAGCAACTTTGCCTCAATATTGAAGACAGCTATGAGCAGCAGGATGTAGCTATTATCGACTTTTCACATGTAGGGATGATGGACTTCTCCTGTGCAGACGAAATTGTCGCCAAGCTTATTCTCAGCTACGATGAAGGAGCACGTCGCTTCTTATTTAGCGGCTTAAGTGAATCACACATCGAGGCAATCGACGCCGTGCTGGAACGACATGGCTTGGGCCTGGTTAATCAGGAAGTAGACTCGCGTACCTACGCAGCTTCAGTTTTACATTAGGGTGCAATAAGCAGTTTGCACCCTGCATTAGCATAACAAAATGAGACTCAAAAAGTCTGAGGTGATACCTCAACTTAAAAAAACAGACCCTGAACTTCTCGTAACTCAATTCATCGCTACCAAACGCGGTGATCCTGAGCGCGGACCAATGGTCTGGCTAAACAAAGACGACGCAAAGTTCAGAATGGCCGTTGATGGCGAGCTGGTATGGGTAATTGGATCGAGAGGCCAACAGCTCGCGACTATGAAGATTGATGAACGAGTAAAGCAGTATACCTGTATCGTTCGAGACATGGTCGGTGTCAATCTTTCCGAATACGTAAGAGTCCACAAGCCGGACCTGGACTCTACAGAAAAAGTTCTGGCATAAACTTTATAAAAACGATGAAACGCGCAACTATAGCCATTGCAGGCGGCAACCCTGAACACCTCGCTCCGGGCACCCCTGTGGTGTCTCCGTTAGTGCAATCCGTAAACTTCATCCAGGAAGCTGGCACGGGTGAAGGATTACTTTATGCTCGAACAGGTGGAACAGAAAGCCTGAAGCTACTCGAGAGCCGTATCGCAATGCTGGAAGGTGCGGAAGATGCTGCTATCCTTGGCAGCGGCATGTCGGCCATATCCTGCACAATGCTCACACTTCTCCGTCCCGGAGATCACATAGTATCAAGCGCCTGGATATATGGTGGTGCACATAAACTCTTTACCGAAGAGCTTAGAGCGCTCAATATCGATGTAACCTTCGTTGTGCCAACCGAACCGGAGAATTGGAGTGCGGCAGTAAAACCAAACACTCGTTTGCTTTTTATTGAGTCCCCCATTAATCCAACATCGAGAGTTCTCGACGTTGCACCTATAGTTGAAGTTGCAAAAAAGAACGGCTTAGTAACGGTGATAGATGCCACATTTGCCGGGCCAATCAACTATAGACCAATTGAGGCTGGAATTGACGTTGTGATTCACTCGGCCACCAAAAGCCTCAACGGTCATCACGATGTTCTGGCTGGAGTAGTCTGCGGCACCAAAGACTTTGTACTGGAAATTAAAAAGAAGCTTGGCAACTGGGGCTTCTCGGCAGATCCATTTGCCTGCTGGCTCCTGGAGCGCGGCCTAAAAACCCTGGATGTAAGAGTTAAACGCCAGAACGAAAACGCAATGAAGCTGGCAGAGTGGTGCCTAACCCGCCCCGAATTTAGCACAGTTTTCTACCCAGGGCTGCCGACTCACCCCGATCATGAGATAGCAGAACGAACACTGGAAGGCTTCGGCGGGATGCTGTTTCTGACTATGAATGGAGGCGGAAAGGCGGCCACTAAATTTACAAAACGGTTGCGTTTGGCGATGAATGCGGCGAGTTTGGGAGGAGTAGATACATTAGTTAGCGAGCCACGGTTTATGTCGCACGGCTATCTCACCCAAGAGGAGCGTGAAGAGATGGGCATACCCGATGGTTCGATCAGAGTTAGCATCGGGTTAGAAGATATAGATGACATCATATCTGACTTCTCGCAGGCTCTAACCAATTTAGTCTAGCAGATTTTCACCCTCCCATCAGAGCAGTTCACGTAGCTGAGGCCAGATGAGCGTAGTACGATTTCTAGATGTTACTAAGGAATATCCTCGATCAGGGGTGGCGCTTAGCAACATCTCTTTCAGAATAGAAAAAGGGGAATTTTGTTTTCTCACCGGCGCCAGCGGCGCCGGAAAGTCTAGCTTACTAAAGATGATCTATATGGAAGAGAAGCCTTCTCACGGAGAAGTGCTTGTGACAGAACTCTCTTCTAACAAGACCAGCAAAAAAGAGATCGCATACCTGCGTCGTCGTATCGGTATCGTATTTCAGGACTTCAAGCTACTACAGGATCGAACTGCAGAGGCCAATATTGCATTCGCGCTTGAAGTTACCGGAGCAGCAAAGGACACCATAAACAAGAAGGTCTCCAGAGTACTAGCCCAGGTTGGTCTCGCTTCCAAGGGAACCGCCTACCCACGCGAACTTTCTGGTGGAGAGCAGCAGAGAGTTGCCATCGCAAGAGCACTGGTTAACGACCCTGAGCTTTTGATAGCTGATGAACCCACTGGGAACCTGGATGAACGAGCTACCCGTGCAGTATTTCAACTTCTGAAAGACATCAACAAGACTGGGACTGCCGTAGTAATGGCAACACACAATCTTGATCTGATCCGAAGCTCTACATACCGAACAATCGAACTGAACCACGGCAGACTCGTGTATGACTCGGCAAATAAAGACACGGCAGCCGACCCATTTGGACAACATAGATTTGAAGTCGACAGGACTGACAGTCCGGACGACTTTATCTTTCCAGAGGGCGTATAATGAGTGCAACACGCGAAGCACTATCCACATTCAAGCGTGCTCCGCTCCTGAGCACGCTCAGTGTAATTACAATCGCCTTTTCGCTTTTTGCTTTTGGACTGTTTGCACTTGTCGCGATAAACACCAAAGACACGCTTGAAACGATCGAGTCAAAGGTTGAGATACGCGCCTTTATGGCCGACAATACCAGCGACACGACTGCTCTCACTGCAGCTCAGGATATTAAAAAATTCCCGGAGGTACTTGAGGTCGAGTACGTCAACAAAGAGGCAGCTTTAGTCAAGGCAAAAGCCGACCTCGGAGAATTCGCCGATCTGTTTGAACCTGGCATTCTGCCAGCTTCGTTTGACATAAGACTGAACCCAGGATTTCGCACCCCTCAGCATGTTGAAGCAGTCGCAAACAAGCTCAAGGTCTACGATTTTATAGATGACATAAGATACGGACAGGAGTGGATTCAAAAGCTGTATCGCCTTCGTATGATCGCAACGATTGTCGGAGCCGGACTCGGGCTGGCATTTGCGCTCGTCTCCATCATGATCATTGGCGCCACTATACGTATGGTTGTACTTGCTCGTAAAAACGAGATTGCAATCATGAGAGTAGTGGGTGCCACAGACGGATACATCCGTATGCCATTCCTTCTTGAAGGATTTATACAGGGGATCCTAGGTGGTCTTCTGGCGCTTGGGCTAACATACCTAACAGCTGTAGCTGTTCAGCGCATGCTGTTCGATATTCAGTTCTTCGATTTAAGGATGTCAGTGATAGGTGTTCTCAGTGGTGCATTAATCGGACTTTTAGGGTCCGCATTTGCTGTGGGACGTCACCTAAGGAAGGTCTAGCGTGAGCAGAATAGTGGAGTCGTTTAGCTCAAAAGGCGCGAGATCGGCGGTTGTAGCTGTGATAGTATCAACGCTTTCAACTGTTGCGCTCACAGCCGGTGTTAGCATTACTCCATCTATAGCAGTTGCTCAGAGTTCCGATGCAAAGATCAAACAGAATCAGGATGAGCTAAACAAAATACGTAAAGAACGCCAGGAATTAGAGCGGCGTATGCGTACGCTTGAGATAAACTCAAAGAATATCTCAGAAAAGCTCGATAATATTTCGAAGCAGCACAACGCTACACAACGAGCAGTCAAGTCACTGGACAAACAGCTCGGCGACATCACCGATGCAGTCAAAGAAACTTCAGCAAGTTTGAATCAGACACAACAGGAAGCTGTTGAGAAGCGTGGAGTTTTAAACAGGCGACTGGTAGACATCTACAAACGAGGCCCGCTGTTCGACCTTGAAGTCTTAATGTCTTCCAGGTCGTTAGGTGCTTTATTGGCGCGTTATAAGTATCTACACGAACTTGCTGTCAGCGACAGAGCTTTGGCACAGAGACTCGAAGCCCTTCGTGATACTATAGCAGCCCGCAAAGTGAAGCTGGTTGGACTTCAATCCAACCTCGCACAGAACAAAAACGAAAAGGTCAAAGAAGAATCCCGACTCAAAACCCTTGAGAGGCGTCAGCAAACAGATCTGAAAAAGGTTCAAGCAGATGCCAAGAAGGCCAAGAACAGACTTAGACAGCTGGCGCAGGCTGAGGCGCGATTAAACAATTTGATAGCTAGACTCGAGGCTGAACGTAAGAAGGCGACAACTGGCGGCGCAGCTCCAAAGACAAGCAGTTCCATCAAGACCACCGATATCGGTAAGCTTGACTGGCCTGTTAACGGTTCTATCCTATATAACTTCGGCGTCACACACACACCAAACGGTACACGGATTCTCTGGAACGGCATAGGTATTGAAGCTGACATCGGCACTCCGGTAAAGTCAGTATCATCCGGAACGGTTAGAGTTGCCGAGCAGATGGGCGCGTACGGAAAGACCATTATCATCGAGCATGGTGGCGGTGACTATTCCATATATGGTTCGCTCTCAGAGATGCGAGTGAAAGAAGGAAGCAAAGTTACTAAAGGCATGATAATCGGTACCGTGGGACGCGCAGACCCTGACCAGCCTCCCCACCTCCATTTCGAAATTCGTAGAGGCGAAGGAAAAGCTGTGGATCCGACCACCTGGCTGAGAGGGCGTTAATTTGACAAATAACATATGTCTACAAAAATGAAACTTGGGGCTCACGTCTCAATCTCGGGAGGAACACCAACAGCTCCTCCTCGCGCAAAAGCAATTGGCGCTACTGCGATGCAGATCTTTACAAAGACTGCAAACCAGTGGAGAGAGCGTGAATGCTCAGACGAAGAGATAGCAGCTTTTAAAGCTGGATTGGCAGAAACAGATGTTATCGAGACCTGCGCTCATGACAGCTATCTCATCAATCTGGCGTCACCAAAACCTGATCTGCGTGAGAAATCCATTCAGTCTTACATAGCAGAACTTAGAAGATGTGAGGCGCTGGGCATAAACTACGTTGTTTCACACCCAGGCAACTTTATAGACGAGAAAGAAGCAGGAATCGAACGCAACTCAGAAGCTATTGGCATTGGCCTGGAAGAAGTTCCTGGCAAAGTCATGCTGCTCCTTGAAACAACAGCTGGGTCAGGAACCGTTCTAGGCTGGCAGTTTGAAGAGATAGCTGCTCTGATTGATAAGGTGCCTAAGAAGTATCAGAAACGAGTTGGAGTTTGCCTGGACACATGCCATATCTACGCTGCCGGCTACGACATCGTGCAAGATTACGATGGAGTTATGAAGCATTTTGATGATGTGGTTGGACTCGACCGCCTAAAGGTTATTCACCTGAACGACTCGAAATTCGGCCTCGGCACCAAGAAGGACCGGCATGAACTTATAGCGGAAGGTCATCTAGGTAAGGCACCATTTAGAAGGATCATGACTGATGACAGGCTGGCGAATATCATGAAAGTCCTCGAAACCCCTAAACTCGACGACGCAACAGCCACCGACACCCTTATGCTTAACCGGCTTAGAGGGTACGCTAAGGCTGGTTAAAGATCGGTTCTGTCTCAGAACCGATCCAATCTGAATAGAAAAAACAACTCCTCGCCATAGTAAAATGTGTGATAAGTTTGGCAGCGAAGTTAGGCCAGGCCAGTTCCATTTGAGGGTTTTCAGTACTATATTATGAGGCTGTCGGTTGGGAGACGTTCCTTCCGGCGATGGGGCTGTAGCTCAATTGGTAGAGCGCTTGAATGGCATTCAAGAGGTCAGGAGTTCGATTCTCCTCAGCTCCATATGGTAAACTTAAGCCCCACAAGTACTTACACCTGTGGGGCTTTTTATTTATAGATGAGGTATGCGAGTTTCTATGTGTGTTACGTAGGACTATGCGTTCTAGAGTATAATCGTCTTGGAGTACTCAGACCTCCAAGATTGTATCATCATCATTATGAGTGTAGCATTATTCTGTTAGTGCCTTGACGTCTTTCTACCCACCGCCACACCACAGGCTTATAATAAATACCGATATCATGGTTTATGTAACCACCGCAGATGAAAGTTTTTTCCAAGAAAATATTTACTTCTGAGTTTCATTACTCAGTGGAGGAAGAAAGACAAACGGATGACACACAACTGCTCAAACGGGACTTTACGAGCAGCGGGTGATCAAGGAGGCTTTAAGATCTCGACAAGTTATGCTACAGAGCAATTTCATCTTCATTACGCGCCGCCTGAGTAACATTTAAACAATGCGTAACAAATGCCAGATACTGAACCCAACATTGTATTTACCAACGTGAGTGCGCCGTTACTCCCTCACGGCAGGTAGTAACGTAGCGTTACTCAACTCATCGATTATGACAAGCGATCCTTCCGGATATGCACCAACAAATGAATTTGCAATTCTACCGCTGAGGGAGCCATAAGCCAAGGCTGCAGACTGACCTAAAACTGACGGCTCTACCTGTAGTGGGTTGTGTCGTTCCAGAGTTATGCGCATCCAGACTAGCGAACATCGAGAGTATAATACCTGCGAGTACGACAATAGGTAATACATGTGACAGGACCCTGTGTTTGATCACATCAAGCACAATAAAGTTTCAAACCCTGTAGTTATAACAGGGGATGTTCATACAAACTGGGTGGCTTCACTACCTGAAAATGGCTGGAGATCCAGAATCAAAATCCATCGGAACGGAATTTGTTGGCACGTCAATATCATCTGGCGGCAATGGAGAACCAATGAACGAACTTGGTGAGGGAATCCTAAAGGACAATACTCATGTTCTCTTCTATAATTGCCAGCGAGGTTATACAAAATGTACCGTTACATCAGAATCGTGGAAAACGGATTTCAGGATTATACCTTATGTGGATAAACAAGGGGCCAAAGTTACCACTGTGGGAAGTTTCATAATCCAGGATGGACAAAAGGTGGAGCAGGCATAGTTATACCCACTCCACCTTTTGAACCAGATGTTTGAAATTTGCTACGGAGTTTGTCAGTGAACTTAGCGAGCTGCCTACTTAGTAACTTCCTTTTCGGTTAACACCTCTATTATCTCCAGCAACATACGTTCATCATCTCGCCGGGGAGAGCTTTTGCTCCATAGAACCTGCCCGGCCCTATCTATGAGCGTGAGTTCAAGCAACATGTGACCTCGAGCGCGCCTCTCATTAAGTCCATGAGTGTACGCATTCATAGTAGGTAGCGTCCAGAACAGATCAATAATTCTGTTATCCGGAGCCGGAAGCCTCATCGAAGCTCCATCCTCAATCGCAAATACGCCTGGCAGTTTGCGATTATCCATTAGCCATGCTCTTTTCAACTCCGCCTCCTTATCTGCATCTACTGGATACTGAGACTGAAAAAAGCCTTCTATATAGCTAAGAATGACAATATCAAGCGAAGGAAAACGCGAGGCAATACGTCGTAGCTGAGCAAAAACTCTGTGGCAAGTGGCAACTGAAGGGTGCCTGACTCCCTGTGCACAAACATGGTTTAGAGTCAAAACCAATGAGATTTTTCCCGATTCAGGTATCGAATTGACTGGCTTTTCAGGAAACCAGTATTTCGCTTCAATCGGAGGCAACTGAGTACCTATAGCTTCGTTTCGACTTGCCCCTTGTCCTTGCACAACCTTCCTTTCCTGCTTGCGAACAAGATCCATATACCCTGTAACACTTACCTTAAGCGCTTCGATCCTGGATTTATGATGAACAAACGCATTATTGAGCAAAGCTGCGCCAACTGATGAAGAATACCATTGAGAATTGTCTGCAGTTCGCTTGATGCTCAACCAGTCTTTTTCAGCGCGCTGAGCAGCGATCATTGCAAGAGAAGAATCACCAGCCATTATTGCCAATCGTCGCAACTCCCAGTTCTTCTCAGCTCTCCACTCCGGGCCTATTGTTTCGTTGCGGGTTGTCTCAGGAGCCAGTTCCTCTGCAGCTCTCACCAGAGAATCTATCAAATAGATCTGCACAGGTCTGTTTCTGGCATGTGCATCAAGGGATCTACGAATCAACACAGCAGTACTATCTGCGCCGAATGCTTGCATGTACTCCATTGAACGACGCCTGTACTTCAGGGCTGCTTCCTGTTTTCCGGCAGTAAGATATAGAGGATACAGGAAGCCAAATTCAGAAACTGCTACAGTAAGTGGATCCCATCGGTCGCTACACGACGCTGCAGTTCGTGCGACTTTCTCTGGCCAGACACGTACTTCACGAATCTGACCTGAAGGCATGGTATCCCAGATTGTCCTATCCTGCGTCCGTATTTCACGAATGACGCGATCAACAGCAGTTGCACATTGATCCGGAAACAGGTAAACATCGAAGTTAGAGAGAGGCTTCGGGTCACTGAAAACCGTCTGGGCACCAATTTCGGAAGATATTACCACTATGACTAGTGGAAGTATGCCGTATAACCCTTTCGCGCTACTACGTAACGCCCTAAGGCATGATTTGAATTCAATCATTTATATCGAATCAATACTAGAAGTAAAGCTAAAATCAGCAACCTTAATTGACGGAACAATTGCAGGTGTCACGCCGATTCCCGCTGGATTGCGCACAGGCCTGAATACTGGACTCTCCTGTCCAATATCAAGCACCTGATTCATTGCGTGAAGTGGAGATTCTAAAAAGCGCATGTTATTCACAGCCTGTGTTATTTTACCGTTCTCGATAAGCCACAGACCGTCTCTTGTAAGTCCTGTGCAAAGCAAAGTCTTTCTATCTGTGTTACTTACGCCGAACAGTCGACTCACGAGTAGGCCTCGCTCCGTACCTGCTATCATTGATTCCGTGGTTGAACTTCCACCGTTTATCCGAAACGACGGCCTGAAGGGAGTACCCACAAGCTGATCAAGCTCGATTCGAGCGTATTCATGGCCGGTCTGGAGCGATTCAAGTACACCGTTCCTTATCCAGGTAACCGAGTGCAATCCCGGTTCTGGAATAACGCCCAGCAACGGGTGTATTGGGTCATGACTGATGGTGATACGTTCATCCAGAACTTTCAAACCCAATCGTGATCTACCAATCTGCAGTGGTTCGTCACCACTCAACCAGAACGGACTTCCAACGTCACGAATGGTTTCAGCCGCCTGTCGCTGCATAGGAGCAACCCCCATCAGTGGTTCGACAAGCTCGCAGAAGGCATCTGGCTCAAGAATTACAGTGTATCGTCCCGGTTCTATACGAACCGGATTGATTGAGGCCAGACATTTATCGAGCGCACGGTCGGCAAGTTCAGCGGCATCAATCAGATTCCAGCCAAAAGCTGACCGCCCTGCCCAACCAGATCCTACACCAGCGGGGTGACGAACGGTCATGGAACATTGAGCGTGCGTCCATTCGTCGTAAAAAACCTTATCCGCCAAACTGCTCTCAAGGCGTTTCGGTCCCTTATTATCCCCGGAAACATCCATATCCAGAACAGCTCTGGTTCCAACTCTCATTTCCATGTATCCGGCAGCAATCATTTTTGATCTTTCGGAACCATTGATAAGCCGGTTTGCCAGGGAAGAACGAGTTCTTGCCGTCGCACCTGAAGTTGCATCACTCCATATCTGCACGTCAGGAAGAGGAAGAATCGGTTCTTCGAGATTATTAAACGGTATAATCTGACCGGGATTCTGTTCTAACACACGCCGCTCAGCAACCCGAACAAGGGACCGCAGAGATTCCTCATCTGTCTGATTGGTTTCAGCGTTTGCTACAGAACCATCAATATCGCGCTGTATAGTAACTGTCAGATTTCGTCTGTCAGCAGCAGAACTTACTCGGTTTCTTGCCCACCTCAGTTCACCCTGCCACCAGCTTTTGATCGTTACATTCACCTTTCCTGATGACGAACAGTATCTGACAATTTTTTCTGCTATTCGGGTGCTTTCTTCTCGATTCACCCATTCTCCTTCAGTTTCGCGCTTTATCATTACCCTTTCCTCTGGGAATCAATAACAGAAATTTGACCAGCCGTTACAGGAACTGCCCATACAGAATGCGGTACGCGCTGCTGAGGTTCCCCCTTCGCACTAAAATCAACGTGACGAGTGAGACTATCAGCGCCTCCGATGGAACTAATACTACTCCAAAATTCGGGTGCCCTATTCAATATCATGGCTCCCACGAGTAAAGAAGTTCTCTTACCGTTTTTTACTTCAAAGAAAGTACCATGTCCTGATCCGTTTAACTGCTGGAAGTCCATTGCAAAATTCCCTCGCTTGACAGCGATTCCACTATCAATCGATTCCACCATTGTTTTAAACGTTGCATTGCTGCTACCCGGCTGCATTTCAAGATTAGGTGTGTGGCTCATCGGCAGATCTACCGCTTCAGGAGCTGAAGAAGTTCCACAAGCGACAGATGAGCGACCACTCTCTGAAGACTTAATCCAGGAGGATGATTCGCGAGTTGTTATATAATTCGTAAAAACTCCATCCTTGATGATATGGAAGTCGCTTACGGCCATTCCTTCGTCATCCCATTTTACCGTCGCAGCATCACCAGTTCGGCTTCTACCGGCCTTAATTGATACGCTGGCTGGAGCCAGCCGGTAAGACCCAGGCATACCTTCAACATCCTTCAGGTAACTTGTACCACCTGCATTTGCCTCGAAGCCTAGTGCACGATCAAGCTGTGCAGCAACCCCCGCAGATGAGCTAACCATTGTGGAAACCATGCCTGAGTCCATCACAGCGTCATACCTTCCAACCTCCACCGGTTTGATGGGATATGAAACGTCCTCCTTGAGTTCAGCATGAATCTCACGTATGGAATCTCTAATAGATGGATTGCGGAATCTTTCCCAGCCATCTGTACTGAGTATCATCTGAGTGTCAAGCCCAGCACTCATAGTGCTACCCGACTTCCCCTGCAGCATCCAACTCATACCTCCTGCTGAGTTGGTAATGACCTGGGTCAGGTAAGAGCCATCGGTGTCCGCAAACGCCTTTCTGGTCTTGTTGAAGACACCCAACCAGGGTGACGGCATTCTCCAATCGGGTAGCGTCAAACTGAATCTTCGCAGGGAGATGAAGTAGTCAGAAATCTCTTCCCTGCTGACCTCAAATGGATCTAAGTCCATTGGATTCTCCCAATGTTCATCAACGAACACCTGTTTGGGCTGCAAGTGTACTTCGCGCCCAAGCCCTTCTGCCGCATTTACTGCTGCGAGATCAACGGCACGTATGGCGAGTTTATCCGCATCTGCAACTCCCCAAACGCACCCCGAAGAAAAACCCCAGTAACCACCTTTGAGTGCACGAATTCCAATAGTTACAGACTCTGTGTCCATCCACCCGAAAGAATCTGAACCTGAAATTCTACGATGAAACAGATGAGTAGCTCTCACATCAGCATAATCTGCTCCTGCGTTACGTGCAGCCGCCACACCGGCAAAAAGCATTTCTCTTACGAAATCGCTACGGATATCAGGAACCCTGCTATTTAAGTAAGGATCTGGTTCCCGAGAGTTTGCCTGGTATAACGTCTCGAATGCCTTCGGTCCTATTGATACAGCGGCATATGCGTTTGCACATGCCTTGATTGTATCCCGTCTGGAAATTGATCTGAACATTAATTATATGAATCTATTTATCGTAAACTACGATTGCACCGGTCCGATTTAATGGCATGACTGTGTACGTATAAGTTCCTGGAGTCAGAAACCTGCGATACCTTGTTCTCGCAAAAGTACCGAGATTTGCGGCTCCGGGTATACCGAGCACATTGCCACCACCAGTATTCTGTGATGCAATCAGGGCAGGCAACGCGGCGTCTGGATCATCAAATATGATATCGATCGCAACTCCATCAGGCTGTGCCGTTCCTGGTCGAATCGTGGCATTTTCCCATCCGACAATCCCACCTGGTCCGACCTTCCGGATATAGTCGTCCTGTCCAGTAGCACCAAGGCGTATGGCTGAAATAGTTACTGGATGTCCTACGACTAGAGTGACTGTATCAGCTCGCGTTTCTCCGAACACCCATGCCTCCGATATAATCTGCACTTCACCAGGATCTAGTCCGAAAATGGATCTTGAACCGGTAGAACCCCATTGTGCGGTACCTGCAACTGCAACCACACTCATTTTAAGTGATCGCATGTAAACCGGTATACTTGAAAGCGGTCGATCCAGATCGTCTTTTGCTGTAACGAACAGTACCTTGCCCGTCCATACGCCAAACTTAAGACTGTCTGTTGCAGCTGGCCTTACAGATAACGAGGCGATAGGTCTCGGATCGGGAGCATTGGAAACCAAGACCAACGCTGAATCTCCTTGAGTTACACCCCCGATTTGACGGAGCGCAATAACATACACGGTCCCAACTGATACACTCCTTGCACTTACAACGCCATTACCGTCGACAAGAACCTTCGTAGTATCAGTTGATATCCATCTAACCGGCGATTCCGCGTCCTGAGCTGGAAGGTCGGTAAGTACATTACCTTCGTAATCATATGCAACAGTCGAAAGCTGAATTGAATTGTGCGGAGCATTCAGGCTCAACTGAATGGCATGATGATTAAGCCTCAAGTTCCACATTGCTGCTTCCGGATTCGGAACAGGCGCGTGCATATTATCAATGCTGCATGCAGACAGACCAGCCAGCATACCGGTCGATAGAACAACAGCGGCAGTTGTGGCAGTTTTCCGCAGATAACTGCCGTTAAATGATTTCCTGATCATGTCACGCATCCCTGTTAAAGCATCCCGTGTAAAGACCGTTAGTTTCCTGTTCCTCTACAGGAACCGGAAGACTGACATCGTTTCCGTATGAACCAAATCTGTTATAACCCCATACACCTGAAGGATACAGAGCTTCCTCTCTGAAGTTGTATTGACGAATCATCCTTCTCATGTCACCAAATCGATGGCCTGTAAGGAAGAGCCAGAATGCTCGTTCGCGAAAGAGAAGGTCAACCTTTGCGGAGTCTGAAGCCGGATTAACAAGCAAAGGTAAACCTGCGACATTACCAGATCCTGCCGGTTCTGGAGCATTACATATTGCTCCTGGCAAACAAGTTGTACGCAGCTCATTAAGTGTCGCAAGCCATGATGCACCTCCAGAGGAAAGGCTGGCTTCCGCCTGTATAAGCCTCGCCTCAATACCTGAGGCGAACGGTAAAGCCATAGTTCCTGGATTTGTACCTGGTGGCGATCCGGCAGGGACATATTTACGTGGAACTCTTGGTTGAGGATTACCTGGATGTCCCACAATGGTATCTACCGCGGTTCTTGGATCACCACTGCTTATAAAGTCCAATCCATTGTTACCTTCCGTATCGGCAACAGATGCACTCCACATATTTCCTACTGTATGGAAAAGGTTTGGCCGATTGGTGCTATATCCAACCCGGTAAACCCAATCTGTTGGAATACCGCCAACCTCAGTAGATGCGGCAGAATAGTTTGCCAATCCGAGGTATGCACGAGCCTTCCCAATGCTTGCAAGATGCTCAAAGTTCACACTATCTGATATATATGACTTTGCCGAATCAAAAAGAGTGAGAGAATGCTCAAACAACTGTTGAGTATTCAATCCTGCTTTGGGCGCATAATCACCTTCAAAATCGAATGTACTCAGCGGAATTCCCGAGCAGAATATCTCAGCAAGTAGAACAATGGCCATTCCTTCCAGCGCAAACAAATGACCTATTTCATTGTCGAAACTCCCACTATGATACTTCCTGAATACACCTCGTGCGTCAGTTGCCCTAGCACGAATCTTCTGCAGATTACCATAAAGCTGACGATACTGACCAGTACGACCCCTATAGTCTGCTGTAAAGATATTATCGGGGAGAGATCTTGCATCAATAACAGCGTTGGATGTTACAGGCAGCAGGAGAGAGCTCGTTGCCTCTTGAGACTCTGCGGAATGCAGCTCATCAGTAAAGAGGCCAGTAACAAATATTACGCTTCCCGCATTGTTTTGAGAATTACGAACATCCGTACTGTCGAACATTGCTTTACCACCCACCGAGTTGGAAAAGCCTATAATGGCGCTATTATACAGCGCGGTTGCTCCACTAACTGTCTTGAGCACTTCGGAATCGATGATGTCGGCAGGTAATTCCGCACCATCCACCAGACTACCCAGCGAGCATGCTCCGAAAAGAGCACTAACTCCTACAGCAAGAACGCTTTTTTCGATCACTTTCGAAAATGAATATTTAGTCATTAGTTGATCACTATGCTTAAGTTCCATGTGCGTGGCGTAGGCATTCCACCGATATCCTGCACTACTTCGCTCATAAGATTATTGATACTCGGGTCAATACCTCTGTAGTTAGTCTTGAGCCAGAGGTTTGTCCCCTGCAGACCGAAAGTGACAGTCCTGTTTCCAACCAGTCTTGATGTAAGACTCCGTGGCGCGATATAACCAATTGATGCGCTACTCCATCTCAATGTCGAAACAGTTTGCATCTGCGTTGTCATCATTCTGACACGTGCAATATCGGTGAGAGTCGGATCCCAGTTTAGTCTTGTATTAAATACTTCCGTACGCGCTTCCTGTGTAAGACCATCCTGATACTGCATAACAAAATTTAGAGTTACTCTTCCATACAGTACAAAACTATTGTGAAAGCTTGTTTCAAAGTTTGGGTATGGTGCGCCGACATAGCTTGAGCTATCGCCGAAACGTATTTCAGTACCCTGAATTATACCATCTCCATTCAGATCGGCATAACCAGCAACGGAGCGTTCCCAGCGACCAAAAAGAGGATAACCAACTGCGAATCGAACCATGCCTCCGCCCACAAGAGTATCAGCATTCTTTATACCCAGTTTTACCAAGCGGTTTTTTGTGCTTGAGAAAGATCCATTAAAGTTCCAGGAAATTTCACGACGCTGAACTAAAGTGGAGTTAAGAGTTAGCTCCAATCCTGAATTGTCTACAGTACCAATATTTCTCTGCTGAGTAATAGGTGTACCGCTCGGAGTTGATACAACGGAAATAGGAACCGGAAGATTGATAAGAGCATCAAGTGTTCGTTGACGGAAGTATGTAACCCCCAGTGTTACCCTGCTATCCCAAAAATCAGTATCGAACCCGCCTTCCCACTCGGTTGAGCGCTCTGGACGCAAAACAGTATTACCAATTCCATTGAGATTTAGCACCAATGCCTGAGCATTGTTAACAGTTGCGTTTGAAGTCGCATAAGTGCGTAACTTAGCTGCAACAGATGGCTGAGTACCAGACTGGCCATAGGCAGTTCTCAGACGCAACATGTCAACTTTACCAAGCACAGGAATATTCCTGAATGCATCTATATCAGATACAATATAGGAGAAAGCAAGTCTTGGGAATGTCGGCCTGACACCGGCGCCAAGCCCACTACCAGCATCGGTACGTACTGAGATTGGAAGGTAAAATTTGTCGAACACATTAAACACAGCTTCCGAAAACAATCCTGCTACACTTCTGTCATCTCTGCTGTTCATAAATGACTGAACCAGCGCAGTATTTCCGGATGTAGCTCCTGCTACAAGTCCACTTGCTCTGCTTGCCAGATCTTCCGAGGTAGTACGGCTATAGTTGGTACCTGCGGTCAGTCTTACCGATAGGAATCTTGAAATCGGAATGGGAGTTGTTGCTCGGCCGTTAAGCGTATAAACAGAAACTGAACCGAACCCGACATCATATATTCCTGTGGACTCCAGCCCCCAGCAACCACTGCAATCACCTCTGTTGAGAACAGACTTATCCTTGCGACTCATAAGGTCGTTACCAGCTGTAAGCGTAAGATTAAGCCAATTCTTCGGGGTTAAAACTCCTTGAGCTGCATTAGTTATTCGTTGCGTATTGGTTGTAATGCGATTTCGGAATGCGGGCATAAACCTAAAGAGACCTGTACCGACAAGTGAATCGGGACTCTGATCAAGATAAGGGCTTACCGTCATTGCATTTCGAAGTGGGGTATTTCGAACCTCGTTTCGGCTAAGTATCGATGTAAATGAAATGTTACCAATCCGTCCAACATCCCCTGTCATATTTGCCGATATTGACTGATTTTCCTGACCCTGAGGCCTTCTCTGCCATCCAGGAACCTGATTTCCTTCGCGTTTGATAACCGCAACATCCATATCAGGCATCTTTAGAATGCCAAGTGTATTGCTGATAGAACCGGATACGGAATACGTAAGTCCCTGCATCCCTCCTCTTACCTCAGCTGCGTATCGCCGACTGGTTCCCGTTCCAAACACAGTTGTGAATGGATCGTTAAGTATCTGATAGGTAACTACACTATCGCCAATACATTTGGACGTGATCCATTCGTTTCCTCCAGAAAATCCACCAACCACACATTCAACGCCTGTAGCTGCACCCTGAGCATTGCTTATACGTGTTCCGTACATGCGATAATTGAGCGGCCATTTGCCTGGAAGTTTTTCCTGTCCCCAATGACCGTTCAAACTCCAAGTAGTTGGCCCGGACTTTCCTTTCTTTGTAGTGATTACTATCACTCCATTTGCCGCATCGGTACCATACAATGCAACAGCCGACGGCCCTTTCAGTACCTCAACCGTCTCCAGCATTCCAAGATCAATCTGATCGAGTGGTGACGCAGCAAATCCAACACCTACATCGCTGTTACGCTGAGTGGATCCAGGAAACAGATTACTTCGACTGAGCTGATCCCCGTACATTCGAACACCATCCAGTATTATCACTGGATCGTTACTGGTATTTAGCGATCTGACACCACGAATCCTGAGCCTGGATGGCGCACCAGGTTCACCAGATGCAGGAATAACGTCAATGCCAGGGACACGCGTAGAAAGGAGTTCAGGCAGTGTCGCTACCGGCATATTTCTCATGATCGAGTCGACGCTGATGACGGTAACATCGTTACCAACCTCCAGCTTCCTCTTCATTCCACTGGCAGTTGTTACAATCTCATTGAGCAATGCGGAAGATGCGCTGATAGATACATCAACTCTGGTTTGCCCCTGAGTCTCTATATCAACCTGTAGCGTCTTGGTTTTGTAACCAACCATTCTTATAGAAATGGCCTGTTTGCCAGAAGGAACATCCCTCAATGTGAAAGTACCGCTTTCGCTAGTCAGACCTGATATTCTCGTCCCCTGAACAGACACGGTAACTCCCGCAAGAGGACTTCTGGTAACGGAATCCAGAACTGTTCCAACAAATGTTCCGCGAGTTACTTTTGCTGTAGAATCGGTTTTGGCTTTTTCGGAAAGAACTAACCTTCCTTCAACCTCTATGAGTTCAAGGTTTGTTCCCTCAAGAATACGCTCTACAATAGCAGTTCCTTTAACTCCCATTGCTCTCAGCGTAACCCTGGGGGCTCTGGAAACAACTCCACTGGAGTAGTTTATCCTGACACCAAGCTTCTGAGACAGTGAATCGATAACCATTGTAAATGGAGCGTCCTTGAAATCAACATCGATTCGTTTTTCCATGGACGCAGCTCGACTTGCAGTTGATGAAGACGATCCTGATTGCGCCGGAGACTCCGAATAGCTCAACGATTGAGCATGTATCCCGGGAATACCAGTTGCTGATGTCAGGCAAAATATACTGGCGATCCCCAAACCTGCCCTGACACAGGTTGAATACGATTGTTTTACATATCCAGCCACAATTACCGCTCCATAATTAGAAAGGTTGATCCATGCGTTTCAAGCTTACCGCCAAGCATAGCTGTAAGCAGCTTGGCCGCTGCTGCTACATCCATATTTTCCTCAAAAGATCCGGTTATCACCTGTGCATACAAGACAGGAGAAGAAATGCGTATCTCCGCACCATACATGCGCTGCAGGTCTCTTATGACCTGCGATACAGGAGCCGACGAATAATCAAGGCGACCTTGAGTCCAAGCCAAAGCCGCATTCATATTCTGCACAGGAATGACCTGAAACTGAGTCGCATTTGCGCCCTGCACCTGTTGCCCCGTAGATACAACGAGAGCTGATTTAAAAATTCTATCGCTGACAGAGACCTTCCCTTCGGCAACAATTATGTGAGCACCAGAATCGGAATCGTACTGTCTTACAGAAAATGAAGTACCCAGAACTCTTGTATCGCTATTCGACGTCCGAACTATAAACGGATTTCCAGACGACTGGGTTACAGTGAAAAGAGCTTCTCCGTTCAGCTCAACAACGCGCTCCTCGGAGCCAAAAGACTTTGAGATGTAAATACGAGTGTCGGGGCCCAAAAGCACTTTCGACTGATCAGGCAACTGAATGGTCATTCGCTGTCCCACACCCGTAGCAAACTCGCTTACAGCGGAAGCATCTGCCATCTCAGATGAGTCGCCATTACCAGGAAATGGGATTCCCAGCACTGCATATCCTCCTACTCCTAGCGCTAAGAATAGGACTGAAAAGATACCCACGATCCTGTAGCCTACCGAAAAACGGGCAGAAGAATTTCGACGAAGGGCTCGACCGTGTCCGAATGGTTCACGCCCTATTCTTTCGGAGATTCGCTCCTTACGAGCGTGAGAATCACCAAAGAGAAGAGGTTCGAAAGGACTGGGCTTTGCAAGGGAATCAAGAGATCGAAGTGGATTCTGCGCAATCCACCTCTCCACCTCAACTCTTTCACGAGGAGAGGCTTTACCCGCAATGTAGCGGTCAAGGGTTTCGAGATCGATTCTGGTATCCATCGCATATAAGGCACGCGACAGCGACACATGGTAGCACTTTTTCTAAAAAAACTTTACTTCAGATAATCTGGCAGCATATCCCTGAGATCCTTCAAGGCCCTATTTATCAGATTCTTGACTGCAACTGCGCTCACGTCCATCACCTCAGCTATTTCAGCATAGCTCAACTCTTCCATCCACCTCAACCTGATAGCTGTTCTTCTCTTTTCGCCAAGGGATTCTATGGCAGAACGCAAGACAGCACCCAGCTCTCGCTCTTCAATCCTCTTCTCCGTTGAATCAGAATTGATAGAGTCGCTATTCAGACCAATTATATATTCGCGATTGTTATCTTCCCAGGCATAACGATATGCAGAATTTCTTTTGGAATTCAGTGCGCGGTTACGCGCAGCTCTGTAAAGGTAACTTTTTACGCTACCTTGTATTCTTATCTCAAGTCTGTTCTCCCAAAGCCATATAAAAATATCGTCTGCCACATCCTCAGCCATATCGTACGAATCGGTGATCGTATATGCGAATCGTGAAAGGGGTAAAGAATACTTATCTATCAACAACCCCAACGCCTTTTCCTCTCCATTACCTATACCTTTGACCAAAAGCGCATCCTCTTGATCACTTTTCCGTCTTTGACTTGCAGCTCGATTAGACAGAGGGGAATCAAGTCCATTCACACCATCTGAAGAATCGTCTGATCGAGAAACACTTCCAAACAGGAATGGGAACGTCATAAATAACGATATTCAGGAACGAAAAAGAGGTCTTGCTATAGTTAGTATAAAGAACTATCTGGTTTTTAGCAAATCTCTCAAAAACCGATATATATTGGAAGTACGTGTGAGATGCCTGTAAAGCCCGTATTGTCCATGCGGGGAATATGCATGCCAGCGGAGACAACGAAGGAATGTTTCTACCAGGAGATTATTGCTGGCATTCTTAAAGTACCGATAACATTCGCTGAGCGAGCTGCAGCTGTTCTTTTGTTTAGTCCTTCAACAACAATACATGTTACATCTGCTCTGAAATTGCGATGCAGCGTTGAAGTCCAACTTCCATCTTCTTGCCGAACCTGAATATATCACCATCTGACTGCTATACTGTCGCCAGCGCAAACTGCGACATGTAGTGGTAAGTGTAGAAACTTATTATTCATTTCAAAATTCTGACCTTCCCCCCAAGATGCGTCCAGGATTAAGCTGACAATTTTGTATTTAAAAGTAACGTCTGTTTGTGCTGCATTGCAAACTCCAGCGGTGTAAATCCGTCCAGTGCACTGTGTGGCCGATCGCTGTTATAGCTTAATCTCCAACTTTCTATCTTTCTCTTGGCATCTTCCAGCGAGAGGAACCAATGTTGATTTAGATATTCATCACGTAGTTTTCCGTTTCTCCATTTCTTGATAATGTTTCTGAGCGCTAAGAAGATGAGTTTTATAGCGGAGTCATCATTTGGGAAGTGTCCTCTGTTTTTGATGATCTTCCTCAGTTGCATATTCAAGCTTTCAATAGCATTGGTGGTGTAAAGCATTTTCCGTATTTGCGGTGGGTACTGGAACACGGTAATAATCCTCTCCCAGTGCCTGCGCCAGATAAGAGCTATGGTCGGATATTTCTCATTCCATCTGCCCGTCTCAAAAGCTGTTAGCTCTGCTTCTGCGGCTGACTCTGTGGGTGAGTTATAGATCTCCTTTAAATCTCTGGCTACAGCCTTCCTGTCAGTGTACGAGACATACTTAAGGCTCTGCCGTATCAGATGCACAGTGCACTGATGGATCTGGGTCTTAGGAAAGACAGCTGCTATCGCTTCGGGGAAGCCGGTTAGACCGTCGATCAAGGCAATGAGAACATCTTCTACACCTCGGGCCTGTAACTCGCTTAAGATGCGTGCCCAGAAGCTTGCGCTCTCGTTCTCATCTATCCACATGCCGAGCACATCACGCTCACCTTCGCGGGTAGACCCTTGTGTGTATTTATATGTGTGTTTCTCTTCTACAATGGGTGATATTATTCCGGAAAAGATATGTACTCCCCCTTATGAAGAACTATATATTGTAGCAAGACTATATAAATTCCACATTAATGGCATTCAAGAGGTCAGGAGTTCGATTCTCCTCAGCTCCATAAAAAAGAAAACAATAGATCCTCGCAACGTTCACGTATGCGAAGATCTTTTTTTATGGGCGCGCGAGTGGGGATTGCTAGTCTAAAGCTTGTACGCTTGAGACATTTTTAGCGCTTATCCTAGAGATATTTGAGGAGCCCCATCTATCTTTTAAGGACAAAAACGGCTTTTCAATGATATAATATGATACGACTGCGAAAAGAATCGTTGCTATATACCCCGCAATAAATACTATCCAATCAGGTGCAGAGCCAGCAACTCTTTCTCCGACGGACATTCCCCAAGCGTGATAGAGATAACAAGGATACGAGATTATCCCAAGGAATCGCAACGGCTTTGTATTTAGCCATTTCCAAGCCGGGTGTGACGACAATGCCAACATCTGTACTATAAAGATTGCTAAAAGAATTGCATCAACAGTGAACCCCAGGCTGTAATGATAATTACTCCCTATCACTTGACGTGATACGTACAAGGCCACCAGCGTCAGGATAGGAAAATAAGCGGAACGAGACAAGACTGTCTGAACATTGCGAAATGTTTTTGTCTGAAATGATAGACCGACCAAACATCCTAAAGCCAACGCATCAGCCCTTGTTTCAAAGGCATTGTATACATAGCTAGCTGGAACCTGCATCCCAAGATATAGGAACGACCTCCATAAAACGACAGCCCCAATAACGGCAACCAGAGTTACCATTGCTGTGCGAGCTCCCTTTCGCCATAGAAATAAAAATGCAACAGGCCAAATGAGGTAAAACTGCTCTTCAACTGCGAGTGACCATGCATGAGCAAGCGCAGTCGTAGGATGTCCTAAAAAAGCATTGTAGTAATTGATGACATATGTTAGACCACTCAGTATCAATCCTGTGGACCATCGAATCCCCATTAAAAAATCCACAGCTATGGAGAACAGGAAAAATGCATAGAACGCCGGCATGATTCTCAGCGTCCTACGCATATAAAATCCCTTGAATGAAATAGAACCTGTCTTATTAACTTCACGCACCAGCAACCATGTGATCAAAAAGCCGCTCAGTACAAAAAAAGCTGTAACTCCAAGATCACCAGGAGCTCCCTTGCCAAACGCCGAATGACTTAAAACGACTATAAATACCGACAAGGCCCGAATTCCATCAAGCGCGGGGAGATAGGACGGTGGGTTGGCTGAGGAAGTTACAGTCATCTGGATAAGCTTAGGTGAAGAGCTAAAGAGTTTACCTTTCAAAAATAGCGCCTTCTTGAGTTCGCGGCACGTCACATCCGCCGACAACACGCAATTCGACAAGGATGCACCTTGAGGCGCTATTAGCTCCGTAACTTTTGACGGCTGCTCAAAGCCGAGCCAGAAACTAAAAGCATACGGATTGGAACCTTATCTCCCGATGAAAGTTGGCACAAGCATCGGCTTCTAAAATGGAAAAACTTCAAGAATACGATTATTCTGTTTAGCCCCCCCCCCTTTCTCTGCCGATCCTTTTAGTAACAATTTCTATTAAATGGGAGAGAAACGAAATGCCGGTTACAAGTATTCATGCATCACCGTCAGTATTTCTACTGGACACAGGAACAACAAGAACTCTAACTATCTATGACCAGAGCGACAATGATATAACAGCAGGCTGTACGTTTGTTTCCGATAATACATGCGTGGCTAAAGTCGATGCTGCGGGCGTAGTAACGCCCGTGACTGCACTCAAAGGAACATTCATTACTGTAAAACATACTGCCAGTTCAAAAACAACTGTCGTTTACCTCACGGTGATCAAGGGAGGCAGAACTCCTATGAAGTCTGACTCTGGTGGCAACTACGCCAACAGGGCAGCTCTTCTTGCAAACTGCTCAACAAGCATTGGCGGGACCAACAGCACCGGTACAGCACTTTATACTGATATACTTAGCGGTGGATCAATTGCTAATATCGACATAAGCACTTCATCGCCCTACAATGGTCACAATACATTCAGGCTAAAGTTTCCAAATGGAGGATCTAATCCTGGAGCGCTCTATTCATACTTAAGTTCCGGCCTACAAATTACGAATGGTTGGTTTATGAGGACGGAATATTTCGTTCCTGGTTTTACAACGGTCGGATCAGGCGGAGGCTCTTCAGCATACAAACTGGGTCCTTTCTTCGGATGGGATGGCCCAATAGGGAGAGCGGGCCTGGTTTATTCGAATACTTCTAACTTATACTCGGAAGCATATACACAGGATGGTCCAAGTATAACCGGAGGAGTAAACGAAACACTCATTGAGGCGGCAGGAGCGCCAGAATGGAACGACAGCCGATACTATGTATCTATCTTCCACTATTATGTGACAGGCAGTGGCGACATGGCAATTGATGTCTGGAGGAAAAAGATTGGCGCTGACTTAACTCAAACTGGCTTAACTGCCAGCGGTCCGATGGATCTTGGTGTAGATCCCGGTGAAATAAGACTGCTTGCGCCCTTTGGAATGAATATGAATCAAACTAACACTGCAGATAAATACATTGATATTGGTAACTGGGAGTTTATTAATGGTGAGATTTACACCGACCCGTACGGAGTTCTTAGCACACCATCTACTCTAGCCAACGTAATACCAAATGCAATACCTCAAGGAGTAGCTAACATAAACATCACGCTAGAAGGAACTGGATTTAAGAATGGTGATGTAACAGTATTTTCAAACACAGGCATTACAGTAAATTCAACTACATTTATCAACAGCACTGAATTAGAAACTAACATAAGCATATCTGGAAGTGCGTCAGTTGGAAGTGGCACCGTGACTGCGTACAACTCGTCAACTGGCTCTTCTAACCCACATGCATTTGCGGTAACCGCATCTAGCGGAGCTCCGATGCCACCAATCCTTACCAATCTAGCTCTATATATAAATCCAGCCTATGGCTGCTCAACTAGTGTAGACAATGATCCAATCTCGTCGATTACAGATCAGTCATTATCTGGCATTGTCTTTAGCGGTACGGGAAGCAACCGACCCACTTTTGAAACAAACATGATAAATGGCCTTCCAGCAATTAATTTTGCAGGCAGTCAATACTTAACAACATCCTCCCCAGTTGCTGCACTGAACAAACAATACTTAACTATATATGCTCTGTATACCAGGCTGAACGATTCTGGCACAACAAGAGTGTTTTTCTCCAATGAGGACTTTACGAACTACCATGGATATTCCTTACTGGTAGATCACAACGACAGACATCGATTCTCTTGGGGCACAGGTTCAACAATTTATCAGATGTTAACAGCCGCCACTACCGCAGGAGTATTCACTCTATTCACTGCCGAACTCGACCCGAATGGCAATAACATATCGACAAACCTAGAGGGAGGAGCCTACCTAAATAGAGGACTCGAAGACGGAGTACACACGCTCATATCACCTCAAAGTACATACGGGCCAACTCTTGGAACACTATCCAGCGACATAGGAACCGATACAGCTGTGGGAAGCCTAGCCGCTCTTCTCATCTACGCGGGAGACAGCGATACTGCATCTCATACCCCAACTCAAAGAACAGACATTTGGAACTGGTTTGAATCGATTTGGGGAACTCCTACCTGATCTCTATTACGATCTATATTTTTGGATGACGTAGTTAAGGAGGTGGGAAGAAATTCTCGCCTCCTTTTTACTTTCTACGCGGTTGGCAGCTTCTAACTGAATAACATGGAATTCCACTCACTAGTATTCACTGCGCACCTCCTAAATAATGGAACTTTTAAGAATCTAAGATCATCAAACCCGCCTATCAGCAGGCCGGAAGTACCACGAGATAAGAGTTAATGCAAGAATAAGTGCAGCAGGCAGTGCTGAAGTTATCGACTGACCTGTAGCGATATAAGATAAGATTGCTCCGGACGCTACAAAGAAAAATCCCGCATACGCCCATTCCTTTACCAGTCCAAATTTCGGGATAAGGATTACTACAACTCCCAGAATCTTCCATATGCCGAGAATTGTAAGCAAGTATACAGGGTAGCCAAGCTGAGTTATGTTACCGACCTCTTCTTCAACTTTTATCAACTGTACTATTGCGGTAGACAACATTCCCAACGCAAGCCAGAGGGTCGCCACCCAATAAATAATCTTATTTCTTTTAGACATAAATTATTGATTGAGTTTGCCGACTAATTGCTGTAAACGGTTATGAGCCATATTGATTCCATATGCAAAAGGCAACTGCAACAACCTGTCTCTATATTCAACTGATTTAAACACGATCTGCATCGTGAACAAACTTTTATCATTTGCTATCTTTTTGAATTCCAGGAATTCAAGTTGAACCGGAAAAGCTCCATCCATCTCAAACGTTCTCGTAATTTTCTCATTCGGGACGAACTCATGAATTACACCATTGGAGCTAAAGACAACATTCCCACTCTGATCCTTCGTTTCGAATTGCCAGGCGCCATGTTTTCTATTCTCAAGCTGAATGACAGTTGTCCCCATCCACTGTTCAACAAGTTCAGGCTCTACATATGCCTTGAATAAAAGCTCCACAGGCAGATTAAACTCCCTTGTTATAAGCAGCTCCTGCCGACCTTCTTCAGCAGCAATCTTTGTCTGATGTTCCATAACTATCTCCTATTTTGATTTATATGATTTCATTAAGCTCTCGAGCTTATTGAACCTGTCATCCCATAACTTTCTGAATGGCTCAATGAAATCAGCTATCTCTCTGAGCTTTTTCGGGTTCAGATGATAAAATATTTCCCTGCCATTCTGCTCCTGCCATAGCAGCTCACACTCAGTCAGTATCTGAAGATGTTTTGAAACAGTTGGCCTGGCAGTCTCAAAGTTCGAAGCTATCGCACCTGCCGTCATAGATTGCGAGGCAACCAGCATGAGGATGGCACGCCTGGTAGGATCGGAAATCGCCTGGAATACGTCTCGTCTTAAGTTCATTATGCAGTCATTTAACTACAATCAAAGTAATATGTAGTCAAATGGCTACACAAGCCCTGTTCTGAAATTTCTATTGGATGCCCACCAAATATGACCTGTTCCCAAAAAAACATTTCGATCAGCGCATATCCCTGCATTGCATGACAGATTAATCAATAGAAAAATATTTTTAGTGCACACAGTTATTTACAGATGATACAAATAATGCAAACAAATTTCACGTTTATTACCAAGTACCATCACACAAATCAATAAATACAGCGCCATTGCGTATATACTATATATAGCTTGTAAAATATATCATTCCGCTTTCTGCAGAATGTGGTAAGTTTGGTTCAGCGCTTGTTATTAACACGGATTAAGGAAAACATTAGCGCATGAACCTACACTCATATTTTGGAGAATTATCAGTGAAATCAAAATTGTTTAGCGTTGCACGGTATTCTTTTTTACCTCTGGCCTTAGCAGCAGTTACAGCATGCAGCGACGACAACACAACAGCTCCCCCACCGGGAAGTAGCGTAGTAACTGAAACAGATCGCGACCGACTGGAAGCAACGCTAACTGATACTGCAGTACTGCGAGCCATGTTTGGCATGGACAATGAGGACCCATCATTGCAACTGGTCCTTGAGTTAGTGTTTGCTAACATGAAAAACATGGGAACGTTAAACATTAGCAGCCCAGCGCCTGAAACTAACAAAATGACGGGAGTAAGTGTTAATCGGTTGGCCAGTGGCACTCCATCCGTACGTCCACTTAATGGAACACCTCAGGGAAGTTATGTAGCATTTGGTGGTCAGGTGGTTCTCACAATTTCAGAAGAAGATTTAACCCAGAAGCACGTCTGGACTGGAATAGTAGCAGTAAATGATCTCGAGAATCCAACTGACATAATCATCGCAGGCATAGCACAAGAGGATGTTTCTTCCGCTCCATCCTCAATTCCCAACACCAGCTTTGACGTAGAATTTGATGACACTGAAGCTGCGGCATCATACATACATCGTTCAGGCGGTACAAGCACACTTTACCAGGCTGTAAGTGGACAGATGAATATCTCAAGCGCAGATTTCGCCGGTAGCAGCAAGCCATGCTCTGTTACAGGATACAGCATCCTGGAAATAGAAGAGTTTTCAGAGATAGTCCTTAGTAACTGCAAGACCACCAACGGCGCAATAAAAGGATCTTTTAACTTTACCGCTGAGCAGGTTGGTGGAGATGGAACTGTTGTAGTACCTGTAACTACATTCAATCTTGCTTCCAATCGCACATTTCTATCAGTTGCGATTCCGGCCCCGCACAAGCCTTAATGTTTGATAGCATTGCAGATTGATAAAAACAGAAGTGCCCATCAGATCGACATTGATCTGATGGGCACTTCTGTTTGTGGCGTTTGCGTACTCGCTTAAAACCGAATACCCAACGTTATAGGCACAAAGTTAAATCCATTAGACCCGCTGACAGTGTGATAACGTACTTCCATAAAGCCAGCTATAGGCCCTACAGGAAGACGTATTCCAACGCCTGCATTAAAGCCGGCTTTTGATTCAGACTTCTTTTCGAATGTACCGCCAGCAATCTCAACTGCATTGGTGACTCGATACATCCCTACACCGCCAATACCATAGAACTGAAGCAATACTGTTGATGGAAGATTTACAATAGCATTAGCATTCACACTTAGCGATCTCGCCCCGCCATTCAATCCTACTACCTGATCGCGGTCCCAGGTAAAGTGATTAAGCGATCCTTCTAACCGGGCACCAATTGGTAATAGTGGAATGCTCAACTCAGACAATACTGTGACGTTGTAACCACTATTCGTATAGTCACTAAGCTTACCCGCTGGCGAAGAAAGGCCGGCGGAAGCTCCAAATTTGATAGGTAGCTGTGCAGATGCTGCAACAGGAGCAAAAGATACCGCAACTAATGAAAGAGCGATCGCTGCTGTAAACCTGGAAATCAACTTTTTTTGCAAATTCGTTCCCTCTTTATATAGTAATGTCGAATGTTTGGACGGGATTTACCTTCAAGCCCTGTTCCAAAGTCAATTACCACCCGTTGGAGAAAAATTCTTGCCAACCATGCCGATATTGGCCAAACCGTCTACTTTTTTGTCACAAAGGAGCAAAATGGCAGATGAGTTACCACTTACAGACTTTATGTCCGCACAGCACTGCCAACCAACCAGAGATACCGTATAGTTTATATACGCTTTTGCCGTATTATGCTGTGTCGACAGAAAAGCGTAAAGAAGTATTATTAAATCACCCCTTTTCCGATGACCAAGACAGGTATACCTTACAACCGTTAGTTACCACACCCTCAATCCTACATGTAAGGAGAGCGCAAGAATGTTAACAGGACTATTCGCAACAGTTTTAGGCCTCGTCGGAACAGTTTTATCACTCCTCGGCGGCCTCGGACTAGTCAACTAGTTCGGGTCCCTATCAGACCTTGAACTCCGGGCCGGGTGCCTGGAGTTGAAAAAGCTGATAGACCCTGCAGTATCGCGGCAACGACTGACTCACAAGAATCATTTTCGTAGCCGTTAAAAAAGGGGAACCCAGTCGGGGCTACCCACAAACAAAAACTCTTTAGGAGAATTCCAATGTTAGCACCAATCCTTGATATCATCATCAACCTCGTCAACAAAGTCCTCTCCCTTATCTCTGGCTTAGGACTCGGCCTCTAAGATTGCAACCGGGGTTTATGAGCACAGCTCTTTAACCCCAAGCATCTTTTTAATACGCCGCCCCAAATGTGGGCGGCGTATTTTTTATTAAAAACAATCAGTACAACCGACCTAATCGCAAGGCCGCAATCGTGCATATCCCAGGTGTGTTCGCCCGTCCAGTATACCAGGCTATATCCCTCCACACTGTCTTGAGCCGCGATACAAACTGACGTAATTTGAATGCTCACTCACGATTTCATGCAAAATATTCTAGTCACCGGCGGAGCCGGATTCATCGGCTCACACGTAGTAAGAGCCTTCCATGCGCAGGGCGCAAATGTCACTATTGTCGACAACCTATCTTCTGGAAAGCGTGAAAACGTCCCTGAAGGGGTGAAGTTAATTGTCGACGATATTCGCTCCCAGTCCACAGCCGACCTGGTTAAGGGATCAAACTTTGACGCAATCTGCCACTTAGCGGCCCAGATTGACGTCAGAAAGAGTGTAGCCAACCCGGTCTACGACGCGGAGATAAACCTTCTTGGCACTCTTAATGTGCTTGAGAGCATACGAGCCAGCCAAAATCAACAGACTCGTTTTATCTTCTCATCTACCGGGGGCGCACTTTACGGTGATTTCGTGCTCCCACCAGCCTTGGAAACATCACCCAAGGATCCGCAATCCCCTTACGGGAACTCCAAACTCAGCGTGGAATTGTATCTCGGCTACTATGCGAGAATACATAATCTGCAGACGGTATCGCTCCGTTATGGAAACGTTTATGGCCCAAGGCAGGATTCCAAGGGTGAAGCGGGTGTAGTTGCAGTTTTCTGTGAACGAATCCTGGCTGGCCAGGATCTCACAATCTTTGGAGACGGACGACAGACAAGGGACTACGTATATGCCGGAGACGTGGCAACCGCTAACGTAATTGCTGCTTCAAAGCCACTACCACCTGCAGGCGGCGTAGACACGCGGGCATTTAATATTGGAACAGGTGTAGAAACCGACGTAATCGAGTTAACCGAGGGTCTGAAAGCCGTTTCAGGTAAGTCATTTGCTGTAAATCATGCTCCGGAACGAGCCGGAGAGGTTCGCCGGTCAGGTCTCGAAATTTCTAAATCTGAGAAAGAGTTAGGATGGTCTCCGTCCTATACTTTAGAAGAAGGATTGAAGGAAACATACGAATGGTTTCTAAACCAATACAATAAAGTGGGCAAATAGGGACAAATTCGGTTAACTTCAATCATAATCCTTAATTAATCTTCTGACTGCTGCCGAGGGGAGCTAATCGGCGTGTCTATGGAACATATATTCTCTGTCGACGTTGAAGACTACTTCCAGGTCTCGGCTTTCGAATCAAACATCGAACGCCGTTCCTGGGACGACTATCCATCAAGAGTTGAACGAAATACCGACATCATCATTGAGATGCTGGCGAAACACAACGCGACCGGTACGTTCTTCACCCTTGGGTGGGTGGCTGACAGGTTCCCCAACGTAGTTCGCAAGATTGTTAATGCAGGGCACGAAATAGCATCTCATGGATGGTGGCATCAACGCATCACCACGATGACACCACAGCAGTTCAAAGAAGATGTTTATTCTGCCAAAGCACTTCTGGAAGATGTCTCCGGCCATAGAGTTCTAGGCTACAGAGCACCAAGCTTTTCCCTGACGCCAAAGACAGATTGGGCATTGGACGTTCTTATTGAAACTGGCTACCGCTACGATTCCAGCCTGTTTCCGATTCGACGCAAAGATTATGGCTTCCCGGAAACTCCGCCACTTCCACACGTTATCCACCGAGATAACGGCGAAATAATGGAGTTTCCACTCGCGACTCTTCGCATCGGTAAACAACATATTCCTGCGGCGGGCGGCGGATACATTCGCCACTTTCCATACGCGATTATCCGCAAGGCATTCCGCGAACATACCTCAAATCAGATTCCTGGCGTCTTCTATATACATCCCTGGGAGATCGACCCGGATCAACCAACAATAGATACGACCGCCATCACGAGACTGCGCCACTATCGCAACCTCGACAAGACAGCCATACGCCTCGAAAGACTGCTATCGGAGTTCAAGTTTACTTCAATAGCCAAACAGCTGGGCGAAAGCACAATCATAGACAACTTCATTGTTCCAATCGGGAGTGCTCGCGCAGATCAAAAGATGCGAGCCGCTGCCGGTAGCTCAGCGGGTTGATAGTTCAAGAGTACGCCGGGAACGGCAATACATGGGATGCCTTTGTTCGAGCACAACCAGACTTTACTCACTTTCATCTATATGGATGGAAGAGAGTTATGGAAAAAGCGCTCGGACATAGCTGCCACTACGTAACTGCAGTCAACGACAAAGGCGAAATTCAGGCAGTGCTTCCATTAGTCACTGTCAAAAGCAAGCTGTTTGGGCATTTTCTAATCTCCGTACCCTTCCTCAACTATGGCGGCCCATTAGGAAACCACGAGGGGGTTAAGTTATTAGTTGACCACGCCTCCAGGATTGCTAACGCTAATGGGGTAAAAATTCTGGAGATTCGCAGCAGATCTGAACTTCCTATTGCGTTACCGGTGTCACACCGTAAGATCACTGTGGTATTGGATGTTCCTGAAGGTGGAACAGATGCGCTTTGGAAACAGATTCCTGCCAAAGTAAGGAGCCAAGTCAGACGCCCACAGAAGGAAGGGATGGAATCCAGGTTTGGACACGACCAGCTTGATGGGTTCTATGATGTTTTTACCCGCAACATGCGCGACCTTGGAACACCAACTCAGTCCAAAAAACTCTTTGAAGAAATAATAAAAGAGTTTCCGAATGACATAGCAGTTGGATGCGTATACCATAAAAATCAGGTAGTGGCAGCGGGCTTCGGGATTATGTGGAACTCGGAGTTCGAAATGACATGGGCCTCATCATTGCGTGAGTACAATAAGCTGTCACCAAACATGCTTCTCTACTGGGACTTTATGTCACACGCTATTGAAAGGAATGCAAAGCTCTTCAACTTTGGACGATGCACGCCAGGGGCTGGTACGCATAAGTTCAAGCTCCAGTGGGGCTCACGCGACGAGCAACTCTGGTGGTACGAACAGAGAGCCGCAGGAGCAGTAGCACCATCCGAAGGAGACAGCGCATTTCAGATGGGGCCGAAGCTGTGGCGGAAGCTGCCGCTCCCAATTGCGAACCTGCTAGGTCCGCACATAGTAAGACTTATTCCATAACATCCGACCAGATGTTCAAGCGACATCAGTTACCTGTAGCGTCGCCAATCTCCATTAAAGGCCTCATCAATGGTCTTTTTGCGGCTATTACAGGCAGCCATCAGCGCGACCTCAATCTTGAGAGGTCGCTGCTGGATCTATATGACGCTAAGTCTGCTGTGCTTACCAATTCAGGAACAAACGCACTTGCAGAAGCAATACGTATCGCAATCAAATCGTCTAAAAACAAAGTAGTTGCACTGCCTGCATACGCATGCGCGGATCTCATTACTGCAGCAAAAAAAGCCGGCGCATCGATTCTGCTGTACGACACAGACCCGGACACTCTTTCGCCGGATATGGAATCTTTGGAATCCATGATCCGGAAGGGTAGCGGTACGATCGTAGCTGCTCATCTGTATGGCATCCCGGCTGATATGCTGACAATCCGAGATCTGGCGAATAAGTACAATGTCGTGGTGATTGAAGATTGTGCACAGACAGCGTCGTCGAGGATAGACGGGAAATTAACCGGTACATTCGGCGACTTGACGATCCTGAGCTTTGGTCGGGGAAAAGGAACGACAGCTGGTTCGGGTGGAGCTCTTTTAGCTGTATCAGACAGGTTTTCAGCCGATGTTTCATTGATTGAATCGAGCCTACCAAAACCAGGCCTTGGTATTAAAAACCTGATTATTACAGCTATTACCTGGATGATCGGGCGCCCAATCGTTTATGCAATCCCAGCCAGCATACCTCAACTTGGGCTTGGGGAAACACATTATAAAGCTCCGGTCGAAACCACTCGCCTTAGCGTCTCTGGAAGAAGGCTGCTTAGGGAGTCATTAAAAGCTGTAGAGAGAACTCGGGTGATACGTGCCGCAAACGCTTCGCGCCTGCTCGACGCACTGCGACAACCTCTCGGCCCGTCCGATACATTGGACCCATTCGACACATTGCCCCCATTGGACACATCGGACAAATCGGACACATCTGCCCCATTAGGCGCACCTGGCATCAGGGCTATAAAACCTATATCCAATACAAGCGCCGGATATCTCCGCCTACCAATTTTACTGGACGATAATAGCAGAGTTATACCTGAGCTCGGTATAGCACGTGGTTATCCCAAGACATTAGATGAATATCCGGAAATAGATTCGATGCTATTAAATCGAGATACATCTACACTATCTGGTGCGAAGCAGCTTGCTGCCAAGTTATACACGCTACCAACGCATCATATGTTGAATGATGAAGACATTATACAGTTGAAGAACTGGCTCACTTCAGAATTAAGACACAATTCCTAAATGAAGAAAATTGTTTATGTGTGGGATGCAGACTACCCGTGGGATGTCAGAACCGAAAAGATCTGCTTATCACTCACAGAAGCAGGACATGATGTACATATAGTCGCGCGCAACAAAGCGCATAAGCCAACGAAAGAGAAGCTACCTGAAGCAGTTATCAGACGCATGAAGCCTTTGTCATTTACCAACCAAAAGCTTGATACACTGCTTGGCTTCCCAGCATTCTTCAATCCTCGTTGGTATAACTTAATAGATGAAACTGTAGCAGAAATTGGCGCAGATTTAATCATGGTTAGGGATATTCCCCTGTGTCCTCCGTCTATTATGGTTGGTCGCAAATATAACACCCCAGTCATTCTCGACATGGCTGAGAATTATCCCGCTATGATGCAGGACATTTGGGACACAGGCCGTAACACAATTGTGGATTCGTTTGTACGAAATCCTAAAGCCGTCAGTGCAGTTGAAAAATGGTGCTTAAAACGTGTCACCCACACAATTGTTGTAGTAGAAGAATCAGGATACAGACTGGAACAGCTAGGCGTACCTGCTTCAAAAATATCTGTTGTATCTAACACACCATCAATAGATAGAGCGGCAAAGTTAAGTGAGCCAAAGAAAGTTTGTGACGATAAAACATTACAAATCGTCTATTTAGGCATTGTTGAAGTCATCAGAGGCCTTATGGAATCCATCGACGCCATCAAACTTTTAAAAGCCAGTGGACACAATGTTCGCCTGCGTCTTATCGGAAATGGACGCGATCTGGAACTTCTAAAGACACATGCGAGTAATATTGGCCTGAGAAGCAACGATGTAGAATTTCTTGGGTTCATCCCATACGAAAAAGCTCTCAAAATCGTCGGAGAATCCGATGTTGGTCTTATCCCTCATCATGCAAGTGAATCATGGGAAACGACCATCCCGAACAAACTTTTTGATTACATGTCGCTGGGCTTGCCCGTTGTCAGTTCCGACACGGCTCCCTGCACCAGGATTCTTAAGGAAACCGGAGCTGGAGTTGTGTTCAAATCGGGCGACTCGCAGGACTTGGCCGCATCAATCACAAAGATGATTAATACTAGTGATCGTCAAAAATTTGGGGAAGCTGGACGTGTCGCAATTTCCGAAAAATTCAATTGGGAAAGTGACAAAGATGTTCTTCTAAAAGTTGTTGATCACAAATATTAAGACTTTCTGACCTTTCAATTTTTAAGAGGTAACAAAAGGCCCACTTTTCCACAATTCATAGTTGACTATAGCGCCTGAAGTCGCTAAATCGCATACGATGTGAATACTTCACAAAAAGCATTTCTGTTAATCGCTTTGTAGGACTCCTCAACTGGAGTCACGACAAAGGCAAACTTGGCGAAAGCCAGGGACGCAAAGCCACGAGACTAAACACCACTAATCTGGTGCATGTTGGTCGGGCTGCCGAATGGTTCTTATTTGAGGATTCTTGTAAAAGTGTTACTATCAAGACATATGCTGTTCACCGCATTAGTTTGCAGTGCCGTAGCCTGTATGGGTTACGATCAGACAGCGGCAGACCTAACGGGAACGACAACCACCCCGCCGCTATCGTCTATCGTGTTGTCGCCCGATTCAGCAAATATCGCAGTTGGAGAAACCGCAAAGTTCGCTTCTGTTTTATTTGATGTATCAGGCAAAGTATTATCGAGCCCTTCCGCATATAAAACTGAGTGGAAGTCAGCAGATACAACCGTCGCAAAAATCAGCAGCGATGGAACTGTAACCGGACAAAAAGAGGGCCTCACAGAGGTCACAGTTTCCGCGGGACGTTATTTAAGCCGTGGATATGTTCGCGTTCGCCGCCGTTCATCGGGCGGTAGTTCCGATGGCGGGTCAACTACAACTCCGCCGCCGACAACAACTCCACCTCCAACGACCACACCACCAACCGATCCAACACCGACGCCAGTCCCAGATCCTGACCCAATTCCATCAACTGGACAGGGACTCTCTGGAAAGGCATTGGTATCTGACGACTTTACGAGATACAGCAGCAGAACTGATTTACTCGCAAATGTCGACTTCATCGATGGTGCGGTTCGCTCAAACAGGTCCCAAACATTCTTGTACACGTACGGCAACAATGCTAGCCAGATCGAACTTGACAAGACTGTTAAGTACAATGGCCACGCAACAATGAAGTATTTACAGCCCGGCGGCACTGCCAGAACTCCATTTATGGAAGTCTACATGCCAAACCGTACTGCAATTACAAATATGTGGCTACGCGTCAAGATTCGCTTCAGCAAAGGCTTCACCAGCTACGGGATCACACCGGGGCAGGCCAATGCATACAAGCTACTTGGATGGAGCTGGCAGGGTGCCGAAGGACGTGGTACGCTTGAGTTCACAAACACAGACCAGTACACATTCAACTGGAACGTTATTGGTTCGAAGGACAGCAGAACTGGTCCGTTTGTATACAAGTCAAATCCACACGTCACCACAGAGTGGACTGACGAAGCCTGGTATGACTACGTAGTTCATTACGAGCAGACATCCAGCACTACAATCAGACAGCGCTGGTGGATGGCAAAAGACGGCCAGAAACCAGTTCTGAAAGCAGAGTTCACAGCAAAAATGTCTTCGGGCACGGTTCCAGGACTCGAAAGAATAATGCTGGGAATCAACTATAACTCCGAGCGCCCTGCATCACAGTCCCAGGCCCTTTGGTTCGGCCAGTGGGAAGTTGTAGACGGATCGAAGCACTCCAATCCGTTCGGCCTCTAAAAGCAGTTAATAACCAAGGCCAGGTTCTCTAGGTAAAGGCGCCATCTACATATAGTAGGTGGCGCCTTTTTTATTTACCTTTCTCAGAACACTTCCCTATTACCAAAGAAACTCGATGTGCGGCTTCGCTGGATTTTACGACCCAAAGAATAGAATAGATTCAGTCTGGAATTCTCCTGAAAAAGTTCTAAAGGATATGACAGACTGCATCGTCCATCGGGGCCCGGACGATAGCGGAGCCTGGGTCAATAGTGATGACAGGGTTGCACTTGGATTCAGGCGACTTTCGATCCTGGATCTATCGTCGGCCGGACACCAGCCTATGGAATCTCAGTCGGGGAGATTCTGGATCACCTTTAATGGTGAGATATACAACTTCGCAGATATTCGCAACGAATTAGGGGATTCTGCACAACGGTTAAAGGGGCACTCAGACACCGAAATTCTGCTTGCAGCGATCGAAAAATGGGGACTCGTAGAGGCCATCAAAAAAACCGTCGGGATGTTTGCAATTGTCGTCTGGGACAAGGAAAAGAAAGAGCTCCACCTGGTGCGGGACAGGCTCGGGGAAAAACCGCTCTATTATGGGGCTTCCAAAGGGGTATTGCTCTGGGGATCAGAGTTAAAATCTTTGAGGGCACACCCGGCATGGGAAGGTAAAGTTTCCAGAGCAGCTCTTACACTGTATTTGCGACACAACTATGTCCCTGCTCCATATTCCATATATGAAGGGATAAAAAAGGTTATCCCCGGGTCGATTGTAACATTTAAAGGGGGAGATCTCAGCTCAGATTCAGAGACAGTAACACGATACTGGTCTCCCCTTGATATGGCAGAGGGTGCCATCCGCAATCAGAGTAGCTCCAGTGAATCGCAGGCCCTATCCGAACTCGAGTCATTACTGCGCTCCACGATTAAACGTGAAATGGTCGCGGACGTACCTCTAGGCGCTTTTTTGTCTGGCGGCGTCGACTCGTCGCTGCTGGTTGCGCTGATGCAGGCACAGAGCTCAACAGCGGTAAAAACGTTCACTATCGGCTTCAATGAAGCTGGCTTTAATGAAGCCGAGCACGCCAAAGCAGTTGCGAGACATATTGGTACAGATCACACTGAGATGTATATAACCCCTCAGGAAACACTGGATGTGATCCCTCTTATGCCTCATATGTACGACGAGCCATTTGCCGATTCATCTCAGATACCGACTTATCTGGTTGCCAAAGTTGCAAGGCAACACGTCACCGTAAGCCTGTCGGGCGAAGGAGGTGATGAGCTATTTGCAGGATACAATCGCTATTTCTGGGGCGCGAGAATATGGAAACGTCTTTCACAGGTGCCTCCATTTGCCAGACAGGCACTTGGCGGAAGCTTGCGAGCACTCTCCACGCAATCCTGGGACAGCGTAGCCAAGGGAGTATATAATGTACTTCCCGAACGGTACCACGTAGTTAATGCAGGCCATAAGATTCACAAAGCTGCCAACCTAATGGGATCTAAATCCGCTGATGAGCTGTATCGGCAGTCTATGACTCACTGGCAGAATCCAGAGCTGATCACAGATACCGCCGAGCCGGTTACTGCTCTGACAGATCCGTACAGACAGCCGGATTTTGATGACGTAGTTGCAAGGATGATGTATTTCGATATGGTAAGTGAACTCCCAGACGATATCCTCGTAAAGGTAGATAGAGCGAGCATGGCCGTTTCGCTTGAATCACGCGCGCCATTTCTGGATCATAATGTTGTTGAGTTCGCCTGGCGCCTCCCACTTTCAATGAAAGTGAAAGATGGAAAGGGAAAGTGGATACTCAGAGAGCTGCTGTACAAGTATGTGCCCAAGCATCTTATTGACAGACCCAAGATGGGCTTCGGGGTGCCTATAGACACCTGGCTTAAAGGCGAGTTAAAAGAATGGGCGGGTGATCTTTTATCAACCGAGCGACTGCGCAAAGACGGATACTTAAATCCAAAAATTATTCGCAAAGCCTGGGACGAACATCAACAAGGAACTACAAATCACTCACACCAACTGTGGGGCGTTCTGATGTTTCAGGCTTGGCTTGATAATGCATAGGCTGCAAGATCTTTACGGGAGTTGCGCTCTATCATTACTGCAACCGCACTAGATGACTACTGGAGTTGCGTTAGGTATTTGCTGAATCCGTGCATAGATCCTTACTGGAACTATGCTGGACCTTTGATGAAGATACGCTAAAGCTTTGCTGGAGCCGACGGCAGGGCTCGCTCCAGCTCAGGCATCAGCTGCGCAGCAAAAGAGGCGGCGACAGAATCAGCAGTCATTCCAATAGAAGGAATAACTTCTTCAACATCAGCACCAACCGGGATCGGAACTACGATCCTCGCAAGAGCCTCTTCGTCTCGTCGGTATTTTAGAGCATCCTTAAGCGTATTGAGCTTAAGATCTGCGTACTCAGCAGTAGTGTGGCCGCGCCCTTGAAACCAGTAGTAGACCAGAATTCTAAACTGGTCTTTTTGAAGGACGTACCGATTCACCGCCTGCTTGTGCCCATTTACAGTAACGTGCGCAACACCATCTGATACGGGAATCCAGCCAGCACCAGGAAGACAGACTGTCGGGAGATGCAGTTTATACTGGCCCTGTTGTGTAGAGTGATACCCGATGTAGAGCTGAACAGGCCCCTCTTCTAGGCCAATATCGAAGCCTCGATTCAGGTATTCCGTAGCTCCGGATATTTTCAACTCGACAGGGTCAATTGGAATGTCTTCGCCCACATAGCCCTGATAAGACGGGGAGATGTTTTGCTCAAATGGTTCCTCCAGTGGCGTCGCCGAAGGTACCCCAACCCAGAGTCCTGCCGCGGCACCTAGGATCATAACTGCTGAGGGAATCAGGGTATTCAGACTAACGCTCATATGAAACCTCCCTCAAGGTATCCGACTTACGAGGCGATCCCTGTAAAAAACGGGCTTCTAACTTTCCACCGATCCAGGCCAGAGCTCCCAATATCAAAAGAGAAAACAGGAAGAGTAAATAACCTTCAGTCAGATGCATGAATCCATCTCCCAACTTTGGATCGACAAAGTACACGAGAAACCCGGTCAGAAATACTCTAAAGCCGTTTATTATGATCGCGAGAAAAATTGCGGAGAAGACAAGCGTCACTCTGGTAGACCAATGACGGAGAAACATGGAAGCTACCAGAACTGCCATACTGACTATAGCAGTAAGAGAGCGCAACCCACTGCATGCTTCACTTACAAAAAGAACATGCCCAGGCAGGCTTATAATATTTCCTGTTACCAGAACCGGAATACCGCGAAGTGTAAGCAGAAAAGCACCAAGCTGCGCCGCCAGCCCCTGAAGTGGGATGGTAATAGCACCAATTATTGATTCGGGTATAGGGATTGTGAGCAAAATCAGGACAAATGGGAGCGACCATTTAACCAGCTGCCTCCACCCAAAGAACCACAGTATAATTCCAACCAGACTCCCGATAACCGCCAGTCTCGGCGCTGTAGCAATCCCACCAGCCCGTCCAATAACATGAAGAAACGCAGATCCAATTATAAGAGTCAGCCCAATCGTCTTCATTGGAATACGTGCTGATTCGGGCAGCACTCCTTTCCGATAAGCCATCCATATTGCCAATGGGGCTATCAACAATCCATGCTGGGAATCCGGAAACAGCCACCACGCTTTTACAAGCTCAATGATTCCAGGGCCAAAACACAAGAAATACGCGGTCATGACCACCAGCCCCGCCGGACGCAATTGGATACTTTTCAGGCCGATTGGCATGATGTTAGTATATTAGTTGAAACCCTCCCCCACAACGGGAGAAATAGCCTCACTTCACAGACCCCTTTGAAATGGCAGCCGACTCTCACAAAGCTTTAATAAGATCTGGCTATCTTGTAGCCGTAATGTTCGCAGTTCTACCCATTATGGATACTCTCATAGCGGTATATCCGTTCCATTTATCGGATGAGAGGTGGAGATTCGGAGCTGTTGGCGCCTTGACCGGGATCTCACTACTACCGTTGTTAGGAGGCTGGCTTGCATTAGTTATTGCAAGCGTTGAGGAACACCTGAAAACCAGACGAGCGATTGGATGGATAGCTGGCACTCTGGCTCTGATCTGCCTTATAGTCTTTTTTATGTTCCTCCTGGACTATCTACAGGCCAGAGCAGATGTTCGAATCGAATATCGGGATCAGATGGATCAGGCGGCAATATCAGGGCTTCTCAAGCAGTTTGGGACCGTTTTAACACTTTCCATTTTATGCGTTGCTGGCCTTTCCGCACCCAGGCCATTAGGTGGCTTCAAGGCTCTTCGAAAGAAACCTGTCGATAAGTCTGAAACGCCACTAATATCCTTGGTAGACAGATAGTAAGCGGCAAAATCCAACCCTGATACACACTGATGCTTCAAGCTGCTCGCACTAGGCTAGCGGGCTCAACACAGAGCTCTTCGGAGACATCCGTTGCCCCATACAAACCGGACTCATTAATAGTATTAGTGAGCGTGTTCATGTGGGTCGCGGTATGGCGTGTTCAGGATATATTCCCCATCCTTGCAATGGTTCAGCTGCCGATATTAACGCAGCTGTCTCTGATCGTACTTTTCTATAACGATCAGTCTCCTTTAAGAAAAGTAGAATTTATAAAAGGGCCAACCACCAAAATTATAATTGCAATTCTGGTGTTGATGGTACTGGGGATGCCGACAAGCCTATGGGCAACCCAGTCCTTTATGTTTTTGTTAAAGGACTTCCTCCCCACCCTGCTGTTAATGCTGACATTAGCAGCAAGTGTCAGAGATGAGCGCGATCTGGAATGGTTTGCATTTGCATTCTTATCGGGCGCGGCACTTTACTGCTTTATAATATTTTCGCGGTTCGAGGTTGGTTCTGATGGACGTTTAGGTGGGCTGATCTACTACGACGCCAACGACCTCGCAATGTTGATAAACTGCACCATCCCCTTCGCAGTTTACTTCATACGCCCAGGTGTAAAGACCTGGAAACGCCTTTTTTCGATCGCGGCAATAGGGCTCTTCACCATTTTGATTATCAAGAGCGGCTCGCGAGGCGGATTCATCGGGTTTGTTGCAGTTATGGGGTATATACTAACACGCTATCAGGCTGTGCCGGCTCGGTTGCGGATTGGAGCAGCAGTCGCAGGAATAGGTATTCTTTTAGTTGCGGGATCATCTGCTTATTGGGAGATGATGGGAACTCTATTGAATCCCGGCGACGACTATAACATGACAGCAGATGTGGGTCGATCAGCTGTCTGGAAGCGTGGTATCGGATACATGTTTGACAATCCGATCTTGGGAGTTGGTGTTAGAGCGTTCCCACAGGCCGAAGGGATGCTTTCGGAGCTGGCAAAGCAATACGCGGCCAGAGGTCAGGGAATCAAGTGGTCTGTAGCACACAACTCATTTGTAGAGATAGGAGCTGAGTTAGGGGTATTCGGACTTTTATTATTCCTGGCATTACTGGGTTCATGCTTTGTCGCGCTTGCAAGATCAAGCAGAAAGATGAACTTCGATCCGGATGTCACTAAGAAAGACTCGGCTTTTAGCCAGGCGCTATTCGGATCGTTTATAGCCTATTGCATCTGCGGATTCTTTATATCGGCAGAATACTTGTCGGTGCTCTATGTGCTGATTGGTTTTGTACTGGCCCAACAGGCAATCTTCAGAAAGCGTACAGTATTTGGTTACGTTCCTGAGACAGTTCCAAAATCAATCTCTACTCAAGGAATGCAAAAGCCGAGGCCTTCTTCACCACCGTTGGCACCAGCTCCAACTCCAGCACCAGCTCCAGCTCCAAGTCGGGGCAAACCAAAAAATCATTGGACGCCATCTAAATCCTAATGCTCCGACAAACTGCTAAAGGGATAATAGAAGCACTTTCTGTTCTATCTGGATCTACAGCATCTGCAAGAAAAAGAAATTCACGGAACACATTAGTACTGGCATACCATAACATTGTTCCGAACGGTTCCGATGTCGTGGGTGATAAGTCTCTTCATCTCTCTCAGAGTTCGTTCGGTAGCCAATTGGATAGCCTGATGAAGACACATCAGGTTATTTCGCTCAGCGAAGCGTTTAATCGAAGTGAGTCAGATGCGTTTGGCGACTCTGAATCACCTAAAGCTTCGAGCCCAGGGCATAACGACTTAAACAAACCCCGCTGCGTTATTACATTCGACGATGCATATAGAGGGGCTCTGACTGCCGGTCTCCACGAACTCTCAAAACGTAATCTTCCAGCCACAATGTTTGTTGCGCCTGGATATCTGGAAAACAAATGTTTCTGGTGGGACCTCGTAACTCCCGAAGGAGCAGACGGAATTGACGATAATACCCGCGAAACATTCCTCATGCGTGACCGCGGTCAAAGTGAACGCATAGTAAACCAAAGTGCGCTATCCCGGTGCACGACATTACCAGACTATGCAAAGAGCGTCTCCAGCGACGAGCTGGACAGAGCACTCGAGTATCCACTCCTGACGGTCGGCTCTCACAGCTGGAGTCATCCCAATCTTGCAGCGCTGGACGAGGAAACTCTTCTTGCCGAGCTGTCGGACTCGCACGCCTGGCTCAAACATCGCTATAGTAAAAAATACATCCCGGCTATTTCGTACCCCTACGGTAGAGCTAACAATGAAGTGTATAAAATGGCTAAACAGGTAGGGTACGAATTAGGGCTGCTAATTGATGGTGGATGGGTTCAAAGTACCGAGCCTAACCAAAACACTGTTGAGCGCAATACTCCCAACAGTGTTGAGCACAACACCCCAAAACCAGCTGAACGTTTTGATATTCCGCGATTAAACATCCCTGCCGGGGTGAGCAAAAACGGTTTCATTATGCGTAGTTCAGGTTTAATCAATCACTAACAGATGCAATCTGTAATTGTAACCGATGGCGACCAGCGCTCTTCATTAGCAGTCGTCAGGTCACTAGGTAAACTCGGATACACAGTTCATACTTGTTCGACTTCCAGGCATTCAATTGCAGGGAGTTCCAAGTATGCACAGACATCAACATTGGTTGCGGATTCTTTAAATAACCCTGAAGCGTTTATAAAAGATCTTGCAAAGTTGGCACAGATGGTGAAAGCGGATGTGATTATACCGATCACCGAACCATCCGTTATGGCCGTCCTGGGCAACCTGGACCGTCTGCCAGAAATAAAGGTCCCTTTTGTTGATCTGGAGACCTTCAAGAAGATATCCGACAAAGCCGAACTCCTCAGGATAGCTCCCGAATACGGAATTTATACGCCTGAACAGATATCCTTGAACTCAAGCGAAGATTCCAAGTCTCTGGACCTGAACTGTGTTAAGTACCCTGTCGTAATAAAGCCAGGTCGCTCAATTGCAGGAAATTCAGAAAACCGCACCAAGCTATCTGTTGTTCACGCCGCAAATGCAAATGAACTGGATGAGGAGCTGGAAAAGTTCGATGAACGGGCATATCCGCTTCTCCTGCAACAGAGAATTGTAGGCCCTGGCGTTGGCATCTTTGTACTGATATGGGATGGTGAAGTACTCGGTACATTTTCGCATCGCCGTATTCGAGAACATCCTCCGGCAGGAGGAGTTAGCGTTTTACGGGAAGCGCACCCGATGGATAATGACCTTCTGGAAAAGTCGATCAAACTACTTACCAGGTGGGGATGGCAGGGTGTTGCAATGATCGAATATAAAGTCGACGAGAATACAGGAAAGCCATATCTCATGGAGATAAATGGTCGCTTCTGGGGTTCTTTACAGCTTGCTATCGATTCAGGCGTGGACTTCCCTCGACTTTTACTTGAAGCTTCAAGTGGTAATCACCCTAAACCTGTTACCAGCTACGATGTTAACACCAAAAGCAGATGGGAATGGGGTGATGTAAGCCATCTTTATATGCGTTTGCGGTATTCGGATTCTGAACTTTCTGTACCCAAAGGCTTTCCATCGAAACTAAAAACACTTTTGAACTTCCTTAAATGGGATTCAAAGACCAGATTGGAAATATTAAGATTTTCAGATTTAAGACCGTTTCTGGTGGAATCGGTTCGTTGGTTCCAGGATATTGGACATTAAGCGGATAGATATGGCATATATAGGCGCGATACATATACATAGTTCGTATTCACACGACAGTAAGGACTCTCTGGAAACCTTGCATGCTCGCTGCGTTGAACGAGGAATTCGGTTTCTTGGAATGACCGATCATGCAGAAGATCTGAACGAAGAAATATTCAAGACGTACGTCCAGCACTGCAATTCAGTGTCAGACGGCAGAGTTAAGATTATCCCAGGTTTGGAGTACCGGTTTGCTGGCCTCAAAGGGATGCATCTCTTTGCCCTTGGTTTAACAGAGTGGATCGATCCGCAGACTCCCGAACAGTTTTTTGAGCAGACTCGCGATACAGCTCAGATGACAGTTCTGGCGCATCCAATATTGCCCAAGTATACAATTCCTCAGGTAGTACTCGACAACGTCGATGCTATTGAAGTCTGGAACGCCGGTTATAACACCAGATATCTGCCTGATCCTAAGGCTATTGAAATCTATCGTTCAATTCAGAATCGGCGGGATGGAGTTTTTGCAACCGTGGGACTTGACCAGCACGACAGCGAAAACGATAGGGAATTGCGGATCGAACTACCAACAGTAACCGACGACCCGATTGCAACAATACGCAGAGGACAGTTTAAAAATGTGGGAAAAACCATGAAGTTTGACTCGCAAGCGAACTTCTCCAAAGTAGGCTTTTCATCATTGAAGCTGGCACGCGCTGCATTCGACGTAATAGAACGCACCCAGGACAAGACCGCTCGCGCAATTCGCGGTCGTAATACGGGCCGTTAGCTACAAATCATGGCGGAGCGTATACGCGTATTACATATAGTACAGAATCTCAACTTCGGCGGAATGGAAAGGATCATCGCCGAATTGGCAAGACGTACTGACAGTTCAGCCTTTGAAGTGCACGTACTTGCACTTCAATATGTTGGCTATTTTGGAGAGAATCTGGAACGATATGCAACTGTCCACCTGCATCCTCCAATGAGCAGATGGTCCATGATTCGTCCATCTGCCTTAGCTGCCTCCATCAAGTCCATCAATCCGCATGTAGCACACCTGCATAGTGGAGTCTGGTTTAAGGCAGCCCGAGCTGCGGCGATAGCCGGAGTTCCTCATGTGATATATACTGATCATGGCCGGCAAAACCCGGATCCTTTCATATACCGCACACTGGACAGATTTGCCGCGGGAAAAACAGATATCGTAGTTGCGGTATCCGAAAAACTTGAGCAGGATATGCGCAAGTTTATTTCCGGCGATGTTGATTTACGGGTTGTAGCAAATGGCGTGGACACAGACCTGTACGCTCCTACAAAAGTTGAACGCACCCTTCCAGCTGAAATAGGTTTCGATGCAAACCGACCGATCATCGGCAGCGTCGGGCGGCTTGAAGCGATCAAGGGATATGAGGTAATGGTTGATTCATTTGCTAAACTACTTGCCAGTTATCCTTCGATTCAGCCAAAACCCTTTCTGGTACTCATCGGGGATGGTAGCCAGCGACTGTCACTAGAGAAGCAGGCTCAAAGTTTAGGAATCTCTGATCACATTGCATTTCTCGGCTGGAGATCCGACATCGAGTCTCTTCTTCATCAGTTCGATCTATTCAGCATGTCTTCACACAGTGAAGGCACGTCCGTCAGCTTACTGGAATCAATGAGTGCAGGGTTGTGCCCGGTAGTTACCGACGTAGGCGGCAATCGTGCAGTGTTAGGACCTGATTTGGCACATAGACTGGCTCAACCAGCCAATCCGGAAAGTCTTGCGAGCAACTGGGCAGATGCGCTTCAGAATCCAGACAAGTTAGCTGCCGACTCAGCCAGCGCGAGAAAACGTGTTGTCGAGCACTTTGGACTGGACTCAATGGTTAAACGCTACGAGGCATTATACCGTGAGCGATAGTAACGACTCAAAGCGGCTAAAAATATTACACGCAATATCACCGGCAAAGTTTGGCGGCCTGGAAAGTGTTGTGGAAGCTCTGGTTTCGGGACACCTTGTTCGAGGACATGACATAAGAGTTTTTGCCGCTGTGGGATCCACGGGACACCCGTATGTACAGAATCTCCGATCCTTAGGTGCGGAGGTAGTTGAATCTGTCGGAACATCTAAAGATGTAATCGCACAGAAGAGATTATTAACACGCACAATAGCTGACTTTAACCCTGATGTATTACATAGTCACGGCTACAGGTCGGATATCTCTGACGTCCCTACCGCTACCAGGATGGACATTGCAACAGTTTCTACCTTACACGGATTTACGGGTGGAGACTGGAAGATGCGGATATATGAAGCTCTCCAGATGCGTGCGCTTAAAAAAGCAAGCGCTGTTGTAGCCGTTTCAAACAACGTACTCGCACGCGCTGAAAAGTTCATTGACAGAAGTAATCTGCATCTCATCCCTAACGCTTATACACAGTCTATCTCCGATCCATCTATTGAAGAGCTAACTCGCTTAGACCGAAAAGCAGCACAGAAAGCTTTGGGTCTGACAGACAAAGACATAACCAACCCAAAAGCAACTATGATCGGCTGGGTTGGGAGGTTTAGCGAGGAAAAGGGGCCGGATATTGTAATTGATGCCTTTGATAAAGTTGCGTCAAAGTCCAACGCGCAATTAGTTCTTGTTGGGGATGGCCCACTTAGAACAAGACTGGAACACACGGTTGCACGTGCGAAGCTCGGCGACAGAGTAATCTTTTGTGGCTCTGTTCCAGCGGCAGGTCGTATGTTAACAGCATTCGACATTCTGGCTTTATCTTCCAGAACCGAAGGCACTCCTATTGTTCTGTTGGAGGCCATGGCGTCCAAAGTGGCAATTGTAGCTAATTCGGTTGGGGGAGTTGTTGATATGCTCTCGCCAGATGAAGCTTTTCTGGTCAACTCCACATCTTCAGATGCCTTCGCCTCCGCCCTTGAGCAGGCATTAAACAGCCATCAGGAGCGGATGACACGGGCAGAAAAGGCTTACGAGACACTTAAAGACAGATTCAGCCTGGAGCCATGGCTGGATCGATATGAATCCTTGTATCGCTCACTGATATAAGTCGTGCTACCCGATCTAATATTGCGATCTTAAACCTGCTAATGAGCGTAATTTTAGATACTATTAAGAGATAGTTTTTAAGATCGCCTTATTCTAGGACCCTGTGATTTGACAAACCCTACACTTTACGCAGCAGCAGCCCTACCATTTATCATTGGCGGATACGCCTATGTGGGTTATCCGCTATTGCTTAAACTAGTCGCAAAATCACGGTCCAGAAGTCCTGAAACTCATCAGTACGAAGAGTGGCCGACGCTAACAATCACGGTTCCATGCTACAACGAAGCCAAGAGCATTCGTAACACCATCGAAGCGTTGTTAGCGTTGGACTATCCCGCAGATAAACGGCAGATAGTGGTAATATCTGATGCTTCCACCGATGGCACTGATGAAATAGTCAAAGAGTTTGCAGATCGGGGCGTCGATCTGTTGAGACTCCCTGAGCGCCGCGGAAAGAGCGCTGCAGAAAATGCCGCTGCCCAGGTTATAAAAGGTGAGATCGTAGTTAACACAGACGCCACCATCAAGATTGTCCCGAACGCACTAAAGGCCCTGGTTGGAGCCTTCGCAAATCCCGAAGTTGGAGTTGCCTCTGGCCGCGATGTCAGCGTCGACGCAACTCGCAGTGTCACCGAAAACTCATCCAGTGGTGAGTCTGGATACGTTGGCTATGAGATGAATATCCGTGGCCTGGAGACTCAGGTTGATTCCATAGTGGGAGCCAGCGGTTGCTTCTACGGCATACGTACATCACTCTACGACTCAGGCTTCCCCGAGACCCTAAGCCGGGACTTTGCGTCGGCCCTGATGGCAAGAGAGGCGGGCTATAGGGCTGTTTCAGTTGAAGAAGCTGTCTGTCTCGTCCCTCGCACCAGTTCGCTTCAATCGGAGTACCGTAGAAAGATTAGAACGATGGCCAGAGGGCTACAGACTCTCTGGTTCAAGCGCCATCTTCTAAACCCATTCAAGCACGGTGCATTTGCATGGATGCTTATAAGCCATAAGGTTTGCCGATGGTTGGTATATCCCGCATTAGTTGTAGCTGCGGCAGCCCTAATAGTGCTTAGTATAGATTCTACATTTTGGAGATTTGTGCTGGGTGCGTCTGTAATTGGAGCCGTTATCGGTTGGATCGGGATGAAATGGCCAGAATCGAAACCAAAACCAAAGCTCATCAGTCTCGCTGGATTCGCACTCGCCTCAAACCTTGCGGGAGTTTTGGCATGGGTTCAGGTGCTGCAAAACAAAAAAGCCGCGACCTGGGAACCAACCAGACGATAGTAGAACTACAGTATGCCATTATACTACAGCTGTCACTGTAGTTTTAAAAACTGTAGTTCTGCCGTACCTTATTTTCTGAAGGCCATAGCACGATAGTAAAAGAAGACCATGGAACGGATTATCTCTAACTAGACAAGCTCTGCAATAAAACCGGAACAAGTTACAGGAACGGAAAACGGGCCCACCACACCCCCTCGCGCGATGAACCCGCCTCCTTTATGTACTACAAACTACAACTCTACCAACTATTACACTGCGAACTACTACATTGCTCCCTTCTTAAAAAGCATCACAGGAATTGTTTTAACCATGATCCTGAGATCTTCGCTAAGCGACTGCTTTCTTAGATACTCCAGATCAAACTTTACCTTGTCACGAACATCGTCCATGTTGGAATCATAAGCCCTGTTAATCTGAGCCCATCCTGTAATACCGGGGCGAGCCTGCTGTCTTAACGGGTACTCCTCAATGTTCTCGCGAAGATTGGCAAAGATACTTGGCCTTTCTGGTCGCGGTCCAACGATGTTCATATCTCCTTTAATAACGTTGATGAGCTGCGGAATCTCATCAAGTCTTGTTTTGCGTAAGAAGCGTCCAACTTTGGTAATACGTGGGTCATTTTCAGTTGCCCATACAGCACCGGAAAACTTTTCGGCATCTACCCTCATCGAACGAAACTTGTAGATATCGAAGGTAACCCCACCAACGTTATCACGCCTTCTATCGAATACTGCTGTCGTTGCCCTGCGACGTCTGTCGATTCCAACACGCTGCTGTATATAAAGTGCAGGCCCTTTCGACGAAAGACGAATGGCCAGCGCAACCAACAGCATTACCGGAGCTAATAACACCAGAGCAATTACTGCAATAACAATATTTGTAACTCTATTCGCGGTCTCAGAGCGCTCTTTTGCCACTAGTGGCACAATCGGCTGCGGACCCGTTTTACTGATTTTGAGCGGACTTGGCTGACTAGACATTTTTATTACGATGAGGGGGCAAAGTTAAATACCAAAACAATGAGCTTAAGATCCTTATAATTTTGGCAATCTAAATTTGTCCTTATCTACTCAGAGCCACAATGACACCAGCAACCCCAAGCAACAACCCACCCACTCGATAGAAATTTTCCATACCGCCTCTACCCCGCTCACCTATGACGATCTGATCGCCTGATGCAAGTCGCATCTGATCCAGCGTCCAGCCGCCAGCAAATGCCTGGGACAAGGCCTTTTTATCCATAACCTCAGACGACCCTCTTTTAACCACCGACTTATTCACATCGGCCGTTGCAAGAGGACCACCCGCCAGCATCAGCATATCACTCAGAACCATATCGCTCGGAACAGAGTAATAACCTGGTCTGGCTACAGATCCTACGATCGCTACTCTTACAAGTGCGACAGCAATAACAACCGGCTCCTTCACAAATTTGGCGATTTCACTGCTCAGATGAGCCTGCACGTCGGAACGTCTGACTCCCTGAACTGAGATATCGCCGATGTTCGGTATTTGGATTACCACACCCTCCCGAACAACAACTGTATCACTAAAGGCTAAAGGCCCTTCGATCCTTACCGCGATTCTATCACCAACCTGAAACACGCCTCCACCAGAAGCCGGTGTCTGAGCAGACATAGCCGTCGCAACCAGCGAAAACAACGAAAACATTACAATTGTTGCAAAGCGTTTTACATCAACAGCTTTTTTTACTGCGAAAGAACTTGATAAAAGGTTCTTCATTAGAAACTCACATTGAGAGGGTGAACGTAGCTAAAGCACTGGCCGTGCCACTTGTAAAAGCGGAAAGAAGTATATGTAACTAATTGCAGTGCAACAACTTACATGATTCCTTTCCAAATCATACCTCCGAGAAATGTTGCAACCTTCCAACAGAATCGTTGCAACAAAGCTCAAGCCTACCGAGTCCTGCTGTCTATTGCATCCAGTAGAATATTGGCTTGCGTCTCCCTACTGAAATTTCTGTTCTTGGCAATCGCAACAGGCTCGACCCCTCGTTGATGATCCAGGATAGCCGTCTTTAGGATATCGGATATTCGAGACACATCGTTTGGATCGGAGACATATGCGGAAGTCTGTGACAGGAGCTCTGCTGTTGCACTACCGGATTCGGAAAGCGCGAGCAGCCATGCATCAAACCTCATACATTCGAAGGTTTTGGCGGGGATTGCAGACATGTTACTTCCGGACATTGTAAGCAGCATTGTAGCATTCTGCAAAAACACCATAGCGTCGTAATGCGGCCGCGGGCCACCGACAAAAACGAATTCTGTGAGGCCCAACTGTGCTGCAACACTTCTGATAGGATAGTCCGTTTCACTAAACGGACCTATAAACTCCATCCTGAATTCTGCAGGAGTCAGCTTAAGCTCATCAATAACCTGTACGGCAGCTTCAAACAATGCCCGTGGATCTCTGTCCAGATATATCGTACCTGCATGAGCAATAACAAATGGCCGCACGGAGAGCGAATCATCACCATTGCTACTGACAGATTGTGGCAACGGATCATCATCAAAACCATTCATAGATGTAATGATGTCAGCTCTACGAACAGGGTACTTTGCCTGAAGATTTAAACGGGCATGGTCTGTATTGGCAACAACAAGCGTTGCACGTTCTACACATTTTCGCTCAAGCCAATTGGCCAACTTATACCAGACAGGGCTGTTCAGGTGCTCTACTATCTGTTCATTTAAAGACCAGGGATCGCGCATATCCATAACAAACGGCAACCCTGTATCTACAGATATCTGTCGAGCCACTTCATGCATCATATGCGGAGGGCCAGAAGAGACCACCGCAATGTGATTTCTATTAGTAACAATGTTGCCTGCCAGATCGCGCGCGGCTTTCAGCCAGGGGACATATTTTGCGTATTCCAGGGACGCCCAATACCCACGCGAGAGAACACGAAGAGAGCTGTTAAACAAGCTGGCCGCTCTGACACCTATTGAATCTCTCTTACGAACCTCAAGAGCGTTTTTATTTTCGTCTTTTGCACGGAAACTACTGGCCTCTGAACCTGTTTTACCTTCTTTTACGGTATCACCTGCACCATGAACTTCACCGGTATCAACGCCCGTAACATTCCCGTTAACACGAAACTTTCTCACCAACTCCAGCGCTGACTGTTCCCACCTCTGAACCGCCAACTCACCAAACGGAACATGATATATACGTACGCCTGAAGGGAGCGCTTTAATCAAGCGCTCCCTTATAGCTGGTGTAATGTTTTCTGACTTGGTTATAACATCAAGCCCCCACCCGCGTTGCGCAGCATACTTCGCAACCTTTTCCCAACGTCTGGCGCCTATCGCACTGTCCGGAGGGAAGTGAAATGAAACTAGTAGGAGCCTTTTTTTATCTTGCTGTTCAGTGCCTTCAGTTTCAAAGACAGGAAAACTATTTAGTTGATGCATCAGATATTTCTGATGTTAGCAGTCCCATCTCACCTGGATCCTGATCTCCCATGTCGGAATCAGGAGAATAACCGTATAGATATGAGTATTCCTGATACAGACCGGCGGAAGGAACATCGTTGACAATGGCCCCCAGAATTCGAACAGGGAAACGCTCCAGCAACTTCACCTTCGCCTTCGCCATACGACGGTCTGAAACACCGGTTCTCATCACAACAGCCATATTACCTGTTGCAACACCAAATGCATAAGCATCTATGCCAGCGCCCAGTGGAGCACTATCAACAAGAATTACATCGAACTGATCTCTTAAAGCATTGAGGAGTTCCGGTAATGCGGCAGATGTCAGAAGCTCAGGTCCTCTATGCCTCCTGGTCCCTGACGTAAGAACAAACAGCTTTGCGTTATTCTCTACAGGTCTGATTATATCCTGGATAGACGCCTGTCCCGATAGAAAGTCGAGCAACCCTGGACGCCTGTCTACCGAGAACACGGAGTGCAGCTTTCCGCGCCGTATATCGCCATCGATAATCAATGTTTTGAATCCAGCCTCTGCAAAGGAAAGAGCAAGATTCGAAGTAATCATTGACTTACCATCACCAGCACCTGGGCTTGAAATGGTTAGCATAACCGGCGGCGAGTCGTAGAAGTGATGCGTACGCATTCTCAGCCCGCGGAACGCTTCGACACTGTGCAACATCGCCTCAGGATCGTGCAGAGCCTCTTTAGCCTTTGGAACAACAGGAATGGCTCCAATCACTTCAAGATGTAGATCGTCTGCAATCTGCTCTGGATATCTGAAACGTTTATCAGTGTGATCCATGAAGAGAGCCAAAAGCACTCCAAGGCCTAAACTTCCAGCAAACCCTGCAACCAATAACAACAGCTTCAGATTAAGAGACGGAGCTGCAGATGGTAAAGCAGGATCCAGAATATTTACGTCTGGCAAGGTAGTTACCGCACCCAGACGTGTTGTTTCGTACCTTCCTTCTAATGTGGTATAAAGGTTTTCAGCTACCGCCAGATCCCTGCGAAGCCTGGCCTCTTCGATACTCCGCTGCGGAACATTACGTAACTGAATAGAGTCACGGCGCAAACGTGAAGAGAGTGTTTGCTCTCTACTTCTCAACAGAGCTGCAGACTCACGCGCGAGACGCGGAATTGTGTAGGACCGAAGCTGATCTATAGAATGCTTCATATCCTTGACCGCCTTATACTCGTCTGTATATGACTCACGCAAGGTACGAAGCTGTCCTTCTTTTTGAATTAACTCCTGTATCGCTCCAGTTAAGGCAGGCGCCTGAGCTACAGCAGAAATTGATAGGACAGCATCTGGTGCCAACTCACCATTCTCCGCAGACACCGCGACATCTTCCAGGGCCTTTCTATCCCGCTGGACAGATTCATAATTACCCTGATTCTCAAAGAATGCAGTTGCCAAAGAAGCCCCGGCAGCACCACCACCTCCTCCTCCAGCACCACCCGGAGACCCTACTGCTCCAACAGGAGATTCTTCACCAGGCTCAGTGATATTCTGTGTACGAAACGACTGTAGGGACTGCTCTGCCTGTCTCAACGATGCCCGAGCCTCTTCGCGTTGCGACTCGAGGATCTGAGCCACATCAGACATATTCTTACGTCTCAGATCTGATGCAGTCGCAACAAACTCCTCCATCCACTTATTGAGAAGATCAGCAGTTTTCCATTTATCCACCCCTGTCAGGGTCAGCTTCAGGAAGTTGCTGTTCTGCTCCATCACTATCTGAATATTCTTGGCCAGGGCTACTGCTACCGTCCTGGGCTGCGTGATGTGGAAAGCAACACTCCGTTTGCCCTCCATATTTTGTGCGGTCGGAGCCCATAAAAACCCGACTCTGCGTCCTACTGAATCACCAAGCTTCCCCTGCTCTACAAGGCCCAGCTCCTTTTCGCTGAGCGTATACTCCTGGCCGGACGGGTCTATCGAAAATGTATAAAACCCCGATGGCATATTTGAAGTCGAGTTCAACCCCGACAATGCGGCCGAATCCGAGGGCTCCTCATAGCTGAGAAACAGTCGCTTTGCCTCCACAACCCGGTCTACAACAGCAAAGCTGCGAAAGAGTTCAACCCAGGATCCTGTAGGGAGAAGCTCAGGAGCCCGCATCGGGTTATTGCCGCCACCGCCCTGCGAGCTGACGTCGGATATCCAGACCGCACCGTGAGCTTCATAAACGGGTTGTACAAATCGAGTGGCAAGCAGTCCGGCAGCTGTACCCAACACTGCCAGAAGTATGATAAGCCACTTGTACCGCATTATCGCCTGAATGTATCTGCGTATTTTGGAAGATGATGTTGCACCTTCCAGTGGCGGACGTTCACCATCACCACCCCATTGAGCGCGGTGATGAATTGGTAACTGACTATGATCTATTGGGGCAGGGAGATGGTCTCCCGACGACTGAAGTTGGCTCAAAGAGTTATCCATATGCAGGTGTCGAAAGATAGACTAACCTCTGACGTTGGGACAGTAACAAAACGATTAGTCTGTAAATGAGAGATCTTTTGCATCTCCTGGGCCGACAATAAAGAATGTAAGAGTAAAAATCAACAATGTCACTTGTTTTATACCTGTGTTGGTTCGATTTTTGAAACCTGTAGCAAATGTGCCACAATTTTGGCCTTTTGCAACACAGGAAGCCCCGAGAAATACCTTTAGCATAATGTCCCCCATGCCCCCTGCCTCAGATTTCATGTCCGAGAGCCATGTGAGTACCGATAGCGTCGGCCATCACGATGCAATATCGCCAGCCGCGAGGTCATCGCTACAGATCCTCGTGGTAGAGTGCGACGATTCTCTGCGCGACGGCTGTCTGGCAGTTTTAAAAGGCGAAGGTTACACCGTCGCCGGGAGCTCGCGCGGCGAAGACGCTATAAGGATGATAGAGCGCAAACGCTACGATATCGTTCTGGTAAACCTGTTTATGAGCGGCGTCTCGGGAATGAAGATTCTTGAAGCCACAAAACGGGCATATCGCGAATCATTGGTTATCCTGATGACAGGAAACCCGAGCGTTGAAACCAACATAAAAGCCATCCAGGCCGGAGCCTGGGAATATTTAGCTATGCCATTCACAGCTGAACAGCTTCAGCTCGTGGTAGGCAAGGCTGCATACAGTGTTCTGAATGCCAGAGCCGGTGAACCAGTCGCTGCTCCCGAGCCATCGGAAGCCCGCCAGAGAAAACGTGCAGGCCAGTCAGATACTGTTATTGGTGTATCCCATACATTCTGTCAGACAGTTGAGCTGGCCAGAAAAGTGGCACGAACAAACGCCTCTGTTATGATCAGCGGCGAAAGCGGCTCCGGAAAGGAAGTAATTGCCCAGCTGATCCATCGTGAGAGTCAACGCGCCAACAAGAAGTTCGTTGCGATTAACTGTGCGGCCCTCCCTGCCCATCTTCTCGAATCTGAGATGTTCGGGCATAAAAAAGGAGCCTTTACAGGTGCTGATCGGGACAAACCAGGTTTGCTGGAAGTAGCTCATGGAGGAACCCTTTTCCTGGACGAACTCACCGAAATGCCATTGGCACTGCAAGCCAAGCTTTTGAGAGTCATTCAGGACGGAGTTGTAAGACGCGTAGGTAGTGAGCAGGAAGATGCTGTCGTAGACGTGCGCTTTCTATCTGCCACAAATCGCGAACTGGGAGATGCGCTCGACAACAAGATATTGCGACCGGATCTCTTCTATAGATTGCGGGTTGTGCCAATTCATCTTCCACCACTTCGCGATAGAACTGAAGACATACCATTACTGGCAAATCATTTTCTTGGTCAGTATTGGAAGAGACACAGATCCGAGGATGGTGAAGCCCCAAAACTATCACAGGCGGTTTTGGACTTTTTGATGGCGCGCAGCTGGCCAGGAAATGTCAGAGAGCTTCAGAACGCGATAGAGCATATATCGGTAATGGCAGAGCCTGGCGCGCTTTTACAGGTTGCCGACTTGCCATTGCAACCGGAAGTCAGCCTCACCAGAAACACGAATTCGGCAGCATGGCCATCACATCTGATGTCGAAAACGTATCACGCTGCTAAAGAAGCTGTTTTGAGCAATTTTGAAACAGAATATCTTGCCAATCTGGTAGCGAGAGCAAATAGAAATATGTCAAAAGCTGCCAGATTAGCAGGGGTTGATAGGACTACCCTGTACAGGTTGCTTGAGAAGCACAACACCGCACCAGCGGATCAGATACCCAAAGGCGATCGAGCGCTCGGATATGAGAATGAGAATGAAAATCAGCTCTAATTTCCCAAAACTCGGCTCAGTATATGCACACCGGTGTATATATAGGTTGCGACACTCCCCAAGAGGACTTGTAAGATGATGAAAATGTTTTTCGCGTTGGCCATGACTGCTGTTTTCAGCACAACTGGCTACTCGCAAGACAAAAATCTATTAGAGACTCTAAAGCAGTCGGCTAACTATTCTACATTTGCAGGATTAGTTGAAACAGCTGGTTTACAGAGCCTTCTAACCGGCACTGACAAGTACACTATCTTTGCGCCTACGAACGATGCATTTGAAAAAGTTCCTGCGGCTGATTTAGCAGCTCTGAAGAAAGATCCAGCTGCACTTAAGAAGATGATTCAGTATCACATTATTACCAGCGCGATCCCATCAGATCAGTTACTCAGGCTCAAGACAGCACGGACGATCGAAGGTGCACGCGTTGAATTCATGATGAAAGGCGGCAAATCATCTGTTCAGGAAGCTGAGATTACTCAGCCAAACCTGAAAGCCAGCAATGGAATCATTCACGGTGTTAATGCGGTGTTGAAGCTTAAGTAGCAAAACGAAGACTCCATACGCCTTCCGGCTCGGAGTCACAAGCCAAAACATACCGCTTAACAGAAAAGAGAGGCTGGGAATATCCCGGCCTCTCTTTTCATTTTACTCACCACAGTATGTTAACTATCTGGATTTAACAGTAGCACACTGTACCTGTCCCAACATACTGAAAGCCCCGAAACTATCTGGACTTACTAAAAACATCGACACCATCGAACTGCTGCAGCTTTTCAACGTGCATCCAGGTATAAACCGCAGAAACACGCTGCAACAGATCCACAATATCTGATTCCTTAACATCCGAACCCTCACCAGGCACGAAACGGCAGCGATAGTGATCAACCAGACTACCACGTGTTCCGTTAGGAGGGTAAACTGCCGTACCACGGTTAGCCACAGACAGAAGCTTGAATGGCGAGCCACCCAACTTCGATTCTATCTTGTCGACTAACTGGAGCGGCATGTCGGTGCTTTCAACGAAAACATCGATACCGACTGTGTGTCGAGTTGTAGCTTCAACGTAATCGACAGTCCCCTCAGACGCGGGCATCCGGAAGGCTTTATAGTCACGCGACGACGCTGTCTGTGACTGACGGCCCAGATTGGCGATTACAGTATCTGTAAACTGCGTTGTTGAGCAGACAGGTGTATCGCCTGCCATATCAGCCGTACGAATACCTTGCTCGAAAGTTACCAGCACAGCCTGCTCGATATCATTAGCAGCCTTTCCTTCACCAATATATCGCAGCATCATTGCGGCACTGAGCACCAGAGCTGCCGGATTGGCCAGGTTACGACCTGCAATATCCGGAGCCGATCCATGAACCGCTTCGAACATTGCGACCTCAGAACCAATATTCGCTGATGGAGCGAACCCAAGCCCGCCTGTGAGACCAGAAGTGAGATCAGAGATAATATCACCATTCATATTGGTGGTGAGAATCACATCAAACTGTTCCGGCCGCATCACAAGCTGATGAGCACAGTTATCTACAAGAATGTGCTTGGCTTCAATCTCAGGGTACTGAGGGGCAATTGCCTCGAATGTGCGCTGAAGCATCCCTTCCGTCAGCTTCATAATATTCGACTTCGTAGCGCAGTGAATACGCTTACGCTGCTCAGAGCGTGCGAACTCGAAGGCAAAACGCGTAATCTTTTCACATCCTGGCTTGGTAATAATCTTCAGACACTCCGCCACACCAGGCGTCTGCATATATTCGATGCCCGCGTAAAGATCTTCAACGTTTTCACGCACCACCACCAGGTCCAGTTTACGCCCCGAGTAGGGAGTTCTAACACCTGGAATCTCGCGGACAGGGCGCACATTTGCGAACGTCTCAAACATCTTGCGAAGAGTGACGTTAGCGCTGCGATTCCCCTTCCCCAGCGGCGTCTCGAGAGGCCCCTTCAGGACAACCCTGGTACGGTCGATTGATTCCTGCGTGTCCTTGGGGACACCGCTTTCGATCCCCTTCTGGAAAGCCTTGGCTCCAGCCTCGTGGATCTCCGCATTTATCTTAATCCCTGTGGCGGCGATGATGCGAAGTGCCGCATTTACGACCTCCGGCCCAATCCCATCGCCTGGGATTACCGTGATATTCTTGGTGGTGGATGTTTCGTGCATAGTGGAAATATACACTATAGGGTGTATCTTTCTAATGCCTACCCAAGGTAGGCGTCAGCGCGAGTAGCTCAGTTGGATAGAGCGTCGGCCTCCGGAGCCGAAGGTCGTGGGTTCGAGTCCCGCCTCGCGCGTTTTTTAATAATTTAACTTTTTATATGACGCAGAATCTGGAATCGATTATAGGATATTTGCGGGATCGCTTCGGAAAAGAACGTGTGGATGAACAGTTGGCTGCTCTGGAATTACATGGAGATGTAATTGACGACCCAGCTCTTTGGCTTGAAGAGGCAGTAAAGCTATCATTTAAGTTCATGCCGATTGAAAAGGTCTCCAGATGTACATGCGGTAGCAATAACACGACCTATCTGGCAAACTTCGTGTTCTGGAACCTCCTTGGCGTAAGATCCTGTCACGATTGTGGAGTTGTATTTGTATCTCCCCGATTGACAGCTGAATCAATGAAAAAGGTTTTTAACGAAACATACTTCGATTATTCAGATCCAGATTATTGGGGCTCGCGCCGCAAGCCGGTTTTTGACGACGTTTTGAAATTGCTGGACAGGTATGGGGGCAAGGAAGTCTTCGATGTAGGTGCGGCGTTCGGACATTTCTGTCACGCCGCAAAACAACGTGGGTTTGTAGTATCGGGCTGTGACATCTCTGAACAGGCTGTGGAATGGGGTAAAGAAAATCTTGGAATTCCACTTGTTGCAGGCACTCTACTGAATCTCGATTTACCACAGTCATCAGTAGATACCGTTGTTTCCCTCGACACGTTGTATTACAGCTCTGATCCTATGACAGAGTTAAAGAAGATGAGATCAATGTTGAAGCCAAATGGTGTTGCTGTTATCAGATTGAGAAATGGTTTATTTACGTCGGTTAAGATAAAACGAGAGAGTAAAAAGAGAGTTGGTTCAGCAGTTATGCCGACAGAACACATCTGGTCATTTCCACCAAAGACTATTGAAACGTTGTTTAAGAGGAGCGGATTTGAAACACTAACGATAGAGCCTGCTGCAAGTTCCAAAACTATTCTGGCACCAATTCAATCAGGTGGCCTATTATTCAGTAAAGTACTAACTAAAGTAGGACTGCCAATTATTACTCGCAGTTTTAATGTCGTTGCACGGAAGGTAGGATAGTAATCAGTAAAAGAGGCAAGAACGTAAACACATTCTTGCCTCTACCCTTTTTACACAGTTCAGAATTCTGATTACACAAATTCTGAGTCTTTTACACAATCCTGAGTCTTCTACACAATTCTGAACGCAGAATCTATCTCATTCTGTCCCACCATCAGAATAACATCCAGTCTTACAGACCCTGTTTCGTTAATGAGTATGGCTGCCGTTGCCAGTGTGCTTTCATCAGCCCCCAGTGATGGCATGTTTACAGTCAGAATATCGGCCAGCAGATATGCGCCATCCGAAGTTCTCTGAGCAAATAGAACTGAATAGTCGGGAGATGCCTGATTACCGGTGTTCTTTACTTCTATCGATATGTCAAACCAGATCCCTCTCGGGTAACTACCGCCGGCACCACTTGTAATAGGCGGTACAAAACCAAGCCTGGATTCCGGAGGAGCCTCGGCATTTTTGGTTTTAAATGTAAATGGCTGAAAAGGAGTAGCACTGCCACCTCCGTTCACAGATGTAACTGTCCACGTGAAAGTTTGATTATTACCGAGAACAATCGGACTCTGATAGCTGGTGGTTGTAACAATCTGAGAAATTACAGGGGTGTCATTTGTTTTAACATCCAACGTGAAAGAATCCGCAGATCTATCTGTTCCAGCGCCTGGATCTTCCCATACGAAAGTTGGTTTCGTATCTACACCTTCAGCATCATTCTCCGGCTTTAACAATACCGGTCGGCTAGGATAGTATTTCTGTACAGTAGCCTTGCTGGAAGGCTTACTCGTCTTTCCACACAAAGTCTGAGTGCAATGAACCTTGTCTCCCACCTTCAACTGCTGAGACAGGTATACAACAGTATTCGCCAGGTTTCCGCATGATATTGCGGACCCTTTCCAGCTGTCATTCACATAAACATCTATAACAGCTCCAGCCGCCGCAGAGTTTACCTCGCAATATGTGTTGGTTGCCAGCACTGGCTGGATTATGGATGGCGCTGGCGCGCCGCTTCCAACCAGATGCGGGCCGTTCTTTACCCAATCGCCACCACAACCCTGTACATGAATCAATATCTCCTCTCCCGCAATCAGGCTCGGACTAACAGGGATCAGGGCACTCAATCCCACCAGATTATAATAGGAGCTTATGTGCTCGCCGGATTTATTCGCAATAAACACAAGGTAATTACCGGGAGAGCCTTTCACTTTCAGGTAAACATGGGAAGCGCAACTATAAAGTTTGCTGATCTCAAGTTTTCCAGGCTTCTGATCACTCTTCAGAACTTCGACGCTATCACTAGGCCCCTTGTTACCACACAATTCCATGTGCACTTCCACAACCGAACCGGCATCCAGCGGTGGTGTTGTAAATGTAAATGTGTCATTTGCCGCATCGGTCTGTCCAATCTCCTTACCATCAACTGTAAGAACAACACGCGCACCACGCACCAGCTTTGCAATAGTGATATAGGTAGTACCGGGACATGGAGTTCCAATGATCTCAGGTGCATGCAGTACATCTATCGGATGAACTGTAGCTTCATGAAACGGGGATGCTACTTCCAGCTTAGGGCTATCCTTCTTGGATTTAAATCCCTGTCGAACCTTTATAACGTCGCCTTTCTTTAATGGCTTAATCCAAAACCACTCTTTGCTTACGCTAAATACGAAAGTGTGTTCAAGCTTATCGTTTCGATACATCTCCACATACGCGCCATCTATAACTTTGCTGATGGAGATACTGTTCTGGCACTCAATTAAAGGGAGCTCAATAAGTGGAGCTGGAAGTTTGCTCGGTAGATCAAGAGCAGCCTGACTCACCTGTGACGCAGTTGAATTATTACAAGTGCTCTGCTTCAAGGTTAACGTCTGAGCTGCGTTCAGGGGCGGATCATAAATAGCCTTTGCCCATCCGCTTATTGCTTCCGCAGCTCCAACAACTTGACCTTCTCTGGCCAGCTCAATCTTTGCCCCCGATACGGCACCGGTCACTAAAGCGGCGCGGCCCCATTTATGAAGCCGAGTGTGTATTGTTAATGAACTTGGTTGGGATGGTACATCCTGGACAATAATCGGCAGGCTCGAAGGCCCTGTCTCTCCACCAAACTTCTGTCGTGCGGTTACGGTATCGCCTGCAGTTAATGCAGTATTAATAGAATAAGCACTATTTGCAGTGGGAGCATCGTGTGATACAACGGGGTCGCCATTAACTAGTATTTCGATTGTAGCACCTGCAATATTTCCACGAACTTCAATCGCTTTACTGCACACACTTATGGGACCAACAACTTCCGGAGCGAGGGGCTTCATAACAAGGGGGCTGGTTAAGGATTACATCCGAGGCAGGGTGTAATATTCATATTTGTGAACCGAATAATCGATCTACCTCAGAGTCGCTGATAGCGATAAAAACCAGACGTCAGTTATAAAAAATGTTTCTCACAAACGATTGTGCCAGCATTGGCTATTCGCCCTACCTGTCTTTTTAGACTACGGAAGATAAATCTGAACCTTCTTCACACTATCGGCCTTTAAGGTTGCAAATGTGAGAAATATGGAAAAGCCTCGAACATTTTTGGCAGCCGTGAGAACACCGTTTATAGCAGCTACTTTACCGTGAGCAAAAGCTGCCTCTATCTCAAGAGTCGATATTTTGCCCGCCTTATTTAAAGATCTAACAAAGCTCAGGACCTCTACCTGCCCTTTCAAAATTCCATCTTCGGGGAGATTAGGAGATACTAAAAGCTCCCCGAATACATTCCCACCTTGACCTACAATGTCGACTGTAATATCGGCGTGAATGTAAGAAGATATATGTTCTACATCTCCACTCAGTAGAGCTATAACAAACTCCTGCGCAAAGGCACTTTTGGGCGAATTACCACAGTTCGCAGGCGCAATGATTCTTGGAGTCATAAAACCAGTTGGTTAGACAAACATGCCATCTCTTAAATTGATTCCATATTCAACATAGGCCTTAAGCGCACACAACATCTGCATCCATCCGGAACAGTTTCCATAAGATGCTGCCAAGCCAGCTTCTGTCTCTCGCCATCCTTCTTCTGTAATCGAAACCAGTGTACGCCCCCCTTCAATCGGCTCAAACGTCATAGTGACCTTAGTCTGATAGGTTCCCGACTCATCGGTAGAATTTCCGTCAGCCGCCGGAGTAGACTCTGCAGCATCCCATCTAAGAACAATTTTACGGTTATCCTCAACCTCAACCACCTCGACCGGAAAGGCGCCTGGAAAATCATGAAAGTCCCAGGTAACAGTTGTCCCTCCAACCAAACGCCCTTTGGCGCCGCCAGTCGTAAAATATTTGGATAGCTCTTCAGGGTTGGCAACAGCTTCGAACACCTGATCTACTGGTTTGGATATACGACCGGCTACTTTGAATTTCAGTTCCATAACTCCTCAACTTCGATAGATAGACTCTGGCGCAGAAGAGCTGCCAATAACTACAAATATGATGAGCACCTGGGCGTTTTGCCATATTTCAGAAACGTTTACCCGCCCGTTGGCCAAAAACTTTCATTTCCTAATCTGGTATTAAAAAAGTGAGTCTCGCCCATTTAAAAAGTGAGACTCTCTCTTGATCGACTCACTTTTTAATACCTACCAGAGTTTGGACAACTGTGATTTCGGTAGCACCATCTTATCTCCCTCCTTACATCCAAAGGCCTCCGCAAACTCAGGCATCTGCCTTACCATTCCGTTGATTCGCGCAAAGAAAGCAGCATGTACATTTCCATTAGGGGCTGATTCAACAGCCCATTTCCCTCTCCATAAACGCCCATATGCAATAAAAAATCTTTGATCAGGAGTGAACCCATCTATCTTCATGGCTTTCATCTTCGTGTCTTTTTCCATCTTCTTCTTCCAGGCCCCATAGGAAGCCTTAACACCTCCGAGATCTGCGATATCCTCATTATATGTTCTATTTCCATCAGTACTCCAACCATCAACAGTACCCAGTCGAGAGTTCATAGCCTTAAAGCTATCAATCTCTGCTACCATCAGCGGGTTTTCAGAAGTTGCAAGTTGTGCTGCAAGCGAGTGAAATATCTCGTGACCAATAATAACTCCCGACGCTGCATAACTTAAAGCTTCATCACGTTCAGGTTCAAAAAACGGAGGAATAAACATTGCCGGCGGAACTTCAATTGCATGCTCTGAAGGACTGTAGAATGCATTGGCTGTAAACGAACCCATCTTCCATAATTCCCGCATATCAGTGCCTATTCTATTAGCAGAACGAACAGTATTAAAGTTTGCAATTATATTTTTGTTCTCAAAATAATTATCAGCAGACAGGTTCAAACCACTATAATCAGTCAGCTTATCTGGAATTCCCACTCTCAGGTATAACTTCTCGAGCCTGGCAATCGTATTTTTGCGATCCTCCTCCGTCATAAGCGTATGAGCAGAAACAAGATTTACTACTTCTGCTTTAATAGATGCCAGCATCATTCGCATCTTTTCCATACTCTTCACTTCATCAAGCTTGTGAGCAAACATCTCACCCACTGCCCCACCCAGATACTTACGCGTTCTCGAGATACACATATCTTCCCGAGTAGAATCTTTTACATCTTTTTTGCGATTACGTAGTCGTAAAGCAATCGAAGTTTCGAGAGAGTCAGAAACCAGGCAGCTATTATAGAAAGTGCCGACTAAACGCACAATCGGATCTGAAGAAGTTTCATAAGTTTTATGAACCTCTCCCATAATCTCCTTCAGCTTGGAATAGGTACGAATTGGGGAATCAAAAAAGTTATTCCAGAACATTCGGTTATACGGCGTACCCTCCGGAAATTTAACCTCCTTTCTCCAGCCTCCGTTAACATACTCATAGAAATCATCACATGGAGATATGGATGTATCCATTCCATAATTCAGATCTGGAGAATAGATGGAAGGAGTGACTGAATCGGTTAAACTCCCATTCCCTCCAACTGCAAAAAAGACGTTTGAGCTGGAGATTGATTCCGATGGATGCTCCGAGGAACTGGAGACCGATCCCGACTGCTGGTTATATTCCCGCTGCTGGTGATATTCCGACTGCTGATGATACTCCAATGATTGAGGATTAAATCGATCGACCAAAACTAATCCAGCTATCAGAATGGCCGGCCAGGAAAACAGAGATAGGAGATATCGCACCTCTTTCATATACTAGAATTGAGCTGTCTTTGACTGCATTCTTTTTTTCACTGCTCCAATAAGATTCCTGGCAATATTTTCTTCATCATCAAGGGCGATTAATCCTGAATAGAATATTTTCCCTTCCGGATCAACCAGCAATACATTTAGATGCCCGGAGTTTACAGTATTGGCAATAAAATAATTGTCTTCATTCTCGTTCGGCAAATCGATACGTCTGTTATCCAAACCGGCAAGACGAAAATTCTCTGATTCGACAACGGCAACATGAGCATTGAGCTTTTTATGTTCTATTAAATATTTAGCAAAAACTTCTGCTTCATGTTCAGGAGGACCCGCTAATATATTCCCAAAGGAGCCAAATGTCTTCGATATAATCGTGACCTCCATATCAGGATATGCTTCCTTCAGTCGATTGATCCCAGCAATTGTTCTAGCGCACATATTTGTCTTAGCCCTGTCGCCTTGTATTTCACCGTTTTGTCTAACCACAGGGGAACGATTGGATCTTATTGATAGATCATGACATCCGCTTTCAACAAAGGCGATGAGATTTATCTTATTTGGCACGGGTCGGCGTATTGATTCTCCAGTCAACCTTGATGCCGAGATAAGGTTACCGCCCGTCGGCTTGGAAGCATACCACCAGCTAGCGACGATTCCAGGTGCAACACTGTCGATAGGAGAAACTAACGGAGTCAAATTGCCTATCTTCTTCCAAAGATCATTCAGATATTCAGCGTACTTCACAGTCGATTCAGTTAACTTTTCCAGAATAGCCGACTCTTTTACAACCTTTACAGTAGGATAAAACCTCTCTGTAAGAAAGAAATACGGCCTCATCTTTTCAGGAGGAATGGCCTCTACGGTACGTATGTATTCATTGAGCACAGAGTCAGCGACACGTGGTTGCCATAAACGAATCCACGTTGCCACGTATCCTGCAGGAGCAAATATTTTCAGAGGGACTGAATCTGTAGGTATGTTTTTGTGATACTCTGCCCATAACTCCATAAAATCATCCAGCAATCCTTCATCAAGATACTTACTGAACAAGTTAAAAACAGAACGCCTTGCTGCGAATTGCGCATCTCCCGAGACTGAATCGATATACTTAGAGTACATCTTTCTTACATCTTCAGTTCTTCCCAACATCATTAAGTCCCCTCCCCACCTATCAATGAACTTGGTTTCCACAGAATCCAGAGTCCACCTCCCAGAACATATTCGACCAGTGTCTTTAGCTGGTTTTGAAATAGCGGACAAAAACTTTGGCTCCCTTATATATAAAGCCGTATCAACAATCTCCACATGGCGTTTGGTCATAAACTGTACTCTTTCAGCTGCAGATAAGCAGTCTTCAAAATACATATATGACTCATAATCGGGAGCTCTCTCAGGAATCAAAAATTTTGCCTGCGCATTTCCACGTACTGTTACAGTCAAAGCTACAACAAGAGCAACACAAGTTAAACTTAGTAATTTCTTCATTATACAGCGTCCACTGTTGACGTGAAACTAAAATCATTAACCTTTATCCAAGGACATATTACTGACGTCAGCGACGACGCAAAACTACTTTGCAGGCTTCGCCTTACATCTTCAGGCGTAAATACGAGTGTTGATTGCCCTATCTGTTCAACGTTATTCAGTATAAACCAGGGAGATTCAGTCCATCTAAAATTTCTTACAGCCTTCGTTATTTTTCCATTTTCAACAAGCCACAAGCCGTCCCTCGTGGTACCCGTATAAACCATACCAACGGGGATAGGATTAGAAACACGCGTAACCACCAATCCACGCTTCATTGTGGAAATCATCTCCTCTACTGGTGTTTGAGTCCCCTCAACCCTAAAGGAAGACCTCCTTCTCACAACCTCTTTCTGAACCAGCTCACCTAGTGAATGCTCATAACTGCTAAACAGGCTTTTCAAAACCCCATTCTCAATCAGATTAACTTTTTCAACCTGTGGCTCAACATGAGTGCCTATCAATGGATCGGAAGGATCATGACTAATACTTATGCGGTCATCGACTATCTTTAATCCCAACTTGGTTCGATGTCTCCGCAAAGACTCATCTGTCTCCAGATATATCGGACCGCGCCCTCCAGATTCAGCTCCACGATCCAGTGCAGCAACCAGAGTAGCAAAGAAGAACTGGGAAGCCTGTGGCTCGAGAATAGTCTGATAACGCCCCGGCTCGATCCTGACCGCATTAAGCGACAGAGTACACTTTTCTAAAGCTGTCTCTGCAATCCTGAGTGGATCCAGTCTGGCCATATCGAACGAAGAACCTCCCGCCCATCCAGATCCATTTCCAGAGGGTTCTCTTACCGTCATGGAACAGTGCGCTTGTGTAATCTGGCCGGAAGTAACAAACTCACGCCCCCATCTGTCTCTTTGGTATTTCAGGACTGACGATGCCCCATTCTCAACATACCCATTTGAGAAAAAACCTCGAGAGTTTGCCTGTCGTGATACTGTGTGTACAATAGAAGCATTATCCGTAGACTCCCGGTTAAAGGTAGAATCGCTCCATACCTCTGATCCGGTGGAGTTATAAGTAACCGGCTCCTGAATCATATCCACAAATATTTCCTTTGGCTCCTGCATATCAGAGTACGTATTGATCATCTTGCATACCGCTGCAATTGAATCCGGGTCCAGCTGGTTGGTGGTAGCTCGGACCGTGCCGGAAAACTCATGAGATATTACCACTCTCACATCTCTCTGATCGCTGGTAAGCATCGCCTTATTGCGAGACCATCGCTGCCCGGTGCTCCACCAGCTAAAAACACTTATATCTGTGGTACCATGATTGTGAACGCGCGACTTGATCTGATTTACAATAGACTCTGCTCCTTTAAAATTCAGAATCTTGACTGAATCATCCATCATCTATGCTCTCCTCGTTACATCAATAACATCCATATCCTTGATTACCATATGCGGGGAATAAACACTGTGGTAACAAGTCTGATTAGGCTCTCCCTTATTTAGAGCTATTCCAAATCGTTGTGTATCCTGCTTGCGCCCTACATCGATTACATTTTTCCATAAATTAGCAGTTCTGAACAAAGTGCCGGCATTCATTATACGAGCCACACGCTTTCCGTTTGTTATTTTAAAAACTATCCCCCCAAGTGCGAGGCCAGTAGATAGCTGAAAATCCATGGATACGTCGCCAGTTTTGAATTCTATTCCATCCTTAATACCTTCTCGAAGTTCATCAATGGATTTATTCGAGTTATCATTGGTGTCAATCGTAAGATCGGATGAAAAAACCAGAGGTGACTCAATTCCTGACTGCGAATTCATACTTCCATTTGCAACAAACTGAGTATTGTTTTTTTCATGATACTCCTTAAGCCATGAATAACCCTCGCGTGGAGCCTGAAGAGCAACCAGCTTACCATCTTTAATTACCTGCATGGAGGTGGGTTTAATTCCTTCATCATCCCATTCTACTTTTCCAACGGATCCCGCTTCGGAACGAGAAGCTGTCATGTTAATAAGAGGAGAAGCCAAAGATAAATTTCCAAGCAAATCTGGTGAATTAATAAAGCTTGTTCCCCCTGCATTGGATTCATGCCCAAGGGCTCTGTCCAACTCTGTTGACATCCCAATACTCTGACTGGCCAAACCTGCTACAATACTCCTGTTCATGAGTACTGGGTATCTACCTACATCGACAGGCATAACTCCAAAACCTCTTTCCTCTAACGCAATCTCGTAATACTCATAGATGCGGTCCCTGATTGTTCTATTTTTTAGAAGCTCGAACCCTACACCAGCCGGAGTAAGGAAATCAATAGCAGCCGGTGCAGCACCCATCTGATCTCTCACGAGAAACCTGATCGAAGCAGAAGTATTATAGAGTTTCTGATAGGTGTACTGTCCTTGAGAACTAAAAAAGTACTTGTCCTGGACTTTGCAGTTAGCACCAACGGTTGGAGTTCGTGGGTCAACTTTTTCCAGACGCGATATATATGCAGTTAAACCACCTATATAATCGGTTATTTCCTCATACGGGACGTCGAAAGCATTTATCTCAACAGGCATTATCCAGCTACCACCAGTTGATGAAGCCATAGGAGATAGTTCAATGGGAACCGAAAGATCGGACTCGTTTGCTATCGCGTTTGCTGTAGCTGCCTTACCCAGCCGCGCGGCCTCTGCTTCGCTCCAGATAGGACTAGCGGAAAAACCCCAATGCCCTCCACACAATGCCCTGATACCTATGCCGAGTATCTCACCCCTGACCGGTGCAAACGATCCCGTCCCGATCTGATCCATAGTTTGAGTATAGGTCAAACGAACATCGGCGTAATTGGCTCCAGATGCTATGGCTGAGTCGACTGCAATACTTGATAGCTGCTTTATTCTGTCGTCGTCTAAATAGGACCGACCACTGTTATCGGTATTCACAATACCTAAAGCGCTAGCTTTTCCGCCATATGCAATTCCGGTAGCTAAAGCGGTGCTCCCGTATTTAATCAAGTTCCGTCTATTTAATTCTGTCATGATATACTGATGAATGTTAGCAATTTGGATATACGGCCACTACTTCTGGATGTATCTACCTGAAAGAGGCAAACTGTCTTTTGTTATGGCGTCTCTTAAATAGAAGGAAACTTCGCCAATAGTAGGTGAGCGGCGTACGACAATAACAAGACCTGGCCCTGTAATTCCAATTACATTCCCCCAGATCTGATTGGCTCGTACTGTGGATCCCCCCGGCTTAGTATCAGCATTTGAGATAGGTGTACACGTTTCACCTCCAGACTGCAATGAATCACTAAAAACTATATCTACTGGTTTTGTTATAAGAGGCAATAGCAATAAAAACTTTACGATACCACACGGCTGGATGTATTTCACAGGATCACTTGGCTTCATTGTAGGAGCACTTACTCCACCCTCCATATTCTGAATAATAGATGGGAGGTTGTTAGACGCAGGATATAACCCTGTAAACTCAACACTGTCACGCACTTCATTCCCATATAAATTCAAGGATGCATATATATAGAACTTACCAAGCGCCCCTTTGCTATTAGTTATCTGATATTGGAACACACCTGAAGGACCAGATATTGCAGATACAACAATCCCAGGGCGGGCAATAATCGGCAATTGAACACCTTCTTTTGAGACAACACCATCTTTATACAGATCAATTCGTATCTTTGGCGTGCCATTTAAAGCAATCGCTCCGACATTGGTACTATCCAATACCTCTATCTTAATGTCGGTAGCGTCAATCCTGGTTGATGTTACATAAACTGGAATAGTATCAGCCTTAGTAACACCGTTGTGTGTGTATGTACCGATTATTTCAGTAGGCAAATCGCTGGCAACAAGCGCTTGAATCTTTCCAACTGAATCTACCCTTACAATACTAGGATCAATCGATCTCCAAAACACCTTATTAGGATCAACTAGAGCCTGTGAGCTATCTGCAAATATAGCGATAGCTTTAAGAGTAATAGTATCAGAACTAACTATCATTACTGCCTTTGTTGTAAAGCTAAGCCTATAAATTATATCACTAGTGGGCAACTTAATCGGATCAGGGGCTGTTATTTCTGAGCATGCAAACAACATTGAGATAGATAAGCAACTCACAAATCTGAATAGCATATTCATTGTATTATCCGGAAGTTATTTACGGCCTTCTATGATCACATCCCAAATACTTACGATTTGGTGATTCTTGAGGGGAAAACACAAACGCATCGCCATATACCGCATCAAATCCAATACCTCCTTCGTAGATACCAACTGGATAAACTTCGTATGGACTTCTGCCATATTGACGAACCAGCCTTCTATAATCAGCCAGCCTGGTACCTTCAAGATAGAACCAGAATCCTCTCTCACGGAATAACAAGTCTTCCCGTGCCCTTATGCTGCCAGGATCAGTAGTGTCCTGTATCCCCTTAGTTCGGCGGGCTTCATTGAGTGCATCCAACCACCTAGAGTCTCCGGTACTTAACCAGTACTCAGCTTCAATCATCTTTTTTTCTATACCTCTAGCCAAAGGAAATACGACCGCTCCATTCGTATATTTCCTCTGTCGACGTACATCTACATTATTCAATGTCTGTATAACCGTAGGGACCCTCGGGTCATTCAATCCATTAGTACCAATCCACTGGAGACCGTTAACTCCTTCGTAGTTTTTTACCTCGTCAGGAATAGTATTGCCTAGATCTACATCTATACTCCAAAACGCATATGGCCTAGTCTCCTTATATAAAGCCTCGGTATAGTATATGTAGAAAGCATCCTGAATACTTACATCTTCCACGCTGGCATATGCAGAATCAAGCAACCCCAAAGATAAATAAGCTCGACCTTTACCTATTTGTGCCAGGGTTTTGAATCTACTGCTGTCGTGCTCAATCATCTGAGCTGAATCAAACAGTGATACCGCCGCCTTCAGGGTATTAGTAGTGGAACTTCCCGCCTCGTAGGCAACGGTACCATCAAAGGTTACTTTAGATAGCGGAATACCACTACAAAAATTCTCTGCCAATATTAAAACGGTATACCCTTCTAATGAATAAGACGCTGAAACAATATAATTCAGAGATGAATCGTTGAAGTTTCTAATAACATCCCTCAATTGAGAAAACGTTACTCGGGCAGAATTTAAACTCCCGTATGCCTCCGGAAGAAACAACCCTAAAAGCCCGCTTCCAGGCGGCCGTACTTCAGTTCGTGCATCAAAGCTGCCGTTGTTATATCCTGTTCCACCAACTTGTACGCCGGACCTAATAGCCATTTCATCTGTGAACATTCCTACATTTGTGCTTATGGTGCTGACTCCCTTCTGAAGCTTTGCTACAGCACTAGCATAAACAGCTAATGCACCGTTTTTTGTAGTAACATCTTTAATATTTACGGAGCGACCTTCTTCTGGTTCATCGACCTTAACCAATCCATCCAACGAACAGCCGCTAAACATCAGAGCAATGCAACCAAGTATAAATCTGTTAAAAGTGAGGTTATGCATGTCTTTTAAGTGCAATAATAGTATTTTCAATTCTATAACCCCAATCGAACGTTAAAAGCAAAAGTCCTTGGCGGCGGAGGGGTAACACCATAATCGATTGTCAACATCTCGTTACCAGATAGCATGCCAGTATTTATTCCAGGATCACGCCCTACGAATTTTGTCCAAAGCGCAATATTAGCAGCCTGCAATGCAAAGGAGATAGTGCGTGTGCTGATAAAAGAGAATCTCCTTGGCGAAAGAGTGTATGAGATGCTGGCAGAATTCCATCTAAAATCCGATATTGGAGTTACTCCAAGCATACCGTAGGACAATGCCTGAACATCGAGCGGAGCGTTAACATCCTGTTCTCCGTAACTACTCCCCGATTGACCTGTATAATTGGGCACATGACTAGACTGATATGAAAATCGGCTATCAACGATAATCTTTCCAATAATCGTAGCGTTTATCCCGTAGCTACCACGATACCTTGGAGTAGAAGGCCCAACATAAGTCAGGGAATCCATCATGATTCGTTCGTTAGGGGCGATAATGCCGTCCCCATTTTCATCAAGATATCCCATGATTGTGTTACGCCATATGCTCGCCAAGGGATAACCAACTGCCACGTGATCTCTATAAGTACCTTCGGCAGCAATATTAGGAGTAATATTATTAATCCCTCGACCTAAGGATTTAACCGTATTATCGCTGAAAGTATGAGAGTAATCAGCTGCTATCCTTAGCCAGTCTTTATCCATAACTATCGAGTTAATTGTTAACTCTAAACTTCTGTTCTCTACTCTTCCAATATTTTCTTTCCGCTGTAATGGGAAGTCATCTTTACCCACGCTAGAGGGTAACTGTACAGTTACAAGCGTATTTTTATTCTCCTTATGAGCATATGTCGCAATAAGATTTATCCTTTCATTGAACATATACATATCAAATCCTGTTTCTAATTCAACAGAACGTTCAGGGACCAGCTCGGAGTTACCTACATTGACTAATTCCAGCGATCTTACAAGTTTCCCGTCAATAAATTTAGTCCCTATAATATACTTCCCTTTTATATCAGCCACGTCAGGTTGTACCGCAGCATGTCCAAGAGAGGCGCGCAACCTGAAAAGGTTAACAATTTTATTCTCTGGCCAGAATCCTTCATCAGAGAGTAGCCAAGACCCTCCCAACTTAGGATATGTAGTGCTTGAAGAAGATGTAATAGCGCTTCCTACATCCTGACGTATCCCAAGATCAAAGTATATTCTCTTAAACACTCCAATCATTGAGCTTAAATACCATCCGGCGTCAGCATTCTCCTTCCTTCCACCAAGTGTATTTGTCACTCTACCAGACTCAATCGAAGATTCTCCGCCTGGAACAGAATCTTTAAAGACTGCAAAATTATCATTTTTCACACTGCGAAAATCGAATCCGGCGGTAGGCCTTAAATCCAAGAATCTACTAAATCTCCCTCTGCTAAGGACTGTAGAGATGTTTGTTCTTAACGAAAGTACTGTATTCCCACTTGTTCTCTCATCTCGAGTTCCAAGGTCATCATAACATTGAGTTCCAAGACAGGAATTATTCTCCCCAGAACCAGATTCGTTCATATTAGTCTGATCAATACCAGCATTACCCTTCACCAGGATGTCGTTCTTACTACGCCACGAAACTGAAGAACCAAATGACGTTGTGTTAGTGTGCCTTACTTTAAAAGTCTGACCAATGTCTCTTCTTACGCCATCGGATAAGAATGCCATCGTATCCAGACTTAACCTATTTCCAACCGAAAAATTGTATTTATTATCTACAAGAGTTGCAAACCCAGCTCTGACCAGAAACTGAATATCCAAGCCCTCTCTCGGCTGAAGGGATAAATTGGAGCTTATTTTATGATCTTTAAGACGAGATGGTTTCAAAACATCACGATCATATTTTATATTCCACTTTCTTAATCGAATTAAATCTATTGGAGCTGCACGCCTTACACCTATTATATCATTTGTGTTTAAAGAAAGTGCGTACCTTACAGCATTAGTTCCACCATCCAGACTCAAAGAGTATATATCCTTCTGTTCCTGCCCTTCTCTCAGCACCATACTGCTATTGGGGTCATATATTGCAACAGAATCCTGAACACACTCCAGTAACAGAACATTTTGTATTTTACAGGTTCTTCTAGCTCCTGTTATCGGATTATATCCAAATCCCTCATAGAACAGTGGCATCTTTCCATAAGCTTTTCCCCAGTCCCGACTATAGTTCATATTCCAACGGGTATTTCCCGGTGTTCCCTTTTTTGTTGTAATTACTATTACTCCATTTGCGGCGTCCTGCCCATAAAGGGTTGCAGCGGAGGGACCTCGGATAATTTCAAACGTTTCTATTGTCTCTGGATCCATCCGATCATAAATAGATTCATCCACCCACATTCCATCGACTATATATACAGGGTCATTACTCTGGGAAATACTTCCAACCCCCCTGATTCTTACACGACGCGGAGCCCCGGGGTCTCCACTGGCCCTTGTTACAACCACACCTGGTACCTGAGCAGCTTCGATCATATCGGCAACGGACCTAACGGGAGCTCGCTGACGTATTTTTTCTGCGTCAATTTTTACAATATCGCTGGGGACCTCAACACGCCGCTGCAGCCCGGTAGCCGTAGTTACAACTTCATTTAAGGAAGTTGCAGATTGAGTCAGTGTTACCTTGATTGATGAAGTACCAGAACCGCTCACGTCAACTGATCTATTAGCAGACCTATAACCCAGCAGTTTAAACATTATCAACTGCTTTCCAGCAGGAACATCAGAAAGGGTGAAGAATCCCTTGTCGTCAGTAATTACCATTAACGATGCTCCGGAAACTGACACCGATACCCCTTTTATTCCCTTCCCACTCGCAGAATCTACTACCTGCCCTTTGACATATCCTGATTGCCTGTTAGAAAGACTATCTTTTGACACGCTTGGGCTTACTAAAATTGTACGCCCATCGCTTGCATAACTTGCTGTTAATCCAGTTCCTTTTAAAGCTTCCTTAAATGCGTCCATAACATTTGCATTGGCAACGTTTACGCTAACACGTTTTGCAAAAGCAGACTCAGCACTGTTAAAGATCACCGGGATTCCGGATAGCTTCCCCAGTGTCCTTACTATGTACCCTACACTGCTGTCCTGTACTTTCAAAGAAATCTTTCCGGATTTCTGACGATCTTGAGCACCTTGACCAGTCCGTTGCAAGGCGTCAGATCCCGGGAAATCATTTAGTTCCGGAGAATACTGCTTTTGAGCAAATACATCACTAGCAGTTAATAACAGTACACTCGCAGATACAAAGACTAACGCATTCATTGAAGACCATCGATAGTTTGTGTTTTGCATGCGCCTCAACGCTTTTTGTATAGAGTAAGGATTTTCCCATCACGTACTACACGAACCTGAAATGTGACTTCGAGTATTGACACTAAATCTGATATTGCACCAGCTTCAAAAGTTCCCCATATCTGTTGATTCAGAAGTGCAGAATCCCCTAATCTTATATCAACATTATACCAGCGATTCAATTCCGGGATAGCATCCGGGAACTTAGAATCATCAAACTCCAACACTCCACGTGCGAATCCGAGCTGCCGGCTATCGCCTGAAACAACGCGTGGCTTTCCTTCGATAGAAACAAAAGCAGTCTGATTTGCGGTAACAACTGCAGTAGGGCCCGAAGCCGAATTGTGTTCCATTGATCCAACACTTACCTTACCGTCCTCAACAGAGACGGTTGCAATTGAATCGTTTCCGTAGTACCTGACTCCGAAGCGTGTACCTAGTACACGAGTTACGCTTGGGCCGGAAACTACGGTAAAGGCCGAGCTTACCTTAGGACTTACAGTGAAATAAGCCTGCCCTTCAAGGTGCACAACACGATTTCCAGAAACAAAGTCGCTAGGGACTTCGAGACGACTGCCCACATTTAAAAGGATTTTACTACCATCCGGTAAAGTGACCGTTGCGCGTTCAGCATTACCAGTTGTATATGTTGAGACCAGGTTATGAGATACCAGATCATCACTATTCGTTTTAGTGAGTTGCCAACCCATAAGTATTAGCAAAGCGCTCGCAACTATTCCACTAAATGCATACCATTTTGATCTTAACAGCGACGCTGTAGGCGTCTTCGAGACTTGATCGGAACTTCTACCTGTCGAGGATAACCCACCTACGCTAGCGACACCACTGTTCATCAGCGATGGAGAGTGATGCTGCATCCGGTCGTAACCACGGATACGCTCGAAATCACGAGCCAAGAGTGCAACCCTACGGTCGAGTGCCAGCAAATCCGATATGCCACCGGCACCAACGGACAGGGGGCGTACCAGCCGAAGAGCATTGACAAGGCGCACTCTCTCCGGATTCTCGTTGATCCAGTGCTCCACAAGTATTATGTCGCCCGGAGGTAACTCCTGCGCAAAATAGTCGGCTAAGCGGGCTAGTTCTTCTGGTGTGAAGTCATCCATACACCTATAAATCGTAGCCATTCGGGGATTGTTGCAAAATCTCCAGATTTTTTTAAGGAATCTATTTTCTATACGGCTAACCAATTAGCTAGGCTCGGCTAATTCACAGAAAGCAGCAGGCCATCCGTAAGCACCTGTCGCACATAGGCAGCTGGCGCCCGTAAGAATCACAGGAGAATAATAACAAAAGCCGCTCAGAATATGAGCGGCCTGATCCGGACAAGTCTTACTGCAATCCTAGAATCTTTAACTTAAATAGCTCCCGAAACCTATCTTTATTCTCTTTATAAAATTCAATGTTTTTATATAACACAGAACTCTTCTCAACCGGTTTAAACTTGAGGGTCTTCCCTATCACTGAAGAGCTATCAGGTGGATCCTGATCAAATCCAGCTTCTATAGTGTATACTGTCTCTATTATAGATCTACGAAACATATCCGCTGCTTCGACAGTAAGTCCTGCTTTAGATAAAAGATCATTAATTTGAGGATGGAGTTCACACATAGTCTTTAGATCCATCATTATTACCGTACTCCATTCGTTTCCCACTCGAACCCAAACCTCTCTTTGCTCTTTCATCCTGGATGTGTTTCGAATTGAATCGGGAAGCTGTATAAATCCGTCCCAAAAAGTACTAAGCTTATCCAATGCATCCAGACTCAGGAGAACTTCTGAATCTCTAGTAGCCGGAACGCTATCAGTAACCTTGGGGTTGTCCCAGCTGTTCTTAAACCACTGCCATACGAACTCCTGATCTTCTACGTAGTCGACATGCCCTCTCAGGCCAATCTGAGTCTTAACAGAGTGACCTTTAGATCTTAGCAGAGCTGCCATCCGAGTAACCTGATTTGTTAGTGGCCCCTCTCCTAAACCGCCTGATATAAAGAACTGGCTTTTTGACTGGGGATCATCTTCCCCGTAGAACTGTGCCATTGCCGAAAGCGGGGCGATACGGGAAAAGAACTTCTGATTATTACGGCCAAGAAAATAGGAGTAGCTCCCACCATCAGAAAACCCCACAAGAGCGATACGTTCAGGGTCAATTGCCTGGTTATTCAAGACATACTTAAGTGCTGAATCCAACTTATATACATCTCTAGGCTTGAAGTTATAGATCTCAACACCGTACGGTGTAATGCTATACTTGATGTTTCCATCTATTAAATCCCGTACCACATCCCAATAACCGGGTTCAATGGAACTAACAGTAAGTAGTATCATACCATGCTTTTCTGATAGTCCTCTAAACTTCTCGACTTCCATCAATCCATTACGGATACGGCCATGTATCATTACAACCAGAGGTACCTTCTTTTTCCCCAATGCATTCTTAGGCACGTGAATATAATACCCAGGAAATTCTTCCAGTTCTCTCGTTCCTTCAGTAGCGTTTTCTGTACCTACAGCATCAACCTTTGAGTTTACAGTCAACTTAGGATAAACCCCTGAACTATCTGTTTTATAGGTTACAGGCATTACACTGCTATCAGGTATGGTTGATACGATACACAAGCACGCCGTAAGAATATTAAGGAGCATTGTATTTATGGGTGAAATAATACATACGTATTAAATCGGACACACCACAACGAATGTTGCAAACCCTGCCTAAGTATCCTTTTTTGACTCTTTTGGTGTTGTATTTTGCTTTAAAACTTTGGCCAGCTGCTTTAGCGCTCTGCTCATATAGCTGCGGATTGTCGGCTCTGTTAAGCCCATTCGATTGGCAATATCCAGATAGGGAAGATGCTCATCCCAAACCAACATAAAGACCTCCCGGCATCTGGGCGAGACTCCCTGTAGAGCCCCCCAGACCGCTTTACGGATTTCATCGGAATCCCCTGAGTCGGCATCTAAATTATCTATGCCGTCTATATTACCTGACCCACTATCTGATTCAATCTTATTCTGAACCACCCACTGTCCATCCCGTTGCCCGGAAGACTGTGAAGATCGGGCGATGTCGATAGCCCGGTGGCGAGTTCGCCCATAGAGATACGCTCCTATATCCCAGGAGTCCTCTATCTGGTCCCGATTTCTCCACAGCTTAAGAAGAACGTCCTGAACTACATCATGCGCCAGATCGACTGAATCCAGAATTCCGGTTGCATACCGGATTAAGGACGCTCCATACGCCCACACAAGCTCATTATACGCCGCGTCATCTCCATCGCGCAAACGATTGAGGAAAGCAACGCTCCGTATAGATTCGTGTATAGGGTCGTTATTTACCATGTGCAATGGAGAGAGTTCAGAGATATTACATACGGACCAACCGATGTCAAGGTGTAGAGATGTTCTGCCTGTGTACTCTTACTAGTACAGCGATAAAAAAATGGATGCTCCGAAGGAACATCCATTTTTTGTGACTACATACGATATATAATAGTATACATATCCGATCATTAAGGTTCCCGCATAAACAAGCTTCACGAACCTTAACTATCTGCCATAATACAGATTAGCAATATTCAGGTGACATCAGCGAATATAGCATCAGTGCGTTTTATCGCCTTTATTCCTGGCACGTTCGAGCACGGTTGCAATTTTTCGATGAACCAGACCATACTCCGGCCCTGTAATAATAGAGAAGTGGATAACTCTCTTGTCCTGATCAAATATCAGAACCATTTCGGAACCACCAAACACGGCCCTTCCGCCATCGGGAGATACCAAAGCAAGGTCATTGTCAGATGGCAGATCCACTCGACGTTGATCCAGGCCCGGCATTATTATAGTTGGTGTATTCGAAACAAGTAAAGTACCATTTATCTTATGAAACTCGAGCATATACTTTGCCAGCGTATCGGCTTCTTCTTTAGGACCAGAAGCAACATAGAAACCGAGTGATCCATAGGTCTTTGCCCATAAGACAATTTCCATTTCCGGGAACTGCTCTTTGAGGCGACGAAGTGCTGTCATCTGTTGACGGCAACGGCTACCTTGCAGATAACTGAAATTTCGCCGATCCGCCTGAGTAAAGCTGTGACATTTCGGGTCAAAAAATGCCAAAGCTGTTATCTTACCGCTAACAGGATAACTGACTGTATCGGACTTCGGGACCTCAATATATCCCTTACTATCATTCGGATTTGTTGATCGATATGAAAAATCGGATTTTAATGCTGGAAATTCACTATTGAACCAGTTGGGGAGATACTCAAGCGGCAAACGTAACTTCTGCCAGAAACCGCTATAGTGGTTTTTATATGCTTCTGTAGATATCCTGAGGCTGTCGAGTGCCGCTACTTCATTAAGAGGTAAAAGGTTCGCGAATATAAATATCCCAATTAATCCTCTAACATCTTTCCGGTTTATAACTGCAGAGTCAGCGGATGATATGATATTGAATATTGAATCCATATGCGCGACAGAAGCCATACTATCGTTTGCAGCCCGATAGACACGAACCATATTGTGTTCCAGGAAGAGTCTCCATAATACAGAATCACTCGGTATCTTATCCATCGCAAGTTTATACAACATCTGAAGTGCTTCGAGGCGCATTGGTGCAGCAGAACGGTACAGATCGAACATCGCTTGGAAGTGTTCTTCATATCCCTGAGGACTCAGTGTATCCCATAATCTCGCATACATACTGTGGACTTCCATATCTCTATCAGCAATCAGTAACATGGTTGCCCACCTCTTGATATGAGTTAGTGGAACTGTGTCGATATTGAATTTTTCGGAACACTTTTTTGCAATATTTACAACTGTATCCGGAAGTCTCAGTCGATAATCAGGAAGAACATATGGTAAAGTATCGGTATATATCGCGTGCTTTCTGGAGTATTCAGATAAAGCCCTGCCTATAGCCCCATTACACTCCTCAAGATATTTATAATGCGAAAAATCCACGAGAGGAGCAGGGTTGATGAACATGGTCTGCGCAGCAGCAGGAATTGGCAACAACGCGGAACAGAACAGTACTAAAATAAGTTTTTTTAGATTCATGACTAAATTGCGTCGATTGTACTGGTAAAGCTGAAGTCCTTCACTTTTATTGTTGGTACAACTACGTTGTTCAACGACAAGTGGTACGTACTGCTACTACCAAGAGCGTATCGAATCTCGCTCGGTTCGAATATGGGCACCGCTAGTCCCAAAGATTCAAGGTTGTTCAAAATGAAGAGCGGCGACTCTGTCCATCGAAAGTTGCGAACCGCATTGGTAATTTTTCCATTTTCGACCAACCAGAGACCATCGCGGGTCAATCCTGTATAAAGCATGCTGCTGCCTTGAACTAGAGAAGGATCAGAAAAACGCGTAACTATGAGACCGCGTTCTGTTGACTCTATCATTTCATTCATAGTAACAGTACCTCCCATAACTGAATAAGAACTCCGAACTGGCTGAGGATATCTACTTACAAGTTCTTCACGCGCATAACCTTCTTGATATGCCATTTCATTGAGGATTCCCTGATTAACGTATAAAATATCGCGCATGCCTGCTGTAGGATGAGTACCAACCAATGGATCTTCCGGGCTATGCTTGATAGTGATTCGTGGATCAACGATTCTTAATCCCAGTTTACTACGATGGATATCTAGCTGACCATCATAATCAAGATAAAATGGACTCTCCGGCCCGCGCTCGGTATTGACTCGCCTGGCAAAACCCAATGTAAGCATGTTAAAAAATGTCGCACTCGCCTGTGGTTCCAGTATCGTGGTATATCTACCCGGCTCAATACGCACCGGGTTAATGGAACGAATACACTTGTCGAGAGCTTTGTCCGCAATTTCATGCAACGGTAACTCACCCAGATCAAACGAAGCATTACCTGCCCATCCAGATCCGTTTCCACGAGGCTCTCGTATGGTCATTGAACACATAGCCCGGGTTACCATAGCGGTGCTCTCCGGACTTATCTTTCCGTCTTGGTTATAAATGGAATATGAATTTGCAGATCCGGTTTCGATGTATCCCGCCGATAACATAGATGCAGCCTCGGATTTTCTGGCGATATACGATACCAGCTCCCCATTAACCTTGTTGGTACGATTGTAAGTCTTATCACTCCAAACATTTTTACCTCGTACTTCCAAATCAGGGCTCCCAAGTGGCATGTCGCTAAACCTCGCAGCGACAGACATGTAGATAGCACGCTCCTCAGCATAGCGAACCGCACTTTCAAGAGAAGCCCTGTCTACCTGATTGGTTGTCACAGAACCTGAACCACCATCAATAAATCGAGATATCGACAACCTGATATCGCGCTGATCACTAGACATGGAAGCTCTGTTACGACTCCAACGCTGGCCGGTCGCATGCCAGCTTCGGATACTTATTGACGTCCCGCCCATAGGCTGCGACAGGCTGTAGATAAGATCCACTACTTTGCGTGCCGTATCTATGTCAACGAGTCTTGAATCGTCGTATTCGTAGGCAAGTTTCTTATTTAACATTTTATGCTTTACGTGTGATGTCGATAATACTTAACTCTTTGAAGAGCGATGGAGGTGTTGAAACCTGATGTCGGAACGTCTGGGATGGTTCACCTTTCCGAGTAGTTATACCATACTTCGACACCGAATCATTTCCCCCAAGAGCAATAAGATTATTCCATAATTCCTGCGTCCTAAATATCAAACCGGTATCGGCAAGTATCGCGGTTCTTTTACCATTTTCGATCTTGTAGGTGTGCCCTCTTATGTATCCTGTAATCTTCTGGAAATCCATCTGAACACCGGCAGTTTTAAATTCGATTCCGGATTTCATATCCTGACGCAGGTCGTTTAATGACTTACTGGATTCTTCGCCTGGATGGAGAGTAAGATCTGAAGAATATATCAATGGAACGTTGATGGCGCTCTGTGCGCCTACGCTCCCACTTGGTTCCAGCTTGAGTCCGTTTCGTGAATAATACGGCTGTATATAAGAACATAATTCACGTGACGTATGCATGTTTTTTAAAATACCTTTTTCAACTAATGACATCTTTCGTGGAGCCACGCCTTCATCATCCCAAAGAACCTTCCCGACCGATCCAGCTTCAGACCTATCAGAAGAAACTTTCAACAACTCATTACCTATCTTGAGCGTACCAAGCATATCTAACGGTTCATTTATATAACTTGTGCCTCCACTATTGGCCTCAAAACCAAGCGATCTGTCCAGCTGTGTCGCTTCTCCTAGCGTTTCACTTACGAGACCAGACATCCCCCATGATCCGATCAATATGTTCCATCTTCCTATATCGACAGGGTTAATAGGCAATTCAAGATCTCGTAAAGCATCTTCATGAGCTTCTTCGATGTACTGCCTTATAGGACGGTTACGAAAATACTCAAATCCCAGTCCAGCAGGAGTTATCTTGTCACCAATATTGACAGCCGCATGACGCTTTATAACCGTGTTTGCAACGGAACCATTAAAACCCCCACCAGTGGCATACAGCTTCTGTCTTGTATACTGTCCGGTCGAGCTATGGAAGTGCTTATCCATAGTCATGAAGGTACACACCATCTCACCTTTCATCCATTTCAGACTGCTGCAGAACTCTCTTATGCCATACAAGTAATCACTTATCTCCTCGGTAGGGATGAGAAATGGATCGTAAACGACCGGCATATCCCATTCTCCGGATTCTGGATTATCTAGAGGGGCCATATCAACAATTCGTTCGCCTCCCCCGGCGTTTGAAGCAGCTTGCTCAAGGGCAGAAATAGCCAGGCGCTCAGCTTCGACGGCTGTCCATACAGGACTGGAAGCAAAGCCCCAGTATCCATCGACAAGAACCCTCACACCAAAACACATCGCTGCCTCACGACTCGGTGGGTTAGATGCCCGCACTACCATACCATGATTCAACGTCAATCTGGCATCCGCATATGATGCGCCACGGCCAGTAGCAACTTCCACGGCACGCTTCATTATATCTTTAGGTTCTTCTTTTACATCTTCAAGCAGAAACCCGTTTATATTCTGAAATGTTCCAAAGTATGGAGCAGCCAAGACTCCTGAATATTGAAGCATTTCACGACGAGAAATTTTCATATTATGTATCAGTAAAAGTTTCTGTTAAACTATAGCTAGTCCAGCTCTACCTGCTTGTACTTCCCGATAAAGGGATGCAGTTCCTTTGTTACAGCATCACGAACACGATAGGTAATTTCACCTTTGGTACTGGAACGTCTCAGATAAGCGCTAATACCAAAAACATTATCTGACGTCAGAACAACATTTAACAAGTTCCCTCCTAGCGGAGATTGATCAAAGGGGATTCCGTAGTACCCAGCACCAACAGGAAGATCGCCACAACCAGACGAGCCGCTAAGAGAATCACTGAACAACAGATCAATGGGCTTATCGACAGCTGCCATAAGTATCATGAACCAGCCACATGGCCGGAGTGAAGGTGCAAATTCAGCAGGAAGCTGATTCTGAATATTCAAAACTCCAGATTCATCTGCACTAATGAGTAATGGGTATAAAGCGTACGGATGCGTGGCCTGAAACTTGAAACTATCCTTTACTTCCTGACCATAGAGGAGAACAGAAGCGACAATCCAGAAATCACCAACCTTCCCTTTATCATTTGAAACTTCATACACGGGCTCTCTATCCGGCCCACCCGTCGACCGGTAAGTAAGCTTGATGGGAGGAGCAACAGTAAGTGGAATTTCGGCTCCCTTAACCACTATACCATCGTTATCGAATAAGTCGACTCTGATAAACGGGTTGGTAATAAAGTACAAGCCACCTGCACCAACATATGTACTATCGAGAGATACTATTTTTACTTCAGATGCAGACAGTCTGTTTGGTGATATGGTTACGTAAACGGTATCAGCTTTTGAAACAAGATTATAGTAGTAAGTAGCGATAACCCCTACAGCATTCGAGGTCGCACCAGTTGCGTGAACCATGCCATTTTGAGTTACACGCACAATAGCAGAATCCAGAGATCGCCATTTTACATCTTCATCCCTTATTGCTATAGGACTTCCATCTACAGCCTGTGCAGATAAGGACAATGAACTAGAATCACCTACTGCCATTACAATAGCACGAATTGGGAATCTTACCTTGGATATGACCTCGCCTTCATCAATACCAACTGCATCAGGCCCTTGAATACCCAGGCATCCGGTGGACGCAACCACAAGTACGCACAACAATCCCCTAAGAATGCCATCACGCATGTTCATAATATTGAGATACTTGTAATTACGGATTGCCATGTTCACATCCCTGGTATTTAAAGTTCAGATCCAATTCCGTTGTAGGTGGCGAAAATACAAATGCCTCGCCGTAGGATACAGGCCCACTCGGATTTCGCAGGTAGGGACCAATGGGATAAATGGTATTTGCATTCCGTCCATAGAAGCGAACAAGCCTCCTGAAATCACCGAGTCTTACACCATTGAGATAAAACCAGAATGCACGCTCTCTAAATAACAAATTGACTCTGTCCTGAATAGAACCAGGATCAGTGGTATCAGCTAGCCTTACAGTTCTTCTTAAATCATTGATCACGGTTAACCAGCGAGGATCATCTATAGACAGATAATATTCTGCAGCTATAAGACTGGCCTCTTTCCAATCAGCTAACGGAAATTTTACTGTACCGTTTATGTATTTTCTTTGTTCAAGGGAGGAATTCAGCGGCGGAGTACCGTTGTCTCTGATTGGAACTCGCGGATCGGTTGCACCCACAGCCCCATACCAGATCAGCCCGTTTCTCCCCTCACGGTCCATAACTTCCATCGTGTTCAAGTCAGCAGGCGGCTGCGGTGAAGTCCAAAAATGATCCTGAACCGCAGCTGAGCCAGGCCGCAGATTATCGGTATAAGTCAGTATGAATGTGCTTCCTGGCTGGATATCATACGACGCTGCATATGCAGAATCCAGCTGGTTCATCCCCAAAAAGGCTCTCGCTTTTCCAAGCTTAGCAAGATCACGAAATCTGGTGCTGTCATGCATTATACCAAGGGAAGAATCAAACTTGCTGACGGCTAGTTCCATCAACTGAGAAGTAGTTTTACCTTCGGTGTAAACAAGATCACCTTCGAACTCGAATGTGGTTACAGGAATACCTGAACAGTAATTCTCAGCCATGATGAGGGTACTGTAGCCTTCTATTGCGTAGGTAGCAGCAATGAGATAACTAAGTGAAGTATCAGCCAAAGAAGATAGAACCGATCGAGTTTGTGCAGCCTGAACACGGGCAGTCTGCAAGTATTGAAAAGGACCGACAGAGGTAAGTACTTGATTGCCATACTTATCAATTGACTGCGTTCGTGAATCAGTTGCAGCACTTAATGAGCTAATCCCTCTTTTTATTGTAATTTCATCGGTAATGAGAGCTACTTCTTTACTTGTTTGGCTTATTCCCTGTTGAAGAGCATAGAACGAACCGGCATACAGCTTCAAGGCACCATCCCTGCTCTTTATCGACCCTCGGTCCAGATCCAATCCTCCTTCAGCTTCATCAACTGACACCAGATTATCCAGACTGCAGGAAGTAAGCGATATCGCCATAATCCCAAGCAGAGGTATGAGGCTGAAATGCAAGTTTTTTGTTATAGCGATGTTCTTAAATATACTTGTCAACATAGACTCTCTTATTTGAATGAAGCTTTAAAATCCAGGACAAACAAACGAGGGCGAGGTGTAAGAAACCCGTTATCTGTTGATATCTCACTCGTCATAATTGATCCATTGACACTCGGATCACGACCGTCGTATTTAGTCCAAAGCCCGAGGTTGCTTCCCTGCAGTGACACAACAAGTGAACTCATTCTTAAACGATCAATAAGATATCCTGGAACATGGTAACCAATACTTGCCGATGTCCACCGCAGATCAGTAACAGGTCTGCGCCCAGTTAGCTGACTTACAACATATATCGCTTGCTCACCCAAAGGCGCATTTACGTCCGTACTTCCGTAACCACTGTTATGGGTATACTGCTTTACATAATTGCTCTGATATGCAAATCGTGAATCAAAGGAAATTCTCTTGAACAATGTTGCATTAATTCCGAACGATGACGTAAGTCTCGGCTGAGCAGTTCCCACATAATGCGCAGAATCTGTCAGCACTACTTCGTCGAGCGACAGTAAGCCGTCGCCATTCTCATCGTGATATGCAAGAACTTTACGGACCCATATACTCGCCAATGGATACCCCTGAGCTACCCTCCCCATTGCATTTACTGGATACGGTAGCCCTCTGTCTCCAAGACTGACTACCATATTCCTGTTCATGGCAAAGTTATAATTGAACGCCATTCTGACATTGTCAGTTTCCAAAGCCCTGATTTCAGATGTCATCTCAATGTTCTGATTGCGGATACGTCCAATGTTCTCCTTGCGTATAGCAGTAGTACCAGCTGAAGACGCAAGACTTCTCTGAACCAGCGTATTGGTGTTTTCTGAATGTGCGTATGTAAAGCCAATCCTGATCCTGTCACCAGCCAGATCTGCATCTGCACCAATTTCGAATTCCCCAGCGCGCTCTGGTAAGAGACCTGGATTACCACCTGATGAAAACACAGCTGCAGGCACAAACTTCCCATCGATAAACGCATAGGAAGACCTGTATCTTCCATAAACATCCTGAACATCAGGCTGAACAGCAGAATATCCCAAAGCTGCTCTGACCCTTAACAGATCGACGAATCGGTTCTGCGGCCAGAATCCTTCATCAGATACAAGCCATGACCCACCGATCTTGGGATACTTCGCTCCGGATGATGAAGTAATTGCGCTTCCTATATCCTGCCTGAGGCCAATGTCGAAATAGACACGATTAAAAACTGCGATACTTGAGTTAAGATACCAACCCGCTGTTGCATTAGGAGTTTTTGCATAGGAAGAAGCTACATACGTTCCAGTCTGTATCGATCTGCTACCGGGTGGGATATCGTCAACCTGAACGCGTAAGTTAGACTTTATTGTTCTACGTAGATCGCCGCCTATAGTTGGGCGTATTTTCAAAAACCTGTCAAACTTTCCAAGACTTAACTGGTTCGAAACGTTAAATCTGAAGCTGTAATTGGTTGTTTGAGTATTCTGCTGCGTCCTGCTTCCTACCGTGTCCGCACAAGACCGTCCAAGATAGCAGTTTGTGTTGCTTGTATATAATGATGCGTCCGAGTTAACATGATCAAGACCGGCATTACCTGTGACCAGAAACCGACTTACTCCCCATGTAAGCGAGCTCGAAAGCGATACTGAAGTATTTTCGGTGGGGCTTTCAGCAGTTGAAAAATGATTCGTCCTGTTACCAAGAAATGCGATTGTATCCAGCGGGCTAAGTGTAGTAATCTGTCCCAGATTATAGGAATTATTTTTCAACAGCGTTCTCGTTCCACTCAATACGAGTGCAACATTCAATTGATCTTTCGGGGAAATTGTAAGGTTAGAATTTATTGAACTCCTATCCAGGGCAGTCGGACGACTGAATGTATTACGGATCTCGTGACCCAGCAGGCGCAGACGGACCCTATCTATTGGAGCCATCTTCTTTACTCCGATGGTGGTGCCGTATGTACCTGTTAGTGCGTAGAGAATATTTCCCCTGCCGCCCTCCAACTGGAGTGTGGTCTTTGAACTATTCTCAACCCCCTCTCTCAATAGGAGTTGATTATTGGGATCAGTAATAATTACAGAATCCTGAACACAGATATATTGGATAACATTAGCGACAGAGCAGCTACTGTGTTGGATGCCCGTTATGGGGTTATGTCCAATACCACGGTATGATAATGGCAGCCTTCCATAGGTCTGCCCCCAGTCCCGATTGTGAGAAACACTGACCCTTGTATTTCCAGTACCACCTTTTTTTGTAGTAACAACAATAACACCATTTGCTGCATCCTGACCGTATAGTGTTGCAGCAGACGGACCTCTGACTATTTCGATAGATTGAATAGTCGCAGGATCTATGTCATCCAGTTTTGATGGGCTTCTAACAGATGCATCCACCCATATACCATCAACAATCAATACTGGGTCGTTACTCTGTGAAATACTGCCTAATCCTCTAATTCTTATTTTTGTGGCCGCACCCGGGTCACCACTTCCACGTGTAACAATAACCCCAGGGACCTGAGCAGCTTCAATGATATCCACGATGCTGCGAACAGGCGCTCTCTCACGAATCTTGTCAGCATCAATTTTTACAATATCGTTTGCAACTTCAAGGCGACGCTGTTGTCCGGTTGCTGTAGTTACGACTTCGCTCAATGCAGTAGTAGTCTTCCAGAGTCTTATATTTGGAAATCGATTTACTCCATACTCAATATTCACAGTACGTTCGGTATTACGATATCCTATTTTCTTGAAAATCAGTTGCCGACGTCCAACCGGAACGGAATCAATAGAGAAGCTCCCATTTGCGTACGTCACGGAAACTACAGGAAAGCCAACCACTGAAACGGAAACACCATCAAGCCCTTCCCCGGTAACAGAATCTAACACTACACCTGAAATGCTTCCTTTTCCAGCACGACCGTCAGCGTCCCCGGGCCGATCGGAATTCCCAATAAGGACAGCTCTTCCGTCCGGGGATCTCCTGGCACTAAGACCTGTACCCCTAAGCGAGATCTGAACTGCTTCCATAAGGCTTACGCCATTCACGTCAATGCTTGCTCTCTTAGATAATCGAGGATCAGCACTATTAAAAACAAGCGAAACATCAGTAAGTTTTGCCAGCGATTGAAGGATGAATCTTACCGTGCTGTCCTGAATCTTGATCTTTACAGCACCACCTTTCTGAGAATCTGCTTTTTGTTCAGATTTCGTATTTTTTCTATCAACCGTATCTGCTGATAATCCAGAATCTGAAGACAATGATGATGTAGGATAAAATTGTGCAGAAACAGTCGATGCTGTCAGCATCATTGCGGCAACAAAGCAAGCTGCATTGCTCAAGTGTACCTGCCGGAAAATATCTGTGTTGGTTTTAGTCATATTAGTTTCGGCTACCATACAGTTTTAGAATGCGTCCTTCTCTCTCTACACGAAGATCAAGCGTATATCCAAGTATTGCGACAAGATCTGTAATCGATCCTCTCTCAAAGGTTCCCCATATCTTGCGGCCTAGTATTGAAGGATCTTCAATCTGAATATCTGCATTATACCAGCGATTCAGTTCAGGAATTGCAGCTTTCAGTTCCACATCCTCAAAACGAAGCAGGCCATTAACAAAAGCCAGATCCCTGTCACTAAAAGGTATTACACTAGCCTTATTCTGCTGCGAGACTGACACGGCCTGTTGTTCAGACAAAACAACACCGCCAACATTCACTTTACCGTCCTGCACAGATACAGTAGCTGCCGAGTCATCTTCGTAATATCTGACGGCAAAACTGGTCCCTAGCACTCTTGTTACGCTGGGACCGGAGACTACAGTAAAAGATGAGTTTGTCTTTGGGCTCACTGTAAAATGCGCGTGCCCTTCCAGATAAACGGTTCTGTTGTCTTTACCAAATCCGTTAGGCACAGTTAAACGGCTGCTTACGTTAAGCAGGATGACACTTCCATCCGGGAGCTTCACGGTAGAGGCTTCACCGTTACCAGTGACATAAATGGAGGAGTTATCCATCCCTGATTTATCAGAATCACCGTTAAAAACCTGGGAGCCAAATAGAAACAGAACCGCTCCGAAGACCAGTGTACCCATGGCATAACTAGCCCTGTTCACCCATGATATCTTCCCAGTCCCATACCCGGAAGGGACAACACGGTTTCCCTGCACACCTGACTGTTTCGTCGAAGGATGATTTCGGTCATTGACTCGACTTTCAGCAAATCTCGCAGAGACTTCCTTTACCCGATACTCAAGTCCTGAGATATTATGAGACCAGGCCTGGGTTGTAAGAAGAGAGCGACTGATCTTCAAATCATTGACGAGCCGCTTTCTTAGAGGATCCGAATTGATCCAGTTCTCTACATCTCCACTCTGCTCCGGTGTTAATTCCCGAGCAAAATAGTCTGAGAGCCTAGTAATTTCTTCTGGTGTAAACTCGTCCATATGAAACTAATTCCGAGTCAACCACATATTTGTTGCAGTTTTCTCAAAAAATATGGAATAGTTTTTTATTCCAGGTATTTAGGCCTTAATACCTCTATGATCTTTGCCATAGCCCGGCTTACGTAACTGCGGATAGTGGGTTCGGCGAGCCCTAACCGGTGGGCGATCTCAAGGTAGGGGAGTTCTTCAGCCCACACAAGCATAAAGACCTCCCGACACCGGGGAGAAACTTCGGTCAGCGCTTCAGATATTAGCTCTCGAATCTCCTCCCCTTCGAAGATAGCTGTCCCGTTGGTTGAGGTAGTATCAACATCGTTGATTCTCTCATTGATCCAACGCGCTTCTCTCCGCGTACTGGAATTATTTGACTGGGCAATATTGATGGCCCGATGTCTTGTTTGACCATATAGAAACGCACCAATGTCCCAATCTTCCCTTATTTTTTCCCTATTTCTCCACAGATTCAGCAGAACATCCTGAACCACATCCTGAGCTATATCGACAGATACAACAATCCCAGAGGCATAACGTATTAAGGAACCAGTATAGACTTGTGCCAATTGATCAAATGCGGAGTCATCACCGTCATGAAGCCGCTTGAGGAACTTAGTATTTTTTCGCAGCTCAACTGGTGTATTATCGTCTTGCATCTTCTGGGATACCAAGCATGATTGAACCGTTCAATCTTTTATGATAATCCCATTAGCTTAACGGCGGAAGATGAGGATAATTTATAAAAATTCCATTTAATGAACCTTACTTGCCCCTTTTCATAACCGCACCAATCAGATTTCGGGCAACGTTTTCCTCATCTCCCAGAGCTATCAAGCCTGAATAGAATATCTTACCTTCTGGATCGACTAAAAGTACATTAAGATGTCCAGCATTACGGATACCGGCAATGAAATAATTATCCTCGTTCTCAGTAGGCAGGTCGATCCGCCTTCTATCTAATCCTGGTAATCGGAAGTTTTCTGTCTCAACAACAGCTACGTGAGCATTTATTTTATAGTAGTCTATTAGGTACTTTGCAAAAAGGTCCGCTTCTGCTTCGGGTGGCCCGGAAAGTACGGAACCAAACAGACCGAATGTTTTTGTTACTATCGTTATTTCTAAGTCAGGATATCTCTCCTTAAAACGCTTGATGGCAGTTATAGTTCTTGCACACATAGGTGATCTAGCTCTATCTCCCTCATGCTTGGCATTCAATCTGGCAAAGCCGCCGGACTGATCTTTGGGGGAATTACTGTAGCATCCGCTTTCAATAAAAGCTATAAGATTGACTTTACCTGGCACTGGCCGACTCATTGGCTTATCCGTCAATCTTGAAGCAGTTAAATTCCGATCGGTCACCCTGGGTTCATACCACCACTTTCCAACAATACCTGGTGCGGTACTATCAAGAGGCAAAATCAGCTCTTTATTATGACCAATTTTTTTCCACAGATCCTTCAGATACTCAGAGTAACCAGTAGTAGACTCAGATAACTTTTCCAGTATTTCCGGCTCCTTAACAACTTTCGCAGTAGGAAAGAATCGTTCAGCAAAATACCATAACAATGGATATGTCTTTCGTCGTTCTGGAGAAACTGTTTCGAGATAACTTATATAATCATTGAGGGCAGAATCAGCGCGCTCAGGAACCCATAAGGTAACACCCGTAACTACAAATGAAACGAGCGATGAAAGCTTCAAAGGTAATGAGTCAGATGGTACATGTTTATGATATTCAGTGAGATACTCTAAAAAGTCATCTACCAGATATTCATCCAAATACATCCCATACAGATCACGTATCTTTCCTCTGGCGTCCAATCGTTCGTCAGGAGGGATTGAATCAATATACCTAGCATACAACTTTTTCACCTCAACACTTCTTCCCAACCTCATGAAATCATCTGCCCATCGATTAATAAATTTAGATTCAACCGAATCGATGGTCCATTTATTAGAACAGATCTGTCCAGTATCTCTGGCAGGCTGCGAAATCGCCATTAAATACTTTGGCTGTCTCTTATCAACGAATGTGTCAACTACTGCATGATTCCACTTCTGAAAATATTGGACTCTCCCAGCTGCAGCCAGACAGTCCTCGAAATACATGTATGACTTGTAGTCAGGAGATTTCTCAGGTATTAGAAATCTTGCCTGGGTTCCACCTTCTACCGCATACACTACATTAAGAAAGAAACCTAAAAAAGCATAGAATGATAAACGCCGCATCATATTGCATCCACCGTTGATGTAAAGCTAAAGTCATTAATTTTTATCCATGGGCATACTACAGATGTCGAAGCCCCCGAATAGCGTGTGGTCTGCAAGCTGTTTCTCATATCAACAGGAGTAAAAACCGGAATAGACTGCCCTAACTCTTCAACATTATTAAATACAAACCACGGTGACTCAGTCCATCTGAAATTTCTTACAGCTTTAGTGATCTTCCCATTTTCTATTAACCAGAGACCATCTCTTGTTGTTCCCGTAAACAGCCCCCCTCCGACTACTATTGGATCTGAAACTCTGGTTACAAGCAACCCTCTCTTCGTTGTTGCTATCATCTCTTCTACAGTGACTTTGCTACCAGTTACTCCAAAGGAGGACCGTACCTCCGTATACTCCTTTTGAACAAGTTCCTTTAACGAATGTTCATAGCTATTAAATAGATTTTTCAGAATCCCATTTTCAATTAAAGTGGTACTCTCTATTCCAGGGTCCACATGTGTCCCCACCAATGGGTTTACGGGATCATGCCATATATTGATTCTCTCATCTACAACTTTTAGCCCCAGCTTAGTACGACGGCGGCTAACCAACTCGTCTACTTCCAGGTATACCGGCCCTACGCCAGCAAGCTCTGGTGCTAGTCTTCGTAGCTGAGAAACAAGTGTCATAAAAAAGAAACTTGCCGCCTGTGGCTCAAGGATTGTCTGATATCGCCCTGGCTCTATCCGAACTGCGTTCAAAGAGAGTGTACATTTCTCAATTGCACTGGCTCCAATCTTCTCCGGATCTAATCGTTGCATGTCAAAAGATGACCCACCCGCCCAACCGGAACCATTTCCGGAAGGATCGCGCACAGTCATGGAACAGTGAGCCTGAGTGATCTTGCCTGAAGTTGTGTATTCGCGCCCCCATCGATCCCTCTCATAGTTCAGAACGAAAGACGCAGCATTCTCGATATATCCACTGGCAAAAAAACCTTTTCCATTAGCCTGATCTGAAATAGAGTGTACAACAGGTGCATTATCTAAAGCTTGTCTATTAAATGTAGAGTCGCTCCAAAGTGTTGCTCCTTTGGAATCATACGTAACAGGATCCTGAACCTTGTCAACAAATATTTCCTTCGGCTCAGCTCTATTAGCGTATACATTTATCATCTTACAGATTGCTGTAAGAGATTCTTCATCAATTTGATTACTAGTTGCCCTGACAATGTTTCCGAAATCATGAGTAATTCGGAGTCTCACATCTCTTTTGTCACTGGTTAGCATCGCCTTATTACGCGCCCATCTCTGTCCCGAACTCCAACAACTAAATACCATTATGTTAGTTGTTCCATGACTATGGATGCTCGATTTAACCTGATTAACCACAGCCTCTGCGTCCTTTTGGCTTAGAACTTTTATTGAATCGCTCACTATGCCTTCCTAGTTACATCAATAATATCCATATCTTTTACCACCATATGGGGTGCATAAACACTGTGATAGCAGGTCTGACGAGGCTCGCCTTTACTTAAAGATATACCAAATCGGAGTGTGTCCTGACTACGACCAACCTCTATTATATTTTTCCATAAATTCGCTGTCCTGAATATAGTACCGGCATTCATAATGCGTGCGACTCGTTTTCCATTTTTAATCTTAAAGACGATACCACCGAGGCCTATACCTGTCGAAAGCTGAAAGTCCATTGATATACTACCTGATTTGAACTCTATGCCATCTTTAATACCTTCGCGAAGCTCATCGAGAGACTGTGACTTTTTATCGTCTCCTTCGATAATTAAATCAGATGAAAAAACGAGAGGTGACTCCATTCCCGACTCGGAATTTACACTACCATTCGCTACAAACTTAGTATTGTTTGCTTCATGATACTTCTTTAACCAGGAGTATCCCTCTCTTGGTGCTTGCAGTGCTGCTAATTTACCGTCTTTTATTACCTGCACAGCAGTCGGCTTGACTCCTTCATCATCCCATTCAACTTTGCCAACAGACCCCTTTTCCGAACGGCTGGCAGTAATGTTAATCATTGGAGATGCCAGAGCTAACGTTCCCATCATCTCTTCTGGAGCATTAATAAAACTTGATCCTCCAGAATTGGATTCATAACCCAGAGCTCTATCCAGTTCCGTAGACATTCCTATACTCTGGCTTGCGAGATGAGCCATTATACCCCGGTCCATAAGTACCTGGTAACGACCTACGTCAACGGGCATGGCTGCGAAACCGCGTTCCTGCAACGCAATTTCGTAATATTCCACAATACGATCCCTGATGAATCTGTTTTTTACAAGCTCAATACCCATACCGGCCGGAGTTAGAAAATCAATATGAGATGGAGCGCGTCCTAGTTGATCAGAAACCATAAAGCTAATTCCAGCGGAAGTGTTATAAAGTCTCTGATGCGTATACTGATTTTCGGAACTAAAGAAGTACTTATCCTGAACCAGCGAAGAGGCACTTATATTCGGAGTGCGAGGGTCCACCTTCTCTAATCGAGCGATAAAAGTACGCAGTCCTGATAAATAGTCTGTTATTTCTTCGTATGGAATGTCGAAAGGATCAATCTCCACTGGCATAATCCAACTACCACTATCAGTATTACGTAACTCCGCCAATTCAATTGGAATTGCTGATTTTGAGTTATTTGCTAAGGCATTTGCAGTTGCTGATTTTCCAAGTCGAGCAGCTTCAGATTCGTTCCAGATTGGACTAGCTGCAAAGCCCCAATATCCACTCGCTAAAGAGCGTATTCCAATACCTACGATCTCACTCCTCTCCGGCGACCATAGATCAGCCCCGATATTCTCCATGGTTTTTGCGTAAGTCAGGCGTACATCTGCGTAGCTCGCTCCAGCAGATATCGCAGCATCAACAGCAGTCCTGGATAATCTTTTGATTATGTCTTCATCCAGATACGACTTACCACCTTCATCAATGTATACAAAATTCGAAGCATTAGTCCGAGGAACAGTTATAATATTCCCGGCGAGTACTGCGCTTCCATATTGTATAACGTTACGTCTACTTAAGTTTGCCATAGTTTCGTAATAATCGTAAAACTTTTTAGATGAATTCTTTTACTTCTGACTATATCTACCTGAAACTGCTATACTATCCTTTGTTATTCCATCTCTTAAATGGAACCTGATTTCCCCGACAGTTGGTGAACGTCTTACCACCAATACTAAACCCGGCCCTAATATCCCTGTTGCATTTCCCCAAACCTGATTTACTCTCACTGGTATATTACCAGGCCTGGCGTCAGCATCCGTGATTGGAGCGCATGTTTTACCCGGAGAAGGTATTGAATCACTAAAAACGATATCGACTGGCCTTGTTAACAGGGGAAGCGCTAAGAGAAATTTTACTACAGCACATGGCTGAACGTATTGCATAGGGCTATCAGGTTTAAGTGCCGGAGCTGTTACCTCTCCATTCATATTCTGTGCAATTGCAGGCAAACTGATAGTGGCCGGATATACACCAGTAAATTCGACACTATCACGCACTTCATTTCCATACAGGTTTAAGGAAGTGTGTACATAGAACTTTCCCAGTATCCCCTTATTATTTAATATCATATTCCAGAACATATTCGGCACTCCCGCAACTGCAATCGTTGACATTGAGATACCGACTGGAACTGTGAATGGAATACGAACTCCTTCTTGAAGAAGAACTCCATCATTGTATAAGTCAACTCGTAGTCTGGGAGTTCCATTTACAGCTAAAGCTCCAACACTGGTACTATCCAAAGTTTCAATCCTGATCTCATTAGCATTCATTTTTGTTTGAGTCACATATACTGAGACAGTATCACCTTTAGTGATCCCATTAACCGTATACATAGCAATTACATTCGTGACTGCAGTAGTTGAAGCCAGAGTATGAATCTTTCCGACTGAATCGACATACACTACATTCCGGTCTGTGGACCTCCATGATACAGCAAGGGGATCCACAGCCACACGAGAGCTATCCGCAAATATTGCTTCAGTTTTTAATGTAAGAGTATCATAGTTAGCTATCATGACTGCCTTAGTGGCAAATCTCAATTTATAGAGCAGTTCACTTCGAGGTAGATCAATCAACTCCGGCCCTTTAATATCCGAACAACCCCACAGAGCGAAGACTATAATACATCTTACGAAATTTATGAATATTATCTTCATTGGTGTCATCTGAATTTTATGGATTCTTATGATCGCATCCAAAATACTTGCGATTCGATGCTTCCTGTGGTGAAAAAACGAAGGCTTCCCCATATATAGAAGTTTCTATTCCACTACCACCTTCATAAATACCCGTGGGGTATACCTCATATGGACTCCTATTATACTGACGCACCAGCCTCCTATAATCTGCGAGCCTATAACCATCAAGATAGAACCAAAAAGCTCTTTCACGAAACAGAAGATCTTCACGATTTCTAAGTACACCTGGATCAAGTGTGTCCTGTATTCCCTTAGTATGACGAGCCTCATTAATTGCATCGATCCAACGATCGTCTCCCATACTTAGCCAGTATTCAGACTCAATCATCTTTTTTTCTATTCCCTTTGCCAATGGAAACATAATTACTGCACTTGAATATTTATGAGCGCGACCAAAATATTTGCCATTTATGAGCTGTAGATTCATTGGAATTCTCGGATCAATTTGCTCCGCAGGAGAAAACCAATGAATGCCATTCGTTCCTTCCTGATTAACAATTCCATATCCTATATCAATAATATCATTGATATTCATTGAGAACGTACCACGCCAGAATGCATACGGTCTTTCATTTAATTGATTCTGCACTTCGCTATAGGACAAATAGAATGCATCCTGAACGCTCACGTCAGCTACGCTAGCATATGCAGAATCGAGCATTCCTAGTGACAGGTAAGCTCTACCTTTTCCAACCTGCGATAAGATATTGAATCTGGTGCTATCGTGATCTATTAACTGAGAGGAGTCAAAAAGTGAAACTGCAGCTTTTAACATATTCGCAGTTGAACTACCGGATTCGTAATAGAGGGTCCCATCAAAACCAAGCTTTGACAATGGGAGGCCGCTACAGAAGTTCTCCGCTAATAATAGAATTGCATATCCCTCAAATGCATAGGATGCAGACACCAGATAAGAAAGAGAGGGGTCATTAAGTCTTCTGACAATATCACGGACTTGGGAAAATACTATTCGCGCAGAGTTTAGGCTTTCATAGGAGTCATTATCTACCAATCCCATTTCACCTGTTATTGTACTACGTGTTTCATTTCTTGCATCGAATGAGTTCACTCCCGCCTTAGAACTGGGCGGTACAGCTAACTCATCCGTGAACATGGACACGTTTTCGCTAATCTTGGAAACTCCGCTTTGAAGCTTCCCCAGAGCACTTGCGTATACAGACATTGCCCCGGATCTTGTAGTAACTTCCTTAATATTTACCGAACGCCCTTGTTCCGGATCATCTACTTTGACTACGCCATCCAGTGAGCAGCCGTAAAGTAGTATAGATACGAATACAAACAGAAATCTGCATTGAATCGTATACACTGAATGACTTCTACCGCATGATGTTAATTTCAATTTTATAACCCCATTCTAACGTTAAGGCTAAATGTCCTGGGTGGTGGTGGCGTAACACCGTAGTCAACCGTTAACATTTCACTTCCCGTCAAAATTCCAGTATTTACCCAAGGATCACGACCTGGGAATTTTGTCCAGAGGCCAATATTATTTGCCTGCAAAGACAAAGTCATACTGCGCGTTCTTAGAAATGATATATTCTGAGATGGGAGACTGTAGGAGACACTTGCGGAATTCCAACGAAAATCCGATACAGGAGTTCCGCCTAAAAACTCACCCGAGTACGCTTGAACAATAAGGGGAGCAGTCACATCCTGTTGACCATAGTCTTTACTGTTCTGACCTGAATAGTTCGGGACATAGTTAGAACGGTATGAAAACCTGCTATCTATAGTAAGTTTTCCAAAAAATGTAGCATTTATTCCATAACTACCTATGTATCGCGGAGTTGAAGAACCAAGATAGAATCCCTCATCCGTTTGAATTCTTTCACTCTGGCTTATCATACCATCCCCGTTGTCGTCGAAATATCCCATAACTCTTCTGCGCCAGACACCTCCTATCGGGTATCCAACTGCAATCACATCTCGCAGAACATTGCTGCGACTATTTACAACATTGTCAACCCCTTTTCCCAGCGACTTGACGCGATTATCGCTTATTGTATGAGAATAGTCCGCTAGCACTCTTACCCAATCCCTATCAACAACTATTGAGTTTATGGTCAGTTCAACATTTCTATTCTGAACTCTTCCAATATTTTCTTTTCGACTGAGTCCTCTACCAAGGCTGGAAGGCAGCTGTACCGAAACGAGCGTGTTTTTATTCTCTTTATGTGCATATGTAGCAATCATTGTTACCCTTTCATTGAACATATACATATCAAAACCTACTTCGAGTTCAACTGAACGTTCTGGAACTAATTCTGAATTCCCTACACCATTTAACTCCAAAGACCTTACGACCTTGCCATCTATGAATCTGGTTCCAATGATATAGTTTCCTTTAACATCTGCGATATCCGGTTGCACAGCAGCATGCCCGATGGCACCACGTAACCTTAGGATGTTGACAATCTTATTTTCTGGCCAGAACCCTTCGTTGGAGAGTAGCCATGCCCCTCCTAATTTCGGATACTTAAGATTAGAGGAAGAGGTTGTAGTAATAGCACTACCAATATCCTGCCGTATTCCAAGGTCAAAGTATATTCTCTTTAATATTCCAACCCTTGAGTTCAAATACCATCCCGCAGTTGCATTTTCACTCCTTCTCCCAATGACACCCGACACCCTACCGGATTCAATTGAAGATTCTCCGCCGGGTACCGAATCTTTTTGCAGGAAAAAATTCTCATTTTTTGTTCGTCGGAAATCAAAACCAACTGCAGGGCTCAGTTCAAGGAAATCTCGGAATCTGCCTCTTGTAAGCAATGTAGATGCATTCGTTCGTAGAGTGGCCACAGTATTTTTACCACTACCCTCATTTCGCCTGCCCAGCCCATCTACACACAATGAGGACTTACATGATTCTGTTCTGCCATATCCAGACTCACTAAGATTAGTTTGATCAATACCAACATTACTTGTTACTACAGTACCGGACCCATTTCGCCATGTTGCCGTTGAACCAAAGGAAGTAGTATTTGTATATTTTTTCTTACCAATCTGACTAAAATCCCGAGCAACATTTTCTGAGAGGAAACTTAATGTATCTGGGCTATATACGTTCGCAGATCCACCGTCCAGGGTGCCGAAGTTATAGCCATTGTCAACTAGCGTTCCGTATCCCGCCCTGACTGTCATTACAATATCCAGATTTTCCCGTGGATAAAGAGACAGGTTGGAGCTTAGTGAATGGTCCTTTAGAAGTGACGGTCTTAACATCTCTCCGTCATATTTCACATTCATTAAACGCAATCGAATCAGATCTACCGGCGCGACACGCCTAACTCCTAACTGATCTTTGGAGCTGGCAGTAAGCGCATACTTCACAGAATTCGATCCACCATCCATGGATAGTGAGTATACATCTGTCTGTGCCTGCCCTTCCCTCATTACCAGCCTGTTGTTTGGATCATATACTGCTACCGAATCCTGTACACAGTCAGATGCGAGTACATTGGCTACTGAACAAAATCTCCTCGCACCAGTTATCTGGTTATAACCAAGCCCTTCATAGAAAAGTGGCATCCGCCCATAAGCCTGCCCCCAATCCCTGTTGTAGCTCATATTCCAACGTGTGGTGCCTGGAGTACCCTTTTTCGTTGTAATTACGATTACGCCGTTAGCGGCATCCTGCCCATAGAGAGTAGCAGCTGATGGACCTCTTACAATTTCAATTGTCTCGATTGTCTCCGGATCAATCTGGTCTATACGTGATGGACTTTGCACGGAAGCATCCACCCACATTCCATCGACTATATAGACAGGATCATTACTCTGGGAAATACTCCCAATCCCTCTAATTCTTACGCGTGTCGCAGCACCTGGATCCCCACTAGCTCGGGTTACAACGACGCCGGGGACCTGAGCAGCTTCTATCATATCTGCTACAGAGCGAATCGGCGCTCTCTGACGCATCTTTTCCGCATCAACTTTTACAATATCGCTGGGAACTTCAACACGTCTTTGTAATCCTGTAGCAGTAGTTACCACTTCACTTAGCGAAGTAGCCGATGGAACCATGTTAACATTTAGTGTTAGGCGACTTCCACTTTTAACCTCAACTTCTCTGGTAACTGATTGGTATCCCAACAGTTTTATACTTATTCTCTGTTTACCAGTTGGCACGCGCACCAGCACAAACTCACCGTTTTTACCTGTGATTACAGAGGCGGAAACACCAACAACAGAGATTGTGGCCCCTGCAATCCCCTGATTACTGCTCGAATCCTTTACACGACCAGAGATAATACCGTTGTTATTCTGTGCAACACTATCTTGTTTCCCGGACCCTTCTTTACTGTCCGTCGCATGAATTGTTACAGTTTTACCATCAGAAATTAACCTTGCAGCGAAGCCGGTTCCTTTCAATACCTCAGCAAAAGCCTGCATTGCCGAGCCCTGTTTGATTGATACAGAAACTTTTTTCGTGTCAAATGTATCTCTATCGTCGTAAACGACTCGTAAGTTTGCCTGCCTCGCTATTTCGTACAACACATACCGGAGTGTACTATCCCTAACCTGAAGAGTAACAAGAGGTTTCTTTACTGAATTGCCATCCTGCCTTTCACCTACATCTTTATAATGCTGTGGTCCAGATGTCTGAGCTTCCAGCTGACAAGCCACGCTAAAAAGCAGACCGAACAGAAAAGCCAGCAAGCCGGGCAACCGTCTGTCAGCGCAACCGGGAATCCAACTAGGAACACTATAAGACTCAAAGCATTGCATGGGTGATGCTCTCAATCCCGCTACCTCGAATGAAGGGTTAAAATACGTTCACTACGTTCTACACGAATACCGAATGTCGATTCGAGAATTTCCTTTAGTTCTATCATAGAACCGATTGCAAACTGTCCACTTATCCTACGATTACTCACACCAACGTCGCCAAACTTGATCTCTACGTTGTACCACCGCTGCAGATCATTTATAGCATTCGATAATGACTGAGGTTCAATGATAAGAATCCCAGATGTAAATATGGACCTGGTATCTGAAACAGAAGACACCTGGTGGCCACCGGAGGTGTTCACAACTATCTGTTCACCAGCAGAAACAACCAATGAATCGACTGCAACTTTTCCATCATTTACAGCAACCTTGGTTGTTGTATCTGTTTTATAGTGACGCACAATAAACGTTGTACCCAACACTTTGGTTGTTACCCCGTTCGTTTCGACGGTAAAGGGGTCACCTTTTTTTGAATTTATCTTAAATAGCGCTTCACCTGTCAGCCGAAGTGCTCTATTGCCATTGCCATAGTTCTCAGGAACTTCGAGTGTACTAGCCACATTCAGTACGACCGTACTTCCATCCACTAAAACAACTGTTGCTCGCTCGCCGTTGTCGGTTGAATAGGTCGATACAGCCGTGCTCGCTGAAATACCTCGACTCTCTTCAGACAGGCGCCAGCCTATAAACACAAAACACAGACTCGCCACAACTGCACCCATCACATATGCAGCACGAGTCTTTAGATGCGACCAGCCGCGCGACGGTGCAGTAGTACGACGTACTGATTTGTTGAAATTACGTTCTGCAGACAAAGTTGAAGCCAGCGATTCTTTTAACGTGGCGACCTGAGCTGCATTGTCCTCAAAATCACCTTTTACACCCGCGCTAACATCAATTCTGGACGCCGTCAGTCTGGACGCGGTCAGTGTAGAAGTAAACTCCTTCCATTCTGGATTCTCAATAAGCCATCGATCCACGACGACCATATCCTCAGGAGTAAGTTCTCCTGCGAAATAGTCGGCTAAACGAGCAGCATCGATAATAGTAAGATCATCCATACACACTTAAATCCGAGTCAGATGGTGAACTGTTCAATTTCCTGATATTTATCTTTTATTTTTTTGCGAGACTATTCCGGCTCTTATCCTGGAGTCCTGTCTCCGGAGCCCAATAGTTCGGCCAGATGTTGAATGGCTCGGCTCATATGCCTGCGCACTGTGGGCTCGGCTACACCCAGAAGGGCAGATATTTCGGCATATGACAGCCGCCTGTCCCATACCAGCAGAAACACCTCCCGACATCTGGGCGAGAGGGCACGAGCGGCATTCCATACAACAGCTCTCTGCTGTTCACGATCGGAAGAGAGCTCATCCTCAGATTCAGTGAACTGCCCTGGTTGATGGTCTAACTCTTGAATCCATCTATACTCTCTCTGACTCGCGCTGATCTCCGACTGCACAAAGTTGATAGCACGCCTACGAGTACTGCCGTATAGATAGGCTACTACATCCCAATCGGGAGAGATCTCACCCCTGGTCCGCCATAACCTTAAAAAAACCTCCTGAACCACCTCTCGCGCAGAGTCATCTGATCCAATGATTCTTGCTGCATGACGTATCAGGCCCCCGGCATATGAGTCCACAAGCAGGTCAAAGGCGGATTCATCTCCATCACGTAGCCTTGCAATAAGAGCCGAATCTCCCCGCCATTCATCTGGATTGGAATTTGACACGGTTCAAAAGCCTCCGTGTAACGGTAGGAGTTTATATCGGCGAAAACCGAACGAATCGTTTAATTTGCAAGGGTTTCTTATGATTGCAAGGTGTGTCTTTGAACCTTCTCTGTCACAAGGGTATAATTAGTATGCACTACAAGGCCATCATTATAGCTGTTACAGCGCTTGCCGGGAGTGGTATTGTTGCTACAAATCTGGCTGTGAGCTCAGACGATAAACAAAGCCATGAGAATGTGAATATTGGAAGTTACATTGGCGCGGCAGCAAACCCATCAGACACACTTGTTTCCAAACCAGCCGTGGATACGGCGGTCTTTGCCGGTGGATGTTTCTGGGGAGTCGAAGCAGTTTTTGAGAATGTCCGCGGAGTTCGCGATGTAGTGAGCGGTTATACGGGTGGTGATTCTGCGGATGCGAAATATGATCTTGTAAGCCGCGACAGAACTAAACATGCGGAATCTGTCAGAATTATATTTGACCCGTCTATAGTTACCTACGGCACCCTGCTTCAGGTATTTTTTTCAGTTGTACACGATCCGACTCAGCTTAATAGACAGGGGCCGGATGTTGGAAAACATTACAGGTCTGCAATTTTTTATTCTAACAAAACTCAACAACAGATTGCATCGAGCTACATAACAAAACTTACAAAAGAAAAGGTATTCTCAAAGCCAATCGTAACTCAGATTGATTCACTAAAGCGCTTTTATCCTGCTGAGAAATATCACCAGGATTTTGCACGTAAGAATCCTCGTAATCTATACATAGTTACACACGATCTTCCAAAGGTTAGGGCTCTGGAGAAACAGTTTCCAAAATTGTATTTAAAGAAGTAAGTTAGAAGATTACTTAAACGATCGATTCTTCATAGTTTCAACTCTGAAATAGTTTCAACATAAACTCGATTAAGAAAGTCGATTAAGAATTTCGACTGTCTTATATCAACCGAACGTAAAGGCGTAGACACGAACCTTAGGCCCAAAGAAAGTTATAGTAAACGTCAGCTCTTTCACGGCACCTTTTTGACGTATTAGCTGATACATACGGTCATCTGTCACTACTCCATAGCCGAGAGAATCTATATCCATACCAGCAGCTGATCCTGGCGGCATCCCATCTATAGTAACGCGGAACTTAACACCCTTCGCATCCGCAGAAGCAACACCAGCCAATCCGAGAACTAAGTTAAGATCGCGTGAATGAAATCGATATGTAATTCCTGAAGCTGAATCCCCCGTTTCCGCAAACTGACGCGAGATAAGCCAGGGCCCTTGCAAAGCCCAGTCATTCAGCGCAAATGAGCTCGGATACTGAAACTTTTTAGTAACACCTGGTTCGAACTTCTCGGGGTTTGTCATCCCCTTTGCCCGATTGGAGCCAAGATACGTTTCGTGAGATTTTACATTCGCAAAGTCTGCGGCTGCAGTTGCGCCTTCACCTGCAACTAATGTTGACGTATCAGTGGATTTTCTTCCTTTACTGTAAACAATCCCTTCCTCTGACTCCGCGGCCTCGGCCAGGAGCTGTTGGATAACCTGTTCAGATTTCTGATATTCTCCCTCACCAAAGTGATGGTAGCGGATACGCCCCTTGGCATCCACAAAGTAGTGTGCTGGCCAGTATTTATTCTCAAATGCCTTCCACATCTTGCGGTCGTTATCAAGAACTACGGGATGAGTAATCCCCAATCGATTAATTGCTGCGCTCACATTAGTGCTATCATGCTCAAAATCAAACTCCGGAGCGTGAATCCCCACTACCACAAAACCATCATCTTTGTACTTTGCATACCAGGCCTTAACATAAGGCATAGCTCGAATGCAGTTTATACAGGAATAAGTCCAGAAATCGACCAATACTACTTTTCCGCGCAGATCTGCATCAGTAAGCGGAGGGCTGTTAAACCAGGTTCCCCCACTGGCAAGAGACGGCATGGCTCCCTCATCTGGAAGAGGTGGCTGGGACCGTTGGCAGGCGGTCATCAACACACCCACAGACAAACCCATGGCCACGCAGGCAAGCGTGAGTCTCTTCATTTTTATGCCCTCGACAAGGAGAAAAGCGGAATACCCGTTTTGAGTCTAAGTAAAATCCCGTCTCCTTGCAATCTATCGAATCATTTAATCGGGTATTTGGGTATAATTACAGATGAAACGGAAACTCTCTAATTGGGCGATGCTACCTATGGCGTTGTTGCTCCTGAGTGCTGGAGCTTCCGAGGTGCAACTGCAAACAACTAGAACTAAGTCTGATGTCAGCAACAAGACAGAAAAATGGGATCGCTTCGCCAAGCCAAACAAGCGTACATTAAAGAAGCAGCTTACTTCGTTGCAGTACAAAGTAACTCAGGAAGACGACACCGAACCAGCTTTCAAGAATGAGTACTGGAATAACAAAGAAGCTGGGATATATGTTGACGTTGTTTCTGGCGAACCGCTCTTCAGCTCTTTGGATAAGTACGATTCTCGCACAGGTTGGCCGAGCTTCACTCGTCCATTAGACCCTGCGTACATAGTAAAAAAGGTCGATAAATCTTACGGAATGACTCGCACTGAAGTTCGTTCCAGAATTGGCGATTCGCATCTGGGACACATATTTACAGATGGTCCCAAACCTACTGGGCTACGCTACTGCATCAACTCTGCGTCACTTAGGTTTATCCCAGTAAGTAAACTGGAAATCGAAGGTTACGGAAGATACGTGAAATTGTTTGATAGCGAGCAATCCTCTAAAAGAAAGTAAAATCGGGTACAGCAAAACAAGAGATTGCCAAAAAGTTCTAGACAAATCGTTCAGTATTCCTGTCTACTTCGCAACACCCTCACGTCCAAATAACGCAAACCGCATACGGCTTCCCATACTGTTTGCAGTTGCTTTAAACTGTTGGGCTATCTCCGGATTAAATATGGAGTCTGCCGTTTCAGCCCATAAATCCAACCAACGATCAAACATGTCGGGCCTTATTGGAATATCGAAGTGAACTGCCAGAGGATTTCCTTTATATGTTCTAGCTGCCAACATTATAGAACACCAGAATCTCGTCAGCTTATCAAGGTGTTCAGGCCAATCGTGTACAGCTGCGTGAAAAACCGGTCCTATTACTGGATCGATACGTACATTGTCATAAAATGTATGTACAAGCCTGTTAATATGGGCTTCTGTTATTTCATTAACTTTTTCATTATCTGCGGCAGATGCACCACCACTGTCATGCATATCCATTTATAAAAGGTCCTCGTTGGGATTGCTGTTGTCTCTCATTTTTTACAAAGTCACTTTCAGATAACTGCAGATCTTCAAGCGTATACTTATCAAAAGTTGCTACAAAGTTTGTAAGTGCCTCATTGAGCAGACTCGGCAACTTACAACGGTTTGTCAGAATGCATTCACCTTTGGGATCAAAGCACTCAACAAGAGCAAAGTCCGGCTCAGTGACACGGATAACGGCTCCCAGATTTATCTCAGAAGCTGGGCGGCCTATTCTTAGCCCTCCATTGCGTCCTCGAACCGCCTCCAAATAACCGGAGGCCGTAAGTCGATTCGCAACCTTCATTAGATGCGCGCGTGATATACCATATCTCTCGGACGCTCCCTGGATTGTCACCAGATCGTCACTTGCGGCCACATACATCAGTAGCCTGAAGGCGTAATCAGAATAGGTCGTCAGTCTCAAATAAAGCTCCGATAAAGATGCATTTAATATATATCTTTAACAGAAAGACGCCAGTCCATCGCCGTATGAACACCACTCAATATCCATGTGGCGGCTATGGTGATATGAGCCCCACCAAATATCAATGCGCCTGCTATAGCTATTCTTCACTGGCAACGTACTTTATAGGCGAGAATTCTATATTCGAGAGAATTATGGAGTTCCACTTACGTCTCAACTAGGCAATGCGAACTACTACAATTCCATTTATTGCTGGCGATGGCTTCGAATGCAATCTTCAGCATGTTGAAGGCAACTCCAGCCCAACACGCGGTCCGGTGCTGCTGGTTCACGGCGCAGGGGTTAGGGCTAACATATTCCGAGCTCCTGTTGAGCAAAATGTGGTCGGCGCACTAATAGAGGCCGGCTATGATGTGTGGCTGGAAAACTGGCGTGCGAGCATCGACCTCAAGCCTAATCAGTGGACATTAGATCAGGCCGCTCTATATGATCATCCCAAAGCGGTGGAGACTGTCCTGGCTCAGACAGGTGCTGAAACCATACAGGCTATAATCCACTGCCAGGGCTCAACAAGCTTCATGATGTCGGCAGTTGCCGGTCTGGTTCCCAAGGTGACTACTATAATATCGAATGCGGTATCGCTGCATCCCGTGGTCTCGCCTTTAGCAAGTTTAAAAGGCCGCGTAGCCCCGCCGATGGTTGGAATGCTTACCAAATACCTGGACGCCCAGTGGGGCCGGAGAGCTCCCGGAATTTTCCCGAAGCTGATCAGTGCATATATAGGTTTGACACACAGAGAATGTGATAATGGAGTATGCAAGCACTCCAGCTTTATCTATGGTACAGGAAAACCAACCCTCTGGCGCCACGAAAATCTGAATCCTGAAACCCATGAATGGCTGAAGGATGAGTTCGCAAAATGCCCGCTGTCTTTCTTCAAGCAGATTAGAAAATGCATTATGGCCGGACATCTACTCAGGGAACAGAATTTTATAGAGCTTCCAGACAGCTTTGTTGCACTCCCACCTCAAACCGATGCAAGAGTTGCTTTTTTTGCGGGTGAAAAAAACGACTGTTTTAAACCGGAGAGTCAGATCAAAAGCTATAATTATCTGAACGCATACCGACCTGGGTTTCACTCGCTTCATGTAATTCCCGAATACGGCCACCTGGACATATTTATGGGAAAGAATGCAGCTAAAGATGTTTTCCCGAAGATGTTAGCCGAACTTGATTAACCATACTTTATAAAAACCAATAAAATGACTACACCGCGCCCTGGCATCACGTTCAGCGAAACCATGTCTGGTCCATTTGCTCTGGAAATTTCGGATCCGAATCAACTTGAGCAGGCTAACTCAAATTCAATCAGCCATCTGTCTATGCATGCGACTATAGATATAGATGATATAGACAGATTTGTCAGCGATCCCAATCACTCCGGGTCTCTTAAAGGACACATCGATTTTACACCATTAGGTAAAAATCTACCGTCTACAAAAGGTGTGTTTAACCTGTTTGCTCCAGTCGGCAGCTCAAAAGAAACGCGTATGATCTATGAGCTCGGCTTCGAAGCCAACGGTAAAAGCTACTATCTGGCAGGCCACAAAATTGTACGCGATGATCCTGGCTTCGACCTCTGGTCAGACACTACAACCTTATATACAACATTATATGAAGGTTCTGACAAGACTGGGAAAGCGATAGGAGCTGGCATACTGAAACTTGGAATGACAGACCTCATGAAGCTGGTGTCTACAATGCGTGCAACCAACACCGATTCATTAGGTGATAAAGCGGCAGCTGTAGCAAAGTTCGGAAAGTTCTTTATGGGTGAACTCTGGCAGACATATGGGATTGCTAAATAGATTGGGGAGCCGCAAATACGCGGATTCACAACGTATCAATGTAGGTAAACAGGACGGTGCATATCCGAAGATGGTCGGGTGGTACGACCCCGGCCAACTTGCCAGAACGGCGCTAGAAGTAATTGTATCAACTCAGTTCGGGCGGAAAGCAGACCGTAGGCTCGAATCATTTGGCTCCACTGCTCAGGAAGATCCATTTGATTATACAGTTGATGAAAACGGAGTTCCACGAGAGGAGCTGTGGATAGACTACGTAGCTGACTTAGGCGATGGCTGGGATTCAACTTATACTGTTGCATATCACGTCGCACAAAAGTCTCTAGTGGTATCGGAACCTTCCTCCAAAGAAGAAGAAAAAGAACAAGAAAAAAAAGCACCCGCTCGTGTATCCACAAATGCAACTCCCAATGCAACTAATCAACATGAACTAAGACGCGCCGATGTCCTGGTGTTTGGTGGCGATCAGGTGTACCCAACTGCCAGCAGAAAGGAATACCAGGATAGGCTAATGAGGCCGTACGAAACGGCATTGCGTGACAGCGCATCGCCCAGTCCGGATGTTTTTGCTATACCTGGCAATCACGACTGGTACGACAACCTGGTGGCATTTACCAGACTTTTCTGTACCGGGCGTTGGTTCGCAGGTTGGAAGACGCGCCAGAAACGCAGTTATTTTGCACTTAAGCTCCCGCAAAAATGGTGGTTGATAGGCACTGATGTGCAGCTGGATTCTGACATCGATGCGCCTCAGCTTAAATACTTTCGCGATATTGCTGATCAGATGGGAGAGGACGACAAGATCATACTCCTGCTGGCGGAACCACACTGGATCACGGCAAAGGTTTACAACAAATACGACACGAACTATAACGAAAGCAATCTCGCCTTTTTGGAACAGAAGATCTTTCATAGAAAGATCGCAGTCTACATAGCGGGCGATCTGCATCACTATCGCAGACATGAGGACTCCAACTTCTGTCAGAAGATTACAGCTGGTGGTGGCGGAGCCTTTCTGCATCCAACTCATGGACAGGATGTAGAACAGCTTGCGGGCGGCTACGCATTGAAGGCTAGCTATCCAAAGGTTGAAGACTCGCGTAAGCTGACATGGAGAAATCTCAATTTTCCTTTCATAAATCCGTTGTTTGGAGTGGTAACAGGGCTGTTGTATTTATTGATTGCATGGGGAGTAAAAGCTGATCTGTCACAATTCTCAATTGGGCAAGTAGGACCAGCTATCGCATATTCATTCCGCTACCTCTTACAGAGTCAGGTAGCGGTTCTGTGGGCACTCCTGCTTATAGGCGGATTCATTCTCTTCACAGAAACTCACTCTCGCTGGTACAGGGCAGTTGCGGGAACACTACATGCGTTATCCCATCTATCTGCGGTGTTTTTTGTTGGATGGATAGCAACAGCTGCTACAGTTGATATATCAGACACGATAGGCTCGTTACCAATGCTTGGATTTTTTAACGGCCTCGATACATCGTTTGCGTCACCAACTCAGTTACTACTCGGCGGCCTTTTAGTTTTTGCCCTCGGCTGGCTGGTGGGCCCGCTTATAGTTGGTATCTACTTTATTATCTCGCTCAATGTCTTTGGCAGACATGTTGGTGAATCGTTTTCATCTCTCAGAATTGCAGATTATAAACACTTTTTGCGAATGAAGGTCGACAGTAATGGTTTGACCATTTATCCCATAAAGTTTGATAAAATCTGGAAAGCATGGAAGATTCAACCAGGCGGTATTGAACATAGCGAGCTTGTGCCAGATACCGACGCGAAAGAAAGCCTAAGAGGCTCCCCTCCAACCTTAATAGAACCACCAATTTCATATGTCTGTTGCAGAACACTTTGATGCAGTTATAGTGGGTTCCGGCTTTGGCGGATCCGTAATGGCATACCGCCTGGCCGAACAGGGAAAACGAGTGTGCGTGTTGGAGCGCGGAAAGCCATATCCGCCAGGCTCATATCCCAGAACACCGGAAGGGATATCCAAGAACTTCTGGGATCCGAGCGAAGGCAAGTATGGAATGTTCAACCTCTGGTCATTTCGCGGGCTGGAAGCTCTTGTCTCAAGTGGGCTGGGCGGCGGATCGCTAATCTATGCCAACGTTCTACTTCGCAAAGACGAAGAATGGTTTGTAAACGACCTTGATAATGGCGGCTATGAACGCTGGCCAATCTCAAGAAAGGAGCTGGATCCTTATTATGATACAGCAGAGGCCATCCTGGGTGCGCAGCGTTATCCATTTGAACATAAGCCGTATTCAGACACCTCCAAAACAAGGGCGATGCGGGATGCATCTTCAAAGTTGGGGTTGGACTGGCAACTCCCTCCCCTTGCAGTGACTTTCGGAAACAAAGGCGAGGTACCAGCTCCGGGTGTGTTAATTCATGAAGATGTTCCCAATCTTCATGGCCGTGCACGTGTTACATGTCAGTTATGTGGCGAGTGCGATGTCGGTTGCAACTACGGGAGCAAGAACACGCTTGATTTCAACTACCTGTCAAAAGCCAGGCACGCTGGTGCTGATATTCGTACGTTATGCGAAGTTCATAGTTTCTCTCAAAGACCAGAAGGTGGATTCTCAATCACCTATTATGTTCACGATCTGGATCGCGAAGGGAATAAAATAAATCGCTCAGAACTTCCCTGTATATCTGTAACTGCTGACAAGCTGATTTTAGCTGCCGGGACACTTGGATCGACGTATCTGCTTCTTAAGAATCGCGCTGCATTCCCTTCAATAAGCAATAAGCTGGGAACTCGATTTTGTGGTAACGGAGATCTACTTACATTTGCGGTCAACTGTAAAGAAACAAACGGAACGGAAAGAAAGCCACGAAAGTTGAATCCCAACATTGGCCCTGTTATTACAAGCGCAATAAGATATCCGGATGCTCAGGATGAAAATGGAAAAGCGGGAGAGCGGGGCTTCTATATTCAGGATGCAGGATATCCGGCCTTCATGAGTTGGCTTGTTCAGATGTCTGATTCACCTGGAATGGTCCATAGAACAGCTCGTTTTATCTGGGACCGTATCACGGCAAAGATAACTGGAAACCATGACAGCGATCTGAGTGCTGAAGTTAGTTCGATAATTGGAGACTGCGCCGTTTCTTCAGGGTCACTGCCATTGCTTGGCATGGGGCGCGATATACCCAATGGAAACATGACAATATCGAACAACGACTGGCTCAATATAGATTGGAAAATCAAGGATTCGCATAACTACTTCAAACGCGTACGCGGAGAGATGAAGCGCCTCACACAGACGTGGGAAGGAAAATTTGCAGACAATCTCATCTGGTATTTAAAGCGTGTGATTACGGTCCATCCGCTGGGCGGAGCACCTATGGGCCTCAATCCAGGCGAGGGAGTTGTCGATTCCTACGGCGCTGTCTTTGGGGTTCCTGGGTTATATGTTGTGGATGGGGCGATCATGCCTGGCCCAGTAGGACCAAATCCCAGTTTAACAATCGCTGCATTGGCGGAAAGAGCGGCAGAACGGATTTATTGACATAAAACCCGACAAATACAGACAATTCTATCGCCTGGGCAGATAACGGCATGCTCATTGACAATCCAGTGCTTGAACCTTCCACGGAGTTATCAATGACCGCATCAGCGTCCCCCAGGACAACACATTTTGTTTCCGAGGAACATCTTCTTCACTCCAGATTGAGCTGGAGTGGAGTCTTCGCCGGACTTCTTATAGCCTTGATCACCCAAGTCATCCTTACGCTTATAGGAACAGCGATAGGACTAGCGGCTTGGGACCCAAGCTCCGGCAAGGGATTGAGCCTGGGCGCCGGGATCTGGGCACTGATTTCAATGCTGGCGGCTCTTTATCTGGGTGGTATGACATCGGGCTGGGTATCCGCCGCTCATACAAAAAAGTCCGGTTTCCTGCATGGAACTCTGGTGTGGGCACTCACCACAATGCTCACCTTATGGATGATCGCTAACGGTATAGGAGCAGTTGTAGGTACAACATTCAAAATGGTTGGGAACGTTGTTGGAGCAACTGCCGGTATTGCGGCTCAAAGTGTATCCAATGCAGCATCAACAGAATCTCCAGACCAGGGCTGGGATTTACAGAACATCAAGAACGAACTGAGATCAATACTAACGCAAACTGGAAACCCTAACCTTGATCCTGATGTTTTAGCAGATTCAGCTCAAAGGGCAAAGGACGTAGCACGCAGTTCAGCAGCTTCAAACTCCGATGTCGTAGATGAAATCAGCGGAATGATTCAAGGAACAGCAAGTACGGTGAACCGCGAAGATGTAATAAATGTTATAGTTGCGAGAACCGATCTAACCAGGCCGGAAGCAGAACGCGCAGCAGACAGAATAATTGAAATGCGTCAGACGGCAGCAGCAAAACTGGATACTTTTAAGCGACAGGCAGGAGAAAAAGCAGAGCATGTTGCGAGTGTTGCATCTACAACAATCTGGTATGCGCTTGCAGGGCTGATATTATCAATGATAGCCGCTGTCGTTGGGGCTATGTCTGTTTCCAGAAGAGATGATGTAGTAGTATAGCTCCAGCAAAAGGAAGCCTTTCACAGATAATGTAGTCATCTGTGAAAGGCTTTTTCAATGGTCCTACAAGCTTACATAGCAGAGTGATAGAGTGGGAACAACTTAATTCTCTCTCTCAACTACTTCACCCTATCACTCTGCAAATCCATCTTACTACCACTTTACAATGCTAAAAATCACCAATACTCTTACTCTAATTACCAAAGCTTAGATAGCTTGGATTCAGGTAACACCATTTTATCCCCTTCTCTGCAACCAAATGCAGCGGCAAACTGAGGCATTTGCTTCACAATTCCATTAATTCTTGCAAAAAAAGCCGCATGTACATTCCCGTTAAGTGCTGCGTCCGAACTCCACTTCCCTCTCCATAACCGCCCGTATGCAATAAAAAACCTCTGACTCGGAGTAAATCCATCTATTTGTGTATTTACCATCTTCTTATCCCTGAGCAGATTCTTCTCCCATGCGGCATAGGAAGCTTTTACTCCTCCAAGATCAGCAATATCCTCGTTGTAAGTCCTGTTACCATCTGTACTCCAACCATCGACTGTACCCAATCGTGAGTTCATCGCTTTAAAACTGTCTATTTCAGCTAACATTACCGGGTTTTCCGACGTCGCCAACTGTGATGCAAGAGAATGAAATATTTCATGTCCGATAATCACTCCGGAAACAGCATAACTCAATGCTTCGTCCAGCTCGGGGTCAAAGAAAGGTGGTATAAACATAGCTGGAGGTACTTCAATCGCGTGTTCCGACGGACTATAAAACGCATTTGCGGTAAAGGACCCCATCTTCCAAAGCTCCCGCATATCACTTCCTATCTGGTTTGCAGAACGTACCGTTTTGAAGTTTGCTATACTGTCCTTGTTACCAAAATAATCATCTGCAGAAATATTCAGCCCACTATAATCGGTTAGTTGATCGGGAATGCCGACTCTAAGATATAACTTTTTAAGTCTTACAACCGTATTATTACGATCTGCTTCCGTCATAAGCTTGTGATTAGCAACAAGATTTACTATTTCAGCCTTAATAGATGCTAACATCACCCGCATCTTCTCCATGCTCTTTACTTCGTCCAGCTTATGAGCAAACATCTCACCAACTGCTCCTCCGAGATACTTACGGGTTCGGGATATACACATATCCTCCCGCGTGGAATCCTTTACATCATTACGCTTGCGTAAACGTGATGCAAACGATGTTTCCAGAGAATCGGCCGTAAGGCAACTTTGATAAAATGTACCAACTAATTTTACCATGGGATCCGGGGAAGTTTCATAGGATTTTTGAACATCTGCCATCATCTCCTTTAACTTGGCATAAGTCCTTAATGGGGAGTCAAAAAAATTGTTCCAGAAGATACGATTCGCAGGCATACTCGATGGAAACTTGACTTGCTTTCGCCATCCCCCATTAACATACTCATAGAAATCATCACAGGGAGATACAGTCGTGTCCATTCCATAGTTCAGGTCCGGCGAATATATGGAAGGTGTAACTGAGTCTACCAAGTTGGAATCAGAAGGTGCTATAAACCAGTTTTCTGCCTGAGAAGATGTTTTAAAAGAGTAGTTCTCTATTGGGAAATAGAGCCTGCCCAAAAATATGCCGACCAGCAAAGCCGCTGGCCAGCATAAGAACATCAGAATACTTCTTACTCGCTTCATACTACTGCTTAATAGTATGTGACTGGCTTCGTTTTAAAACCGTGCCAATCAGATTACGTGCAGCATTTTCCTCATCACCAAGAGCTAACAGACCTGAATAGAATATTTTACCTTCTGGGTCGACTAGAAGTACGTTAAGGTGTCCTCCGTTGCGTATATTGGATATGAAATAATTGTCTTCATTCTCCGTAGGCAGATCTACCCGTCTATTATCCAATCCTGCCAGACGAAAGTTTTCGGTTTCTGTAATAGCAACATAAGCATCCAACTTGTTGTGCTCAATTATATATTTTGCAAAAGTTTCCGCTTCGGTTTCAGGTGGACCAGCAAGTATGTTACCAAATGAACCAAAAGTTTTTGTTACTATCGTTACTTCTAAATCAGGGTATATCTCCTTAAGACGATTGATTGCAGCTATGGTTCTGGCGCACATTTCTCCCCTGGCTTTATCACCTTCAATTTCACCATTTAACCGGACCGCGGTCTTGGACTTCCCCCACGACCTAAAGGAAGAAGCATGGCATCCGCTCTCAATGAAGCTGATGAGATTAATCTTACCCGGCACTGGCCGACTTGACGGAATATCAGTTAGTCTGGAGGCAGCCATTGCATTATTATCGGCTTTTTTAGGGGCATACCACCAATTACCCAGTATCTTTGGCGCGACACTGTCTATCGGAGAGGCGAGTGGGGTGTAATTACCAATCTTAGTCCAAAGCTCTCTCACGTAGTTCGAGTAGCTAGTTGTAGACTCCAGAAGTTTGCTCAGTATAACAGGCTCTTTTACAAGCTTAACATTAGGATAGAATCTATCCGTTAGAAACGCAAAAGGCTTCATTCGTTCGGGTGGTATACCAGCCACAATTTCTATATAGTCATCCAGAACAGAGTCTGCGAGACGGGGTTGCCACAGTCGAACCCATACTGCAACATCCCCTGCCGGTGCAAATATTTTTAACGGGACTGAATCTCCAGGTATGTTTTTTCGATAGTCCGCCCAGAGCTCCATAAATTCATCTAACAATGACTCCTCTAGGTATTTGCTATATAGATCCCATACTGCTCGTCTTGCATCAAATCGTTCGCTTGCTGGTATAGAATCGATATATCTAGCATACATCTTTCTTACATCCGCACTTCTTCCCAGGTTCATGAAATCATCTCCCCACCTGTTGATAAATTTCGATTCAACAGAATCGATTGACCACCTATTTGAACATATCTGACCAGTATCTTTAACCGGTTTAGGAACTGCAAGCATAAACTTGGGTTCGCGCTTTTCTGAAACTGTATCTATAACTGCAACAAGATTTTTCTGAACCATGTTAATTCTGGTGGCCGCCCCTAGACAGTCCTCAAAATACATATACGACTTGTAGTCAGGAGAGCGCTCCGGTATCAGAAATTTGGATTGCGCATTACCAGTCACGGCAGCTGTAGCATTGATCAGGAAAGCTACTGAACTATAGTATATTATTTTCTTCATCATATTGCGTCCACGGTTGACGTGAAGCTAAAGTCATTAATTTTTATCCAGGGAGATATTATTGACGTTAAGGAAGATGCGTAACTATTCATGAGACTCCGTCTTATATCGGCGGGGACAAAAACCTGCATCGACTGCCCTAACTGTTCAACATTATTCAAAACGAACCATGGTGACTCAGTCCATCGGAAATTCCTTACAGCTTTAGTTATCTTCCCATTTTCAATCAGCCACAACCCATCTCTTGTTGTTCCAGTATATACCATACCAACCGGAATCGGATTCGAAATTCTGGTGACTATTAATCCTCGCTTCGTGGTTGCGATTAACTCTTCTACAGGAGTTTCTGTACCGTTTACCCTAAACGAAGATCGTCTTCTGACAACTTCCTTCTGAACAAGCTCTTTTACTGAATGCTCATAACTATTAAACAGGGCCTTTACAACTCCATTTTCAATCAGGCTTACCTTCTCTACTTGAGGTTCCGCATGTGTTCCTATCACAGGATCTGAAGGATCATGACTGATGTTTATACGTTCATCTACAATTTTCAACCCTAGTTTTGTGCGATGACGACCTACGGATGCGTCTGTTTCCAGATACAGAGACCCTCCTCCTGCTTCTTCTGCTGATACGCGCTCAAGCCCGGCTACAAGCGTCGCAAAGAAAAAACTGGAAGCCTGCGGCTCCAGAATCGTCTGGTAACGACCAGGCTCAATCCGGACAGGGTTCAAAGAAAGAGTGCATTTCTCCAGCGCGGTGGAAGCCAGTTTAGCTGGATCTAGCCTGCTCATATCAAACGAAGAACCACCGGACCATCCCGATCCATTTCCGGATGACTCTCTTACTGTCATTGAGCAGTGGGCCTGTGTGATCTGACCGGATGTTGAAAACTCTCTTCCCCAACGATCCCTTGTAAATTTCAGAACGGAGGATGCCGCATTTTCAATATATCCGCTGGCAAGAAAACCTCTGGCGTTAGCCTGATCCGAAACAGAATGGACTATTTGAGCATTATCAGTAGATTGCCTGTTGAATGTAGTATCACTCCATACCGCGGCACCGTCCGAATTGTACGACGGTGGTTCCTGTACTAAATCAATAAATATTTCTTTGGGCTCCTGCCTGTCTGCGTATGTATTAACCATCTTACAGACTGCCAGGATAGAATCTTTATCCATCTGATTTGTTACTGCCCTGACAATTCCGCCAAAAGTATGACCTATTGCAATTCTTATATCTTTCTGATCACTTGTAAGCATTGCTTTATTACGCGCCCATCTCTGACCGGTACTCCACCAGCTAAAAACACTTATCTCGGTGTCTCCATGGCTATGAATATTGGATTTAATCTGGTTTACTACGGATTCTGCTTCTTTTAAGTTCAGAATTTTAGTTGAATCTTCCATCTATGCTTTCCTCGTTACGTCTATAACATCCATATCCTTAACTACCATGTGAGGTGAATAAACACTGTGATAACAAGTCTGACTCGGTTCACCTTTATTTAGAGCAATACCAAACCGCAGCATGTCCTGGCTACGCCCAACTTCAATTACATTTTTCCATAAGTTTGCAGTCCTGAATATTGAACCAGCATTCATTATACGCGCAACACGTTTTCCATTGGCAATCTTGAATACAGTTCCACCGATAGCTAAACCAGTTGACAGTTGAAAATCCATCGAGATGCCGCCCGACTTAAATTCAATACCATCTTTAATACCCTCACGTAGCTCATCTATGGACTGTGACTTTTTATCATCTCCTTCAATCGTTAGATCGGACGAAAATACCAGAGGTGATTCTATCCCGGACTGCGAATTCATACTACCGTTTGCAACAAACTCGGCATTGTTCTTTTTATAATATTCCTTTAACCAGGAGTACCCTTCCCTTGGCGCTTGCAATGCTGACAGCTTCCCTTCCTTTATCACCTGTATAGAGGTCGGCTTTACACCTTCGTCATCCCATTCTACCTTGCCTACAGATCCTTTCTCTGAACGAGATGCCGTAATATTAATTATTGGAGATGCCAGGGTTAATGTCCCCAGCATTTCTTCAGGAGCATTAATAAAGCTGGAACCTCCCGCGTTAGACTCGTAACCCAGCGCTCTGTCCAACTCCGTGGACATACCGATGCTCTGGCTGGCCAAATCAGCTACCAAGCTTCTGTTCATAAGCACTGGATAGCGACCTACATCTACAGGCATCACACCAAAGCCACGTTCCTGCAAAGCAATATCACGATACTCAATGATTTTGTCCCGAATAGATCTATTTTTTATTAATTCTATACCAACTCCAGCAGGAGTTAAGAAATCAATATCCGCCGCTGCACCTCCCAGTTGATCCAGAACTCTAAATTTAATTGATGCAGAAGTGTTATAAAAACGTTGATGTATATATTGATCTTGTGAGCTAAAGAAATATTTATCCTGAGCTTGCGATTTAGCCCCTACTGCAATCAATCTTGGATCGACCTTCTCCAACCTGCCAATAAATCTGCGTAAACCTTCAATATAGTCTACAATCTCCTCATATGGGACATCAAAAGGGTCTATCTCCACTGGCATAATCCAACTACCACTAACAGGATTACGTAACTCTGCTAATTCAATTGGTGTTGTTAGTTTTGACTTATTTGCCAATGCATTTGCGGTCGCAGACTTTCCCAAACGAGATACCTCGGCTTCACTCCAAACAGAGCCGGCCGAAAAACCCCAATATCCTTCGGATAAAGAACGAATTCCGACACCTATTATTTCGCTTCTCCAGGGTGAATTAAGACTTATGTGATCCATAACTTTTGTATAAGTTAATCGCACATCCGCGTAGCTTGCTCCAGCAGACATTGCTGCATCAACAGCGATTTTCGATAACTCTTTAATCCTGTCTTCGTCTATATATGACTTACTTTTGCCATCAGTATGCACGAGGCCAAATGCATTAATTTTGTATGTTGCTAAAAGATTGGCAGCAGCCGTGGCGCTTCCATATTTTAGAATGGTACGTCTATTCAAATTTCTCATAGTATCGTAATAAGTGTCAGACTTGCCAGATAAATCATTTTATCGCTGAGTATATCTACCCGTGATCCCTAGACTATCCTTTGTGATAGCATCTCTTAAGTAATAGGTTATTTGACCAATAGTTGGTGATCGGCGAACTACCATAACAACCCCGGGTCCTGTTATTCCCGTGGCATTTCCCCAAATCTGATTAGCTCTTACTAGAGTTCCACCGGGTTTCAGATCAGCATTAGGTATTTCTTCACAAGTTCTATCTCCGGATGGCAATGAATCACTAAATACCAGGTCCACAGGTTTAGTTATTAATGGTAGAAGCATGAGAAATTTTACAATGGCACATGGTTGAACATATTTCATAGGATCACCAGGTTTAAGCCCTGCCGCAGTCACTACCCCATCCATATTCTGTATAAATGTAGGTACAAGAAGGGAGCCGGAATATACCCCCGTAAATTCTATACTATCACGCACCTCATTACCGTACAAATTTAAAGATGCATGTATATAGAACTTTCCTAATATACCCTTGTTATTGAGTATCACACTCCAGAAAACATCCGGATAACCTGTAGCCGGAATCTGAGTTACCACAATTCCTGGCGGAACAGTCACTGGAACTTGAGCCCCTTCTTTAGAAACAACACCATCCTGATACAGATCGACTCTTATCTTGGGAGTACCATTTATTGCCAATGCTCCAACAGTAGTACTGTCTAATATTTCTATCTTGATTTCATTCGCTTCTAATTTTGCCTGACTTATATATATAGGTATTGTATCTGCTTTTGTTATACCATTATCCGTGTATGAAGCAATAATATTTATTGAACCGGTAGTCGACGCAAACGTACGAATCTTTCCATTTGAATCTACGGAGACTAAACCTGGATCCACGGATCTCCAGACGATTTCTTTGGAATTCACAGCAGTTTGTGATCCGTCTGCAAAAGTGGCTATTGTCTTAAGAGTAATTGTATCATAACTCTGTATCATTACCGCTCTTGTTGTAAATCTAAGCTTATAGATTAATTCGTTAGGCGGCAGTCTTATTGGATCCGGTGCTTTAATATCTGAACAGCCAGACAGCCCCATTATCATCAGGCCACTAACTAGACATATCAATAGTGTATTCATTTTATTACTCAGAAGTGATTTATGGATTTTTATGATCACATCCTTGATATTTGCGATTTGGCCTTTCGGGCGGTGAAAATACAAAAGCATCACCATATACCGGAGTACTTCCATTTCCACCTTCATAAACCCCTACAGGATATACTTCGTATGGGCTTCGACCGTACTGCCTAACCAATCTTCTATAATCAGCCAGTCGGTATCCATCAAAGTAGAACCATAGAGCTCTTTCACGAAATAAAAGATCTTCTCTCGCTTTGGGTGTACCGGGATCTACAGTGTCCTGAATATTTTTTGTCTGTCGAGCTTCATTAATCACATCAATCCAACGACTATCTCCAATACTTAACAAGTATTCGGACTCAATCATCTTCTTTTCTATACCTTTGGCGAGAGGAAAAACCAACACTGAGCCAGTATATTTATGTGGACGCCCAAGATAAACACCATTTATTAGCTCGATATTCATTGGAATTCTTGAGTCAATAGGTTCCGTAAGAGAAAACCAATGAATTCCATTAACTCCTTCATTATTTTTCACTCCATATCCCTGTTTTGAGATGCTCTGATCCATCGCTTTAACACGCCAAAATGTGTATGGGCTATTATTAGATAGATCCAGCACCTCGGTATAATACAGATTGAATACACCATTTACATCAACATCTTTCACGCTCGCATATGCAGAATCAAATTGACCCAATGATAAGTAAGCACGTCCTTTTCCAATCCGTGACAATATATTGAACCTAGCACTATCGTGTTCAATTGTCATAGATGAATCGAACAATGAAACTGCGGCTTTTAATGCTTGTGAAGTCGAGCTACCTTGTTCATATTTTACCGTTCCATCAAAGCTTAATCTCGACAATGGAATACCACTACAGAAGTTTTCCGCTAACATTAGAACAGAATATCCCTCCAATGCATATGCAGCTGATAGAAGATATGTCAAAGATGAATCATTCAATTTTCTTATAATATCTCGCACCTGAGAAAAAGTGATCCGGGCAGCATTCAAATTTTCATAGGAATTTTTATCTATCAGGCCATCAGCAGTAACGGTTCTAGCATCGAAATCGTTACTAGCATTTACCAAACCAGGGACAACAGCCCTTTCGTCAGTAAACATTGATACATTCTTACTAATCTCCATAACTCCTTTCTGAAACTTCCCCATGGCGCTCGCATAGACAGATAGTACACCTGATCTCGTAGTCACTTCTTTAACATTGACGGAACGTCCTTCTTCAGGATCGCTCACTTTTACTAGGCCGTCCAATGAACATCCAGAGACAGAACATACAATGCAGCCAAACACAAATTTATTTATGGCGCGGACTATACTATTGCTTTCGAATTTCAGTTTATTTTTCAATTCTATAGTCCCATTCTTATGTTGAAAGCAAATTTGCGGGGCTGTGGTGGAGTAGCACCGTAGTCTACTGTCAGCATCTCGCTTCCAGCTGTAATGCCAGTATTTACCCATGGATCACGCCCAACAAACTTTGTCCACAAACCAATGTTACTGGCCTGTAAAGAAGCAGTCAGGCTACGTGTATTAAGAAATGAGATTTTTTTTGGTGAAAAGCTATAAGAAATACTTGCTGTATTCCACCGGAAGCTGGATATAGGCGTCATCCCAAGCATTTTGGCTGCGTATGCCTGAACTGCCAAGGGAGCTCTAGCGTCCTGTTGTCCAACATCGTTCTTGTCCTGACCTATATAATTCGGTACATATTTGGACTGATAGGAGAATCTACTATCAACGATAAGCTTCCCGATAATCATAGCGTTAAATCCGTAGCTCCCATTATATCGTGGATTTGAAGAGCCAACATACGACAGTGCATCCATTTCGATCATTTCGTTTCTACCTAGTATGCCATCTCCGTTTTCGTCAAAGTATCCCATCATAGTTTTACGCCATGTACCACCTAATGGATACCCAACGGCCACAAAATCATTATAGAAAGGGGAGGAACCAACTGGGCTCTGCTCTTCAAAACTAACAATGCCAGGACCTAAAGATTTAACTCTATTATCGCTCACAGTATGACCGTAATCCACCAAAATCCTTAACCAATCTTTATCTAGAGCAACAGTCTTCACTGTTAATTCCAGGTTCTTGTTCTGAACTCTACCGATATTTTCCTTTCGTTGCAGCGAACCCTCTAAACCAAAGCTCGACGGTAACTGCATAGTTACCAGAGTATTCTTGTTTTCTTTATGAGAATATGTTGCTACTATATTAACTCTTTCACTGATCATATCCATATCGAATCCCAACTCTAGTTCAACAGAGCGTTCAGGGACTAATTGCGAGTTACCTACGCCGTTTAACTCCAGAGATCTGACAATCTTACCATCTACAAATCGGGATCCGATAACGTAATTTCCCTTAACATCAGCAACATCCGGCTGAACAGCAGCATATCCGATTGAGCTACGTACTCGGAACATATTTACAATTTTATTTTCTTTCCAGAAGCCTTCATTAGAAACTACCCACGAGCCTCCTATTTTAGGGTAGGTGGTGTTTGAAGACGATGTAATTGCACTTCCTATATCCTGCCTAATACCAAGATTGAAGTATAACTTTTTAAGTATTCCCACCTTGGAGCTTATGTGCCATCCTGCTAATGCATTCTCATTTCTTCTACCTAAGGTACTTATGACCTTACCAGATTCAATAGAAGATTCACCACCTGGAACTGAATCTTTTTGTACTGAGAAATTATCTGTTTTATTTCGCTGGAAATCGAGCCCAATTATTGGATTTAATTCCAGAAAGTTCGCGAACCTTCCTTTAGTTATAGGTACAGAGATACTTGTCTTGAGCGATGTCATGGTATTCCCACCGGTACCCTCATTTCGCATCCCTAAGGTATCTCGACACACTCCTAACCAGCAGTGATCTTTATCTGTAAAGCCTGACTCTGTAACACTAGTCTGACTAATTCCTCCAGACGTATTTATCACAATACCATATTTATAGCGCCAGGTCACCGTGGAACCAAAAGAAGTTGTTTTAGTTCCTTTAACCTTGCCCATCTGGCTGAATGCACGACTTACGCTATCAGATAGAAACAGCGTTGTATCTATCCCGAATTTGTCTTCGAGTCCAGGATCATAAAGAGTAACAAGACTATATCTGTTATCCACAAGATCGCTGGAACTTGCTATCACACTTAGCGTAATATCCAGATTTTCCCTCGGGTAGAACGAAAGGATAGAAGTTAACTTATGCTCTTTTAACCGCGACGGCTTCAGCATCTCCCTATCATATTTTAAGTTCAGCTTTCTTAGCCTGATCAGATCTACCGGTGCTGCACGCCTCACCCCTAATTCATCATTCCGGCTCGCAGTCAAAGCGTATTTTACAGAATTGGATCCGCCGTCCAAGGATAGAGAATATACATTATTCTGTCCTTGTCCCTCTCTCAATATCAGTCTATCATTTGGATCATATATCGCAACAGAATCCTGAACACACAGCAACTCTAGAATCGCTTTGATGGGGCATCGTACTCTAGCACCAGTTATCTGACTATATCCCAGTCCTTCATAGAATAGTGGCATCCGACCATAGGACTGTCCCCAATTTTTACTATAATTCAGGTTCCATCGAGTGGTACCCGGAATACCCTTTCGTGTTGTGATTACAATCACACCATTCGCTGCATTCTGCCCATACAGTGTCGCGGCTGAAGGCCCTTTTGCAATTTCGACCTTCTCAATTATTTCCTGATCCAGCTGATCTGCCTGAGCCTGACTGATCCACATTCCATCTAGGATATAAACAGGATCATTACTCTGAGAAATACTCCCAATTCCTCTAATTCTCACACGCGTTGCAGCCCCGGGGTCTCCACTTGCCCTGGTAACCACCACACCAGGAACCTGGGCAGCTTCAATCATATCGATAAGGGATCTCACCGGAGCTCGCTGTCGTATTTTTTCAGCATCAATCTTTACTATGTCGTTTGAAGTTTCGACGCGTCTTTGCTGTCCAGTTGCAGTAGTTACAACTTCATTTAAAGAAGTAGCCGATGGTGAAATGCGTACCGTTAAAGATTGTGTCTGTCCATTGGCTATCTTTATAGAAAGCTGCTGAGACTTATACCCTAACAATTTTACCGTCATCTGATAACTACCATCAGACAAGTTGGACAATCTGAAGCTACCATCGGCCTTACTTATCACACTGGCGCTGCTCCCAGGAATACTGATAGTAGCCCCATGTACTGCCTTTCCGCTTGCAGAATCCAAAACTTTTCCTTCTATAGTTCCCTTCCCATTATTCTCAGCTGTATCTCTTATTGGAGCAGTGCCACGAACAACTATCGTATTGCCGTCACCTGACACAGCAGCCGTCAACCCGCTCCCTTTTAGGACGGCATTTACTGCATCCAGAACAGGCATGTCTTTAAATCGCACAGAGGTGTGCTTAGAGAGCTGTTGTAATGATGTGCTGAATACGATCTGCTTCCCGGAAACCGTACTTATTCGGCGCAGTATATAACTCAATGAGCTGTCTTTTATATTCAGATCAACTGTCTGCGGTTTACTCTTCTGCTTCCCAGCTATTATTGATTCCCTGGGGAAAAACTTATCTACGGAATCGGGGGTAACAGCTGCAGTGCCCTGCGCATTCAACACAGGAGATATCATTATAAAAGATAAAGCTATACCAAACACCTTTCTTACGGACGCAATGGTCTGATTCGTACGAATTTGAATCATCGTAGATTTACTCTCTCCTCAACAATTAGGAATTTTCCTGACTTTCTAACACTTACATTTAGGGTCTGCTCCAAAATCCAAACCAGATATTCTGGATTCTCCATTCTGAATCCTCCATCAATTCGCATCTTAGACAGGTATGGAGAAGCTAAAACTATTTGTACATCATACCACCGGTTCAAGCGTTCTATCGCTTCGCCAAGTGGAGTGTCCTCAATTATCAACAAGCCACTTTCAAAGCTGAATTCTCTCTCGCTTGAGAGGCTTATTACTGGAGCTAATCCGCGCGATACTAAAGCCTTTTTATGGCGGTCTATAACTATATCATCTACAGATACTCTGCCGGATCTGACTGCAACTTTTACGACTGAATCATCGAGATAGTTGGATATTACAAAGCTGGTTCCAAGTACTTTTATCTTATTTGACCCGGCATCAACAACAAACGGCGTGTTAGCTTTGGCCGGAACATTAAACACTGCCTCACCTGAGAGTGCAACATTTCTATTCTTTTTGTGGAATGCGGATCCCATTTCCAAGGCAGAGCCAGCATTTAGCACAACATCACTGCCATCGACCAATAGTATGTGTGCTGTCTGACCGGGCCTGGCTATATATGAAACTGAAGAGCCTGATGAGCTACCTGGCAATAGCATTGTGGACAGTAGAGCCACAACAGCCATTGCAGATATTCCAATCAACCATGCTCTTATAGAATGACTCCATACATAGGGAATAGGCCGATTATTCCTGATACCCACATCTGTACTTTTACGAGTCCCAAATATCTCATCCGACTGATTATCTCTGCCATTCACCCGTACTTCATACATGATATCTGCTATACCTCGTGCATTTGTCGCATATGAATCAGTAAGCTTTCTACAGTGAATAACATGCTGCCTCATCGACTTAAGACCAGCTCGCTCCTTTGGATCATCTCCTATCCATCTCTCAACTTCCATCTTTTCAAGCTCCGAACATTCACAAGCGACGTACCTCTCTACAAGTGAGTCGGTCACTGTGGTGCCGCCTGAAGGGGCGGAGTCTGAAGCTAAATTGTCGTTCATACCTAGTACATACCTCTAGATCTCAAAATCCCCCACTTTATTTAAACTTTCTTTCAGGGATCCTTTTTTAACGCCTTTATGACCTGAGATGTTGCCCTGTGGATAAGATGCTCGGCCGCCTTGTAGGAAGTCTCAAGGACACTCGCTACCTCAGCAATAGAAAGCCCTTCGCGATACCTCAGGATATAAACTGTGCGATACCGCTCTCTTAAATTATTGACTACGTGCTCCACCCTTAACGCTTCTAATTGCTCAGCTTCGTCTTCAATCAGATCGTCCAGCTGATTCTTTTGGCTGTCAATATCACCACCCAAAGGTACATTTTCCTGTGTCGGATCAGCCTCTGAGTAAAAATCAGCAAACCTATCCCTGGCTCTGCGAGATTTTAGAGCCTGGTTTCGTACGCTTGCAAGTAGATATGAGATAGCGCTACCGGATGGATTCCATCTATCTCCCAGGCGCCAGACATTAATTAATACTTCCTGAACAGCATCCTTTGCATCTTCTTCTGACCTCAACACTGACTTAGCGAATCTGTAGAGAGAATCATACGAAATTATCAGCATTTCTTCAAATGCACGCTCATCCCCTCGTCTTACACCATCCACCAGTGATCGGGGAATATCTATCGACTTCCTTTCACCTTCAAGAGATTCGGATCTTAGATATGAACGGTTTGGTGCCAACTTTATCTACCTGATATGAGGCTGAACATGCAGGGGACAATGAGGAACCCCTCCAATATGCACACAACCTACACCAACCCGGAAGATCGAAATTACACAATTGCGGTATAACGCAGATTCATCCTGTACAAATTACATTTTTATTGTACAGACAATAATATTTATAGAACGCGCGCGCGTTTATTATCGAGTAGCTGTATTAGTTATATCAAGTCATGAGCGAAATACAATATCAGTCAGATATGTGTATTCGAAGAATTCAAACTGAAGGCAACTCAAGTCAGGTCCGTTTATCTGTCTGTGAAAAGTGCCGGTGCAGTTCATCAACAACAAACTTTGATTCAATTTTAATATCAGCTATAAGCCGACCAACATCCTCAATATCCTTTTGTTTTGAAGACGCCTCCAGCTTTCCCAACAAATCAGTTAACTTGACCGCACCCACATACGCAGCAGAAGATTTAACAGTATGAGACAGGAACTGGATCTTATTCATCTCTCCTTCTGAAAACAGTCTTTCTATTTCATCGCTAAAACTGGAGTAGTCTCGCAAGAAAGCATTTACAAGGCTATGATAAATGCCAGTCCGGTTATCCAGGCGATTGAGGGCGACTTTATAGTCTATGTGCTCGCTTACAATCTGATCGAGGAAAGACCACGATGGATGTACATCTGGCTCAACAGATACATTCCTGTCAATATCGATATCCAGATTAAGATGACGCTGCAGTGCAGAATACAATTCGGTCTCATCTATCGGCTTCGTCAGGTATTCATTCATACCAGCACTAAGAGACTCATCCCTATCACGTTTCTGTACCTGTGCTGTAAGAGCAAGGATCGGCAACTTTTCAAATCTCTTGTCTTTTCGAATTTCGATGACAGCCGTATTTCCATCCATGATTGGCATCTGGACATCCATCAGAACAATATCAAAATGTTCGGAACGTATCTTTTCAATTGCCTCCAGACCATTAGTTGCAATTTCCACCTGAATCTTTGTGGGTGCAAGCAACTCAATAATAACTTCCTGATTCATGGAGTTGTCATCTACCACGAGAACACGTTTATCTGATAGATTCACAACTTCTCGATCTTTCTTTTCTATAGCGATATTTGGCTCAAAGCTCCCACTTATCTTATTATTTTTTCGCTGCATCAAAATTGCGTTTTCAAGAAGCTGCAATGCTTCACGGCGAAGTATAGGCTTAACCAGGATACCATCAAGATCGTCTGCAATATTGAATGCGGCAGCTTGATCGCGCCCAAAGCTCGACGCCATAAGTATTATCGGAATACTATACAGATCGCTGGATTTACGTAAAATTGAAGCGGTTTCTATCCCAGACAACCCTTCCATCTGGGAGTCAATAACTACCAGGTCTATACGCCTATCTGTGTCTTTAAACATACGAAGAGATCGTATTGCGGAGGCGCCAGAGGCGGAATGGATAGCGATCGCCCCTGCGTTATTCAGGATCGCCGAAATGGAATCACGAGAGATCTTATCTTCCGCTACTACTAAAACCCTTTTTCCAAAAATTGCGGGTTTGGGTTTATGATCATCATCTGCTTCTCCTTTTTTATTCTGGACGAATGGAAAGGTAACTTTGAATCCAAATGTACTCCCTTTCCCAATTTCGCTGGTAACCCAGATGACGCCCTTCATCAGCTCAACCAATTGCTTACTGATAGACAGACCTAACCCTGTCCCGCCATACCTCCGCGCGATCTGCTGATCACCCTGACTGAACGCCTGAAACAGCTTGTCGATCTGTCCGCTATCCATACCTATTCCGGTATCTGAAACTGTAAATTCCAGATGTGCTTCACTCTTGTGATAGTCAATCGAATCAACTCTGATTTCAAGAACCACTCGTCCCTGATCGGTAAACTTTATTGCATTGTTTATCAGATTTGTTAGCACCTGCCCTAACCGCATCTGATCTCCCTTTATTTTCTGGGGCACCAAAGGAGCAATAGAATAAAGAACCTCTATACCTTTCTGATCTGCATTGAACGTAGTTACAGTCGATACCGCTTCTAATAAACCATCTAGTTCAAACTCTTCCTCTTCCAACTCCAACTTACGAGCTTCAATCTTAGAGAAATCGAGAACGTCGTTGATGATTCGTATTAAGGTGCGCGCGGCAAAATCAATCTTCGTGAGATAACTTTTTTGCTGCGCACTCAGATCTGTATTTAAAACAAGATGAGTCATACCAAGAACTGTATTCATTGGAGTTCTGATTTCATGACTCATAGTTGCAAGAAAATCACCCTTTGCTCTTTCCGCTGTTTCTGCAGCTTCTTTCGCGTCCTCTAATTGCTTACCAGCAATCTTCTCTGCAGTAATATCACGAACGGTTCCTACGACTTTAACGACTTTTCCGGATTCGTTGGTTACTGCCTGACCAAGGGCGTTTATATATAAAACGCTGGAATCTTTCCGTACACGCTGCAGTTCGATACTGTATGGAATTCCAGCTTCAGCACAGGCTTGAAGTGCATCCAGCATTGTGCGGTATGTGTCCGGAGTTAATTCATGTTCGAGTCGCTCAACTGTAGGTTCACCAGCATTATCACGGTCCCATTCAAATAGCTCATATAAATTATCGGACCATGTAAGTTCTCCGCTTTCTATTTCCCAGGCCCAGCTACCAACTCCGGCTATACGTTCTGCGACCTTAAGTGCTGCATGACTTTTTTCGAGTTCCGCCGCGGTCACGATAACATCAGTGATATCCCGCATTAACCACAACTCGTTGTCGTCCAGTATGCTGCCTACAAACTCCGCAATTCTATATTCACCGTCTTTTTTATAAAACGGCATATGCACCACGTTCGATAAACCAGAAGCACGATCCACCATATATGCATCAAAAGCCTGGGATGCATTTTCTCGACACAAGGTTTTAAACCATACTTCTTTTGTCGGTATTTCGTCCTGCGTGTAGCCAGTAATTGATTCAACTACAGCATTTATCTCGAGCCTTTCACCGTGAACAAAAATTGCCCCGATTGAAAGTTTTTTAAACATCTGATACAGCGGATGATCTAACGAGGAGCTTTTTGCTTGTGAACTAATTCCCTGTTTCGAAACCATTTTGGAAGTATCACCAGCGTGAATAGGGAGGTCAAGAATGCAAAGACAAACGTTCTACACAGTCAATTTTAGAGACAAAATTCCCATTTATTACACAGCCCAATACCGCTACTAATCATTCCATTCACGTATGACGGGAGCGCTCATCAACCCTGAGGTGTTAACTGCGCGCACAGAAATGGCCAGAATATTAAAGTTGTCGACTACCAGGTAGTTAACGGTATGTGCAACCGCCCTTTGAAGCGTTGCTTCCCAACTTCCATCCGCCTTTTTCGTTTGAATGTACCACCAGCGAATCTCAGCAGTATCACCAGCTGCAATTGCTACGTGCCTGGGAACATGCAACATATAGCTCGGAGCGAGATCAACCCTGGGCGCTGCGGGGACAGAATCCGAAAGCCATGGGTATCCCGGCACCAGCGCATCATCCTGATACACGTTGGAATTCAGGACCCGTGAGGCTTCACCGGCGTTTCGCGTAAGGAAACTCAGACGAAAATGCACATGCCCAGGGACACTCCCTACAATGGAGTGGGTAGATCGTATCAGTTCTATTTGGGATGCTATCTCGGTATCGCGCCAATCAGGTTTCCCCCAGTGCATGGTAGCCAGCCCTGGCCAAATGTGGCGACCAAGCGGATTCTGCTCGGGGGCCTGCCACCAGACATTCAGCTGGGAAAACCTGGGAACCGCACTGCCGATTGGCCAATACAACTGCGGCGAATAGTAGTCCGCCCAGCCTTCAATCAGCCACTTTCGCGAGTCGGCATAAAGTTGCGAATAAGCATCCAGCCCCGAGATCCCGGCCGGATAACCTGGACGCCAGATACCAAAGGGACTAATTCCAACTGCAACCCACGGTTTCTCCTGCTTTACCAAGTTGTAGAGCGTTGCTACAAAATCATCTACGTTGTGCCGCCTCCAGTCGTCGCGACTATTTCCGAACCTTGATCCGATACCATACTTGAGCCAGGTTGTCTGATCTGGGAAATCCATCGCTCTACCGCTGCGTGGATCCGCCTCTTTATACGGATAGAAATAGTCGTCGATGTGAACTCCGTCCACATCATATCTCTTTACAACGTCCAGAATAGCGCCCAGTACTTCACCGCGGGCACCAGGCTCGCCTGGATCAATCCACGTCTGCGATCCATAGTCACGAATCCAGCCAGGATGAGTATTTGTGACATGGCTCGCTGCCGCCCTGCCACGAAAGTTGGGCAGCATGGCACGAAATGGATTGAACCAGGCATGCAGCTGCAATCCTCGCTCATGCGCTAACTCAATTGCATATTCCAGAGGATCGTATCCTGGATCCTGACCGGAAACTCCAGTAAGAAACACAGACCAGGGGGCATAACTTGTCCTATACAAAGCATCTCCAGCAATTCGAACATGGAAGATCACGGCGTTTAAACCGGCAGCTTTCACATTGTCCATCATTGCAACCAGTTCCGCTTTTTGCTGATTCATAGGCAGACCCGGGCGAGATGGCCATTCAGCCAGTTCTCTCCCGCCTATGGGCGTCACCCAGGCACCACGAAACTCGTACTTTGGCTCTGGTGGAGCGTTATTCATAGGTGCAGACTGCGCTCCCATTTGCATCGTGCAAAGCAAAAACGCAGTTATTGAAAAGAATTTTATAGATGCTTTTTTAAGATTGCCCAACCAATAAATCCTGAAGCGAGTGAAGCGGCAAAGATTCCAATCTTGGCCCAGTCAAGAAGTGCGCCCGAACCGAACGCAAGCCCACCTACAAAAAGTGACATCGTAAATCCAATACCGGCGATCCACGCAACGCCGTAGATCGACTTCCAATTGGTAGACGATGGCAGAGCTGCAATGCCAAACTTGACCGCTACAAACGAAAACAGGGTTATTCCAATTGACTTGCCAAGCATCAATCCGGCTATCACCCCGAAGGCTACCTGCATAGCACCTTCTACACGCTCAAGGCCACCAAATATATCTACCCCAGAGTTAGCCAAAGCGAACAGCGGCATGATCAAAAATGCTACCGGCTTATGTAACGCGTGTTCGAAGTTCCCTAAAACCCGCACAGGGATAGTGAGAGCCATCAGAACACCCGCAATTGTGGCGTGGACGCCGGAATTGAGCATTCCATACCATGCCACTATCCCAAGGAGCAGATAAAACCATGGACTGCGCATCCCAAATCGCCCACCCAAATATGAGAGGAGCACCGCTCCAAAGCTTAAGAGTAAAGGAGACAGCGAGATTTCGGCCGTGTAAAAAAGCGCGATCACCAGCACGGCTCCCAGATCATCGACTATAGCCAGCGCAGTCAGAAAAACCTTTAATCCTAACGGAACTCTAGATCCTAGCAGCCCTAATACAGCCAGGGAAAAAGCAATATCGGTTGCCATCGGGATACCCCAGCCATCTGCACCGGGCCCACCTCTATTTATGACAGAGTAGATGGCAGCGGGAACTACAATCCCCCCTATGGCCGCAACAATCGGTAGCAAAGCGCTACGAATCGACGCCAGCTCCCCAATAAGGAGTTCACGTTTAATCTCCAGTCCTACCAGAAAGAAGAAGATCACCATCAGAGCATCGTTCACCCAGTGCTGGAGACTCATATCGATGCTGAGGTCCCTTACACCAAGCTTGATCGGCATATGCCAAAGGCTGCCATACGTAGCTCCCCAGGGCGAATTTGCCCAGATCAGAGCAACCACAGCACAACCAATCAATACAAGCCCACTAGCGGACTCGATGGCTGCAAAACGGTTAAAAGGAGCTAAAATTCGATTAACAACCGAACTGTTCGAGTCTTTTAGAGCCATTTTTGTTAGTGTTATTGATTATTGGCATGCCTGATAGGATCACAGACGGAAGTTATAACCTTAGCGACTTGAGAGTGACTGTGCCAGCCGAAACAATCTTCATTACCGTAATTTTATCCTCCACCCATTGAATCTTTCGTAGATGTATTTACTCTACTACTCAATAGGTAAATCACCGCGGTATTAACGTTGCAATACTGCTCCTCTAACGCCTAGCTGATAATTTCCCCTTTAGTTTCGTTTTTTCTTAAACAACCTCCTCGTCGAAGTTAGATCCTCCAGTTCGGATATTGCTTCTGAGCTACGCTACCGCTGTATCTCCATATAAATCACCCAATGAGACATAACTAGATGCCAAAAGAGCTAGAATGGTCCGACCTGAAAAAAGGCCTGGTCGCAGTTGTTGCAGTTGCAGCAGTTGTAGCGGGGGTGTTGTGGTTTGGACGTATTGGTGCACTGCGTGGAGAAACTATCACGATTTACATGGCTACAAATAAGGCCGCTGGAGTGATGAAGGGAACGGAAGTATGGCTTGGTGGTCAAAAAGTTGGTGCTGTTACAGATGTCCAGTTTCGAGAGATCGAATCGGACACAACAGAACGCATTGCGCTTGAACTTGCGGTTCTCAAACGACACTCCCATCATATCAGACGGGATTCTGACGTTCAGATCAGACCTGGCACCAGTCTGATTGGCTCTCCAGTTATCTATATAACCGTTGGTTCTAAAGGCGCCAACGCTCTTTCCGAACTGGATACACTGAGAGCCAGAGCACAGATCGAAAATCGTCGCTCCGGTGCCCAGTTAATCTCTGCACTTGGGGACAGCATTGTCGGGATAGCCAGATCTATAAATCAAATTGTCGATACTGCTAGTGACAGGGGAGACGAGATCGCACAGTTACGCAGAAAATCAGAAGCGCAGATAAATCAGGTTGGGCACGCGATTCGTCACTTTACAGATGCGCGCAGGGCTGGCGGTTCTGCTGCTCTATTGGCAACTGATTCTGTAATGCACAACTCGATCAAAGTTATTAAAGCCAAAGTCGACTCAATTCGCATTCTATTGAGTGATGATGTAAGTGACGGCGGAACATTTGGAAGCTTTAGAAAGGACTCTTCACTTATGTCGAGTATTGAATCCCTAAAAGCACAGGCCGCACAAATACAATCACAGATATTACAAAGCATTGAGGGGACAGAATTTCGCAACAGATTAAACCGTGAACTGAAGACAGTTCAAATACAACTTGACTCACTGGTGGACAACGCGAAAAAGCGACCGTTCCGCTATCTTTCTCTTTAATATTCACCTCAATATAGCTACAACGTGGAAATCGCCGAGTTAAAACGGCAGTCGGTAACAGAACTGCAAGAGATGGCATTCGGACTAAATGTTGCCGATGCTGAAACTTTAGAAAAACCAGAGTTAATTCTCAAAATCGGGCAGAGCCTACTGGACGCCGGTGTCTCAATTAGAGCTGAAGGCGTTATAGAAATTCTTCCTGAAGGATACGGCTTTTTACGCAGTCAGGAATGGAGTTATCTGCCTGGCAAAGACGACGTTTATGTCTCCGAATCCCAGATAAAAAAGTTTGGTCTAATGACCGGAGACGAAGTTCACGGAGACGTGCGACTTCCTAAACGGTGGGAAAAGTATCTTGCGCTATTGAGGGTCGACCGCGTAAACGGACGAGAACCGGACGTAACTGAAACTCGCGTAAACTTCGACAATCTCAAGCCCAAATATCCAGACGCTCGTTTACGTTTGGAAACCCAAGATGGCGATATAAGCATGAGAGTGATCGATATTATCGCCCCAATCGGAAAGGGACAGCGCGGCTTAATCGTAGCACCACCCAAAGCAGGAAAAACCATCCTCTTACAGAAGATGGCGAACGCAATCTCGGAAAATCACCCGGAAGTTAAGGTCATCATGCTGCTTATCGATGAACGACCTGAAGAGGTGACTGAAATGCGGCTTACAATTCCCAAGGCTGAGATTATAAGTTCGACATTCGACGAACAGGCATCGCGACACATTCAGGTTGCGGAGATGGTGTTACAAAAGTCGAAACGCCTGGTTGAGTGCGGCCACGATGTGGTAATCCTGCTCGATTCCATAACCCGATTCGCGCGTGCCCACAACACAATGGCTCCATCATCCGGCAAGATCCTTTCGGGTGGTGTTGAGGCAACAGCACTACAACGCCCTAAAGCCTTTTTTGGATCTGCGCGTAACATAGATGGTGGTGGTTCGCTGACCATTATTGCCACAGCACTTATCGAAACAGGTTCCCGAATGGATGAACTTATCTTTGAAGAGTTCAAGGGAACGGGCAACATGGAACTGGTTCTCGACCGCAGAATCGCAGAGCGTCGCATCTACCCGGCTATCGACATATTCAAGTCTGGAACTCGTAAAGAAGAGTTGCTGCTCAATACGGCAGAGATAAACCGGACTACACTGCTCCGTCAGTTCCTGGCAGACATGCCTGAGACAGAGGCGATTGATTTTATAGTTAAGCAGATGAGCCGGACGCAGAACAACTCGGATTTCTTCAAGAAGATGGCACAAGGATAAGTTACAGCTAAGAGCTAGTTACAGCTGAGAGCTACCTGTGAATTACAGGTAGCTCAACCACCAGCTTTTATTCCTGCGTTTAACATCTGCGAACCACCGGCATGGGAAATACAACAGGATTGTTAGCACTATCCAGGTGATGTAGACGGCGACAAGCCCCATACCTTCAGGCCTGTTGAACACCTTCATTAGTATTTCCCCAGCGCCGTGAGCCGCAAACCATTGAAGGATGTAAAAGAAAAGAGGCACCCTTCCAAAGATCACACAGACCCTCTTCCAACCTCCGGAGAAATACCACTTCTCACCAGCAGCCAGAATGGCAAATGCGGGCGATGTCATAAGGAGGATATAAAGTAGTGATACAGGGTATTTGGTTACATTAAAGAACGAAAGAGCTGTAAAGACAGGGCCCCGCGCCTGTACTCCCCAGGGAGAGGGATCACCATAAAAGTTTCCACTTCTTAACGCAACAAACAGCAGCAGCGTAATCACGGCCAGACCAAATAATATTTTTCTACGCCTGTCTACTCCCTGACTCTCGTTAAATCCGCTTTCGTCGCTTCCAAAATCTTTGCTTCCAAAATCTTTATATACTCCCGCAACTACATATCCTAAAAACAGTAGCCCGATCCACGGAAGCAGCGGATATAACACAAGGAAAGATGGAGCATTTTCGCCAAATGGTTGAATAAACCCAGGCGCATGCAATAACATAAAAAGAATGTCACCCAACTCTTTACCGGGCGGCGAACCGACACTAATGCCATCCAGAAGGTTCGATCCAAAAACTATAACAACTCCTAAAGCAGCCACCCAGCTGACTGGCAAATGAATCAGACCCGACAATAGAATCATCCCTATTCCCAGTACCCAGATTATCTGAAGCATCCCTCCAAAGGCCATATAATTCAGAGAAAAGGCGAAACCGAATCGTATGACAGTTAGTTCTAGAATGATCAACCAGAGGCCTCTGGTAAGTAGAAACTGCGAAACATGACCGTATGATTTTCCGCCCAGAAGCTGAAGTCGTACACCCATTCCGGCTAACAGTACGAATATCGGTGCACAAAAATGTGTCACAAAACGAGTCAGGAACAGCGGAACAGTTGTGGTTGCCAGCTGAGCTGGGTCGACCGTACGTGTTATATGGAGGAAATCCCTAGTGTGGTCCAGCAGCATAAGGATCATCACGATACCACGAAGGAAGTCTACGGTATCCAGTCTCGGCCTGGAGATAACTGCCTCGGAGCTTTTCATCCGCAAAAATTTACATTCTCCTGCTTAATCTGGCTAACGACCAGTCAGTGGTGTTCTAAGTGGCCTCCGTCGCTCAATAGCGTCAATCGCCATATATTACCTGCAAGACCTATGATTTTTTTCCCGAATTGCAAAACAGCCAGCTTTCGCTCCTCCCTACGCGACCTGAAGACAGCCTTTCCATTTACAGGTAAAGCTTCATGCTAGGGAGAGTATTATCCATTGATTACGGCGAACGAAGAATCGGCCTGGCAGTCAGCGATCCATCGAGAACAATCGCTTCTCCAGCCGGCTTCATATTAAGACGCGCGGGCAAGCGTCCACCAATTAAAGACATAATCGATAAGGCAACCGAACTCGAGGTTACTGCATTTGTTGTAGGCCTTCCATTGGATGGTAATGGTGAAGAAACTCAACGCAGCACCGATGCTCGCGCGGTAGGTGATACTATTGCAGCTCGCACCAACTTACCTGTGACATACGTTGACGAGCGATACACAACCTCTGCTGCGCTTAAAGCTATCAAAGAGATGGAAGGTTCCACCCGCAATCGTAAGGGAGATGTGGACTCAATGGCAGCCACTCTGTTGCTACAACATGCGCTTCAGCTGATGCTCAATGCATCAAGAGCAACTGACAAGACAGATTAATATGGCAACAGCCAATCTCTCTCGATTCCTGACCAGACGACTTATCTATACGGCCGTCTGTATGTCTGCTGCCATCGGTCTTACTACTGCTTGCACAACTCCCAGCGATGGAGATGCAATTCAGGTTATCATTCCAAAAGGAGCTTCGTTTCGCACGGCTACAGATTCTCTGGAAAGTGCGGGCGCCATATCCCAACCATTCTTATTCCGGGTTTACGCAAAGCTTAGCTCCAAGGACAAGGGAGTTAAAGCAGGAGTGTACCTGATTCAGCCTGGTTCAAACTGGGGGAAGGTAATTGCAACAATCAGCGATGTCTCTAACAGTATTAACAAAGTCACCATACCAGAAGGATTTTCTACAGCTCAGATAGCTCCGCTGATCGCCAAGCACATATTGCTACCGGAAGACTCTATCCTTGCTGCGATTCGCGATACGGCTCTTATGGACTCTCTACAGATACCACGGAGCAATTTCGCCAGCCTGGAAGGATATCTTTTTCCCGATACATACATATTTCCACCAGGAACAACTGCGAGACAGGCCATAGCGGCCATGGTTTCAAGATTTGAGTCTTTATGGAATACGGAGTACAACAGTCGACTGACCGAACTGGGATTAACCAGACACGAACTCGTCTCAATAGCTTCAATTGTCGAAAAAGAAGCGCGTATAGACAGTGAGCGTCCGGTGATAGCAGCAGTTTACCTGAATCGCATTAAAATAGGGATGCCGCTTCAGGCAGACCCCACCGTTCAGTATGCCCGCGGTCAACATACCTCTCGCGTATTATTCGACGACTTAAAAATTGAGTCACCATACAATACATACCTGTATCCTGGAATCCCTCCGGGCCCTATAGCCTCACCAGGTACTGCAAGCATTAAGGCCACGCTGTATCCGGCAAATGTATCATATCTGTTTTTTGTAGCCCGCCCGGATGGCTCACATCAGTTTACGAATACCTTTGCTGAACATACACGGGCAATACGCGAGATAAGAGGGAGCTCCAGTGGGCGATAGGGCGGTTAACTCGAACCGAAACGATAGGTCGAACGACTTGAGCCCTAACGATAGATCGGATGAATCCGATCGCCCTGCTCCACCGAATTGTACGGAAGTAAGAGGCGGCATTCGAATTCGTTCCATGCTGACGTTGATGGCAATTACAGATAAAATCAGGGACGGAGAATCTATATCTGACTTTGCGACCCGGATTGCTGGCGCAGCTCGAGGCGGCGCAACATCAATTCAGGTGCGTCTTAAGACCGAACCTGCATCTGTAATTCTGGAAGCCACCCGCGAGATAATGAAGCGAGTCACAGTGCCTGTCATAGTTAACGATCGGTTCGATATCGCTTTAGCCGCAGGTTGCCACGGTGTACATCTTGGAGCTGACGACATCCCGGTTTCAGCTGTTCGTAAACACACCCCTGAATCTTTTATTATTGGGACTTCAGTGGGCTGCACTGATGAAGTGGCAAATTCACGTGATGCTGACTTTGTAGGGATCGGCCCAGTCTACAATACAGGATCCAAAGCCGATGCTGGCAATGCAATAGGGCTGGATGGTTTACAATCCTTAATGCATCAGGCAAACAAGCCAACAATAGCTATCGGAGGGATCACAATTTCAAATGCACATGAAGTTTTGCACAGTGCAGTTGATGGTATCGCTGTTATAGGCGCGATCTTTGCCGATTATAATGTAGAAGATAACGCAAGACAGTTGCGGTCTCTATCACCTGTATCATAATTTACAAGTACTCCGTGAACGAAGGTATTTAAACCTCTGTTCAATCCCAAGCCAGATCCGCCGATAACTCCCTAAATGGCCAAACTACCACAAAGATCGTTACGCCACGAATATGATCTATACGTGGAGAATGAAATTGAGGAGTATAAGGATTCACTTCCGCGTTCCGCTCTACTGAAGATCGGAGACGAGGCGGTAGCTATAATGCGCGAGAACGATCAGTTCGCATTGACGGAGCTTCTGGTTTGGGAAGAAGTGGATAGGATCATCAGGAAGCGCATCCGTATCCCAGCCTACGCAACCTGGCGTAGAAAGCGAATCAAAATTCTGGAAGAATACCGCAGACCCGAACATTGGGGCCTCCATCCGGATAGCGCACTAGCACGCGAAGTGCGCCCACCCGCAGAATCTCACGTCCTGGTTGCAGGAGAAAACGGAGAGCGTGCTGCGCTTTATCTCGCCGCCCATGGTTGCGAGGTGGTCGCTGTCGATGAAGTAGATGTTATCGACAGGGTTATAAGTGCCGCCGAAGCTGCCGGACTGGTGAACAAAGTTCGCGGATGCGCAACAGATCTTCAGAACTGGACACCAGATGTTCACTTAAGCGCTGTTGTTTGTACCCATGGTACACTTCAGCGAATGAGTAAAGATCAGCGGGGCGAAGTTATTAAACTTCTGCAGGGAGCAACAAGCGAGGGAGGCATCCACCTGCTGGACAACATCTCCGATACGCTCGAGTCCCCAATCCTTTCCGAGCTTTCTACTCAATACGCCGGCTGGAAAATCTCCGTTCAGGATACCGGTGATTCGTTTAAGAGCTTCTTAGCCAAAAAGGAAATAGCGTAACGCGCTATTTCTATAGTATAGTAGAAAGTATAGTAAAACCCCAAAGGCCGGCCCTAACCAGTGTCAGATCGACACTCCGAAACAGACACAGTGTCGATCCGTTACGTTTTCGGCTCAAAAAACAGCCTGTCATTATTAGCTAAACGATTGCAAATAAACAACTTACAAAAGAAGCTTTACATTGGCCTCTGATATGCCATATAGTGGTCGCCAACGCAGCACAGGGCATTATGAGGAACCACACTATGAAAGACAAATCAGGTTTGAAGAGCAACTCGCCGGAGTCGAACAAGTTTTCAGAAGAGCCAATCGGTATTGTTATATCGAATGGTAGATCTGCTGAGACCGTTCCAATGTTCCGCGCCTGTCTCTGGTATTCATTTCCAGAAACCGACTCAACAGCTCAAGCCAAAGCAGCATAATATAGAGACACTTTCCATCGCGCGGATGTTATAAGTGTACAAAACAAAAAAGCCGGCTTATTAATAAGCCGGCTTTTTTGTCACCTAAAACTCTATTACTAGAATAGTGTTTCTGGAGTTGGAGCTGCATTAGCCATGTTAGCTGGCTTGCGGCCACGGGTACCACCTTTACGAGCTGTCTTTTTACGACCAGCTGCCTTACGAGCACCGCCCTTGCGAGCTGTGGTTTTCTTCCTAGCTGCACCCTTACGAGCGGTGGTCTTACGAACGCCAGTCTTTTTACGACCAGTCGTCTTACGTGTGGTCTTCTTAGCAGCTGCCTTACGTGCACCCTTACGAGCGCCCTTGCGTGCTGCTTTCTTTGCTACCTTACGAGCTCCTTTCTTTGCGACCTTACGTGCGCCGCCTTTCTTGGCTCCCTTACGTGCTACTTTGCGGGCGCCGCCTTTGCGAGCTCCCTTCTTTGCTACTTTGCGGCCAGCGCTCTTACGAGCTCCGCCTTTCTTGGCACCTTTGCGTGCTGCCATGATAAACTCTCCTAATCGGAGTTACTATCCCGTGCGTTCCCCCGGTGGACCGTCGGGCACAGCGTGCGGACCATGACGCCCGCACAGAATACGAATCATTACATTTATAGATATAATAATTCGTAACCATTAGAGAATATACCGGCGATATATTTTCAACGCAATACTTTCCAAATGCTATTCGATCAATTTTCGTTAACATCATCACTTAACTCTGGAGTAAACGCGTGAAAGCGCTAGTTAAAACAACTGCAGGACCTGGTTTTACATTAAAAGATGTCCCTGTTCCAACAATTCGGGACGATGAAGTTTTGATTCACGTCAGACGCGCAGGTGTCTGCGGTACTGACGTACACATCTACGAATGGGATGACTGGGCAAAAAATCGCTGCAAACCACCATTTACTGTAGGACACGAGTTCTCCGGTGATGTTGTCGAAGTGGGCAAGCTCGTAACCGACATTAAGGTCGGTGACCGTGTTACAGCCGAAGGACATATCGTTTGCAACACGTGCCTGCTCTGCCGAACGGGAAATGCACACGTCTGCCCAAATACCAAGATCATCGGAGTCGATCGCGACGGCTGCTTTGCTGAGTACATCGCCATGCCAGCAAGTAACGTTTGGCCGTTGGACGACAACGTCTCCTATGATATCGGCGGTATTCATGATCCCATGGGTAACGCCTTCCACACAGCTTTAACCGCCGACATTCCAGGTTCAACAGTCCTTATAACGGGCTGCGGACCGATCGGAATCTTCGCAGTCGGTATCTGTAAAGTTGCCGGTGCATCCCGAGTCATCGCTTCTGACGTTAACCCAAAGCGTCTTGAGTTGGCCAAAAAGATGGGCGCTCACGATGCGGTACATCCACAAGATGCTGCAGCAGCCGTGAAACGCGCGACAGACGGACTTGGTGTTGACGTCGTCCTGGAAATGTCTGGCGTCCCAGCGGCAGTTCACCAGGCCTTTGAACTCGTTCGCCTTGGCGGCCGCGTTCAGATGCTCGGAATTCCTGCAAAGAAGATAGACATCGATTTCGCAACTGAGATTATCTTTAAAGGAATCACACTCTACGGCGTAGTTGGTCGTAAGATGTATGAAACCTGGATCCAGATGACTCGTTACCTGCGTTCCGGCGAATTCGACCCATCTCCTGTTATCACCCACCGTTTTCCAATGGAAGACTTCGATGCTGCTATCGCCACAATCAAGTCTGGCGATGCTGGCAAAGTAGTCTTCGAGATCAGCTGAGTGATTCGTTAACTGGTCGATAGCAAATCATATTCAACGTTCATACCATAACGATGGCAATTAACCAAAATTTTGTCTCTCAGCTTGAATCTTCTATCCAACAATTGAAGGATGAGAAGGTTTACAAGAGACTGAACTACCTAACTTCACCACAGTCCGCATATGTCGAGATGGAAGGAAAAGGTCGAGTACTGATCTTATCCTCCAACAACTATCTCGGTCTTTCCAATGATGCAAACGTTGTAAAGGCAGGCATTGAAGGGCTAAACAAGCTTGGCGCCGGCACCGGCAGTGTGCGTTTTATTTGCGGGACTTTCTCAGTTCACAGAGAATTAGAAGCCGCAATTGCTCGTTTTGTTGGTACACCATCGTCAATGAGCTATGTAGCATGCTGGAATGCAAACGAAGGCCTTACCTCCACAATCGTTGAAGAAGGCGACTTTGTAGTTTCAGATGCCCTTAATCACGCCTCCATCATCGACTCCATCCGTTTGGCAAAATCCATCACCAAGTGTACAACTGCAGTCTACAAGCACTCGGACATGGATGATCTTCGCGCCAAACTTGAGACCGCCAAAGCCGCCAGACGCAGAGTTATCTGGACCGATGGTGTGTTCTCAATGGAAGGAAGCATTGCCAAGCTGCCTGACATTTTGCAGATAGCACGTGATTATGACGCTATCGTTGTTATGGACGACTCGCATGCAACAGGTGTTCTTGGAAAGACTGGCCGCGGAACCGCTGAGCACTTCGGTGTAGTTGGCGAAGTAGACATTATCACGTCTACCCTTGGCAAGGCATTAGGAGGCGCTGCAGGTGGCTTTGTAGCCGGCCCTGAAGCACTTTGCGACATGCTTACACAGCGTTCCCGTCCGCAACTGTTCTCTAACGCACTTCCTCCAACAGTTGCCGCCAGTTCACTGGCCGCAATTGAACAGGTTGAAGCGCGTCCTGAGTTAGTTCAGACACTCCGCGACAACTCCAACTACTTCCGTGGCGCCATTACAGAGGCGGGATTCAAACCGCTTCCAGGTGAAACACCAATCGTTCCAATCATTGTTGGCGAAACATCAGCCGCAATTCAGATGAGCGATATGTTGCTGAAGGAAGGCGTTTTCGTTACGGGCTTTGGATTCCCAGTAGTTCCAAAAGGAGAAGCTCGTGTACGTTGCCAGATCAGCGCAGCTCACACCCGCGAAGATCTCGACTTTGCAGTATCTGCGTTTAAAACCGTCGGTAAGAAGCTCGGGATTATCTAAGATCTGGAACTATCTGAGTTCCTGATCTACTGAGCCATATTTACTGAACCGACAGAGCGCCGGATCTACTGAAGATCCGGCGCTCTGTGGTTAAACACATATCCTTTGCTACTTAACTATCCATCGTAGCGGCCAATCCACACATTTGCTAATACCAATGCGTGGGGTGGTCGCTACAGCTTTATCAGGATACGGCTCGCCCGCCAGTATTTTTAAGTGACCCGACTGCAACGAAGTCTCGTTGAAACTCCCGTCAATTCCGAGTGCAGCACATAATTTAGCCGGCCCATTTGCCAACTCACTCTCACGCCTCGCGCGTGGCCGGCGCTTCCACATAAGATCAATACCTACAGTCGGCTCTATAGCACGAATCAACACAGCACTGGGATGGCCTTCTTTTCTGGTCACCGCATTAACACACCAGTGCATTCCATATACGAAGTAAACGTATGCAATTCCTGGAGGGCCATATAAAACCTCAGTACGCTTAGTCCGCCCTGCAGCAGCGTGACAGGCAAGATCGTGCTCACCAACATAAGCCTCAGTCTCCACAATACGTCCGGCGCATATTCCCTCCGGAGTTGTGCACTTGAGAGTCATACCCAACAGCTCTCGGGCAACAATCTCAGTATCCCGATTATAGAAACTTTTAGGAATTACCTGCCCTAGCTTCATTTAAAATCTCCAATTACAGATAAGCAGCTAAGGAATCGATCGATAAGCTCTTCGGATTCCTCAGGCTTCCCAACTCCAGACTATTCAAACAATTAGCTCGCCCGCGAAAAAAAATCACGGGCGAGCTTCTACTGTAACTATAGCTCCACTATCACTTCACTCTCTAAACCAGCATTCAAGCCTGTTTCAAGTAACCAGACAATTAGCGGGATGTTTTTTTGACTGCTGTCTTTTTGGTAGCAGTCCTGCGAGCAGTTGGCTTGGAAGCTCCGGAAGAAGCAGCAGATGAAGCCGCTGGTGCAGATGCAGTACGAGTAGCCGAAGTTGTCCCTGATGTAGAACGAGCAGCCGAAGCTGGCGCCGCAACTGCTGACTTAGCAGCAGGCGGACGTCCTCTTCTTCCACGTGTACTACTTGCCTCTACTGCAGTCGTTTTAGCGGGAGCAGCAGGAGATGCAGCACGAGAAGTCTCTGCCGAAGCATTTGGAGATACAGCCCGCTCTGTCTCTGCGGAAGCAGCAGGAGCCGACTTACGTGCTCCACCCTTTCTACGCCCACGCAAACCACTACCTGTTAATCCAGACTGACGTGTTTCCTTTGATTCGTTAGGCTCGCCAGATTCGCGACTTTTGTCTGACGCAGCAGCAGCTTCAGCCTTAACAACCGGAGCAGCCGAAGCGGCTTTAGGAGTTGCGCTTACATAGTTAACTACACCAATCGAAAGCAGATCGGCAGGAAGATCGGATGGCTTTTTACCGAATCCACCACGAGAAGAAGGGATTCCTCTTGGCCCCATCCCTCTCGCAACAGCACGACCGCCTGATTGAGGAACAGATCCGTTATCAGCTGCGGATGATACCTTTGCAGAAGCATCTACAGCAGTTGAAGCGGAAAGCTGCTCTGCAATCGAAGCTGTTTCTACCACTGCGGACACTTCATAATCATTACCGCGACGACGAAGATCGACAACATCGCCATTATGTGCATCCTGCAAAATCCTGATGAAGTTGCGCTCACTCAGGCTTTCACTGTCTCTCCCTAAAATTCTGCGAGCTTCAGCTCTGACTTTGGAAGCCATGGCGGGCACATCACCAGTTGTGAGCGACGCAACGGAACGCTTAACAAGATCAAAAGCCTCATCACGCGTAAGACGCATACCGCTAACACCAATGCTATCCTTTGTACCTGAATCGACAGGCAGCGCTAACTGTGGATCACTCTTAGCTGGAGATGTCGTAGATGATGCAGAGGCTGTTTGTGGTTCAGCGTGTCTGGTCGTTTCCTGAGCTACGCCGTTGGACGCTTGTGCAGATGCAGCATCACTGCGAGGCCTCCCATCACCACGACCCTGTTTCCATCCTCTACGCGGCGGTCTTCCACGTGGCCCTCGTCTTTCTTCAGACGACGCACCAGATGTCGAGGACTCCGCTGCAGCTTCACCTGCTTCTGCAGACATTCCTGCAGAAGCCGCAGCGGACTGCTCTGATAACCCATCGGAAATCTTGGAATCAGCCTGAGCAGCACCACCTGTGATATCAGGAGTTTTAGGCAGATCAACTTCGTACTGACCATTCTCCATCTTATGGAGAGTAAGGATTCCGCGATGCGAGCCTTCAATTATGAAGCGCGAAAACTTGGACATTCCAAGATTCTTTTCATCAAACGAGCTGTCGATCTGTTGCATAACCTGCTTAAGCCTGTCGGCGCGCATAACATCTCCGTTACGCTTCATGCGCTGCATGGCTTCGACTGCCAGCTCCCACGGATCCCACTTAACAACTTCCTCGTCGCGGGTATTTACAAGGCCGGCAAGTGCATTGTAACTGTAGTACTCGTCACAGTTCTGAACTAACAGATCACTTGAAGACTCTCTGATTCCAACCCCAATAACGTACTTACCATACTCTTTAAGCTTTATAACCAGGCTTGAAAAGTCGCTATCCCCGCTCAACAGAATGAAGGTACCAATTTCCGGGCGGGTGAAGACGAGTTCAAGAGCATCGATCGCAAGTCGGATATCTGTGGCATTCTTCTTTGAAGAGCCGTAGGCCGGAGCAAAGATCAGATCGATCGAGGACTCGGAGAGCGGTACGATGTACTGTGGATATCTGCGCCAATCTGCATATGCGCGCTGAACTGAGACTTTTCCTCTGACAATATCAGATGAGAGCAGGCTCTTGAGCTCAGCTGCGAGATCTGAGCGGATTCCCATCGTAACATTGTCGAAATCGATGAGGAGAGCGGCGTTTGGAGCGTGAAATGGCATCGGAGCAGGCAGGCTACCCTGCGCAATAACGGGCTGCTGTACAGCCTGCGGTCCTCTGTGCACCGGCGAAACTGGCTGGCGCGCGTGTGTGGTCTGCCTTATATGGCGTGAAGACATTAGCTATCTTGAAATTGTGAACAGATGGCGCAGGCCTCTATCTGCCTCCCAACTGCCCCTGGCTGAACATCTCAGACCAAAAAGTTTTTTGCGGCGCCCAAGGGGCACCCACAGTGAGATTTTGAGGTTGACCTCGCTCTTCTAGCGCCTTCAGGTACCGGCACCTCAGCACCGGATCCTCGAAGTCGCATAGACTGTAGTAATTTACAGTGTCATGCCTAATGTGCAACGTCCAAAGCCCACGATGCGATTCCGCACGAGGCTTTTCGCGATCCTATGTCTGACCGCGCTGATTCCAGCGGGGATACTCACCACGCTCGGTGGGATTACGCTAAGTAGCACCCTCCCTCTGATCACAGGGCCCGCTCGCTGGGACAGCCTGGCTGCAACCGGCCAGAAAGCCATGAGTGTGGCCGACAGATTGGAGCTAACCCCAGATGAAATATCAGCATTTGAGGCGCACGAGCAGGAATTGCGAACTTCTCTCGAACAGTCCCAGAGGCTGAATTTCCTGATGGAGCGCGGCGCTAAAATCATAGCAATTTCGTCATTTTTTGCCCTGGCACTCATAACATTTGCGGCATCGAGAGTAGCTGGCCACCTGAGCAGGCAATTAAGCAGGCCTATCGACGAATTAGTAGAGTGGACCGAGCTGATACGCAGAGGCGACGACCTACCCAATCTCACCGTGCGCCCCGAAGATCCAAACTCGAGAGGAGCACCAGAGTTCGAAATTCTTCGTCAGCGCATGCGCGTGGCCGCAGTAGCGCTGGATATCGGTCGTCAGCGGGCGATGGAAGCAGAGCGTTTACGTGCCTTCAGAGAAAGTGCCAGACAGGTTGCCCATGAGCTAAAAAATCCGCTCACTCCAATACGGTTTGCAATTGCAAGATTAAAACGGGATCTGCCTGAAACACTCTCAGATACAGTCGAAGTACTTGAAATCGAGACTGCGAGACTAGAGCGAACAGCTAATTCATTTGCGCAGTTCGGGAAACTACCGGAAGGGCCGGCAGCACCGATAGATGTTGGCGATCTTATCAGATATGTCACATCGTCTTCAATTCCCGATTCAGTTGCGCTTAACCTGCGACTCGACAAAGAGCTTCCCATGATCATGGGATATCACGATGCTTTAGCTGGCGCCCTAACAAATGTAGTTCTCAATGCAGTTGATGCATGCAAAGGAAGAGCCGACGCAACAATTTCCGTAACAGCGCACAAGGCTGTAAAGACAGACAGAGAAACAATGTCCGGAATTGAATCAGATGTTATTCTGATAACAGTCGCGGACAATGGGCCTGGAATCGAAAGCGAAAGAGTTAGTCGAATCTGGGATCCATATGTAACTGAAAAACCTGGAGGCACCGGACTTGGGCTTACAATAGCACGCCAGGCTGTCTGGGCTCACCAGGGTACCGTGAAAGCAACAAGCAAGATCGGCGAAGGAACGCAGATTGAGTTTGAAATTCCAATCGAAACAAACTTAAACTCCTGACGTCTAACCAATAACATCTAACCCGTAATGATGTGCCTAGCGTTTTAATTATCGACGACGAGCCAAACATCCGCAGAATGGTCGGAGCTCTTTTGAGCGCCGAAGGTTATGATGTGCGCGACGCTGCAAATGGCGCCGAAGGCATCGCAGCCATAGCAGATGATGAGCCCGACGTCGCGCTATTGGACCTTATGATGCCCGGCCAGCTGGACGGCATAGCGACACTCACAAAGATCCGCGAAGGATGGCGTGAACTGCCTGTAATCATGATGAGTGGACGCGCCTCGCTTAGCGATGCCGTTCGTGCTACAAAGCTTGGCGCAGTAAACTTTCTGGAAAAGCCATTATCGCCGGAAGCTGTTCTCCTCGCACTTGGGTCTGCACTTGAACTGCGTCGCAGCAGACGCGTGACTCGTGCGCTACGTGAAGACCTGGGATTAACAGGAAACATGGTTGGATCGAGCAAAGCTATGCAGCAGGTAGCGGAAATTATAGCGCGCGTAGCACCCACAGACTCGCGAGTTCTTGTAGGCGGCGAATCCGGAACAGGAAAAGAGTTAGTTGCCGCCGCAATACATGAGCAGAGTTCACGCAGAGACAAACCGTTCGTTAGAGTTAACTGCGCAGCGATTCCAAGAGATCTTGTTGAAAGTGAGATGTTTGGACACGAGAAAGGTTCATTTACTGGCGCCACGAATACACGCGTTGGACGTTTTGAACTCGCACATACAGGAACACTATTCCTGGACGAAATAGGTGATCTGAGCATCGAAGCCCAGGCCAAACTTTTACGTGCAATTGAAGCGAGAGAGATTCAGCGTGTTGGCGGCAACAAAACAATCAGCGTTGATGTTCGAGTTATAGCAGCAACAAACAAAGATCTCAGCAAAGCAGTAACCGATGGAACATTCAGAGAAGATCTATACTTCCGATTGAACGTTATCCCTATTCAGCTGCCGCCACTGAGAATGCGAGGAGATGATGTTATACAGCTTATACATCACTTCTCTGACTTACAGTATCAAAGATCATCGAGATCCAAACTTCAATGGTCAGAAGAAGCATTAGATCTGATGAACAGACATACATGGCCTGGCAACGTCAGAGAACTTGCAAATATAGTTGAGCGCATATCGATAATGAATTCTGGTGGAGTTGTAAAACCATCAGACGTAGCAGCAGTCATACCTACTTTTGTCAACGACACAAAATCAACTCAGATCGCGGCAGATTCAGACAAGAGCCTTTCTGACACTTTGGATGAAGTAGAACGAAATCTTATCAATGACGCTCTTCTAAAATCAGATGGAAGTGTTGCAGAAGCAGCCAGAAAGCTACAGACAGACCGTCCGAATTTATACAGAAGGATGAAAAGGCTCGGGCTTTCGGCAATCCTGATTTCTATTAGTTGTTTGAGTGCACTTGCTGTCAGTGCTGGAGATGCGCGAGCGACAGGTTTGCATATACAGCCCAATTCAATCGACCGGCAATTAATTTATATCAATCCAATCGTTGGAAGTATTAGCGGTACTGGTGACACGATCGCAAACACTGACACGATCGCAAACACTGACACGATCGCAAACACTGACACGATCACAAGCACTGACACCATCGTAACCCCTGACGCGGTTCCGGATGCGGACACTACCTCACCTTCCAAACAAAAGCAACCTACCGAACCAATCTCCGATACAATCGAGCATATTCAACCATTACTCTCTCTTGTAAAAACTTATTCTGTTCACAAGTTTGGCTTTGGGCTTACATCCGGACGTTCATTTAACAGAGTTGAAGGGCTACCCGTTCACTTCGGGCCAACGTATACATACTCTACGGAACCACTGCTGATTCGTGCACGTGCTTACGGAATTGTACGAAGTGCAAGAAGCTTCAAGTTACAGGCTCCGCACGGCGGTTATAACAATCATATAGATGCTTTCATCGGTCCAACCAGATCGGTATCGATAGGAGCTCGCTGGTTTAGAGTTGTCTCCCCCATTGAAAGCTGGAATATGTCTGAACCTGAGAACGGCATCTCGACATTTCTGCTACATAGGGATTTTCGTGACTGGTACCAAAAGCAGGGAGTTACTGGCACTGCGAGCTGGCAGTTGAACAAAAAGGCGCTGCTTACCGCATCTTACGGCCTCGAAAAATGGTCATCCATAGATGCCCGCGACCCCTTCACAATCCTGCGCAATTCGCATCCGTGGCGTCCCAATCCAATCGTCGATGACGGTGAATTCAAGATTACCACATTTAATACTATTATAGATACCCGAAATGACGAGCGGGATCCTGCCGTCGGATGGTTTATAAACGCCGGATATGAGTATGGGTACAGCCCACACGTTACTCGTACTTCGTTCAGCAATGTTATATCGCCAGACCGTGTTAAATACGGCCGCGCCACTGCAGACATACGCCGTTACAACCGACTTTCGCCTCGTAACCAGATAAACGGAAGGCTTTATCTCGGCGGATGGCTGCATGGAGATGAACTTCCCCTTCAAAGAAGGTTTTCCATCGGCGGACCTGGGAACTTACCTGGCTATGACTTTCGCAAGGCTATAGGAACAAACGATGGTTTAACATGCGGAGCTGTTTCTTTTGTGGCTATGGGGATGCCGGCTCTATGCGACCGAGTTATGCTAGCCCAGCTCGAATTCAGACGGGAGCTCGCAAGCCAGCCTTATGATCTGTTAAATAATCCGGCAATTCGAATACGCAGTGCCGGATTCACAGTTAACCCTCAGGGAGTCTTATTCCTGAATGCAGGCCAGGGTTGGCGCCTTTCGCAGAGCACACCGTATCCAAGCAGACTAAAGGCAGACTTCGGGACAGGCATAGACTTTGGGCTTTTAGGCATCTACGCAGCCAAGTCTATAACCGACTGGTCTGAAGCACCGAACATATTTGTACGAGTTACCCGTCGATTCTAATCCAACACTTTGTGAATACATCTGTATTTAATTGGATCAGGTTCCGACCGATCTTATTCACCATCATACTGTTGTTTTCAGGTATGGTGGGGAGTCTTGCTGCACAGAATGCCCGTCTTCAGGTAACCCTTCCTGCGCGCGAAAAGTTATCGATTGATACTCCACAAGTGCGTGCCATTGGAATGGTCAGCGCGAAATCTACAGCAGAGCTAATTCGCAATGGATTCCCGGCTCGACTGCAATTCAGACTGGAACTGTGGAGCGCCAAGAACGTGGTCAACGAAATACGATCTACTGTTCTATGGGACGTGATAGTTGAGTATGACGCGCTAAAAGCTGTCTACAGAGTAGTCAGAGTAACTCCTGATAAAGCATTTGTTTTAGGAGAGTTTAAGGATATAGAAGGCGCCGAGGCCAAGGTTGCGGAAGCGTACAAACCCCAGATCAAACCACCCAGAAAAGGAGAGAAATCATATTATTCCGTTTCCCTCGACGTTGAGGCAATGTCCATGAGTGACCTGGACGAAGTGGGCCGATGGATAAAAGGGGAGCTGAAACCAGCAGTACGTGGGAAGAAAAACCCTGGTACTGCAGTTACTAAAGGGCTTAGGCGGTTTGTTGTTAAGGTTCTCGGAGGAGAGCGCTTGAGGTATCAGGATAACAGCAAGGTGTTTACTCCGTAGGTGTGGAGCTAAAAGCACCGCATCTGATGCGGTCGGAATCCACTGTAAAAAGTTTATTCCGCAAGTGTGGAGCTAGGGAGACAAGCTTCAGTTACTAGTGAGACAACAGGACGTTACTGCAAAAATGTGTAGATACAAAACAGCATGCGTGTCGATTATACACGAAATAGGCCCGGCGTAAAAATTACGCCGGGCCTATTCATTATACTAATGCGCCTGTTTGACTAAGTCAGCTTGACGCAAATTACCTGAATCAGGTTAGCTAAACTGATTAGCGTGTGAAGAAGGAGATACCAAAGGCCAGACCAAGTCTATTGTCGCCATCGTTACCGCCAGCAGCTAAACGATGTGAGTAGATTCCCTCGACACGGGCTGCGAAGCGCTCTGCAAGCTGATGCTTGTAACCAGTACCGACACCCAACATAGCGCGATTGTCGCTACCACCACCAGATACATTTGTCCCTTCAAAGCCTACAAACGGACGAGCAAACCAGCCTGCTCCAACACGACTAGGAGCACTGGAGAAGTGATAGAGACCGCCAACAAGCAAAGAATAGCGGGTTGCTCTAACACCACTAGTACTTTCGGAACGGAGTGAAAACGCAGGCTCAACAGACCACTTCTCGTTTACAAACGCACCAAGACGAAGTGATTGCGCAGGAATTCCAACTGTTGTTGTCCGTGGCTTATTAAGCCCGAATTCGACACCACCATCTACGCCTAATTCATATAAACGGCTGGTTGTAACCTGAGCAGAAGATACGGCTGGGGCCATTACGGCTGCAGCTGCAATAAAAGCGAAAGTTTTGACAATACGATTACGCATAATTCCTCGTTTAGTTAAAAATTCAACATACGTTGAAAACACATTGCGGTCATTCCATATCAAGTCCCGTACCGCTTTCGATAAGACACGACTTTATAGCAGAAAATCGAGATTTCCCTTGATACGAAGCATCACATTTCTAAGAATCAATCACAAATATACAAGAAATGGGCCAAATTACTTCTATATAGGCTACAATTCATGATACTACTATTTATACCGATTTATACCGATGCAAATTTGCACCGGAAAATTATCTACATTTGTCGATTACAAACAAATACTTAATCGACCATAAGGACTGTAAGATCCATAACATTAGTTCCGCTCGGACCTGTAATCACCAACCCATTTCCACTTCCCTGCTCCCACGTGGCGAAATAGTTGTAAGCATCATTGTTATTGAGAAAGCTTAACATTGCAGCGGAATTCACCGACACAGAACTAACTGAGTCTTCACCATTTCCAACAAACGCTCCGGCAGCATCAGTAGGCCCATCGATTCCATCAGTCCCTACCGAAGCAATGGATATCCCTTCAGCACCAGCTAATTTTATTGCAGCAGCTAAGACCAACTCCTGATTACGACCACCACGGCCGCTTCCCTTCACAGTAACAGTCGTTTCACCAGCATATATCAGACACTGAGGCTTGGACAGTACAGATTCAGATAACAGCTTTTTCAAACGAAGCCCCTCGCGCGCAATTTCAACGCCACGCTCTCTGGCTTCACCATCAAGCGTTGTAGTAACAACCCTGGCCTCATAACCAAGTGATACAGCATGTGCACGAGCCGCGTCTGCTGCCATTGTATTGTTTCCAACAATACTGGTTATAGCACCTTCAAAGCATGGATCGCCAGGTTTGGCAGATTCATCGACAGCTTTCTCAATATGCGTTCGTATCGAGTCAGGAATTACATCCCAGAGCTCACGCTTTACAAGAATTTCTCTTGCCTGAGCAAATGTTGTAGGGTCTGGAACCGTTGGACCAGATGCTATTGTATCGAGCGGATCGCCAATAACGTCTGAAAGCACATAGGTAATTACAGTTGCAGGGCTGGCTAGCTTGGCGAGCCTGCCGCCTTTCAGAATATCTATATGCTTACGGACACAGTTAAGCTCATCGATTGTCGCGCCAGATCTTAACAGCAACGAGGTCAACTTCTGTGTATCCTCAAGCGATATACCATCTGCAGGACACATGGATAGCGCAGATGCTCCACCACTTATAAGACATAAAAGAAGATCATCTTTCCCCAGCTTACTGACGGTCTCAACTATAAATTTTGCACCATCACGCCCTTCCTGATTGGGGATCGGATGACCACCCGCAAATGCAGTAATTTCAGCAGGCAGTTGAGCTTCTTTAGTCGGAGCAATGACCACGCCTCCAGATATCCTATCACCACAGACATCTACTGCCCCCTGAGCCATGGTTTCAGCAGCCTTTCCAATAGAAACCACAACCACGTTCTGAGATATTGGCTGTTTCTCAAGCGCGCGTTTAACCAATTCGCGAGGATTAACAGCTGCAATCCCCTGAAGGGCGCAGTTTACGGTATCGGGATACGTTGATTTTGAAGACACAGAAACGTGAATGGGAGAGGTGCGTGGTGCGTGGTGCGTGGTGCGTCACGCAAATATAAGCATACAAAAACAAATGAGGTGGATGCGATTGCACCCACCTCATTTTAAGAGTTCAGATTAATCGCGAAGGCCGCCAGTGCGGTCTTTGTAAGCCTGCGTGTCGTAAACTTCAGGGTTTACAACATTTGGTGCACGCTTGCGCTGAAGGTGTGCAACGGCGTTTGTAGCTGCCATTGTCGCCATCTTGTCGCGTGTGTCCTGACTTGCGCTTGCAATATGCGGAACCAGAACTGCATTCTCGCACTCGGCCAATCCATCGGCCATCAGAGGTTCATCCTCATAAACGTCTAATGCAGCACCAGCGATTGTCTTTGCCTTAAGAGCCTTGATAAGCGCCTTTTCATCGACAACCGGCCCACGTGCAACGTTGATGAGGTATGCGGTCTTCTTCATCTTGTTGAGCTGAGCTTCACCGATGAGGTGATGTGTCTCAGGCGTCAGCAATGGATGCAGTGTTACGAAATCTGCCTGCTCCAACACTTCATCAAGCGATGAAGCCTGACGGATGCTCATGTTAGGATTCTTGGAATCTGCTTCGATGCCAGCGCTGTTGTGCGGATCGAATGCGAGGATATCCATATCGAAGCCCATCGAGCGGCGGGCAACTGCGGAACCGATACGACCATATCCGATAACGCCCAACACCTTGCGACGACCGCTCCCACCTGGGCTAAGATCTCCACCCAAGAGGAGGTTTGGGCCCCAGATCTTATAGCGGTTGGCAACCATGTAGTTGTGAGCTTCAGGGATGCGGCGGGCTACTGCAAGGATAAGCGCCCATGTAAGATCAGCAGAGGTATCTGTAAGAACACCAGGGGTGTTGCTGACAGGGATACCCAATTCGGTTGCTGTCTTTACGTCGATGTTGTTGTATCCGACTGCGTAGTTAGCTATACCCAACAGATTTGGGTTTGCCAGCATTACTTCGCGGTCGATTGGCTCTGTAAGGAGAGAAAGGAGAACGTCGGTATTTTTTACGTTATCGAGCAGTTCATTCTTTTCTACACCTTTTTCCTCATCTGACTGACCAACCTTTACGTTGGCGCCGCCAGCTTCAAGAATTGGGAACGCCACAGCTGGGATGAGGCGTGTCATGAAGATTCTATTATTAGACATAGAGCTTCTCTTCGTTCATGAATGCAACAAAGCCTTCCTTGTCGCTGATGGCCTTTTCGAAGCGGGCCATACCTTCTTTTAGACGCTCCATACTTGTAGCGATAGAGAAGCGCAGGAAGTGCTGTCCTTCTGAACCGACCTTACCAAATGAATTTCTATCCATTGTGGCAACACCATAACGATAGAGCAAGAACATCTGGAACATTGAGGACGGCGAAGTACGAGCCTTTGTCTGCTCGCTGAGCTTGTTGTAAGCGTCGATAACGCCTAAAGATTCACAAACACCACCGATATTTGGGAACACATAGAAGGCTCCCTTTGGATTCTGGCAACGGACGCCAGGCAGTGCATTTAAAGCTCCAACGACGTAATCACGACGGCTCTGGAACTCCTTAACCATATTTTCAACGAAAGCATCCGACTTTTCGCTCTCGAGAGCGACGCGGCCGGCTTCCTGAATAAATGGAGGAACACAGGATACTGTATTGATGTTGAGCTGTTTGAAGACAGAAGCTTCGGCTGCAGTTGGTAGAACTGCATAACCGAGTCTCCAACCGGTCATTGCAAAACCCTTTGAATGGCCGGAAGCAAGAATGGTAATCTCTTCCATTCCAGGCTCCTGGGTGATGCTGTAATGCTTTTCACCATCAAAGATGCAGTGCTCGTAGATTTCGTCAGCGTATACACGAACGTCTTTAGGAGCGTTTTCGCGGATAACCTTGGCGATTCCAGCGATCTCTTCCTTGGTTAGAATACCGCCGGTTGGATTGGATGGAGAGCAGAGGAAGATGACCTTGGTGCGTGGAGTGATTAACGCTTTCAGATCGTCTGGTGTAAAGGTAAAGCCGGTCTCTTCACGAAGGTGAAGCGGCTTTGGAGTTGCGCCAATGTATGTTACCCATGACTCATAAATTGGGAAGCCAGGGCTTGGATAGATAACTTCATCACCAGGATTTACATAAGCCTGGAGAGTAAAACCGATTGGTGGCTTGCCGCCAGGTGTAACAACAACGCGGTCCGGGGTAACGTTTAACCCACGTGTGCTATTAATGTGGTTACAGATAGCAGTTCGGAGCGAAAGTACGCCCTGTGGATCTGTATAATGTGAGTTGCCAGCATTGATCTGCTTGCAAGCTTCTTCATTGATATGAGGGGCGCTGTCGAAGTCCGGCTCGCCGATGTTTAAGCGTACAACATCGACACCGCGACCTACGACCTTAGCGATATCCTCGCCCACTTTAAAGGCATTTTCGGTGCCGAGGGCTGTTATTCGGGAGGCAAAGAGTGACATGGATTGAAAGATAGCCTATTAGAAATTGTTTTCCACCGCGATCCCACCCTGTCTATTTAGTAGAGATTTAGATAATGTAAGACAGTTTTGTGAGGCCATGAGAATGCTTTTGGCCTAGGCAGAATCTTTGCATTGAATATAGGATATAAAACCTGGAAAAGGACATTCATTTCATGCGCTATTCAATACTTATAACAGCAGCTGTATTATCTACCGCCTGCGGCAAAGCTGATAACAGCAGAGTGGCTGAGGGTGAACTCGACTCAATTACAGCTCACTCTTCCGGAGTCCCACCTCATGCGGATTCTATCGATACAAATAGACCTTTATGGTTAGATACAGATCTGGTAAACTGGAATATGGCCGGTGCTGGCATACCTACAGCTCCAATGCCGGAAGAAGCAGGTACATATACAGGGCGCTGTCAGGCCGCTAAACATGAGCCGATAAGCATACATGAAAAGGAAATCGCTCGAGGCGGCTGGAATATTGTAGCTCCGAGTACAACCGACAAAGGAGTAACTATAGTAACTGCCGCCTCCGATGCAGACGGGATGTGTCGCCCATGGAACTACCAGATGTTTGTGTTTACAGCTGAGAAGTTTGCGGGAACTCTTTCTCCCACAACAATGGATTCACGAATAGATGGAGCAGGCTGGGGAGTGGATGTCACCTCTGGAAATGGAGACACTGCATATGTAAACGCCAGATACAATCGATACAAAGAAGATGACGCACTTTGCTGCCCGTCCAGTGAATCTGTAGTACGCTTTGAAATTGTAAAATCGGCGGCAAACCCCGTCTTAAAACCGATATCTGTTGAAACGAAGCTCAATCCAAAGCAGTGACGAGGTTTTACGCTTTCCAATAGACTATCGCTCATGATCCATACCGGCGTGCAGCTATTCAGGCGCAAAGAGTTAATTAATTCAGCCCGAAACAGGACAGGTGACCGTATCGGATAGATCGTTGAAGCAGGTCTTACCTGGCCCTAGACTTCACTGAACTTCCAGCAGATCCTCAACCGTACCCTTTCCATAGAATATCTCGATATACTTGGATTGGGTTGGGGTCAGGCGACGCACCGCCCAGCTAAGATGGACAAAGTGTGGCTCAACGGGATGATTCATCGGGATCATCCCGATCTCCGTTGGAAGATGGTTGGATTTCTTCGTATTGCAGGTGCTACACGCCGTAACAACATTGGTCCAGATGTTGAGGCCACCACGAGACATTGGAATAAGATGATCTCTGGTCAGCGATTCACGAGTCTTTAAGGCAGACTGATGTCGGCCGCAATATTGACAGAGATAGTTATCTCTCGCAAACAGGAATGTATTGGTAACCTGTCGGCGGAACTTCTGCGGAACGTGAATAAACTTGGTGAGCCGAATTACTGCCGGCTTGGGAAAGGTGAGCTTTTCTGAACGAACCAGGTGGTTGTGATCAGCCTCAACTATCTCGGCTTTCCCATCGATCACTAGCCGCATGGCACGTCGCAGCGGAACCAGCGTGAGCGGTTCAAACGATGCATTCAGTGCTAAGCAGCCAGCGATCATAGGTCCTCTAATGGTAAAGGGTTATACTGGAATCCGCGCCTCTACCGGTGTAAGCCATCCGAAACGATCCGGTAACTTTCCGGTAGCAATCCCCATAAACTCTTGCTGAATCCGCATGGTAACTGGTCCGGGCTTTCCTTTTCCTATTTCCATACGGTCCACACTGCGTATTGGAGTGATCTCTGCGGCAGTTCCGGTAAAGAACAGCTCGTCCGCGAGGTACAGCATCTCTCTCGGGATAACCTGCTCTACCACTTTATACCCCAGATCCTCCGCTATTATCCGTACACTGTCACGGGTGATCCCGTTGAGGATGCTCGACGCCAGAGGCGCTGTGTAGAGGACATTATCTCTCACCAGGAAAAGATTCTCGCCACTCCCCTCAGCCACGTGCCCATTTGTATCCAGCATTATACCCTCAGCATATCCATCCAGCTTTGCCTCAATCTTTGACAGCTGAGAGCTGAGATAGTTCCCTCCAGCTTTTGCCAGGGTGGGAAATGTGTTGGGAGCGGCGCGATTCCAGCTGGAAACACAGACATCCACACCGTTGGCTAACCCTTCGGCTCCGAGATATGTGCCCCAGACTTTGGCAATTATGAATGTCTCGACTGGGACGTTAATTGGATATACCCCAATATCTTCCCCTGTTCTCATTGCAACGGGGCGAAGGTAACAGGCGGTTAACCCGTTCTCAGTAATAGTTTCGGAGCAGGCAGCAACAAGTTCGTCTACCGAGTAAGGTATCGGCATGCGATAGATCCTGCATGAGTCTAAAAAGCGCCGCATATGATCATGCGCGCGGAAAATGGCTGGGCCATTTGGAGTTTCGTACGCCCGAATTCCTTCAAATATCGATGAACCGTAGTGTACTACGTGACTTATAACATGAATTGTCGCGTCCTTCCAATCGACAAACTTACCATCTCGCCAGATTTTCTGTTCGGTCATACCGTATTATACGGTATTTATGAGGCCCCCGCGAGTGCTTTCCCTATCAAATGAACGGACTCTACTACATCCACATCGAAATCGCAGTGCTTACCATCTTTCAACAACTCTCTTCCTGCAACCACGGTCAAGACCGACTTAGCGCCACCCAACGAGAATATTAAGGTAGCAACCGGATCGATACACGGAGTTGTTTTTAGAAGATCCAATGGAAAAGCAACAAGATCGGCGTCCTTTCCTGTCTCCAAAGAACCAATCCTGTCCGACAGTCCGAGCGCCTTAGCGCCATCGATAGTAAGCAGCTCCAGCGCACGCTGAGGGGTCATGGCAAGAGGAGATTTCAAGCGCGCATTCTGAAACAGAATGGCAACTCTGGCCTCTTCAAGGAGATCCATCTTGTTATTACTGGCAACAGAATCGGATCCAAAGCCAACTGACACACCGGCGTCCAGAAACTCTATTATCGGAGCTATACCATGACCCAACTTTGCATTGGACACAGGACAGTGTGCAAGAGAGCAGTTCTGCCTTGCAACTATATCGATCTCTGTAGCATCTGCCTGTACTGCATGAATCAACAGAGTTCTATCGCTTAGAACTCCCAGATTGTAAAGCATCTCAATGGGTGATTCACCGCGAGACCGAACCGACATCCCTCGTTCACGGTGTCTATCTGCAAATCCGCCTGAAGCGAATCTGACATAACACCCTTCTTCCAGCCCTTCCGAGATATGCATAGCCACAGGCAGATCACGAGATTCGGCGAGTTTAACCGAGGCCTGATAGAGTTCGTCACTGACCGTATAAGGAGCATGCGGAGACACTCCAAGCTTAACAAGATCTGTCTGCTTTGGTTCAAAGTGATCGAGTTGCTTTGTCAGCGCATCAATAGCGGGAGCACAGTGCTTAGGGTCCGGCCCAAAGGTCTCCTGATACATGACACCACGAACCTTTAAGTGAAGCATGGCATTCATGCTTTCACCGCTGGACGAAGTATCCGCATAGGTTGTTACACCAGCTTCAATCCCTTCAGCCACACCAACAAGTGATGAGTGCAGCAGCGCTTCATCTACCAGAATAGAGTTACGTGCTGAACGAAGCTTGTCTATCCAGGCTGGAAATTCCAGACATTCCAGATACCCACGCATTGCGGTGAGTTCCAGATGTGTGTGGGTGTTCACCAACCCAGGGAGCAATATTGCTGCTCCCAACTGAACCACTTCACCATCGGGAGCAGCAGATCGAGGGCCCACAAAGACTATTTTCGTTCCTTCGACAGCCACAGCTCCATCTTGAATTGGAGCTGTAGTTACCGGCAGGACCCAGTCAGCGCAGTAGACCTTTAAAGAGTTAACAGGATTCAATTTATTATTGCAAGTTGTTTAAATAGTCTATCCCGTTATTTCACTGCGACTGCCCTGTACTATCTGCATTAGGAGATTTTATACTTGGCATCCCCTGTTGATAGAAGACCCCACATTCCTGAGTCGGCTCCGTTCCAGGAACATAAAACTCGGTAATAATTGCAGGCCCAGCGCATGATGGCGTAAATAAAAGACCGGTAAACGAATCAATCAGCCGTGTTGAAACTGTTTCTGGACGCGGCCAGTCGCTTGGAGCTGGTTTACGGAGATAAACTTCTGTCATGAATGTAGTCCAGGCCGGAGCTGCAAGCTGACCACCCTGAGCATTTCTCATGATCGTTTTTGGCTTGTCAAAGCCGATCCAGACACCAGCAACAAGATCCGATGTAAACCCGACAAACCAGACGTCAGTTCCATCGTTTGTCGTGCCGGTCTTTCCACCTGCCGGATATTTAAAGCCAGCATTCCAGACCGAGTTATATGCTGTTCCTCTCTGAACAACATCTTTCATCATACTAACCATAATCCAGGCTTCCTCAGGTGACATGACCTGGGTCTTTCTTGGCTGCGGTCTCCATATAACCTGGCCTTTGGAGTTCTCGACTCTAAGAATTGCATTTGTCTGGGAACGAACCCCACCGTTGGCAAACGGAACATATGAAGCCACCATTTCAACCGGATGTACATCTGCAGAACCGATGAAGATGGAAGGATACGGAGGGATCGGTGTTGTTATTCCGAAGTTGCGAGCCTGGTTTATTACAGCTCGTGTGCCGAGCTGTAGACCGGCGTTAATTGCCACCATGTTCCGCGACATATACAGTCCGCGGCGCATAGTCATCATGCCAAGATTTTTATGATCGTAGTTCTTGGGTTCCCATCGTGATCCATCAGCCTGAGCAATTGAGATCGGACCGTCATCTATCAGTGTGGATGCAGTCAATCCATTTTGAATAGCGGCAGCATAGACCAGCGGTTTGAAGGTTGAGCCTGGCTGACGCATCCCCTGAGTTGCGCGATTGAACTTGGAATCATGATAGTCACGGCCACCCACGAGCGCGCGAATCCCTCCGGTCCGTGGATCGACGGCCACAAACGAGCCCTGTAAATATGGAGAGCTCTCACCACTAGTTTCGCCGGACGCTGAACGGGCGATATACTGTTCGTATGTAATATGGGAATATGGACGCTGCTTACCAGATTCGATCGATCGGATCTGCCGTTCTAAAGCTCTCTCAGCGGCAGTCTGAAGATCGAGGTCAAGCGTTGTGTAAACATTAAGCCCACCTTCGTATAGCTGCCTGCCGAACTGGGCATCCAGGAGCTGCCGAATCCACTCAACGAAATACGGAGCTGTTTCACCAGATTCAACCTTGCTCGCCAAGCGAAGTGGATACGCCTTGGCTAAACTTGCCTCTTCATTTGAGATAACATCGTTAGAACGCATTAGTTCAACGATTGTGTTTCTACGCTGAATGGCTCTATCAGGATATCTGCGCGGATTATAACGAGTCGGAGCCTTTGGCAGTGCAGCCAGCGTGGCAGCTTCAGCGAGGTTCACATCTCTGACAGACTTACCAAAGTATCTCTGAGATGCGGTCTCCACACCATAAGAGCCATTGCCTAGAGCAATCTGGTTCAGGTAGAGCTCCAGAATTTTCTTCTTTGGATATTTCGCTTCTATGGCAAGAGCAACTTTAGTCTCCTGCAACTTTCTTATTAATGTTTTCTCGCGTGAAAGCTTCTCAGGAAAGACGTTACGAGCGAGCTGCATCGTGATGGTGGAAAATCCCTGAGCGTATCTTCCAGACTGGATGTTCCTCAACCCCGCTCCAATAACGCGAAGATAGTCTACACCATTATGGTTATAGAAGCGTTTATCTTCTGTAGTAACAAATGCATCCTGTACAACCTGAGGAATTTCCTCAAGTGTAACCAGAGTGCGGCGTTCCATCCCCAGCTCTGCGATAAATCGACCATCTGCAGCAAACAGCTTGGATGTCTGTGTAGGAGTATACTCATCAAGCACATCGATTGAAGGGCATCTATTATCGGAGCAGATCATTAACCATGTTCCACCTCCGATCCCCGCACCGATTGTTACCAGAGCTACAGCTGTAATGGCAGCGACCTTCGTAAGAAATGGGAATCTCTTTCCGAACGATCGTTTTGATTTGGATTTAACGCTTGTGGGCATAACTACAATTTACCCGATATATTACCGTCGATGCCACAGATAGATCTATTAGCTGAGCTGCGCTGGCGTGGTTTGGTATACCAGAATACAGAAGGTCTCCTCGAACACCTCGAAAAGGCCACATCTCCCATAGTCGCATATTGCGGTTTTGACCCTACGGCCGCTTCCCTCCACGTGGGGAACCTGGTTCAGATTATGGGCCTTGTACACTTGCAGCGCGCCGGCCATAAACCGGTCGCTCTCGTCGGTGGCGGCACCGGGATGATCGGTGACCCTAGTGGAAAGTCCTCTGAAAGGAATCTGCAGACGTTGGAACAGGTGAATGCCAACGTAGCTGGGATCCGTGAACAGCTTGGGCGGTATCTGAGATTTGAGGATGCGGGTGAGACAGCTGACCTTGGCACCGGCGAGATAGCTGGGAACGCAGTTGCGGACCGGGACACAACTGCAAGCGAAGGTGCCACATCAAACAATGCAATTCTCCAGAACAATGGCGATTGGCTGTTAGGCCTCCATGCAGTTGAATTCATGCGCGATGTCGGAAAGCACTTCACCATTAACTACATGATGGCGAAAGATTCGGTTAAGTCGCGCATTGAAACGGGAATCTCGTATACAGAATTCTCGTACATGCTGCTGCAGGCTTACGATTTTCTGCAGCTGAATCGCAAGTATGGCGTAACGCTTCAGACTGGTGGATCGGATCAGTGGGGCAACATCACCGCAGGGATAGAACTGATCAGGCGTGCTGATGGTAAAGAAGCACATGGCCTCACACTTCCGCTTGTAACGACTGCAACCGGAGCAAAGTTTGGGAAGTCGGAGGCGGGGGCTATCTGGCTCGATGCCAAACTGACATCGCCTTATAAGTTTTATCAGTTCTGGAAGAACACCGATGACCGTGATGTAGGAAAGTACCTGAGATACTTCACGTTAATGTCGCAGGAAGAGATTCTCGCGCTTGAAGCAGCGATGGCAGCAGCTCCTGAAAAACGGGAGGCGCAGACAGCTTTAGCGCGTGATGTAACAACACGTACACATGGAGCCGAAGCTACAGAGATAGTTGAAGAAGCTACAAAGGTTCTGTTTGCGAAAGGAGATCCGAAGTCGCTGTCGCCGGGTGTTTTTGCAGCTCTCGCAAATGAACTTCCAAGCTTTCAGTTGGAAGAGACCAAAGATGAGACTGTTTTAGATCTTTTTGTTTCGACCGGGCTGGTTAAGTCAAAGGGTGAAGCCCGCAGATTAGCCGATCAGGGCGGGACATATGTTAATGGTGAGCGGGCTGCGGGTGCGACTCCTGTTGCTGAGCTGGAGAGGCTTGGGGGCTCGTATCTCTTATTGAGAAAGGGAGCGAGGGACTACGCGGTAGTGACGGTGGGTGCTACCAACGGTTAGTAACGAAGGAGCACGTAGGCATAATCATTACTGAGCTAGACAAAGCAGTCGATCCGAAGATTGCTAATTTTCCTAAGGGACTAATATAATGGCAAAGAAATGGAAAGACCTAATCGCGTCGCTACCTGCTGAACGTCAGGAAGCAATTGCAATGGAGACTCGCAGACTGGCCGCGGAACTTCCTCTACAGAACTCCGTCAGGCTCGCTAGTTTACGCAGGCTGCTCTAGTTCGGGTCGGCAATCTAAATCTCAAGCAGTCGGCCTTTTAAAAAAACCAATTTCGACACTCGAATATTCTATAAAAGTAGAATGTTGGTAAGCTATTGCAGAGAAAGGAGTTAGGTATCCATAGTCACAATTATTTGTGACTATGGAAAAAATTGATACTGTTTTCTGACTGTCCGAAGTAGTATGTTTTATGCATCTCTTCCAAGTTGTGAAGGTCTCACGAACTCTTCACCCTTTGGAGATTTAAACACACAAACCGAGGATGACATGGCATTCGCCGTAAAGGATGCAGACCTATTCGGTATGACCGAAGGTCAGAAGGAGAGCATCTTAAATGACCTGGTAGCGGCAGCGAAAGCTCCGAGGAACGGTCAGGCATTGCGAATTGATGCTCGTATTAGAAAGTACGAAATACGGTATGAGATGAGTTCCACGGAGCTTCTGCGTAGACTTCAGGCCAACGAACAGCATGAAACAGCAGAGATAGCCGATTGGCTGTTTTGGCTGGGGACCAGAGACAACGAAGATAATGAGCAAGCACGCCCCTAATCGCCTGTCCAATTACCAAAAAGTGCACGAAAAAAGAATCCGCCATCTAATTGATGGCGGATTTCTTGTAAAAGACGCGATAACGTGGGACGCCACGGGAGACGGATATATCGTTGGAGAGGGGGATCTAATCTGCATTGCAGGAATTCGGGTGCAGGTTATTAAACGTTTAAAGATTTTGTCCGGAGAGGGGGCAAACGCGACGGTGAAGACGGTGAGTTATGGATATAATGCTGTTCTAAGCGGAATTGGCAATATCCTTCGATATGACAACCCGCACGGTCCGACTCATCGGCCTTATGACCACGTCCATCGATTTGATATTCTCGGCGACGGCTCGGAAGAGGTAATCGACATATACAGCGAGGAACAAATCCCCACACTCGCACAAGTAGTTGAAGAACTCGCCGACTGGTATTATGCGAATAAAGATGCCGTTGATGCATTACAAAGAATGTAGCTAATACCTTCTTTCAATTAGCAAGACGACATTTCTACGCATCTAAAGCACTTACCGCCCGTCTGGATTGAACTTAGGATCCAGCGCATCACGAAGCGCATCACCTAAAAGATTAAATCCTAAAACTGCCAGCCCGATAGCAACACCAGGTGCAACTGATGTCCAGGGGGAATTTCTCAACTGATCCAGATCGCGACCATCTGCAATCATACTCCCCCAGCTGGCTGTTGGCGGTTGTACACCAAGCCCCAAAAATGAAAGCGCGGCTTCTGCCATAATGGCCCCGGCAACACCAAGTGTGGCTGCAATTATAACCGGAGCAATAACATTGGGCAGAACGTGTCTGATCATTATGGTAAAGTTGCTTGCTCCAAGCGACCTTGCTGCCTGTACATATTCAAGCTGTCGCACGACCAAAACCTGACCACGTACGAGCCGCGCAATTCCCGCCCATCCTACAATACCTATAGTAATAAATACCATAGAAACAGATGGTTCAAATGCTGCAGCCATTGCTATCAAAAGAAGCAGAGTCGGAAAGGCGAGAGTAATATCTGCCAATCGCATTACAACTTCGTCTATCCACTTTCCATAGAAGCCGGATACTACTCCGAGCGTGACTCCCAGAAGTAGAGACAGCGCCTGTGATAGTATCCCTACCGAAAGCGAGATACGCGCACCATAAACCAGACGCGCCCAGACGTCTCTCCCCTGCACATCTGTGCCCAGCCAATGATCCCACGATGGTGCCTCCAGTAACCGAATCAGATTGATGGAGTTCGGATCATGTCTGGCGATAAGTGGAGCGAAGATGGCAAGAAATACTATTACGATGACAACGAACAGCCCAATTTTTGTGCGTCCATCGCGCAGTAGTATTTCTGAAACATCGGCTCTATGTGCAGATTCTGGCATCTACTCTACACAGAACCTGTGATATGCTTGAGAGCCAGGCGCGATCAAATCCATAACTTCGCAAACCATGTAAGCCGTACTGTAAGCCATATTAATAACGGCTCACGCTGTCGGGTCACGGAGCTCCACAGGGGTATCCTCCGGCTGCCTACGCCAGCGACGGTGATGCCAGAAATACTGCTCTGGTGCAGTACGAACCCAGCGCTCCAACATCGATGTATAGGTTGCAACAATCGCATCAACATCCTGCTCACGATCGCCCGTATCTATCACCTCGATAGGCTCAACATTAAAAGTATACTTTCCATTTGGGAGACGTATAACAGCAACAAAGAGCGTTGGAATTTTATACTTTAGCGCAAACACTGCTGCACCTCTTGGCGTTTTTGCTGGCCGCCCAAAGAACGGCACGAAGGTGGAGGCGAGCCCGATAACACCCTGATCGGCAACAAATGCAACAGCGCGACCTTCTTTTAAAGCGCGCGGAGTTCTACGAACAGCCTGCTGATCATGCACTACTGTCATCCCAATTCGAGCACGCGTGCTATTCACATAACGTTCGAATAATGGATTCGACTGTCCGCGAACAATTGCATCCAGCGGGATGCCGCGGGCTGCTACATAAGCACCGGCCAACTCCCAGTTCCCTAAATGTCCGGTTATCAGTATGATGCCGTTGCCCTGCCTGTAAGCATCCTCAATCAACTCAAACCCTGGAGCCGACTCTACCATATCTACAATCTGAGGCGGACTCAGGGTTGGAAGTAGAGCTGTCTCGATTGCAGAACGCCCAAGATGTTCAAACGCCTTTTTGGAATAGCTGGCAACCTGATCTTTAGTAAACTCCGGAAACGCAGCGGCGATCTGCTTTTCTACGACTCTCTTCCTGACCTTAAAAGGAGAATACCCCAACGACCCCAACCTGGCTCCGATACTACAGGCGGTTTCCCACGGAGCGAGTTGAAGTCCAAATACCAGGGCTCGCAAAAGCGCATACTCTAGCCTATGGGATAAAGTCGGCGTTTTTTGACTGGCAGTCTCGCCCTTATTGGCCTGAGACAGATGTTCTAACGAATGCGGCTGCTGTTTCACACTTTTTAATGTAGCCGTCCACCCTTAAAGCTGCCACGGGAGGTGGATACGTGACTCCGAGCGACAATAAGGCGCCTCTAAATGATGCTACCGCATCCACATCCTGCAATCTGGATATGATAACCGCAGAGCAATCACCAAAAAGAACTCTCAACCATGGCGACGACTTCTCTTGAGCGAGATTTTCTAATACATATGCAACGTCGTCATCGCCAAGATGAAGGACGTATGGAACGCGCTTTCGCTTATGAACAAACCAGACCTTTCTCGCCACAGATCCTATCCCCATACAATGAAGTATCTGCGTTCCCTGACTGGCAACCCGTGTAGAAAGTTTCACCCCAAAAAATCCGCATTCTTTCGATGATGCCTGAAAGTTGATGCTTTCTGAACGGATTGAGTTCAGTTCGGCAATATACTTTCCCCACTCGGGGAGTTGGGCTCCAAACACAACCGTGTGAACCAATGGATGAACCATATTATCGCTTAATTAAGGCTCAACTTTTAGTAACGCGCTTTTACTGTCTGCTCCGCAATCTGCTCAAAACCTTTTACCATCTTCTGGAGATTAAACTCCCGCTTCGCTCGGGTGTGTCCCGCTTCTCCCATAGTCTCCATTTTAGCTGGATCACTTAACATCTCAGCCATGATGGCGGCTACGGAGTTAGGATCTTTGTCTGGAAATAAAACTCCGGTAATGGAAGTCAGAATATAGTTAACAGCCACTGACTGCTGCTCTGCCAATACAGGCACGCCGACTGACATAAAATCCAACGCGGAAAAACCGCCGGTATCTCTCTCAGAAACAACCCAGCCTACTGAAGCACGCTTCATAACTTCCAGCTCATCTTCCCTGTTTCCTACAAAAGAAACAAGGTTGAGGACCCGCAGCGCGGCAGCCTGCATACGCAGGTCCTCATCATATTTACTCTCACCGACGATTATAAGTCGCAGATATGAATGGCGGTCTACGAGCATTGCCAACGCACGAATTGCGATTGATGCCCGCGAACGGGATGAATCATCGCTTTTACAGACAATGTACTTCAAGCGATTTCCCGAATTCGAAACATCATACCCCGGCGCTGAAGCTCTCGTTCCTGCTCCTGCTCTACTCCCTTCTCCCGCCGCTGTGCTGTGATAGTTATCCGACACAGTTACGCCAAGCGGCACAACCGCAGTATGCCTCACGACTCTCGGTATATACGAAACCTGAGCATCCTTAGTTGTCGAGAACACATAGCTGGTAGCTACCAGCCGAGAGGCGAATTTAGAACGTATCCCGCCAAACATACGCTTTCGCTCGAATACGGACGGCGGGAATCTACGAATTACCACTCCACGGCCAGCCATCCTGCATGCAATAGCTGCTACATAATGCATCCTCGCAGAGTTCACAAAAACCACATCGATGCCATCTGATACAATCTCACGTTGCAGTCTTCTGGCAACAAAAAATGGAAGTCCGCTGAGACCAATTGGAGCAACATGAAATGCGTCCTTTGAGCCACGCACAACAGCTCGAGCCGACACAATGCGCTCGACATTTGTATCAGGCTGAACTACAACACACGCAAAAGTACCGTTAACACCCAATTCCCGAGCAGCTTCTGTGAAAGCTCTCGCCGATCCATTCCAATCATTTCCGGCCACCAGGAACAGGTATCTCATTTATGCAGATTCAAACTGAAGTGAATGAAGACGACTGTAAGCACCATCAGATCCGACAAGCTCAAGATGTGTACCCGACTCAACAATCCTGCCTCTGTCGAATACAAGGATCTGCGAAGCGTGTTGAATGGTCGAAAGGCGGTGAGCAATAACAAACACTGTTCGACCTTCCAATAGTTTGTCGATAGCGGCCTGCACCAGACGCTCTGATTCGGTATCAAGTGCGGAGGTAGCTTCGTCTAATATGAGTATCGGCGGATCGCTCAACAATGCTCGTGCGATGGATAGTCGTTGCCGCTGCCCACCCGAGATCAGCGTACCACGTTCGCCGAGTATTGTGTTGTACCCGTCGGGCAGGTTCACAATAAAATCGTGTGCATTTGCTGCACGGGCGGCGGCTTCAACCTGTTCATCCGTATACTTGCTGCCCGCAGCGTAGGCAATGTTATTACGGACCGTATCGTGAAAGAGGACTGTATCCTGACTGACAATTCCAACGAGAGAACGTAAGGATGCAAGTTGAATATCCCGCGTATCGACTCCGTCGATTGTTATGCTACCATCTGTGGGCTCATAAAATCGGGGGATCAGGTCGGCCATTGTAGTCTTACCAGCACCGCTCGCACCGACCAGTGCTACAACTTCGCCCTGTTTAGCCTTGAAGCTAATGTTACGCAACACGCTGTTTTCAAGGTTGCCATCATATGCGAACGAAACATCTTTAAACTCTACCTCAGACTTAAAATCTGAGATGTTGATTGTGCCTTTATCAGCCTGGCTCTCTGCAGGAGTATCAAGGATTGCAAAGAGTCTTTCTGCAGCGGCGAGTGAAGCCTGTGCATTGGCTGGAATCACAGTCAGCTGTTTAAGTGGTTGCAACAGCCTCATAACGTATATAAGGAATGTTATAAGGTCGGCGCCCGACATGGACTGATCGACGATAACTTCGCGACCACCAATCCATAAAACAACTAATGCGATAAGCGTTCCGAGAACCTCTGTGAGCGGCTGCGCAGTAAAAGCCAGACGCATGAGACGAACACTGTTTTTTGAATAGTCGTTATTTGCATCAAGAAAACGACCTTCCTCGTATCGCTCAGCTCCAAACGATTTTACAAGCTTGATCCCGCTAACTGTTTCCTGCAATACGCTGGACATCTCACCGTGCTGAAGACCACGCTTCCGATTGCCCTTACGCAGCTTTCTCAACAGTGGCTGCAGAATCACCAGTAATATTGGAACAACAGTTAACGATACTAATGTCAGCTGCCACGAGATTCCAAACAGGAATGCCAGAGTTGCAAGTACAAGCGCAAATGCCTGAAGCGCCTGGGTCACTACCTGTGTAAGTATCAACCTGGCTTCAGCCGTATCGTTGATAACTCTTGAGAAGATCTGGCCAGCCTTTGTATGACTGAAATAGCTGAGCGGTAATCTTATAAGATGTTTGTAGACCGCAGCTCGAAGATCCTTTGTTACATTCTCCTGAAGACTCGCTCCAAGCTGCCCACTCAACCAGACAAAGAAGTTTTTGAGAACTACGACCACGATCACTGCGAGAATGATATTTCGCAGTGATCCCATCCGGTCGCCCTCAACCATGAACCGCCCAATTGTACCCTTGAGCAGATCCATAATCCAGCCACCATCTACACCGAGGGCGGGGCGATCAAACAGTTCGTTAAGAAACGGAATTAATAGCGCTATCGAAAATGCATCCAAAAGCGCTGCAAATATATTTGACAACATTGCACCAGCGAGGCGCAATGAATGTGGTCGTATAAATTTTAAAAGACGCGGGTAAACTGACACTTACTTACGACGAGGGGTTAGCAATGCTAATGGGAGGATCATCTCTTCCGGCGAAACACCGCCATGCAGGAACGACCCTTTGTACCTACTCTGATACTCTCGTAACTTAGTGGGATACACAAAAAAACAGTCCTGCAATCCTAACAGAGTATTTACCCCCAACCCACGATTAGGTAACCTGAGTTCGTCCGAATCAGAAAAAACCATAGCCTGCTTCGCATCTTCGGGGCGCAGGTCCTCACCGAACTTGTAGCGGAGGTTCATGGACGCGTCCCGTTTGGCAAAAACTGTTGCCGGGGTATTACAATGAATAGATCCGTGATCAGTTGTTAAAACCACGGAGATCTTGCGGGCAGAAGCCTCTTTAAGAAGACTGAAAAGCGCGGACCTCTCAAACCACTGCTTGGTGATCTGCCGTAGCGCCACCTCGTCTCGGGCGACTTCATATAGTATCTGCGATTCGCTTCGCCCGTGGGTCAAAAGATCTACAAAGTTGAAGACAAAGGCAGAAACTCCATCCGCCGAAATTGCAGTTCCCATCCTGCGCTCCAGATCGTCGGAGTGCGCACGGGTCGTAATTTTCTGATAGCGAACGGTAGTTGGCCCCAGAAGCTCCTCAAGATGAATCGTCAAAAGCTCCCTTTCGTAGGCATTGAGTGATTCATCATCCCGCTCGTTACTCCCCCACCAATCGGGGTAGCGTGCCGCGATCTCGCCCGGAAACAACCCGCTAAACAGGGAATTTCGAGCATATGGAGTCGCGGTGGGAAGTATGGAATAGTAGTGCGATGACTCGACATCGAAATACGGCGCAAGCAAGGGTTCCAGAACACGCCACTGATCCAACCTCAAACAATCCACTACTACGAAAACAGCAGCTCCCTCCGACTTGACCACTGGCAACAGGAAATCGTGAACAACATCTACAGACAACGCAGGGCGATCGCTACGCAGGTTTTTCAGCCAACCTACGTACTCATTCTGGATATACTCGGCGAACTCACGACGCATATCCGGATAGAGCCCCTGAAGCGATTCATGCAGACCACGCTCACCCGCATTGGCAAGCTCCACATCCCAGCGCATCAGCTCATCGTAACGATCCACCCAACCGCGCCAGTCCAGATATCTCTCGCGGTCCAGCTCCAGTGCCCTGAAGCGCTCAACGAACGCCCTCGCTATGGCCTGAGATCTAATAAGCGGCCCGTCCAGAATCTTGGTAATCGCAGAAAGCACCTGGCGTGGATTTACCGGTTTAACCAGGTAATCCCTGACATTTGCCCCGATTGCCTCCTTTAGAGTTACATCCTCTTCACTCTTGGTCACCATAACTACAGGCAACGTAGGAGAAAGCTCCCGAACCTCGCGATAGACCTCGAGCCCCCGCTTCCCCGGCATCTGCTCATCGAGAAGCATAATGTCATACGGGCGCCTGCGAAGGAGCTCTAAAGCGTCATCCGCATTTGTTGCCCATTCAACCTCGTAGCCTTTGGAACGAAGAAAGATCCGGTGTGATTCGAGCAGTTCAGCCTCGTCATCTACCCAGAGCACAGATTTTGGATTTATTCGCATTTTTATCTCGTACAACTGTTCAATGTAGCAATGGGACGCAAGAAAGCCTAGATTGAGCACGTGCTCGGTTTAACTCCTCCATACGCGCTTGAACCATTTGCGTTCACGCTCCCCGCTCTAGCGTCATGTGCAGGGCGCGCACCAAACCAACCTGAACGCGATATTGCGCTCGGTGTCTGGATGGCTGCTCGCCTTTCAGCTGGGCTGATTGCCCCATTTAATATTCCTCCCATTGAACGCGCGACGAGAGCGGAGCGCGCTCGCTACTGGTTAAACAACCTCACGCTGCCTCAACCCGCGAGAATGGCTCTCCTGCGCGTATTTGATGCTACTAAAATGTATCCGATAATCGCCGCTGATGCTCTACTGGAGCTATCCAACACAGTTGTGGGGTATCTCGACTCACAGGCACAGGGGGAGTTAAACAACCTGATTTCCCTCCTGCGTGGGATTGTTTTAGAGCCTGAAGATGCACTGGTCTCGTAAAAGAGGGGGATCATGATAGCACAACTTTATTTATTTTATAAGAACTACCTTTTCAGAACGACTTCACCAAAAGAGTAAAATGGCAGGTCATAGTAAGTGGAAACAGATCAAGCACGCGAAGGCTGCGACCGATAAAAAACGCGGTGCACAATTTACCAAACTCATTCGCGAAATTACGATGGCCGCGAAGTTGGGGGGCGGTGATCCTGCCGGCAATCCAAGATTGCGCACGGCGATCGACTTAGCTAAAGCTGGCTCAATGCCAAAGGACAACATTGAGCGAGCAGTTAAAAAGGGCACTGGCGAGCTGGAAGGAGTCAACTATCAGGAAGTAACGTACGAAGCCTACGGTCCGGCTGGCGTTGCTATCATGATCTTCTCGCTGACAGACAACCCAACACGAACTGTAGCAGATATTCGCTATAAGCTCTCTCGTGGCGGTGGCAATCTCGGCGCGGCCAATTCAGTTGCGTACCTGTTCGATCGCAAAGGACAGATCTACGTCGATGCATCCAAGTACGACGAAGAATCTACTTTGGAAAAAGCGCTGGAAGCCGGTGCAGAAGATTTTGTACGCGAAGACGACCAGTATATCGTATCTACAGATCCTAATTCTCTACACGAAGTAAAGACGAATCTGGAGACTGCGGGTATAGAAATTCAGGAAGCTGAAATTACCTACATACCCAAGAACACCATCATGGTATCTGGAGATGACGCTACTGCATTGGTAAAGCTTCTCGACGCTATCGAAGATCTGGATGACGTTCAGAAAGTATCAGCCAACTTTGATATGGATGCCGACGAACTTGCCGGACAATCAGCTGACTGACAGAAACATTAAGGTGTGGATGTGTCACAACATTCACACCTTGTCAGTCCTGGTAGTATAAAGTGGTCATCCTTGGCATAGATCCAGGAACCGCCATAACTGGATATGGCGTGGTCCGAAAAGGGGACCGAACTGCACACACACTACTTGAATGTGGTGTTATTCGTACAACTCCAGCCAAGCCGCTTCCGGTCAGGCTTCATGATATTCATCAGGGAATCTGCGAACTCATTGAGCGCCATCGCCCTGATGTTCTGGTGTGCGAAGATATCTTCTATGCAAAGAATGTCAGAACCACTGTAGTTCTTGGGCACGCGCGCGGAGTGATACTTCTCGCAGCACAATCTGCATCTATAAAGATTGTAGAGTACGCACCCAGGCTCATAAAGAAGGCAGTTGTTGGCTCCGGAACCGCTACAAAAGATCAGGTCCAGTTTATGGTTGCGCAGATCCTAAGGCTAAAAACAGCCCCACAACCATCGGACGCTGCGGATGGGGTTGCCGCTGCGCTGACATACGCGATGATGGGCGACTTTGAAATCCCCAAAGATCCTATAAAAACAAGGCTTAGATGATTTCACGAATTACAGGCAGCCTCATCAGGAGAGAGTTGGACCTGATTGAGATACAGACAGCTGGAGGCCTCTCATATGAAATCCATATCCCTTTAACAACTTTAGAATCGCTTCCGGAAGTAGGCGAATCTGTAACGATACACACATCGTTGGTTGTTAAAGAAGAGTTATGGCAGCTCTTTGGTTTCAGCTCTTTTTATGAACGTAAGATATTTGAGCGACTTTTAACGGCGAATGGTGTAGGACCTTCGCTGGCTATTGGGTTGCTATCGAGCCTTTCTACCGACAGGCTTGTGCGCGCAATTATAGATAAGGACATCGCAACTTTACAAAGTGTACCGCGAGTCGGAAAGAAAAAAGCAGAACGACTGGTTCTGGATCTTTCAGATAAGATCGGTACGGTTACGGGAGGCGATGTAAAAAATGTTAGTGCAACATCACCATCTACAAACGCTGATGAAGCAATCAGAGCGCTTATGTCTCTCGGATATTCGAATATCGAAGCAGACAGAGCGGTAAGGAAAGCGTTAGATGATAACACCGCTAAGAACACAGCCGAATTGATTCGAATTTCACTCTTAAAAATTTCGGGAGAGTAGGTTGAGCAACTTTCGCACTGCAAACAGAACCGCTGGATTCACCGAATCAGTAATTCGTGAGATGACGCGAATCGCGCATAGACATGGCGCCATTAATCTGGCGCAGGGGTTCCCGGATTTTCCCATGCCTATGCCTATGAAGGAAGCTGCCAGTGCAGCGATCTTCGGGGATATCAATCAGTACGCAATAACGTGGGGCGCGCCCGCACTGCGGTTGGCAATAGCCGAAAAGTATAGACGCTGGTATGGTCTGAAGATTGATCCCGATACAGAGGTTACAGTTACATGTGGAGCGACCGAGGCGATGGCTGCTGCTTTTATGGCGTTAATCGATCCCGGCGACGAAGTTATCATCTTCGAACCATTTTATGAAAACTATGGTCCGGATGCCACACTTGCCGGAGCACGCCCTGTATACGTTCAACTCGAAGCTCCAAACTGGGACCTCGATATCGAAAAGCTGGCTGCTGCGATAACACCACGCACCAAGGCATTAGTTCTAAACACTCCCAACAATCCCAGTGGTAAGGTATTTACGCGCGGAGAAGTATCGGCGATAGCCGAGTTAGCCGAACGTCATAACTTTCTTGTTATAACAGATGAGATCTATGAGCACCTCATCTATAGCGGCCATCATCACTCAATTGCTACATGGCCGGGGATGAAAGAGCGCACAGTTACCATCTCGGGGCTTTCAAAGACATTCAGTTGCACAGGGTGGCGGCTTGGCTATACAATTGCACCTCGCCGCCTAACTGATGCTATCCGTAAGGTGCACGACTTTCTGACGGTGGGAGCACCAGCTCCGCTACAGGCGGCGGGCGCTGTCGGGATGGCCTTTGACGCTGAATACTACAACCATATGCAGTTGGCGTACAAACAGCGCCGAGGTGTAATGGCGAGCGCCCTGGAACAGAGTGGATTTACATTCACGCTGCCGCAGGGAGCTTACTATATACTTGCAGACTTTACTCAGATTGCGCCTCGAATGTCGGATACGGAGTTTGCCATGTGGCTAGCTGAGCAGATAGGGGTAGCGACAGTGCCAGCTTCAAGCTTCTACCACGATCCAGAAGAAGGAAGGAAGATGGTAAGATTTGCCTTCTGTAAAACTTTCGAGACTTTGGGAAAGGCGACAGAGCGGCTGGCTAAGCTGCACAGGTAACGGACAACCGGTCCCGCGAAGCCGTACAACGCCGGCGATGATAGTCGCTTCAGTTGGATACGAGGTCCAGCCCTCGTAACCTGCCCCATTCTCATTCACTAGTAGCTGTCGGTATATATTCGGGATTAGATTACACAGATGTCACGCGCCGAAATAACCACTCCAGAGATACTCATCGACGAATCCGTCGTTGAGCTTTCTTTGCGTCCACAGAGACTGGCTGAGTTTATTGGGCAGGACAAAGTAAAAGATTCGCTTCGTATATATATAGACGCAGCGTTAGAGAGGCGTGAACCTTTGGATCACACCCTGTTTTTCGGTCCTCCTGGGCTGGGAAAGACTACTCTCGCAGAATTGATTGCGCGTGAACTTGGAGTGAACCTTAGAACCACGTCTGGCCCCGCCCTGGAAAAACCTGGAGATCTGGTCAGCACCCTCACAAATATGCGGGAAGGCGATATCCTGTTTATCGACGAGATCCATCGCCTTAAAGTCGTAATAGAAGAGTTTCTCTATCCCGCGATGGAAGATTATAAGATAGACATTCGTTTATCGGATGGTCCGAAAGCTCAGACAATTACCATGGGACTTGAGCGCTTCACACTGATTGGAGCCACCACACGTCTGGGAATGCTCACTCCACCACTTCGCGCACGTTTTGGAATTGAACAGCGCCTTAACTATTATGGCGCCGAGTCCATAAAACATATAGTCAAGCGAACAGCAGAAGTGTTGAAGGTAGATATCGACAACAGTGGCGCAGAAGAAATTGCCAGGCGGTCCCGCGGCACACCACGAGTTGCCAATAGACTCTTACGCCGTATTCGCGACTTTGCTCAGGTACGCGCCAATGGTTTTATCAGCAAACAGGTTGCAGACGAAGCACTACAGCTTTTAGATGTGGATCAGTTTGGTCTGGACGATATGGACGCCCGCATCCTCAAAGCAATTATCGAAAAATTTGAAGGCGGGCCTGTTGGAATTTCTACGATAGCAGCAGCTGTTGGTGAAGATGCCAGTACCATCGAAGAAGTGTATGAGCCGTTCCTGGTTCAGAATGGTTTTTTACAACGCACTCCTCGTGGCAGGATGGCAACAACGCAAACGTACAAACACTTTGGTTTTATTGCACCTGAGCCGAACGAGCAGCGGAGTCTGTTGTAAAAATTGCAGCACCAACGCCCAGAGAGTCTCTACAAAGTAGCAGACTTCGACTTCGATCTTCCTAAAGAGCTAATTGCACAGAATCCCCCCGAACAGCGGGGGGAGAGTCGCTTATTAGTAGTTAATCGCGCAGATGGATCAATATCGCACCGATCGTTTGGAGATATTGCAGAGATAATTCCGGCCGGCGATCTTCTGGTACGTAACACTACAAGGGTAATGCGTGCCAGACTGTTGGGGACCCGTGACTCTGGTGCTCCAGCGGAGATATTTCTACTGAGACGAATAGGTGGGGGTAGCGAACAAGCGAATACCGCTAAGCCAGATGAACACCTTGCAACACCAACTGTCGGCACCGGTCACAGCAGCCACGAAGTTCTTTTTGAAGCAATGGTCCATCCAGGATCCAAGCTCAAGCCAGGCCGCAAAGTAACAATATCTGATGAATTATCCGTTGAAATAGTCGATACAACAGATGTCGGAACACGCATCGTCAAGCTGATAACAGCGCTTCCGCATGACGAAGCCATAGCTAAATACGGCCACATCCCGCTCCCGCCATACATAAGTCGTTCAGATTCTATAATGGATTCCGAACGTTATCAGACCGTTTACGCAGCTACGATCGGATCTGTAGCCGCTCCAACAGCTGGGCTTCACTTCACGGATTCGATTCTGAACTCTCTGGTAACAAAAGGTGTTGGTGTTGCAGACGTCGTGCTGCATGTTGGCGCCGGCACATTCAAACCTGTTGATGTAGACGATCCCCGGTCGCACGTGATGCACGAAGAGAGATACTCCATATCTCCGTCAGAGGTTGAGAAAATCAACAGAGCCAAAGAAGAAGGAAGTGCTATCTGGGCAGTTGGTACAACTTCAGTGCGAACACTGGAGAGTGCGGCGCAATGTATCACTTCGGCGCGAACGTCTGAAAGTGCAGCCCAATTTACAACTCCAGTACGAACGCCTGAGAGCGCACAATCTTCAACTTCTTCCCTTCACGGCTGCACTGGCTCAACCGACATATTCATCTACCCACCATACAAGTTTCTGTCAGTCGATCACCTTCTGACAAACTTTCATCTGCCCCGCTCTACCCTGCTTATGCTGGTAGCAGCATTCGCAGGTTACGAACTCACAATGCAAGCCTATAAAGAAGCTGTCAACAACAGCTATCGCTTCTTTTCTTATGGCGATGCAATGCTAATCATATAATGTCATTCACATTCCAGGTTCATCACACCGATGGCGAGGCCAGAACAGGCACGTTTGAAACTCCACACGGAGCAGTTCAGACACCGATGTTTATGCCTGTCGGCACGGCGGCCACCGTTAAAGGGCTGGATCCAATCGAGCTAAAAGGTATGGGAGCTACTATGGTGCTATCCAATACCTACCATCTTCATATACGTCCAGGTGAGGACCTTGTTGCTGAGATGGGTGGACTTCATAAGTTCATGGGCTGGGATGGACCGATGCTTACCGACTCTGGTGGATTTCAGGTTTTTTCGCTTGAAACACTTAGAACTATTTCGGAGCAGGGTGTTGAGTTTCGAAGCCACCTGAATGGTGAGAAGAAGTTTTTTACTCCTGAGTCTGTAATGCGCATTCAGCGCAAACTCGGGGCAGACGTTGTCATGCAGTTCGATCACGTCACCCCTGGTCAGGCGGAAGAGGGGCTCGCTCGTGAAGGTATGGAACGCAGTATCAGGTGGCTGGAGAGATGCCTGACCGAGTTTAAGGTGATCGAAGATGAGGCCGAAAAAGCTGGCATGTTGCCGCAGTCGTTATTCCCGATAGTTCAGGGAAGTATCTACCCACATCTCAGGCGCGAATCCATGGCCGCCATAACCGGGATGGGCGACTGGAACGGCTATGCCATCGGCGGACTCTCGGTAGGAGAACCCAAGCCGGATATGTACGATACGCTCGACGTAACAAATGAGATGCTCCCCAAAGACAAACCTCGCTACCTGATGGGAGTTGGATTCCCGGAGGATCTTATCGAGTCGATTGCCCGTGGGGTGGATCTTTTTGACTGCGTCGCCCCTACCAGAATGGGGAGAACGGGGGCTGTATTTACCCAGGACGGGCGCATCAACATAAAAAGGGCGGAGTTCAGAAATGACCCACGTCCCATCGACGAAGAATGTGACTGTTCCACCTGTACCCGCTTCACCAGAGCGTACCTGAGACATTTATTTGTCAGCGAAGAGTTGTTGGGGCTGCGCTTATTGTCCCTTCATAATGTACATTTCCTAATTCGTCTTACTCACTCCGCGCGCGAGCACATCACAAACGGTACGTTTGGTGATTGGAGTCGAGCCTGGTTATCACGATATCTATCCAAACCTGAATAAATTTATCAATGCAAGGAAATCCTCTATTCCAAACTTTGTTGATGTGGGGCGCCATTGGAGCAATCTTCTACTTCATCCTCCTCCGTCCACAACAGAAACAGAGAAAGGCCCACGACGAGATGCTCCGTTCATTGAAGAAAGGAGATGAGATCGTCACGGCCGGCGGTCTTATCGGCGAAGTTCAGCATATTGAGTCCGCTTCTGGCGATGCAGCATCTGCCATGACGGATAAGGTTGCAATCAAGTCTGGTGAAACACGATTACTCGTTGAGCGCGGACGCATAGCGAAGGTTACACGCGCCAACTAAGGCGCACAGCACAAATAGCACGAGTACTAAATGGCGATTCTCGATATTCGAGTTTTAGGCGATCCCATCCTGCGTCAGCGTACGCAGCCGGTCGCCACAATTACCGACGAAATAAAGCAGTTGGTGCAGGATATGTTCGATACCATGTATGCAGCTGAAGGGATGGGTTTGGCTGCACCACAGGTGGGACGATCTGAACGCCTGGCCATTATGGAGGTTGACGGGGTTAGGTATACAATGATCAACCCAGAGATTGTCGCACATAATGGCTCAGAGAAAAAGGAAGAAGGGTGCCTCTCCATCCCTGAGATGGTCGGACTCGTTGAGCGCCCTTTTTCCGTAACACTTCGTTCGCTGGATATCGACGGTAATGAATATGAGCTGGAGGCCACTGGCTTACTGGCGCGGTGTATTCAGCATGAGTTGGATCACCTGGACGGAAAGTTGTACATAGACTATCTAAGTGTCTTCAAGCGCAAATCACTGCTAAAACAGTGGGAGCATGAAGCTCAGAACTATCCAAACTTTATCCGTAAGTTAAAAGTACCTGAATGAGAGTGCTTTTTTGGGGAACCCCTGAATTTGCCACAGCACCACTTCGAGCACTTCTAGGTGAAGGGTTCGAAGTGTGTGGGGTGGTGTCTCAACCGGACAAACCAGTTGGCAGGAAGCGTGAGATTATTCCCACGCCTGTAAAAGCAATTGCATTGCAGGAAAATCTCCCGGTCTATCAGCCAGAGTCTATGAAAGACCCTGAGTTTATAGAAGCTCTGGAGATAATGGAGCCAGATATTTCAGTTGTTGTAGCATACGGCAAGATTCTCCCAAAATCTCTGATAGACTTGCCCAAGCTCGGCACCCTCAACATTCATGCTTCTCTGCTGCCAGCGTTACGTGGTGCAGCACCGATTCAGGAAGCAATCCGATCTGGCCTTTCAGAAACCGGAATTTCGATAATGAAGATGGTACCCGCACTCGACGCGGGCGCTGTAATTCTAACTCGTACCGTTCCAATTTCGTCTGACGAAACATACGGCGAACTTCAAACCAGACTATCAGAACTGGGAGCTTCGGCATTAATTGAAGCACTCGCACTTATCTCAATTGGTGAAGCAGTTGAAACACCGCAGGATGAGTCGTTAGCCACCTACGCTCCAAAGGTTGACAGAAAAACCTCGAAAGTCGATTGGACACAACCTGCACAGACTGTTGCCAACCTCATCAGAGCTTACGACCCCAAGCCAATAGCATTCACAACATTAAACGGTGTAGATGTGAAGCTGTTTGGACCATGCGTGGTTGAGTCTGAAATTGCCAATACACTTCCAGGAACGGTTGTCTCCACAGAGAGTCAACTTGTAATTGCCTGCGGCGATGGTGCTATTGCCATCTCGCAAGTGCAACCAGCTGGTAAAAAGCGGATGAATGCACGAGACTGGATCATGGGCCGAGGGATCAATGTCGGCGACACCTTCGAATAAGCTCGCATTTCACATTCTCACATCCAACGAGATTGTTGCACGACCTGATTTTATAGATACGTCGCGCAGTATTATCGAAGCGTTAAATCCCAACTGTTATTTTCATCTCAGGGTTAACACCTTAAGTGGCTCTGAACATCTATTGCTTGCAACCAGACTTAAAGCGGAAACAGATAAAGTTGGTGCGCATCTGATCGTTAACGGGCGCGTTGATGTCGCGCTTGCCTCCGATGCATGTGGTATTCAGCTAGGACGTGGGTCGTTGCCGTTAACTGATGTTTTAAAAGTCTGGGGCAGTCTTTTAAAAATAGGTGTAAGCGTTCATAGCGAGAAAGAAGTACGAGATCTTTATAAGATCTTATACTCCTCTTTGAATAATGATCATCTTAGAGTCACGTATTTCGAAAAAACAGATTCGGGATTAGAAAGGGGTGCTGAAGACGATGTCACCTTCCCGTCCTGGCTCCTTGCGGGACACGTGTTCGAAACTCGTTCTCATCCTGGCGTCCCACCTATTGGATTAGAAGGACTATCACGCATTGTAAATGCGGCCGCCCCAGGTATCTCATCTCAACCCGGGCTGGAATCAATCCCGGTAATAGCTGTAGGTGGAATAAATCCTACCAACCTGACCAGCGTAGTAGAGACCGGCGTGGCAGGGGTAGCTGTAATTTCCGATGTATGGGCTTCGAATGACCCGAAAGGTGCGGCAACCCGCTATCTTTCACTATTATGAGTGAGAATTTCGTGTCTGGGATGACCATCACTGTTAATGGTTCCCAGAGAAAGATTGAGCCGCAAAGTACGTTGTCGGATCTGCTGGCATCCCTGAACCTGGATCCACGCATGATTGTAGTTGAACACAACTTTGTGATACTTCATGACAGAGATTCTTTCGGCTCCATCATACTAAGTGAAGGCGATACGTTAGAACTGGTTCACTTTGTCGGTGGTGGATGATAATGACAATTTTTGATTCGCAAGCAGTGGATTCTCCATTTTCAATAGCAGGTCGTTCATTCAGATCCCGCCTGATGGTGGGAACCGGCAAGTACGCATCCAACGAGCAGATGATCGCTGCGATCGATGGATCTGGAGCGGAAGTCGTCACAGTTGCAGTTAGACGTATCGACCTCGACCGGACCAAGGAAGAGGGGGTTCTCTATCACCTCGATCCAAACCACTATTTCTTGCTGGCCAACACAGCTGGCTGTTATTCTGCTGATGAGGCCATTAGATATGCCCGTCTTGCACGCGCCGCCGGCTTTAACGAATGGGTGAAGCTGGAAGTAATCGCTGACCAGGACACACTACTCCCGGATGCAGCTGCAACTATTGAAGCTACTCGCGTTTTAGCCGCTGAAGGCTTTAAAGTTATGGCGTATACCAACGACGATCTTGTCTCTGCGCTAAGGCTTGAAGATGCCGGCGCAGTTGCAGTTATGCCACTTGCGTCACCGATCGGGTCCGGGCTTGGGATGTTGAACCCATACGCAATCCGTACAATCAAAAGCAGACTTTCCTGCACTATTATAGTAGATGCCGGTGTTGGAACAGCCAGTGACGCATGTGTCGTAATGGAACAGGGTGTTGATGGCATCCTCATGAACACAGGAATAGCATCAGCCGACGACCCGGTTCGTATGGCGGTTGCAATGAAGTATGCCGTTGAAGCTGGCAGACTGGCCTACCTTGCCGGCCGCATGCCGCGCCGTGAAATCGCAGTTCCGTCATCGCCTTTAACAGGTATGCTATCCAAGTAATGAGGGCACCTCCTCGCAGCACAAAGAACAAACCGCATCAGCGCAAGATGGTCGGCGTTACTCAGACTCGCTTAATTGCAGCTGACGTTTGTGCTGATATGCGATCAGGTTACTTATTGGATCCTTCATTTGAAAGACGGATCTCAGCAGTTGAAAGCCGCGATCGCAGGTGGACCCAGGAACTGCTTTACGGCATGCTTCGTAATCGTGGCTGGCTCGATGCGGTTATTGATGACAGAGTTAAGGGTGGAATAGCGAAGCTGGATCCGGATCTGGTAGACCTGCTTCGGCTGGGTGCATATCAACTATTGAGAATGGGCTCGGTACCAGCTTATGCTGCAATTGCTCAGACTGTAGAGATTGCAAAATCCAGACATGGTATTGGAGCCAGTAAACTCACTAACGCTGTACTGCGTAGAATAGAACGAGAACGCGATGAGCTGAATGTTGAAGTCCCGAAGGATTCAATCGACGCGCTAGCCTTGGAGTTCTCTCACCCACGCTGGTTAGTAGGACGCTGGGTTGAACGCTGGGGGATAGATGCCGCCACAAAGCTATTAGAATCAAACAATAGCGAAGCACCAGTTATCGCTCGTCCATATGGAATTACAAGCGAAGCTCTGCTGGAAAAGCTTGAAGCCTCTGGAGTAAAAACATCGGAGGCACCTCTTTCCAGAACATCTATCAGGATTGGCTCAGGCGTTTCACTTGTCGAAATCCCGGAGTTTCAGGAAGGGGTGTTTTTCATTCAGGATCCAGCGGCCACTTTAGTTGTTGACTACGCAGATATTCCTAATGGCAGCGTCGTATTGGATCTCTGCTCTGCACCTGGGGGCAAAGCATTTGAGCTGTCTCGTCGTGCAAAGGTTGTTTATTGCGGAGATCGTTCCTTCACAAGATTGCAACGGCTTCGTTCAACTATCGAAAGGCTTGGCATAAACCATCTGTATCCATTTGTAACTGATGGCCGAGAACCATCGGTGAGGCCAGTAGATGTTGTGCTAGCAGATGTTCCCTGTACAGGAACCGGTACACTTAAAAGGCACCCGGACGCACGCTGGAGATTAAAGATCTCCGACCTGGCCGTCATGAGCATGCTTCAGAAACAGATTCTTAAGGAAGCTGCCTCGCTGGTCAAAGTGGGCGGACTTCTGATATATAGCACCTGCTCTCTTGAACCAGAAGAAAACGAGGAGCAGATATTGAGCTTCCTGGAAAAAAATCCGAACTTTCAACTGGAGATTCCATCCAACGGCGCAGTTCCTCCCGAGACTATAGATGGCGGATTTCTCCGAATCTTACCTCATACAATGGGAGCAGATGGTTCCTTTGCTGCTCGCCTGAGACGAACTGCGTAAGAAATATTATATGTCCAAGTTTACCAAAGTTCTAATTTCAGTGGGTGTGGTTGGTTTGCTAGTAGGCATTGGAATTTCCAAGTTCTACATAATCCCGCCTGCACCTTCGGCCGTCGCGCTCGAGGTAGATAATCCAATACCCAGGCAGAAGAACAGCAAACTACCCTCATCAGAGCCGATCGTAGAAGATATTCTCCCGGAGCTTTCAGGACCTCCAATCCCTGAACCTCCGCAGTCTGTCTCCAGCGTTGCTCTTCCGAGCCTCTCCGGACGTGACCTTTGGGATGCGCAAAATATGCTGGCAGGGATGGAGCTGATTGTAATTGTAAGGAAGGATACAAGTTCGTTCGAACTGCCTAACACAGTTTTAAGGCAGTCACCATCAGCTGGACAAAGGATGTTCAAGGGCGATACAGTATACATTACTGTGTCTGAATTTCCTTAGTACAGAGTAGTATTGGCGCATCTACGCAGGTCGTATAGCCACCATTAGTATTTTGCAGTCTTAGTACGTAGTCCCCATGCAGTTTTGCAAGTCTCTTTTAATCCACCGTTCGATATACATCAGGCATTTGAAGTGAATAAAGTTCGCATTGCACCCTCAGTCCTCAGCGCAGACTTCGGCAAGTTAAACCAGGATATCGCCATGTGCGAAGCTGGCGGTGCCGACTGGATACATATAGATGTAATGGATGGACGGTTTGTTCCCAACTTAACGTTTGGTGCTAAGGTCATTGAAACAATTAACAAGTGTACAGATCTTACATTAGACGTTCACCTGATGGTTGTTCAGCCAGAAAATTATTTCGACAGCTTTGCTCAGGCAGGAGCTGACATTATCACCATCCATGCTGAGGTCTCGCCCCATCTGCAGAGACAGCTTAGCCGCATACGAGATCTTGGATGTAAAGCGGGAGTCGCACTTAATCCCTCTACTCCACTAAGTGCAATCGAAGAGGTAATCACCGACATCGATCTGTTGCTGATCATGACGGTAAATCCTGGGTACGGTGGCCAGAAGTTCATCCCTGCTTCACTGGATAAGATTCGTAGAGCAAAAGCCCTTTTGGAAAGACACAACTCTACTGCACATCTGGAGATCGACGGTGGTGTATCGCGGGAAACAATCCTCGAATGCCGCCGTGCTGGAGCAGATGCTTTCGTAGCTGGGAATGCTATCTTCTCAGCAGCAAACCCACAGGGTGAGATCAACGCCATTCGGCTCGCAGCATTAGAAACAGTATGACTTCGAGACAACAACTCATAACGGTTGTTGCAGTATTCTGCGTTGTTATTGCAGGCTGGATAATTCTCAATAAAACTCTGGGACACGAGATTAAGCCACTTGGCATTGGCTCAACCGCGCCTGAGTTTGTAGTGAACCAGCTCGATGAAGAAGGAACTGCATCACTGAGCGACTATAAAGGCAATGTTGTAATGCTGAATATATGGGCGACATGGTGCGCCCCATGTCGTGCCGAGATGCCGAGTATGCAAAAGCTTCATGAAGAGTTTGCACCTAAAGGGCTCAAGATCGTAGCTGTAAGCATAGATGATGAAAATTCGGTCAGTAGCATCCGTTCTTTCATAAAAGACTATGGCTTATCATTTACTGTCCTCCACAATCCAAGTGGCGATATACAGCGGACGTATCAGACAACAGGTGTTCCTGAAACAATTATCATCGGGAAAGATGGCAAAATCCGGACGAAGGTCTCCGGCGCTGTGGATTGGCATTCAGATGCCAATCGTAAACTGATTGAGAGCCTGATTAATAGATGACCCTTATACTGGGGATTGAAACATCCTGCGATGAGACATCGGCAGCTGTTATTGAGGAGACTGAAGGTAGAATCACTCAACGGTCTCTTATCATCTATTCGCAGGACGTGCATAGACTATTTGGTGGAGTGGTCCCTGAAATTGCATCCAGGGCTCATCTCACCTCTATAGTTCCAGTTGTGAATCAGGCGTTAACAGACGCACAGGTTTCGATGTCTGACATAGATGCTGTAGCTGTAACATCTGCGCCTGGACTGATCGGTGCGCTGTTAGTCGGTGTAAACTACGCCAAGGGAATTTCGCTTGCGACAGGTATTCCGATGATCGCAGTGCATCATATGGAAGGTCACCTGTTTGCAGTTACCCTTGAGGACTCATCTGTTGAGCCACCATTTACCGCACTGCTGGTTTCAGGTGGACACACACTTCTTATAGATGTGGAAAGATGGGGGACATATAAGGTTATTGGGTCAACCCGCGACGACGCCGCAGGTGAAGCGTATGATAAGGTCGCCAAGCTTCTCGGCCTTCCCTATCCTGGCGGACGGCACGTTGAAGAGCTAGCCAAACAAGGCGATCCATCCCGCTTCAGATTCAGCAGACCAATGGTGAAGAAAAACGATCAGGTTACCGATGCAGGTTATTTAGACGTTTCATTCAGCGGACTTAAAACGGCGGTTCTTAATGCTGTCAGACAGTCGGACAACCTGGACAGGGACCGTGCAGATATAGCTCGGGGATTCCAGGATGCGCTTGTAGATACACTCGCTGAAAAGACCTTTCGGGCAGCGAATCTATATGGCAGGAGACATGTAGTTTTAGGCGGTGGTGTTGCCTGCAACAAGACTCTGGCGTCTTCTATAACAGCCAGGCTACAAAAGCTTGGGGCCACGGTGTCCGCTCCAACTCCAAAGCTTGCTACAGATAACGCAGCAATGATCGCTCGTGCAGGTCTTTTCAGATATAATCTCGGGGAACGTTCTGAGTTAGATTTATCAGCTCAGGCATCCGCCCCATTACCAGGACAGCTATGATTTCAATGTTCGCATCAATAACGCACAACACATTTTCGTACGACATCGGAGTTTTCCAGTTTACTGGATTTGGCCTTGGTGTATTGATGGCGTTTGCAATAGCTCAGGTTATAGCTCAACGCGAACTGTTCCGCCGCGGGCACGATTATCAACCAGTCGGCGATCTGATATTTGCGGCTGTAATCGGCGGGTTACTCGGGGCTAAGTTGTACTATGCAATCCTGATGCAGGACTTCAGTGCGATCTTCTCGCGAGCTGGCTTTGTATTCTGGGGCGGATTGATAGGCGGTATTATCGCCGTACTATTTGTTGTTAAACAAAAGAAGCTTAGCGTAGCCAGAATATGCGATGTCGGCGGTATTTCTGTTGCAGCAGCATATTGCATAGGCCGTACAGGGTGCTGGGCTGTTGGTGATGATTATGGACTTCCCTGGAACAGCCCACTAGCAGTTGCATTTCCCAACGGAGCACCACCGAGTACGGTTTCAAACATGACGCACATGTTTGGTGTAACATTTCCAGAAGGAACAAATCCTCTAACGGTTGTTGCAGTGCATCCAACCCAGATTTATGAAGTAGTGCTTGGCTTTGTAATGTTCACAATCCTCTGGAAGCTTCGCGACCATAAGCATGCAGAAGGATGGCTCTTTGGTGTTTACTCCGTATTGGCCGGAATTGAACGCTTTATAATCGAGTTCTTCAGAGCAAAGGACGATCACTTTGTGGGCCCTTTTACAACAGCTCAGATGATAGCTATCGGGTTTGCAGTTGTGGGAGTAGTTATAATGGCAGCTCGTAACAGCACATCAGATACGAAGCATGGCATATACGCGAAGTCAGCTGTAGCTGCGTAGTCGTAGATTAAATCAATTAGTCAATTAGCCATTCGTTCGTATGGCACCATCCATAGTTAGTTAGCTGCCAGCAACAGCTAACTAACTGACAGGCTTTAAATATCAGCCTTGGATAAAGCAGCTTTCAGCCCCGTGTGCTCCTCGAATCTTTTTGCAAAAGCCGGTAGCGATTCCGCAGTAAATGCTTCGCGCGGCATTTCGAGCACCTTTATAGCTTCTTCGATCCCCTCAGGATCACCCTCAACTTCTACCAGCACATCCATCCTGGGATAGGTTTCAAACCTGACCATGGTTCCATTCAGATCGTACTGAAGGATCTCACGGTCTATCTGATGCGACACTGAATACCCGAGATTCTGCAACGTCTGCCTGAGAGACTCTGCCTCCCCAACTGTTGTAGTGACCTCATCACGAACCTTTATTCCATCAACAACGCTGCTTGGTCCTTTCCAATCCAGGGAGCAGCTGGCATAGCCCTGGTTTCGATATGTACGAACTCTAAGAACCGTGTCAGCTTTTGTTAGACTACCGCCAGCATCATCATAGCGTGCATCTTCCAGAGAACCTGCAAATGTAAGGCTGCCGCCACCCTGAACCAGCTTTTCACGACGGATCAGCAGATCATCAACAACTGCTTTGAGCTCCCACTCACGCATAAATAGCCTCTAACACCTGCCTGGTGTTACTAAGATCTGCAAAAGCAGCATATGGCTTATGTGAGTTAAGCTCATCTACAGAGTAGCGCCCTGTAGCAACTGCGATAGTACGTGCATTTACAGGTCTTCCGCATTCAATATCTGCAGGAGTATCGCCAATCACTATAACGTCATCGCCTTCACAAAATTCACCGAATATCTCTTCGTGACGCTGACACGCCAATGTAGATAATTCATTGCGAATTTCGCTATCACAGCCAAATGCGTTAACAACAAACCTGGTTCCGTCTATTCCAACTGCTCCAAGCTTGAGAAAGGCGCCACGCTGCACGTTGCCAGTCAACAATCCTATAGTTGTATCGCTATCACCTTCAACAGCATCGATAAGCTCCAAAACACCAGGGAATGCCGTAACAATCCTTTCATTTTGGGCCAGGTTATCCTTCAGAAACCCCAAATATCTATCGACAACGGCATCAAGGCGTGGATTTATAGCGCCATCTTCGTGTCCTTCAGATCGTAGAATCTCGCGTATAATCTGCCTGTCCGTCTTGCCATCGTAGTGATAGTTCGGATCGCCACGAAAACCAAACTCAAGCTCTATTGCGGCTTCCATTGCATCTCGTCCAGCCCTGCTACTGTTGAGAATGGTGCCATCTATATCAAATAATACAAGTTTGCTCATGATGTTTGTGACAGTAGGGAATCAATACAATCGCTATCGTTGGACGATAGCTTTGATTGAGTACTCTAAATATACTCAGTTGGCGAGTACTCAATCGAGTGAATTCCCTATACGGTCACACGTGTCTGTGAGGGCGCCCCAAGGTTCATAGATACACTTGAAAACGCAGCTCACAGCACACAATCATGTGTTTTTCAGTAGCTATTTAAGGGGTAGCAGCAGGTGCGGCAGGTGCCCACATATTGTTGGAGCGATTTGCGTCAATAGCTGGTTTTATTACGACGGATGAGATTGTCTTGCCTGAGAATTTGTATGGAACTGCAAATTCGTTCGAGTCCTTCCATACAGTAGCCGGGTACGCAAACTGTTCAGTGGAATTGTCGCTGAATGTGATCACAACCTTTAATGGAAGGACGCCTCTGGCTCGGTTTTCATATTTGACCGTTGCCCCATCTCCCGTCGGCTCAACACTCGCAACTGCCTGATCGAAACGCGGTGCTTCGTAAAAAAACTCCCTCCAGAACCAGCTGAGATCCTGCTTTGATACATCTTCCATTGTACGGAAGAAATCGACTGGAGTTGGGTGCTTGTAAGCCCAACGTTTCAGATAAGTTTTGAGCGCAATATCGAATGTATCAGGACCCAGCACATCGCTACGCAGGATTTCCATAATACCGGCTGGCTTGAAGTACGCCTGAAACCCAAGATTCCGCATCTGGTCAGTATGCACATCCATGACAAGGTCCTGACTTCTGCTCATGATCTGCTCCATACCACGCACGTATTGTCCGGCACGCTGAGCCTGCGCACCACCTTCCGGGTGACGTTCAGCATCAGCGAAAGTGTTGATAAACTGGTTGATACCCTCATCCATCCAAGGGTGGACACGCTCGTTCGAACCCACGATCATCGGGAACCAGATATGACCAATTTCATGGGAGATAACGTTGAAGAGCTGAGGTACCGCAGGATAAGCTGCAACCATTGTGAGCATTGGGTATTCCATGCCGGCCTCGACCCCTTCCACCGCAGTCATATGAGGGTACGGGTATTTGAAATCCCACTTCTCAGAATAGTGCTGAATCGAGAATTTGGTCATATCTGCTGCCTGGCTCCAGGTACCTGCAGCTCTTGGCCTATAGAAAGCCTGAGCCAGGATACCAGTCCAGTTCGCAGCATCCCACTGATAGTTGGGAGCCGTACACCAGACTGCATCTCGTACGTTCTTGGACACAAACTTCCAGGTTAACATCCCCTCAGTCGTAGGACGGGCAGCGCCGGAAGTCAGCTCATCAGCGGTGATGATTCGGATCACGGTGTCCGATTTGGCGGCTTCAGCGAGGCGTGCAACCTGAGCTGCGGGGAGAACATCCGCCGGGTTGACCAATGCCCCTGTTGCGGCGACGATATAGTTTGATGGAACAGTGACTTCCAGGTTGATATCGCCGTAATCCGTGTAGAACTCGCCCGGCCCCGTATACTGATCAAGATTCCATCCCTTTACGTCATCATACACAGCTACACGTGGGAACCACTGAGCAATCTGATACGCCGATCCGTCTCTGCCCATACGACCACCGCCACGTGGCACTACAAATGTCCACTCGGCCTGAATCGTAACTGAAGCACCGGGTTTAAGGGGAGTAGACAAAGACACTTTTGTGACAGTACCATCTTCTTCGTACTTCAGCCGCACCGACTCCTTGCCAACAATCTGCGAGAATCCAACAATGTTATTGCCAAACGAGGGCCCTCGCTTCTTGAACTGATTCTGTTCTGCCTGCAGCCATATAACATCAAGTGTATTTGGGGAGTTGTTCCTGTAGACCAACGTCATAGACCCCTGAACGCTGCCGCTCGCCGTATCCAGCCTGGCTCTTAATGAGTAATCGGCGCGATTCTGCCAATATTTCGGTCCTGGCTCACCGTTGGCGAGGCGTAGTGAACTTGGTGCGGGAGCTTGCGTGAATCGCGTAAAGATCGAGGAATCGGCACTCGAGGAGGAGGATTGCGCGTCAAGGTAGTGAACATCGACGGCGGAAGACAACGTGGCAATCATTCCTGCCACTGCAATCCATGATTTATACAAAGAAGAAGATGAATGTCTCATTAACGAATTAGTCATGACGGCCCAAGCAGCGAATCGAGTGAAAAAGCATATGCGACCTTTTAGTAACTAAGACCATGCTAAAGGGTTGCCTAGTTACCTAAATGCACAAAAAAAGCTCCTACATCCGCCTTTATGATCTCGTCAAGATAATACCGCCAATAATGGTTCCCGCTCCAATACCCTGCCACACAGTCGGAAGCTCACCCAGAAGGATCCAGGCAACAACAATTGCAACAGCGGGTTGCAAATTAGCATAAACCGCGGTTCTGGTTGGACCTATAACACGCACACCTCTAAACCAGAAGATATATGCTAACCCCATCGAAATAACGCTACTATAAAAAAGACCAACCCAACCAAGCGTTGGAATAGTAGTAAAATCCACCCCTGTTAACGCTTTTGGAGTAAGAAGTAAAAGAGGGATCATCCCTCCTGTAATTGTGATCGCGTTAATCTGAACCGGATTTATTCGCTGAGTGAATGACTGTAGCCCCACGGTAAAGATGCTCCAGCAAACCACTGCAGCAAGCACCAACCCAATCCCCAAAAAGCTGGTTGAGTTTGTGACTTCGCGAGTAGAACCAAAGATGATAATCGCGACTCCAAGAATCGACATAACTACACCAATAACGCTCTTCTTACTTAGCTTTTCGACTCCGCGGAAATAGCTGATTATACCTATAAACGCCGGAGCTGTTGCGACAAGCAAGGCAGCATCTGCAACTCGTGAAATAGCCAGAGCATGTATAAAAAGAAGCTGATAGATGCCGTTTCCGAGCACTCCTAAGCCCAGAAGTGACAATACATCCTTTTTAGCCGGCCACGGCATTCCCTGTAGCAATGCGACTATAAACAAAGTCACCATTACCAGCAAAACACGTAACCAGGTAAAAGCCAAAGGTGAAAGGAACGAGCTGGTATACTTCACAGCCGTAAAATTTATCCCCCAGATTGTTGCTGTAAGGAGGAGCGTAATATCGGTTATACCGAATTTTGTTATTTTTCTTGCGTGCATATATCATTCGCAGTCTTCGCGGACGCAGCCAACCTGTCGCAAGAAGGGAAGCTCAACGTTCTGGGCATCTTTGATGCTTTACAAGTAGGTGCATTTCCCTCGGTACATCCGAGAGCGCATTTCGTGCTACGCTTTAAAGGTAGTGGAAGCGACGTTGGAGAACACCTGCTCACCTTCAGATGGATCAATCCAGACGGTAATGAGCTCTGGAGCACCACCGGCGATCTTCAGCTGGATGGAGATAAGGAATCAGATCTGGAGATGGACCTTCCGGTTATTGCGGTTGTGGACCTTCCTATGGACGTTCCAGGATCCTATATAATGCAGGTCGATCTCAACAATACGCCAATTGAGCGAGTCCGGTTAATAGTTAATGCACCAACCGGAGTTCAGCTGCCAAATCCATTTGGAAGCTCTAATTCGCTGATTTCCTGATTTAACGAGAAAAGGTTAAAAAATTCTCCGCGCCGATCTAAAGGTTGTCCTAAGATTCTGGGCAACCTTGTCTGTGGCAGTTAGATCGTTAATTCCGAACCCGCCGTTTGCCAGAGAGTTATGCATCA